>NZ_LYVO01000067.1 GCF_001984055.1 Variovorax sp. KK3
CTGCCATGGCCGCGCACCCCGATCGCCCGCAACACAAAGTTATGGACCGCGAGCACGGCGGCGCGCTGGGCATCAACCTGCGCCACCTGCGCGCGTTCTCGGCGGTGGCCGCGGCCGGCAGCATCGCGGCGGCCGCCGAGGCGCTGTACCGCGTGCCATCGGCCGTGACGCGCGCCGTCTCGGAGCTGGAGGCCGCGCTGGGCCGGCCGCTCTTCGACCGCCGCGCGCGCGGCATGGCGCTCAATGCCTACGGTGCGCTGGTGCTGGCACGCGCGCGCCGCGTCGAGCAGGAGTTCGAACAGGCCCGCGCCCAGCTGGTGGCGCGCGGCGGCATCGGCGCCGGGGCGGAAGTGCAGTCGCTGTTCGCCTCGATCCTCAACGGCCGGCGCCTCGCGGTGGTCGCCAGCCTGGCGGAGAAGCGCCACATGGCCGCGGTGGCGCACGAGTTCGGCATCACGCAACCGGCCATCAGCAGCACGGTGAAAGACCTCGAGCGCGGCCTCGGCGCCACCTTGTTCGAGCGCCGGGCGAAGGGGCTCGTGCCCGCGCCGGCGGGCGAGATCGCGGCCTTCTACTTCAAGCGCGTGCTATCGGAGCTGCGCCACATCGGCTCCGACATCGCGGCCAGCGAAGGCACGCTGCAAGGCAGCGTGATGGTGGGCGCGCTGCCGCTGGGCCGCACGCAGATCCTGCCGCTGGCCATCGCCTCGCTGCTGGCGCGGCACCCGCTGCTGCACGTGGCCACGGTCGAGAGCCCCTACGACGCGCTCGCGGCTTCGCTGCGCAGCGGCGACGTCGACTTCATCCTGGGCGCCCTGCGCCCCGCCGACGAGGCACGCGACCTGCAGCAGGCCGCGCTGTTCGAAGACCGCCTCGCCGTGATCGCGCGCGCAGGCCATCCGCTGGCCGCTGCCGCACGCATCGGCTTCGACACGCTGCAGCAGGCGCGCTGGGTGCTGTCGCGACCCGGCTCGCCTTCGCGCGACCTGCTGGAGCGCTTCTTCTCTACAGCGCGGCAACCGACGCCCGTGCCCAGCGTCGAGACCGGCGACCTCGCCGTGCTGCGCGGCCTGCTGCTGGCGAGCGACATGGTCACCGCTATCTCGCCGCACCAACTGCGCCACGAGATCCGCGACGGCAGCCTGGTGGTGCTCGACTTCCCGCTCGATGCCACGCGGCGCGAGATCGGCCTGACGCAGCGCACCGGCGCGTTTCCGTCGCCGGGGGCGCGGGCGCTGATGCAGGAGATCGAGGCGCTGGTGGCGGGGTCGAAGGATTTTCGCAAGGCCGGACGGCGGGTCCAGGGCCGGTCTGCGAGCAAATACTAGATGTCTATACTTGCATATATACATCCGCCGATTAAACTGGCTGACAGTTCCACACGAGCATTCACAAGGGAATATCGATGATTGCCGACCCATCGCGCACAGCGCGGCTGTTTACCAACGGCGGAAGCCAGGCAGTGCGCCTGCCCGCCGAATTCCGTTTCGACGGCGAAGAGGTCTACATCCGTCGAGATGCCCGCTCAGGCGAAGTAGTGCTCTCACCCAAGACGCGCAAGAGCTGGGCGAATTTCGTCGTGTTGCGCGAACAGATGCGTGCCGAATTGACCGCAGAGGGCCTGGACAGCCTCATGCGGGATCGCGAGGACTCCATCGCAAAGCCGCCACAACGCGACCCCTTCGAAGGCTGGCAAGAATGACCTTGGTCTACATGCTGGACACCAACATCACCAGCGCGGCGATACGCGGAGAACCTGCCATCGAAGCCAAGCTCGGCGCGCTCCCGCAAGAGGCGTGGTGCATTTCGGCCATCACCATGTCCGAGCACGTCTACGGCTTGTCCAAGCGACCCGAGGCTAGGCGCTTGGCTCGCCTGGTCCAGGAGTTCCTTCAGGTTGCGGATGTGCTGCCGTGGGATCGTCATGCGGCCGATGCGCATGGGGAGTTACGCGCCGAACTCGAAAGTGCCGGTATTCCGATCGGTCACTACGACACGATGATCGCAGCGCACGCGCGTGCCCTCGGCCTCATCGTGGTGACAGACAACGAGCGTCACTTTGGCAGGGTGCCACGCCTCAGCGTCGAAAACTGGCTGCGGCGTTAGCGCGACCTGCAACGCCAGTCCGACCCAGGGACGACATCGATCGCAGCGATCGCCGATGTCAGCCGCCCAGCCCCCGCTCCCATGCGCGAAGGCCCCGCCGCCACGCATCGAGCCGGTTATCGACGCCTCGGCCCCCGGCGCCCGATGTGGTGGCGCAGAGCTGGTCGAGCAGGATCTGCTGGTCGGTGCTGAGCTGTTGCGGAAACACGGGCACCAGCGTCACCCACTGATCACCGTGGGCGCCGCCGCGTGCGGTCGGGAATCCCTGGCCCTCGAGGCAGTAGGACACGCGGCTGCGGCTGGGCTGCAGCGGGCGCAGGCCGGCGAGTGTCGGCACCGGGACCGGGCGCTCGGCGAGCCAGGCGAAGCCATCGACCGGGATCTCGCAGCGGAGGGTGCCGTCGTCGTCGAGCGTGAAGAAGGCATGCGGCAACAGCTCGATGCGGATTTCGAGATCGGCGGCGAGCCGCTCGGGCCGCAGGCGCCGGCCGTCGACGTGCAGCAGATCGCCGTGGCGCACGCCGGCCGGAATGCGGACCTTGACCTGGTAGGCGCGCGCAGCGGTCTTGCCGCTGCCCCGGCAGGCCGCGCATGGCTGCCTGGCGATGCCGCCGCCCAGGCAGGCCTCGCACTCGGCCGTGCCGGTGGGCCAGCCGAAGAAGGAACGCTTGTGCACGGCGCCCGACCCGCCGCAACGCGCGCAGTTGCCGCCCAGCACCTGGTGGCCTGCGCCCTCGCAGGTGGCGCAGGTCTGGGTGAGCTTGCCGCGCAGCACCTTGATGCAGCCGGCCGCGGCCTCTTCGAGCGACAGCTTCACCTTGCGGTGGATGGGCCGCCGCTGCCGGCGCGTAGCGGTGTCGTCGTCGAATGCGGTTTCGCCGGCGTCCTGCTCGGCGTGGCCGGTGGTGGGGTCGGTCGGCGGGTGGGATGCGGGCGCGTCGTGGTCGGCTGCTGAGGGCTCTGAGGATGACGACGGGGCGCTGAAACCGGCGCGGCGGATCTCTTCGAAGGCCTGGTTGATGCGCTGCATGCGCACCACCGCATCGGCGCTGCCATTGCGGTCAGGATGCCATTGCGAGGCCAGCCGGCGCCACGCCGCCTTCACTTCGCCCTGGCTCGCGCCGGATGCCAGACCCAGTTCGGCGAAAGCGTCGTCGGTGCCCAAGCCCGTTTCCTCGTCGCGGCAGGCCGTCCGGGACGAAGGTCCATGGAGGCGGCGTCACCGTCGGCGGGAATGCTATCCGAAGAAGACGTCAGCTCGATGTGCACCGCCCCGAAAGCTGAGGCGCCGTCCGACGAGCCGGGCGCAGCCACCCCGCTAGACTCCCGCCGACGTCCCGGCCCGTCCGTTCCGCCGGCCGGGGCACACGAGGGTCGCGCCCGCCGTCCCGGCGGGTGGCCCGGCTCGATCGAAGGTGCGCATGGCAGACGCCGGCAGTGATTCCGTTCCCCTGGCCGGGGTGCCTTCGCATGCCCCCATGCCGGCCGTGGGCGACGCCGACTACCGGCTGATGGTCGATGCGGTCACCGACTACGCGATCTTCCTGCTCGACACCGAGGGTCGCGTGCGCAGCTGGAACGCCGGCGCGCACCGCATCAAGGGCTACGAGGCGAACGAGGTCATCGGCCGCCACTTCTCGCTGTTCTACCCGCCCGACCAACTGGCGCGCGGCTGGCCGGAGTACGAACTGCGGATGGCGCGCGAGACCGGCCGCTTCGAGGACGAGGGCTGGCGCCTGCGCAAGGATGGCTCGCGCTTCTGGGCCAACGTCGTCATCACCCGGCTGCTGGGCCCGGACGGCGGGTTCCGCGGCTTTTCGAAGATCACGCGCGACCTGACCGAACGCCGCCAGCAGGAAGAGCACATGCGCTTGAGCGAGGAGCGCTTCCGGCTGCTGGTGGAGAGCGTGAAGGACTATGCGATCTTCATGCTCGACCCGTCCGGCCGCGTCGTCAGCTGGAACATGGGCGCACGCCGCTTCAAGGGCTACGAGGCCAACGAGATCATCGGCCATCACTTCTCGGTGTTCTACCCGCCCGAGCAGAAGTCGCGCGGCTGGCCCGACGAGGAACTGCGCATCGCGCAGCGCGAGGGCAGCTTCGAGGACGAAGGCTGGCGCCTGCGCAAGGACGGCAGCCGCTTCTGGGCCAGCGTGGTCATCACCGCGGTGCACGACGCCTCGGGCGCGCTGATCGGCTTCGCCAAGGTGACGCGCGACCTGACCGAGCAGCGCCGCGTCAGCTCGCTGGAGGACGAGGGCCGGCGCATCAGCACCTTCCTGGCGATGCTGGGCCACGAGCTGCGAAACCCGCTGGCGCCGATCGCCAACGCCCTGGCGCTGATGAAGCGGCTGAAGCTGGAAACGCCGCAGCTGACACTGGTGCAGGACACCATCTCGCGCCAGCTGCGGCAGCTGGTGCGGCTGGTGGACGACCTGCTCGACGTGGGCCGCATCACCAGCGGCAAGATCCGGCTGGAGACGCGGCCGGTCGACCTGCGCGACGCGGTGGCCGAAGCCCTGGAAGCGATGACGCCGCTGGCCGCCGACAAGTCCCACCAGGTGCGCCTCGAGGTCTCGCAGTCGCCGCTGTGGGTGCTCGGCGACCGCGCCCGCCTGATCCAGGTGATCAGCAACCTGCTCGGCAATGCCATCAAGTTCACGCCGTCGAGCGGCCACGTCGAACTGCGCGCCAGCCTGCGCGGCGACCGCGTGGAACTGAGCGTGCGCGACGACGGCCCGGGCGTGCCGCAGCGCGACCTGCAGCGCATCTTCAACCTGTTCGAGCAAGGCGAACAGGACCTCGCGCGCTCGCAGGGCGGCCTGGGCCTGGGCTTGAGCCTGGTGCAGCAACTGGTGGACCTGCACGGCGGCGAGGTGGCCTGCTTCAGCAAGGGGGTGCCGGGCGAAGGCAGCGAGTTCGTGGTGCTGCTGCCCCGGAGCACGGCGCCGGTCGTGCCCGACAAGCCACCCTCCACCTCCCAGCCCCACGACGGCCGGCCATTCGTGCTGGTGGTCGACGACAACCGCGACGCCGCCGAAACCATGTCGGCCCTGATGGACGCGCTGGGATGCCGCTCCGTGATGCGGCACGACGGCCTCAGTGCGCTGGAGGCGATCAAGCACCTGGCGCCGGACCTGGTGCTGCTCGACATCGGCCTGCCCGGCCTGAACGGCCTGGAGGTGGCGCAGCGCACGCGTGCCGAAGTGGCGAAGCCGCCGCCGCTGATCGCCGTCAGCGGCTATGGGCAGGAACGCGACCGGCAACTGAGCTTCGAGGCCGGCTTCTTCGCGCACCTGACCAAGCCGGTGGACGTGGCGCAGATCGAAGCGCTGCTGGCAAGGCTGCTCGGCAAGCGCTGAGCCCTCGTTGCGTTCGGCCATTCGGCAAATGGACGCGCGCCCTGCAGCGGCGTAGCATGGTTTTCCCTTGCCGCCCGAGCCGCGGCGACAAGTTCCGTGTGACGTGTTCGTGTCAGTGACGCTTCGACATCAACATGACAGGAGGTCGGAATGAGCTATCACCTGGAAGGTCGCCTGCTGGAGGTCTGCAACTGCAACGTGCTGTGTCCCTGCTGGATCGGCGAGGACCCCGACAACGGCACCTGCGACACCATCATCGCCTGGCGCATCGACAAGGGCACGGTCGACGGCCTGGACGTCGGCGGCAACACCGTCGCCGCGGTGGCGCACGTGCCCGGCAACATCCTGCAGGGCAACTGGAGCGCTGCCATCTTCGTCGACGACAACGCCTCGAAGGAGCAGGAAGCCGCGCTGCTCAAGGTGTACACCGGCGCGGCCGGCGGGCCGATCGCCGACCTGGCCAAGCTGATCGGCAACGTGGTGTCGGTGGAACGCGCACCGATCGGCTTTCACGTGAACGAGGGCAGCGGCAAGCTCACGATCGGCAGCGACTACTACGCCGAGTTGGAGCCGTACCGCGGCGCCACCGGCGGCCAGACCGTGCTGTCGGACACCGTGTTCTCGACCGTGCCGGGCGCGCCGGTCTTCGTCGGCAAGGCGCCGAGCTACCGCTCGAAGAATGCCGCGCTGGGCATCGACGTGGACATCAAGAACCACAACGCGCTGCAAAGCACCTTCGTGTTCGACTCTTGAACGCGGGGCCATGGCCGCCACAGCGCGCGCCGCGGCGCCCGGGAGTGCCGCGCGCCACCGCCGCGTGTTCCTGCCGTTGCTGGCGGGCCTGGTGGTGCTCGCCTGGGCAGCGCTGTGGGCCTGGGCGCGCAGCCCCTGGGGCCGCTATCTCGAACACGGCGACTGGACGGCCTCGGGGCCGGCCGCCTTCATCTGCCGCACCCTGCCCGGCGGCGAATGGTGGCTGCCGGGGCTCTTCTACGCGCTGGCCTGGGTGCTGATGACCGCCGCGATGATGCTGCCCACCACGCTGCCGCTGTTCAACGTGTTCGACCGCATGACCGCGCGGCGCGCCGACCATGGGCGGCTGGTGCTGCTGCTGGGCCTGGGCTACATGGCGGCCTGGGCAGCCTTCGGTCTGCTCGCGCACGGGCTGCACGGCGGCCTGCTCGCGCTGCTCGCGAAGTCGCCCACGCTGGCCTGGCACGGCTGGCTGATCGGCGCGGCCACGCTGGGCCTGGCCGGCGTCTTCCAGTTCAGCCGGCTCAAGCACCGGTGCCTGGACAAGTGCCGCACGCCGCTGGGCTTCGTCATCGAGCACTGGCGCGGGCCGGCGCCGGCGCGCCAGGCCTTTCTTCTCGGCGCGCACCACGGGCTCTACTGCGTCGGCTGCTGCTGGGCGCTGATGCTGCTGATGTTCGCCTTCGGCACCGGCAGCCTGGGCTGGATGCTCCTGCTTGCCGCCGTCATGGCGATCGAGAAGAACATGCCCTGGGGCCGGTGGCTGAGCGCACCGCTGGGCATCCTGCTGCTGGGCGGCTCGCTGGCCGTGGTGGCGATCCATGCCTGAGCCGCAGGGCCGCTGGCCGGCCGGCAAGGTCGCGCTCTTCACCACGGTGGCGATGCTGGCCTTCGCGGCCAACTCGCTGCTGTGCCGCATGGCCTTGCAGCAGCGCGGCATCGACCCGGCGAGCTTCGGCAGCATTCGCCTGGTGTCGGGTGCGCTCGCGTTGACGCTGATCCTGCGGCTGCGAGGCGGCAGCGCCAATCCCGATAAGTCGGCGGCGGCGGCAGCCCCGGCGAAGGCCGACTGGCTGGCCGTGACGATGTTGTTCGCCTACGTGGCCTTCTTCTCCTTCGCCTACCTGATCCTTCCGGCCGGCACGGGTGCGTTGATCCTCTTCGGCGCGGTGCAACTCACCATGTTCTGCGTCGGCCTGCGGGCGGGGGAGATGTTCGGCGCGCTGGCGTGGTCCGGCTTCGTGCTCGCGATCGGCGGACTGGTCTACCTGATGTCGCCCGGCCTTGCCGCGCCGCCGCCGCTGGGTGCGTTGCTGATGGCCCTGGCCGGCGTGGCCTGGGGCGTGTATTCGCTGCGCGGGCGCGGCGTGGCCGATCCGCTGGCGGCGACGGGGCGCAACTTCGTGCGCGCCGCGCCGATGGCGCTGGTACTCAGCCTGGTGCTGGCCGCGCAGGCGCATGCGGACCGCTCGGGCATCGCGCTTGCCATCGCGTCGGGTGCGATCACCTCCGGCCTGGGCTACGTGGTCTGGTATTCGGCGCTGCCGCGGCTCGGCGCCCTGCTCGCCGCGACGGTGCAGTTGTCGGTGCCGCCCATCGCGGCCTTCGGCGGCGTGCTGTTTCTCGCCGAGCCCGTCACGCCGCGGCTCGCGCTGGCGTCGGTGGCGATCCTGGGCGGGATCGCGCTCGTGCTGTTCGGCAGGACGCGGGCCGTGCGGGCGCAGTGACGTTGCGCGTCAGAACGCCAGCTTCCACGCCTCGCGCGCACCGGCCGCCCAGGTGAGGCCAAGCCCCGGCGCATCGGGCAGATGCAGGGTGCCATTGCTGCCGTAGCGCGGCTGCTGCTCGAAGAGCGGCTCCAGCAGTGGAAAGTCTTCGAGCCACGACACGTTGGGCATCGCGGCGGCGAGGTGGATGAACACGCCTGGCAGGAAATGCGGCGCCACCTCGATGCCGAACAGCTCGGCCATGCGCGCGAGGCGCAGGCATTCGCTGAGGCCGCCCATCATGGCCAGGTCGGGCTGGATCACGTCGCACAGACGCTCCCGCAGGAAGGGGCCCCATTCGGCGATGCCCTGCAGATGCTCGCCGGTCGCGACCGCGGCGCCGTCTCGCATCAGCTGCGCATAGCCTGCGGTGTCGTTCGCAGGCAGAGGCTCTTCGACGAAAAGAACGCCGGCCTCGCGCGCGACCGCCATCAGACGCCGGGCCGTGGTGGGGGAGCACTTCTCGTTGGCATCGATCATCAGCGCGGTCTCGCGGCCGATCCGGCCGGCGACCCCTTCGATCAAGGCCAGGTCGCGCAGGCCGCCGCCGACGCGCAGCTTGACCGCCTGGAAGCCCTGCGCGCGGTGCTGCGCCGCGCAGGCCAGTGCCGACTCGAGCGATTGGCCACCGTGATAGCCGCCGCTGCCGTACACCGGCACCGCCCGGTCGGCACCACCCATGGCCATGCCGACTGGCACGCCGAGCCGGCGCGCATGCAAGTCCCAGGCGGCCAGGTCGATCGCCGCCAGGCCGATCATCCCGGCGCCGCCGCCGGTGCGGTTGAAGGAACGCAGGACGGCGCGTGACAGCGCCTCGGGATGCAGCGGCGCATGGTCGACGACGAAGCGTTCGAGCTGGGCGCGCGCCGCGACGACGGCCGGCGCGGCACCGCCGCCGAGCACGTAGCCGAAGCCCGTGCCGGTGTGGCCGTCGGCGTCTTCCAGTTCGACGACCACCAGGTCGACCGCACCGACGCCCGAGCCGCCGACCGGCTTGTCGAGCCGATAGCGCCACAGCTCGGCGGTGGCGCTGCGCACGGCCGACGCGCGTGCGGGCAGGTTCATCGCCGCCACGCGCTCACTCGGCGACGATGGCCAGCGACTTCACGAGCGGGCCGTAGCGCGAGCGGTCGACCTGCTGCAGCGCATCGAGCTGCGACGGCGGCCCCGGCTGCGCCAGCATGCCGAACTCGCCAAGCTTGCGGGTGACCTCGGGCAGCGCCAGCATGCGGTTGACTTCGGCGTTGAGCTTGTCGACCACGGGCTTGGGCGTGGCGGTCGGCGCGAAGATGCCGAACCACACCGAGACGTCGAGGTCCTTGTTGAACTCCTTGAACTCGGGCAGGTTGGGGAACACCTCCTTCGCCTGCGGGCCGCTGGCTGCAATCGGCGTGATGCGCCCGGCCTTCACCAGCGGCATGGCCTCGGCGACGCCGACGATCATCGCGCCGATCTCGCCGGTCACCAGCGCCTGGATGGCGGGCGAGGTGCCCTTGTAGGCCACGTGCGTGAGCTCCAGGCCCAGGCGGTTGCGGAACAGCTCCATCGCCATGTGCGTGGGATGGCCGATGCCGCCCGTGCCGAAGTTGATGGCGCCGGGCTTAGCCTTGGCGGCCTGCACGAAAGCCGGCACCGTGGCGACGTTGAGCGCGTTGGCCACCACCAGCACCAGCGTGGCCTTGCCGACGAGCGCCACCGACTGGAAGTCGCGCGTGGGGTTGTACGGCAGCTTGGGATAGACGAAGGGGTTGACCACGGTGGCCGAGTCGGGCGCGATCAACAGCGTGTAGCCGTCGCCCGGTGCCTTGGCGACGGTGTCGGCCGCGATGGCGAGCGAGGCGCCCGGCTTGTTGTCGACCACCATCGGCTGGCCCATCTGCTCGCCCACGTGCTGGGCGGTCATGCGCGCGAGCACGTCGCCCAGCGCGCCCGGCGGGCTGCCGACGACCAGGCGTACGGGCTTGGCCGGATAGCTTTGCGCCTGCACGCCGGCAGTGCCGCCGAACAAGAGTGCCGCAGCGGCGAGCGCGGCCAGGAATCGTCGTTGTCTCGTCATGTCGTTCTTTCGTCGTGATGAAGGTGGTCGGGATCTCTCAGCCGTCGCGCTCGTCGTCGCTCCGTTCGTCGAGCAGCCCGAGCGCGGTCGTCTGCCAGATGTCCATCAGGCGTGCGAAGCGCTTGCTCTCGCCACTCATCAGCTTGCGGATGCTCATGCCGCGCGCGATGGAGTAGGTCAGCAGCACCACGTCTTCGGCCGCCTCCTCGTCGCAACCGGCGTCGACGAAGGCCCGCAGCCACGCGTGCTCGACCGAGAGGCGGTACTGGCGGGCCAGCTTCTTGACCGCCACGCCCAGCTCCGAATCGGCGCCGACCATCATGAGGTCGAGCGAAAGATAGAAGTCGTCGCCCAGGAAGAACTCGCGGCTGTCGCGCACCAGTGCGTCGAGCAGCGCGGCCGGCTCCTTGCGCGCGTTCTCGATGCGGCGTGTGGACGCGGCCGAGGTGCGGCGGTACACGGCTTCGAGCGCTTCGAGCACCAGGTCGTCCTTCAGCGGAAAGTGATGGGTCTGTGCGCCGCGCGACACGCCGGCCTGGTCGGCCACCTCGGCGATGCGAAAGCCGGCATAGCGCTTCTTCTTCAACAGCTCGATGGCACCCTCGACCAGGCGCTGCTGCATCTCCGATGCGCGCTGCGCCTGGGTGCGCCGGGCCGGTGCGGCCGTGGCTTCGTCTTTGCTCATCGCGCCTCGCTCACGTGGAACTGCATCTCGCCGAGGCGTTCGCAGGCCACGCGCACCACGTCGCCGGGCAACACCGGCCCCACGCCCTCGGGCGTGCCGGTGAGGATGACGTCGCCGGGGTGCAGGGTGTACACGCGCGAGGCGAACGCGATCAGGTCGGGAATGTCCACCGTCATCGCGCCGGTCGAGCTGTGCTGCCGGCGCTCGCCATTGACCCACAGCGACATGGTGAGCGCATGCGGGTCGTCGACTTCGTCGGCGGTGACCAGCGACGGGCCCAGCACCGTGTAGCTGTCGGGCGACTTGCGGTAGCTGCGTTCTTCCGCACCACGCACCGTCATGTCGAGCCCGATGGTGTAGCCGGCCACGTGCTGCAACGCATCGGCGCGTGCGATGTTGCGGCCGGGCTTGCCGATGACCAGGGCCAGCTCCAGCTCGTGGTCGGTGCGCCGGTCCGGCAGCACGATCTGCACGCCTTCGGCGGCGCCGGCGATCGAGGCGCTGGCCTTGAGGAACAGGCCGTACTTGTCGACCGGCCGCTCCACGCCCTCGAGCGCCTTGGCATGCACGCCGTGGTCGATGCCGGGCTGGATGGCGTCTTGCGCCACGTGCAGCTTGTAGTTGGCCGGGGCCGCCATGATCTTGGTCGGCCGCGTGATCGGGCTGTGCAGCGTGACTTCTGCCAGGGCATGCGAAGCGGCCGTGGCGCGCAGGTCGGCGATGGCCGGACGCAGCGCGTCGAGGTGCACCAGCAGCGGATCGCCGGCCAGGCCGAGCCAGCGCGTGGCCGGGATGAGTTCGAGCGCGGCGGAGACGTCGAGCACGCGGTCGCCCTCGATCAGGCCGAGGCGGTCGGTGTTGAAACGGCAGATCTTCATGGGGTTTCCTGTAGCAGCTTCGAAGGGGTGGTGGGGGTGGCGACGATCGGCAGGTCGGGCTTCCAGAGCCAGTCGAGGCATCGATGGAAGTCTTCGGCGTTGCGCTCCTGCCATTGGGCCGAGCGCACCTCGGCCTGTGCGCCGTCGCAGTGGTACTGCTCCCACAGCGCGCGCGACTCGAGCTGGACGCGGGCGGTGCGCAGGAAGCGCTGTTGCTCGAAGGCCTTGAACGCGTGCGCAAAGTCACCGTCGAAACGCGTGACGAGCGACGGCAGCAGCACCGCGTCTTCGAGCGCCATGCCGGCGCCCTGCGCGAGCGACTGCAGCGTGGCGTGCGCCGAGTCGCCGAGCAGCGTGACGCGGCCTTCGCACCAGCGCCGCACCGGATGGCGGTCGGCGATGGACCAGCGCCGCTCCAGGCTGACCAGAGCCAGCACGTCGCGCACCTCGGGCCGTGCGTGGGCGGTGATGGCTTCGAGGTGCTCGCGGTAGCGCGCGTTGTCCTCGGCCGCCACGCCGGCGGGCACCTGCACGACCACGACGATGTTCATCTCGGCGCGGTCGCGCAGCGGGTAGTAGATGACGTGGAAGCCCGGGCCGGTCCACATGGTCACGCCGGTGTGCTGGCGGATGCTGGCGGGCGCTTCGGCCATCGGCACGATGGTGCGATGCGCGACGTAGCCGGTGTCGCGCGAGGCGTCGTTCGGATGCAGCTGTGCGCGCAGCCGCGAGCGCAGCCCGTCGGCGGCGATGACGGCGGCGCCGGCGATGGTGCGGCCGTCGCTGGTGGTGACGCAGGCGCCGGTCTCGGTGTGATCGAAGCGGGCCACGGTGGTCGACTGGTTGAGGTCGATGCCGGGATGCGCGCGGCACGCATCGACGAGCAGCTCGTGCAGGTCCACCCGATGGATCGCCATGTAGGGCGAACCGCCGTAGCGCGCATCGAAGGCCGGCGTGCGCAGCGGAATGTCGAACAAGGTGGCGCCGCTGTTCATGTCGTGCAGGCGCAGCTGCGTGGGCAGGTAGGCCGCTTTGCGCGCGGCCTCTTCGACGCCGAGCGCGCGCAGCATCGGCACGACATTGGGCCCGAGTTGCACGCCGTAGCCGATCGCGCCGATCTGCTCGGCCTGTTCGAGCAGCCGCACCGGCCATCCCTGGCGTGCGAAGGCCAGAGCGGTGGCGACGCCGCCGATGCCGCCGCCGACCACGATCACCGGATCGCGTGAAGTGTCCATGGGGGTCATGTGTTCGATGAGATGAGTGTCGAGGAAAGCGATGTCAGGCACAGGCCTGGCGTTGGTAGAAGTGGCAATGGCGCATGAGCTTCTCGTCGCTCAGTTCCACCACCACCGCGCCTTCGGTGCTGGCGTGCGCGATGCGTTCGAACATCGGCAAGGCGATCACGTCGCCGAAGGACCAGTCGTAGGTGGCGCTGCCGACCTCGGTGCGGCCCTGGCCCTTCAGCACCACGAGGATCGAGCTGGCGCTGTGGCGGTAGGGGCGCCCGGTCCAGCCGGCATGGAGGCGATGCACCTTGATGGCGATGGTCGGCATCGAGGGCGCGTCGAGCGTGACGGTGGTACCGAAGTCGGGCGCCTCGTCGTCGGGCGAACCGGCCTTGGCATCGAGCAGGCGCAGCGTGTCTTGCCAGGCGAAGCGCATTGGCGAGGCCGCCTCCTCGACGACCTTGCTTTCCCATCCCTCGGGATGTTCTTCGGCCGTCATGGGTTCGAGCAGGTGCACCAAGGGGATGTCGAGGCAGTCGAACCAGAAGGCCTGCTTCGATCCGTCGTGCCCGTGGCCGTGCCAGTGCCCGCCCGGCGTGATGACGATGTCGCCGCTCTCCATCGGATGTCTGCGCCCGTTGACCACCGAGTACGAGCCCTGCGATTCGAGGATGACGCGCAGCGCATGCGGTGCATGGCGGTGCGAGCGCGCATGTTCGCCGGGCAGGATCGACTGGTACGCACCGACCAGCGTCCGCGTGGTCGCGAACTGGTTGCCCGCCAACGGATTGCGCAGCACGAAGTTGCGCCGCTCCGCGAGGTCGGTGCCGATCAGGCGACCGGCAGCGACCAGCGCCGGACGGATCTCGTCGTAGCGCCAATGCGCGGGGCCGAAGACGGAGCGCGGCTGCTTCCACATCAGCGGCGGCTCGTGCGCGATCCAGCCGGGGATGCAGTTCACGTCGGCGATGCGCGAGATCAGGTCGTCGATGGAACCGAGCGTGTTCCAGGCGGGACTGGCGGGGACGTCGGTCGGGGTCATCGGTGACTCGGGTTGAAAGAAACAGACTGGATTGTCTGTATCTAAGCCGAATCATCAACCAGGGTTTGCCCTGAGCGGCATGGCGGGCAGCCGCCGTCCCGGGCCTAAGCCTCGAGCTTGAACAGGCTCGTCGCCTCCAGCTCCAGCACCATCAGTTCACGCTGGTTGAACAGCCGCCAGCGCCAACGCAGGATGCCCAGCGTCGGCCGCTTCTCAGACAGTCGTACCTCGATGACATCGGCCACCAGGCGCAGCGTGTCGCCGGGCCGCACCGGGTTGGGCCACTTCACGTAGGCCAGGCCCGGCGAGGCAAAGGACTCGCTGCCTTCGAGGGCAGCCTTGGCGACGAGGCGCATCGCGATGCCACAGGTGTGCCAGCCGCTCGCGATCAGGCCGCCGAAGGGGCCTTCGGCGGCCGCGGCTGCGTCGGTGTGGAACCATTGCGGGTCGTAGGCGTTGGCGAACTGCAGCACCTCCGCTTCGGTGATCGCGTAGGGGCCGGCCTCGATGACCTGGCCATTATGGAAATCGGCGAACTTCATGCCGCGGAGATCAATAGGTCTCCAGGTGCAAACGGCCTTCGCGCTTGAGCGAGGCACCGACGGTGTCCCAGTCGAGACCGGCTTCCACCGCCACATCGCGCAGTGCCAGCACCACGCCCTCTTCCATGCTCTTCAGGCCGCACACGTAGATGTGGCTTTGCCCATCCTTCAGCAGCGCGACGAGGTCGGCGGCGCGTTCGCGCATCGCGTCCTGCACGTAGCGCTTGGGCTGGCCCGGCGTGCGCGAGAAGGCGAAGTTGATGTCGATGAAGTCCTTGGGCAGGTTCTGCAGCGGGCCGAAGTACGGCAGCTCCTGCTGCGTGCGCGCGCCGAAGAAGAGCATGAGCTTGCCTCCCTCGAACTTGCCGCTCTTGCGCAGGCGCCGGCGCCATTCGGTCATGGCGCGCATGGGTGCGCTGCCGGTGCCGGTGCAGATCATCACGATGTGCGACTTGGGATGGTTCGGCATCAGGAAGGAGCTGCCGAAGGGGCCGATGACCTGGACCTTGTCGCCCACCTTGAGGTCGCACACGTAGTTGCTGGCGACGCCGCGCACCGGGTTGCCCTGGTGGTCCTGCAGCACGCGCTTCACCGTGAGCGAGATGTTGTTGTAGCCGGGCCGCTCGCCGTTGCGAGGGCTGGCGATGGAGTACTGGCGCGCGAAATGCGCCTTGCCGTTGGCATCGGTGCCGGGCGGGATGATCGCGATCGACTGGCCTTCGAGCACCGGGAAGGGCATGGCGCCGAAGTCCAGCACGATGTGGTGCGTCTGGTTCTCGTAGCCGGCCTCGGTGCAGTTGAAGTTGCCGACCACGGTCGCGGTGGTGGGCGTCTTCGGCGGGAACAGGTTGGTGTACGCGTGCGCGGCCGACCACGGGGGCACGGTGGCGCCGTACTGCGCGGAGTTGAAGGGCACCTCGCCGGGCGCGGCGGCGGGCTGCGGCGATGCGGCGGGCTGGGCCTGCGCCTGGATCACCACCTCGTCGGCGGAGGCCACGCCCTCGGCTTCGAGCTGCTCGGGGCTGAGTTCAGCGGGCAGTTCGTCCCAGGTGAGCTGCTCTTCGATGGAATAGGCACGGGCCACGGGCATGGTGCGCCAGTTGTCGATCGAGCCCGTCGGGCACGGCGAGATGCAGGCCATGCAGCCGTTGCACACGTCGGCCCGCACCACGTAGTTGCGGTCGTCGTGCGTGATGGCGTCGACGGGGCAGGTCGCCTCGCAGGTGTTGCAGCGGATGCAGATCTCGGGGTCGATCAGGTGCTGCTTGATGACGCCGACTTGGATGGTGGCCATGTCCATGTAGTTCTCCTGGAGCGCGCAATGCGCTCGTCTCGAGCCCTCTCCCCTCGGGGAGAGGGTTGGGTGAGGGCGCGGCGTTGGTCGTGGGCACGCCGCCCCCTCACCCCGCCCTCTCCCCGGGGGGAGAGGGAGTTTCCGGGTCAACCGAAGCGAACGTACTCGAAATCCACCGGCTGGCGGTTGATGCCCATCACCGGCGGTGCGATCCAGCCGGCGAACTTGCCGGGGTCGACCACGCGGCCCATCAACGATGCCACGAAGGCGAAGTCTTCGCCGGTCGGCAGCCATTCGTCCTTCTTGGCGGCCCATTCGGCTTCGTTCACCACGCGGCCTTCGGGCGACATCTTGATGCCGGCGAGCGCGCCGATCTGGCGATTGAAGGCCTTGTGCGGCACGGTCAGGCGCGTCGGGATGCCGGCCTTCTCGAGCACCTTGTTCCAGCGGCTCACGCCGGCCACCGAGTCCTTGATGAAGTCGTCGCGCAGCACTTCGTTGAGCGCGTTGAGCATCGGCACTTCCTTCTCTTGCAGCTGGCCGTTCTGCACTTCGAGCACCTTGTAGGTCTGGCCCTTGAGCACGTGGTCGTCGGTGCGCTTGCCTTCTTCGTAGCGGCCCTTCAGGCCCGAGCTGTAGAAGATGGCGGCGTTGCTCGACTGGTCGGCGCCGAAGAGGTCGATGGTGACGCTGTAGTGGAAGTTCAGGTAGCGCTGGATGGTGCCCAGGTCGATCGCGCCGGCCGCGCGCACCTTGGCCGGGTCGTCGGTCTTGAGCTCGTTCATCACCTGCGCGGTGCGGCTCAGCACGCGCGAGACGCCGCTTTCGCCCACGAACATGTGATGCGCTTCTTCGGTGAGCATGAACTTCGTGGTGCGCGCGAGCGGGTCGAAGGCGCTCTCGGCCAGGGCCGACAGCTGGAACTTGCCGTCGCGGTCGGTGAAGTAGGTGAACATGAAGAAGGCCAGCCAGTCCGGCGTCTTCTCGTTGAAGGCGCCCAGGATGCGCGGGTTGTTCTCGTCGCCCGAGGTGCGCTGCAAGAGCGCCTCGGCTTCTTCGCGGCCGTCGCGGCCGAAGTGCTTGTGCAGCAGGTAGACCATGGCCCACAGGTGGCGGCCCTCTTCCACGTTGATCTGGAACAGGTTGCGCAGGTCGTACATGCTGGGCGCGGTCAGGCCCAGGTGGCGCTGCTGCTCGACCGACGCCGGCTCGGTGTCGCCCTGCGTGACGATGATGCGGCGCAGGTTGGCGCGGTGTTCGCCGGGCACGTCCTGCCAGGCCTTCTCGCCCTTGTGGTCGCCGAAGTGGATCTCGCGGGCGGCATCGCCCGGGTTCAGGAAGATGCCCCAGCGGTAGTCGCGCATCTTCACGTGGCCGAACTGGGCCCAGCCCTGCGGGTCGACGCTGACCGCCGTGCGCAGGTACACCTCGTGGTTGGTCGAGCCCTCGGGGCCGACGTCGTCCCACCAGTTGATGAAGTTGGGCTGCCAGCCTTCGAGCGCGCGCTGGAGCGTGCGGTCTTCGCCGAGGTTGACGTTGTTGGGGATCTTCTCGCTGTAGTTGATCGTGCTCATCGTTGTTCCTTGCAAAGGGTTCCGTGGGTCAGACGCGGTTGAGGTCGAAGCCGGCCTTCTCGCCGGTGCCGTAGACCTTCAGCGCACCCTTCTCGCCGACGGCGTTCGGGCGATTGAAGATCCAGTTCTGCCAGGCGGTGAGCCGGCCGAAGATGCGGGTCAGCATGTTTTCCTGGCTGGCGAAGCGCAGGTTGGCTTCGAGCCCGGTCAGCGCGTCGGGCGACATGGCCGCGCGCTCCTCGATGGCGATGCGGATCTCGTCGTCCCAGTCGATGTCGTCGGGCGCGGCCGTGACCAGGCCGAGCTTGAGCGCCTCGTCGGCGTCGAGCGGCTTGCCGGCGGCGGCGCGGGCGGCTTCGAGCGGCGCGCTTTCTTCGTAGAAACGGCGCTGCAGGCGGCTCTGGTCGTTGACCATCGGGAAGAAGCCGAAGTTGAACTCGTCGAGCTGGATCTTCGGCGCGCGCTCGGGCTCGTCGGGCAGGGCCAGCATGTAGGCGCGGTCGGCCGCGAAGGCCATCTCGGCCAGCGTGCCGGCGAAGCAGGAGCCGGCCTCGATCAGCGCGAACAGGCTGCGCGACGACACGTCCAGGCGCGCCAGCGTGCGGCGCAGCGCGCCGATGGTTTCACGCACCAGCCAGTGGTCCTGGTTGGCGAGCATGGTCTGGTCGCTGGCCAGCACGGCCTGGGCATCGCCCTCGGTCTTGAGCAGCCAGGTGCCGACGTCGAGTTCGTTGGTCCGCAGGTTCAGGATGGCGTCGTCGAGCTGGCGCACCATCGCGAGCGGCCACCAGGCGACACCCGCGGCCTCGATGCCGGCGATGTCGGTGGGCTGCGCGCCGGTGGGTGCCTTGACGGTCAGCGTGGCGGTGCGGCGGGCGCGGTCGATCTCGACCGTGACGTGTTCATAACGGATGCTGTCGGCGCCGTCTTCGCGCTCGACGCGGGTCAGGCTCACGCCCTTGGCGCCGGCAGGGCGCTTGCTGCCTTCGCCGAGCTTGGCCGCGCGCTCCTGCACGGTGGCGGCGAATTGGGCCGGCTTCGCGACGGCATCGACCAGACGCCAGTCGACCGCGCGCTGGCCGCGCACTCCTTCGACGCTGGTGCAGAAGATGTCGGCCAGGTCATGGCGCACGTGGCGCTTGTCGGTGACGCGGGTCAGGCCGCCGGTGCCGGGCAGCACGCCCAGCAGCGGCACTTCGGGCAGCGAGACGGACGACGAGCGGTCGTCGACCAGCAGGATTTCGTCGCAGGCCAGGGCCAGCTCGTAGCCGCCGCCGGCGCAGGCGCCGTTGACGGCCGCCAGGAACTTCAGGCCCGAGTGCTTCGACGAATCTTCGATGCCGTTGCGCGTCTCGTTGGTGAACTTGCAGAAGTTGACCTTCCAGGCGTGGCTCGAGACGCCCAGCATGAAGATGTTGGCGCCCGAGCAGAAGATGCGGTCCTTGCCGCTGGTGACGATGACCGAGCGCACTTCGGGGTGCTCGAAGCGCACGCGGTTCAGTGCGTCGTTGAGTTCGATGTCCACGCCCAGGTCGTAGCTGTTGAGCTTGAGCTTGTAGCCGGGACGAATGCCGCCGTCTTCCGCGATATCGAGCGACAGGCGGGCGACGGGGCCCTCGACGCTGAGCTTCCAGTGGCGGTATTGGGTCGGGTCGGTGCGGTAGTCGACGCGGGCGGGATGGGCAGCGGTCTCGGTCATGTCGCGGTCTCCTTGGGGTGCCTGTGGGGTCAATGAACAATAGTGCATTTGGCCTTCGCCATGGCATGCATCATCTTGCATGTTCTGGAGTGCGTCAACCCCCTGATGAACTTTTTTGCAACCGCCGGCTTCCGGCGGCCGTTCACTCGCTCCGGCTCATGACCGCGCGCACCGCCGTGCGCAGGGCCTGGAAGGCCTGGCCCAGGTCCTTGCCGCCGGTGTCGACGCTCACGTCGGCCTTGGAATAGAAGGCGGCCCGCCCGGCCAGGATGCGCCGCAGGTCGTCCATGGCTTCCTTGCTGGCCGCCATCGGGCGGGTGTCGCCCTGAGCGGCCACGCGGCCCATGTGCTCCTCGGGTGCGGCTTGCAGCCAGACGGTGGTGCAGTGGGTCAGCAGCTCGTTGAAGGTGGCCGGGTCGGAGACGATGCCGCCGGGCGTGGCGATGACCACCTCGCTGTAGATCTGCACCGTTTCTTCGAGCGCCCGGCGCTCGTAGCGGCGGTAGGCGTTGGTGCCGTACAGGTCGTGGATCTCGCGCAGGCTGCAGCCGGCCATCTTCTCGATCTCGCGGCTCAGCTCGATGAAAGGCACGTCGAGGTCGTCGGCCAGCATCTGGCCCAGCGTGGACTTGCCGGCGCCGCGCAGGCCGATCAGCGCGATGCGCCGGTGCCGCGCCGCGTCGCCACCCGGGGTGCCCAACAGCTCGCCCAGTGCGATGCGGGCGCGGCGCAGCTCGGCCTCGCTGCGGCGCTCGAGCAGCTCGCGGATCAGCAGCCATTCAGGCGAGCTGGTGGTGACGTCGCCGACCAGCTCGGCCAACGAACATTGCAGCGCGGTCGACACCTGCTGCAGCACCAGGATCGAGGCATTGCCGATCCCGTATTCGAGGTTGGCCAGGTGCCGCTCCGACACCTCGGCCGCCTGCGCCACCGCCTTGCGGGTGAGGCCGCGCCGCGCGCGCAGGTTGCGCACGCGCTCGCCCAGCGCCACCAGCAGCGGGTTCTTGGCTTCGTCGGCAGCGGCCGTTGCCGCAAGGGTCGGATCTGCGGGCGGTGCGCTCAACACCGCCTCGGCTCGGTCATTCATGTCGTCCTGCCCTCCTGGCTAGGGTAAACACCATATATGCACTATATTGCTTGACACCTTTTCGGTCGGTGCTTATGGTTCATGCACAGGCAAGATACTGCACGCGGCGATTTGCCGCAAGTTCCCACCCACGAATGAGCACCACGATGTCCAAGGAAAGCTTCCACCAGATCGTCGCCGACGTGACCACCCAGATCGCCGGCCGCCCGCTCGACGACGAACTCGACCGTTGGCTCAACGCCGTGCACGGCCCCGGCAGCGAAAGCTACGAGCGGCTGAAGCAGGCCTGCATCGACGGCGCTGCCGAAGGCTGGCTGTGCGAACGCGAGGGCGGCGGCATCAAGTATGGCCGCGCCTTCAAGCCCGACGAGGCGCTGGCCGGCTTCTCGGTCGACGTCGTCGACATGAGCGACATCGCGGGCCCGCACCACACGCATCCGAATGGCGAGATCGATCTGATCATGCCGCTGGAAGGCGATGCGACTTTCGACGGGCGGCCAGCGGGCTGGTGCGTCTACCCGGCGGGTTCGGCGCACCACCCGACCGTGGCCCAGGGCCGCGCACTCGTGCTCTATCTGTTGCCCCAAGGCCAGATCCAGTTCACCAAGTCCTGACCAGACCCCAGACCCGAGACCGCCATGACCGAACTTCTCTCCAACTACGTCGCCGGCCGCTGGCAGGCCGGCAGCGGCGCCGGCACGCCGCTCTTCGATCCGGTGCTGGGCAACGAACTCGTGCGCGTCGACGCGACCGGGCTCGACCTGGCCGAGGCCTTCGCCTTCGCCCGCGACACGGCCGGCGCGGCGCTGCGTGCCATGACCTACAAGCAGCGCGCCGGCTTGCTGGCCGGCATCGTCAAGGTGCTGCAGGCCAACCGCGATGCCTACTACGAGATCGCGACCGCCAACTCGGGCACGGTGAAGAACGATTCGGCCGTGGACATCGACGGCGGCATCTTCACCATCGGCCAGTACGCCAAATGCGGCGATGCGCTCGGCGACGTGCATGCGCTGCGCGACGGCGATGCGGTCAAGCTGGGCAAAGAGCCCGTGTTCCAGTCGCAGCACCTGCAGGTGCCGACGCGCGGCGTGGCGCTGTTCATCAATGCCTTCAACTTTCCATCGTGGGGCCTGTGGGAGAAGGCGGCGCCCGCCCTGCTCTCCGGCGTGCCGGTGATGGTGAAGCCGGGCACCGCCACCGCCTGGCTCACGCAGCGCATGGTGCGCGACGTGGTCGATGCCGGCGTGCTGCCGGCCGGTGCGCTGTCGGTCGTCTGCGGCAGCTCGGCCGGGCTCATGGACCAGCTGCAGGGCTTCGACGTGGTGTCCTTCACCGGCTCGGCCGACACCGGCGCGGTGATCCGCTCGCATGCCGCGGTGACGAAGCGCTCGGTGCGCGTCAACATCGAAGCCGACAGCCTGAACTCCGCGCTGCTGCTGCCCGATGCCACGGCCGACAGCGAATCGTTCAAGCTGCTGGTGCGCGAGGTGGTGCGCGAGATGACGGTGAAGTCGGGCCAGAAGTGCACGGCCATCCGCCGCATCCTGGTGCCGGAATCGCTCTACGACGCGGCGGCCGAGGCGATCGGCGCCAAGCTCGCCGGCATCACCGTCGGCAACCCGCGCAACGAGAGCGTGCGCATGGGCTCGCTGGTGAGCAAGGCGCAGCTCCATGCGGTGCGCGAAGGGCTGGACGCGCTGAAGGCGCAGGCCAGCGTGCTGCACGACGGCAGCCAGGCCAAGCTGGTCGATGCCGACCCGGATGTCGCCGCCTGCATCGGCCCGGTGCTGCTGGGTGCGCGCGATGCCGACGCGGCGCAGTTGGTGCACGACGTCGAAGTCTTCGGCCCCGTCTCCACGCTGCTGCCCTACCGCGACCTGGACCACGCGATCGCGCTGGCGCATCGCGGCCAGGGTTCGCTGGTCACGTCCATCTACGGCGCCGACGAGGCCGCGCTGGGCCAGGCCGCCGTGCAGCTGGCCGCCAGCCATGGCCGCGTGCACGTCATCACGCCCGACGTGGCGCAGGCCCACACGGGCCACGGCAACGTGATGCCGCATTCGCTGCACGGCGGCCCGGGCCGCGCGGGCGGCGGTGCCGAGCTGGGCGGAATTCGCGCGCTGGACTTCTACCACCGCCGCGCCGCCGTGCAAGCCGCGCCGGGCGTGCTCGCCCAACTCGGCCTGGCACAGGGCTGAGCTGCGGGCGAAGACGAAACGAAGACCAAACGAAGACGAAGACCGCAACGACGAGAGACGACGAGAGACAAGTGATTCGAGGAACCACACGATGAGCCTGCCCGCCCAATTCAACTTCGCCGAACACCTGTTCGCCCTCAACCGCGGCCGTGCGCAGAAAGCCGCCTACGTCGACGACCGCGGCACGCTCAACTACGGCCAGCTCGAAGAGCGCGCGCGCCGTCTGGCGGCCGCCCTGCTCGCCGCCGGCGTGAAGCGCGAAGACCGCGTGCTGCTGCTGATGCTCGACACCAGCGACTGGCCCGTGAGCTTTCTGGGCGCGCTGTATGCCGGCGCCGTGCCGGTGGCGGTCAACACGCTGCTGACCACCGAGGACTACGGCTACATGCTGGGCAACAGCGGCGCGAAGGCCGCGCTCGTATCGGGCGCGCTGCTGTCCACGCTGGTCGATGCACAGCGCAAGAGCGGCCAGGCGCTGCAGGCCTTGTTCGTCTCGCAGCCCACCGGTGACTTGCCCGATGGCGCGCAGGAATTCGAAGCCGCGCTCGCTGCGCAGGCACCGCTGGCAGAGCCCGCCGCGACGGCGCCCACCGACCACGCCTTCTGGCTCTATTCGTCGGGCTCCACCGGCAAGCCCAAGGGCACGGTTCACACGCACGGCAACCCGTGGTGGACGGCAGAGCTGTACGGCAAGCCGGTGCTGGGCCTCACCGAAGACGACGTGTGCTTCTCGGCCGCCAAGCTCTACTTCGCGTATGGGTTGGGCAATGGCTTGACCTTCCCGCTGTCGGTCGGCGCGACCGTGCTGCTGATGGCCGAGCGGCCCACGCCCGACGCCACCTTCAAGCGCTGGACCAGCGAACACAAGCCGACGGTCTTCTTCGGCGCACCGACCGGCTTCGCAGGCATGCTCGCATCGCCCAACCTGCCGGCGCGCGACGCGGTGTCGCTGCGCATGTGTTCGTCGGCCGGCGAGGCGCTGCCCGGCGAACTGGCGCAGCGCTTCAAGCAGCACTACGGCTGCGAGATCATCGACGGCATCGGCTCGACCGAGATGCTGCACATCTTCATCTCCAACCGGCCCGGCGACATCCGCTACGGCACCACCGGCCGGCCGGTGGAAGGCTACGAGATCGAGCTGCGCGGCGAAGACGGCCAGCCCGTGCCGGTCGGCGAAGTGGGTGACCTGTACATCAAGGGCCCGAGCACTGCGATCATGTACTGGGGCAACCCCGAGAAGAGCGCCGACACCTTCCGCGAAGGCTGGACCAAGAGCGGCGACAAGTACTCCCGCGACGCCGACGGCTACTACACCTATGCCGGCCGCAGCGACGACATGCTGAAGGTCAGCGGCATCTACGTCTCGCCCTTCGAGGTCGAGGCCACGCTGATGCAGCACCCGGCCGTGCTCGAGGCCGCGGTCATCGGCAAGGAAGACGCCGACGGGCTGACCAAGACCAAGGCGTACGTGGTGCGCAAGGCCGGGCAGCAGGTGACGGACGAAGAGCTGAAGGGCTTCGTCAAGGAGCGGCTCGCGCCCTACAAGTACCCGCGCTTCATCGAGTTCGTCGACGAGCTGCCGAAGACGGCGACCGGGAAGATCCAGCGCTTTCGCCTGCGCGAGCGCGAGAAGTCGGGTGCCCCGGAGAAGGCCGCGTGAGCTCCCAGACCGAATTCGCCGCCATCCGCTGGCGGGGGAAGGATGTGCGCGTCGAATACCTGCGCATCGCCCCTGACCGCGTCGGCGCCCCCCTCGTCGTCTTTCTGCACGAAGGCCTGGGCTCGATCGCGATGTGGAAGGACTTCCCCGAGCGCTTGTGCGAGGCCGGTGGCTTTCGCGGCCTGGCGTTCTCGCGCCCGGGCTACGGGCAATCGACGCCCCGCGCGCCCGACGAGTTCTGGGACGTCGACTTCATGCACCGCCAGGCGCACGAGGTGCTGCCCGCATTCTTCGACGCCATCGGCCTCGACGAAAAGCCCTGGCTTTTCGGCCACAGCGACGGCGGATCGATCTCGCTGCTGTATGCCTCGCGCTTCCCCGACCAGGTGGCCGGCCTGGTGGTGCTGGCGCCGCATATCTTCGTGGAAGACGTGACCGTCGCCAACATCGAACTGGCGCGCCAGGCCTACCTTGAAACGGACCTGCCGCAGAAGCTGGGCCGCTACCACGCCGACGTCGATTCGGCCTTCTGGGGCTGGAACCGCATCTGGCTGCACCCGCCCTTTCGCGACTGGAACATCGAGGCCGAGCTCGACGCCATCCGCTGTCCGGTGCTCGCCATGCAGGGCATCGACGACGAGTACGGCAGCTTGGCGCAGATCCGCGGCATTGCTGCACGCGTACCGGGAACGGCGCTGGTGGAAATCCCCGACTGCGGGCATTCCCCGCATCGCGACCAGCCCGAAAAAGCGATAGTTGCCACCGTTTCATTCATCAACGACAGGAGTTCTCCATGATTACCCGCACCGCCGCACGCAGCACGCTGACCGCCCTGGCGCTGGCCTGCATCGCCACGCTCGGCCATGCTCAACAAGGCAAGCTCAAGGTCGGCCTGATGCTGCCCTTCAGCGGCACCTTCGCCGCGCTCGGCGTCGCCATCGAAAACGGCTTCAAGCTCAACGTCGAGGAGCACGGCGGCAAGCTGGGCGGACGCGAGATCGAGTACATCAAGGTCGACGACGAATCCGATCCGGCCAAGGCCACCGACAACGTCAACAAGCTGATCAAGCGCGACAACGTCGACGTGATCATCGGCACCGTGCACTCGGGCGTGGCCATGGCCATGGCCAAGGCCGCGAAGGAAAGCGGCACCGTGCTCATCGTGCCCAACGCGGGCGCCGACGCTGTCACCGGCCCGATGTGCGCGCAGAACATCTTCCGCAGCTCGTTCTCGAACTGGCAGCCGGCCTACGCCATGGGCGAGGTCGCGGCCAAGCAGGGCAAGAAGACCGCGATGACCATCACCTGGAAGTACGCGGCCGGCGACGAGTCGGTGGCCGGCTTCAAGGAAGGCTTCGAAAAAGGCGGCGGCAAGGTGCTCAAGCAGCTGACCGTGCCCTTCCCGAACGTGGAGTTCCAGGCGCTGCTCACCGAGATCGCCGCGGCCAAGCCCGATGCGGTGTATTCGTTCTACGCGGGCGGCGGTGCGGTCAAGTTCGTCAAGGACTATGCGGCGGCCGGCCTGAACAAGACCATCCCGCTCTACGGCCCCGGCTTTTTGACCGACGGCACGCTCGATGCACAGGGCGAGTCGGCCCAGGGCATGCTGACCACGCTGCACTACGCGGACGGCCTCAACACCCCGCGCGACAACAAGTTCCGCACCGAGTACGCCAAGATGTTCAAGCTGCAGCCCGACGTGTACGCGGTGCAGGGCTACGACGCCGCGCAGATGCTCGCCATCGGCCTGGGCGCGACCAAGGGCGACATCACGAAGAAGGCCGAGTTCGCCGCTGCGATCGAGAAGGCCAAGATCGACAGCCCGCGCGGTGCGTTCACGATCGGCAAGTCGCACAACCCGGTGCAGGATATTTATCTGCGCAAGGTGGATGGGAAGGAGAACAAGGTCGTCAACGTGGCCGTCAAGGGTCTCGCCGACCCCGCCCGCGGCTGCAAGATGTAGTCCACCCCGTACCTCGCTCACTGCGTGTAGCTCGACTCCCCCTCGAGGGGCGACACCAGCGGCCCGGAGCATTGGCTCTCCCCCAGGCTCCCCCACTTCGTGTGGTCCGCCAACCCCCTCTCCGGGGGCAACACCAGCGGCCCGGCGAAGCCGGTTCCGCGGTGTTCCCCGACTGTCGCGGTGCTTCGCCCGCTCTTTTTTCGGAAAGCTGAGATTGCCGTGGACTTCGGTACCTTTCTCGTCCAGTGCCTGAACTCGGTTCAGTACGGGCTTCTGTTGTTCCTGGTGGCTTCGGGGCTCACGCTGATCTTCGGGATCATGGGCGTGATCAACCTGGCCCACGGCAGCTTCTACATGATCGGCGCGTACATGGCGTTCGCGCTCGCGCCGCTGTTCGGCAATCAGTTCATCTTCATGCTGCTGGCCGGCGTGGTGCTGACTGCGATCTTCGGCTACGTGCTGGAGTGGGCCTTCTTCAGCTACCTGTATCAGCGCGACCACTTGCAGCAGGTGCTGATGACCTATGGCCTGATCCTCGTCTTCGAGGAACTGCGCTCGCTGCTGGTGGGCAACGACGTGCACGGCGTGCCGGTGCCGTCGTGGCTGAGCGGCAGCTTCGCGCTGGGCAGCTTGATGAGCTACCCGTGGTATCGCCTCTTCGCGTCGGCCGCGTGCATCGTGCTCGCAGTCGGCTTGTATTACGTGGTCAATCGCACGCGGCTCGGCATGATGATCCGCGCCGGCGCCAGCAACCGCGACATGGTGCGCGGCCTGGGCATCGACATCCGGCAGCTGTACCGCATCGTCTTCGCGGCCGGCGTGGCGCTCGCTGCGCTGGCCGGCATGATCGCGGCGCCCATGTCGTCGGTGTATCCGAACATGGGCGCGAGCGTGCTCATCATCTGCTTCGTGGTGGTGGTGATCGGCGGCATCGGCTCCATCACCGGCGCGCTGGTCGCGTCGCTGCTCGTGGGCTTCGTCGACACCTTCGGCAAGGTGTTCTTCGCCGAGCTGGCGGGCATGGGCATCTATGTGCTCATGGCCGTCATCCTGATCTGGCGCCCCGAAGGTCTGATGGGCCGAAAGACCTGACATGAAGAGCTTGTCGCACTACCTGCCGCTCGTCGGCGCCATCGCGCTCGCGGCCATCGGGCCTTTTCTCGGACCCTACCTCGGCGACCTGGTCGTCAAGGTGATGATCCTTTCCATCTTCGCGCTGAGCCTCGAGCTGCTGGTCGGCATGACCGGCCTGGTGAGCCTGGGCCATGCGGCCTTCTACGGCATCGGCGCCTATACGACCGTGCTGGCGTCGGGCAAGGAAGGCGGCAACATCGCGCTGCTGCTGCCGCTGGCCATGGGTTGCGCCGCCGGCTACGCGCTGATCACCGGCGCGCTGAGCCTGCGCACGCGCGGCGTGTACTTCATCATGGTCACGCTGGCCTTCGCGCAGATGGCCTACTTCGTCTTTCACGACACGCCCGTGGGCGGCGGCAGCGACGGCATCTACATGTACATCCGCCCCGTGCTGGGCCCGCTGGACATGGACAACGCCAAGGTGCAGTTCTACTTCGTGCTGGGCGCGCTGATCTTCACCTACGGCCTGCTCGCGCTGATCCGCCGCTCGCGCTTCGGCGCCGCGCTGGCCGGCATCCGCGTCAACGAACAACGCATGCGCGCGGCGGGCTTCCCCGTGTACGGCTACAAGCTCGCGGCCTTCGTGCTCGCGGGTGCGCTGGCCGGGCTGGCCGGCTTCCTGGTCGCGTCGCGCGACGGCGTGGTCAACCCCGAGCTGCTGGCCTGGCACAACTCGGGCGAAGTGCTGCTGATGATCATCCTGGGTGGCCTGGGCCACCTGCGCGGTGCGGTGATCGGTGCCGTCGCCTTCACGCTGCTGAAGGAGCTGCTGTCCACGCACGCCATCGTCGGGCCGCTGGCCGACCACTGGCAGCTGACGCTGGGCCTGTCGATCATCGCCTTCGTCGCGCTGCTGCCCAAGGGCATCGTCGGGCTGCGCGTACGGCTGGCGCCCAAGAAGGAGGCCACGGCATGAACGGCCGATCCGCACTCAACGCGAACGCCGCAGCCGGAGGTGCGACATGACCAAGCTGTTGGCGGTCGAAACGCTGACCCGTCGCTTCGGCGGCCTGGTCGCGGTGAACAAGGTGACGCTCGACCTGCACCTGGGCGAAGTGCATGCGGTCATCGGCACCAACGGCGCGGGCAAGTCGACGCTGATCAACATGCTCTCCGGCGAGATCGATGCATCCGAAGGCCGCATCACGCTCGACGGCGAAGACATCACGAGCCGCGCGCAATTCCGCCGCGCACTGGCCGGCGTGGGCCGCAGCTACCAGCGCACCACCATCTTCCCCGAGTTCACCGTGCTCGAGAACTGCCGCCTCGCCGCGCAGGCCAACAGCCCGCGCCCGTGGGCCATCTGGCAGTCGTCGGAAAGCTGCACCGACAGCAACGCCGCCGCGCGCGAGGCGCTGGAAGCCGCAGGCCTGGCCAACGTGGCCGCCCGCGTCGCCGGCACCTTGAGCCACGGCGCCAAGCGCCAGCTCGAAGTGGCCATGTGCCTGGCCACCAAGCCCCGCGTGCTGCTGCTCGACGAGCCCCTCGCCGGCATGGGCGCCGAGGAAACCGAACGCATGCTGACCCTGCTGGCCAACCTGAAGACCACCCACGCGATCCTGCTGGTGGAGCACGACATGGACGCCGTGTTCCGCATCGCCGACCGCATCACCGTGATGGTCAACGGCACCGTCATCGCGACCGGCGACCCGGCGTCGATCCGCGTGAACCCCGAAGTGCGCACCGCCTACTTGGGCGAGGACCATTGATGAAAAACCCCCACGCTCATCACTTCGTGTATCGCCGCCCCCCGAGGGGGCTCTCATCGCCCTTCGGGCGGCCGGGCGGGCGCTGACATGCTGCAGATCGAAGGCCTGAACACTTATTACGGCGACAGCCACATCCTGCGCGGCGTCGACGTATCACTGCCCGCAGCCACCTCCGTCGGCCTGCTCGGCCGCAACGGCATGGGCAAGACCACGCTGATTCGCTCGCTGATGGGCTACGTGCGGCCCGCCTCGGGCCGCGTGAAGATGGACGCGCAGGACGTGACCGGCTGGGCGCCCGAGAAGATGGCGCGACGCGGCATCGGCTACGTGCCGGAAGGGCGAGGGATTTTTCCGAACCTGTCGGTGCGCGAGAACCTGGTGATGAGCGCGCGGGCCGGCGTCGACGGCAAGCGCGAGTGGACCTTCGACCGCGTGATGACCACCTTTCCGCGGCTGACCGAGCGGCTGTCGCATGGCGGGCAGCAGCTGTCGGGTGGGGAGCAGCAGATGCTGTCGATCGGGCGGGCGCTAATGACGAATCCGCGGTTGTTGATTTTGGATGAGGCGACCGAGGGGCTGGCGCCGCTGATCGTGGCGGAGATCTGGCGGGTGATCGGGGAGATTCGGGCTACGGGGATTGCGACGCTGATCGTGGATCGGGATTGGCGGAAGGTGTTGGGGAATACGGAGAAGGCTGTGGTGATGGAGAAGGGGCGGATTGTTCGGCAGGGGCCTTCGGCTGGGTTGTTGGCTGAGCCTAAGGTGTTAGAAGAGTTGTTGGGGGTTTGAAACGCAAGCAACGCAGCACCCGTTCGTGAATGAACGGTGCTCCCTCAAGACGCTTTCTTGTTTTCGGCGTACTTCGCCGCGACCGTCCGGCAGCGCTGCTCCACTTGATGCACGACGCGTTGAACATCTTGGTCGGTCAGAGGTTGCGCACCCCGTGACCTCAACAACTGAGCCAACTGCCTACCGCTGTAGACGCTGACGTTGCCCCGGCCACTGAGTTCAACGTACCAGCCCGGCAACGCCAGGACCGGCAGCACATGCATCGGGCTGCCGGTCGCACTGGTCAACCACTTTGCTAGCCAGTCGGCCTGTCGCTCGGCCTGGTCCAACGGTTCCTTGGTCGCCCAGGTCGGAAACTTAAGGGCTTTCCCGTCAAAGCTCACAGTCGCATCGGCCCTTCCCTGCCCGCGGTTGGGCTTGGTGAAGCCCTTTGTCTCCACCGCAAAAATGCCTTCGACGGCGATCACCACATGATCGATGTTGAAGTTGCTGGCGGGAAAGTCGTGGAACACGAAGGCGCCTTGGCGCATCAGTTGATCCAGCTCCTGCCCGACTGCAAGCTCGGCGTCATAGCCGGCTTTGAGTCCGTCGATCCGCACTCCCTTCTTCCAGAGCGCTCGCACCATGATTGCCATGAAGATCAGCACGGATGCGGCGTAGATTGTCCCGATGCGCGTCATTCCGTCTAAGCCCCTGAGGTGGCTTTGCGCGAGGAAGATGGCAAGCGCCAACAAGGGCACGAACATCAAGAGAAAAACATCAGACAACACGTCGATCCCCATGTCGTCGAGTTGCTCCCGCAGCGTGTGTCCTGGGCTGCGTAGCAGGTCGATCGCAACAGGCGACCTGCGTCTCGCCCTGGCGCGTCGTTTGCGCACGATGAGAAAACCGATTGCCACGGCGGGTCCGACGAAGCTGGTAGCTAGCAGGGCAGCGATGAGTGCGATTTGCTCGGCGATCTCGCTCATCAAATATTCCTCCTCTGTTGCATCACAACGTTCGATGGGGCGCTTGCACTGCGCATGCATGGCTCTACAAAATTACTTTCAAAGCACGCTTGATTACTGTCGACCGCAATGTTCTCCTCCTGTTCACCTGCGTCGCGACTAGGGCGGTGCAAGGATAGCGCTGCCACAGTGCGGTTGTTCTGCATGACCGCCAATGGACTGGTTGCTGTCGGTCTTGCCTGGCCCGCCCAACGACCGCGGACTTCAGAACCGGTCGCCCGAGTCAGCGAGGCCTTGCCGTTCTCGATCGTGCATAAGGCTCGTTGAATTGCCGCCAACGGCTGGGTTCAGCGTGCCAGCCCTTGGCTAGCACGCACCGCCGGATTGGGGGCCACAGCGCTGATAATCTGACCAAAGATGGGCTTCGCCCGTGCGGCCTGCAGCAAGCTTTTGGCATTTAGAGAGGGAGCGCCTTCACTGCTCAGACTGGCGCCATAAGCCAACCGCCGACAGTAGCGTTAGCACCACAACTCACAACTCCACGGTCTCCCATTTGCTAGGCCTTCCTTAAGGAAACATGACAAGCACTCAACAACGTGCCGCACTACAGCGGAAGATTTGGGACATCGCCAATTACGTGCGCGGAGCCGTCGACGGCTGGGATTTCAAGCAATATGTGCTTGGCACCTTGTTCTATCGCTTCATCAGCGAGAACTTCATCGACTACATCACTGGTGGTGACGCCAACGTGGAGTACGCCGCCATGGCGGATGATGACGAGAACATAGAGGCGGCCAAAGACGACGCCATCAAGACCAAGGGCTACTTCATCTACCCCAGCCAGCTGTTCGTCAACGTCGCAGCCAACGCCAACACCAACGAGAGTCTGAACACAGACCTGGCAAACATCTTCAAGGCCATCGAGGCCTCGGCCAGCGGCTACCCGTCGGAGCTGGACATCAAGGGCCTGTTTGCTGACTTCGACACCACCAGCAATCGACTGGGCAACACCGTCAAAGACAAGAACGAACGTCTGGCCAAAGTGCTAAAGGGAGTGGCGGAGCTGGACTTCGGTGGCTTCGATGCCAGCCACATCGACCTGTTCGGCGACGCATACGAGTTTCTGATCTCCAACTACGCCGCCAACGCTGGCAAGTCAGGCGGCGAGTTCTTCACGCCGCAGCAGGTTTCCAAGCTGATCGCGCAGCTGGCGATGCACGCCCAGACCAGCATCAACAAGATCTACGACCCCGCCTGCGGCTCAGGTTCGCTGCTGCTGCAAGCCAAGAAACACTTCGACCAGCACTTAATTGAAGACGGCTTCTTTGGGCAAGAAATCAACCACACCACGTACAACCTAGCGCGGATGAACATGTTCTTGCACAACGTGAACTACGACAAGTTCCACATCCAGCTGGGAAACACGCTTGAAGAGCCGCACTTTGCCGACGACCGGCCCTTCGACGCCATCGTCTCAAACCCGCCGTATTCGGTGAAGTGGATCGGCAGCGACGATCCTACGCTGATCAACGATGAGCGCTTTGCTCCGGCTGGCGTGCTAGCCCCGAAATCCAAGGCCGACTTTGCCTTTGTGCTGCACGCGCTGAACTACCTCTCGGCCAAGGGGCGAGCGGCCATTGTGTGTTTCCCTGGCATCTTCTACCGGGGCGGGGCCGAGCAGAAGATTCGTCAGTATCTGGTGGACAACAACTATGTGGAGAGCGTGATTTCGCTCGCGCCGAATCTGTTCTTTGGCACCACCATAGCCGTGACGATCTTGGTCTTGGCAAAGAACAAGCAAGATACCAGTACCCAGTTCATCGACGCCAGCGGGTTGTTCAAAAAGGAACCCAATAACAACGCGCTGCAGGATTCGCACATCGAGCAAATCATGGCGGTGTTCGACAGCAAGGCGAATATCGACAACTTTGCCAAGTCCGTGTCCTTGGAACTTGTGGCAGCCAACGACTACAACCTGTCGGTCAGCAGTTATGTCGAAACCAAGGATACCCGCGAGGCGGCGGACATTGTCGAACTCAATGCAAGCCTGAAAACCACCGTGACCAAAATCGACCGGTTGCGCAAGGACATTGATGCCATCGTTGCAGAGATTGAAGGCCGGGAGCTGGAGGCATGAGTGTCGCGAACTTCTTAGAGAAACTTTTGAACGGGGTTGCAGCCGAGTGTTTCGAGTTAGGCAAATTGATCACGCCGAAGCGCGGAAAAAGACTTGTCAAAAGTCAATTAGAGGAAGTGGGCAGTTATGCCGTCTATCAAAATAGCACTAAGCCGCTCGGTTACTACCATGAGAGCAATGCTCCAGCAGGGTCGACTTTTATAGTTGTTGCTGGCGCTGCAGGCGACATTGATTTTAGCAAAGCTGCTTTCTGGGCGGCAGACGACGTATATTTTTTTCCGGGAAGCAATTCCCTCAATAGTAAGTACCTGTATCACTTTCTCCAAACGAAGCAACACGAGATTTCTTCCCAGGTTCGTAGGGCAAGTATTCCGCGCTTGTCGATAGCTGCCGTTGAGAAGCTAAAAATCCCCATACCCTGCCCAGATAACCCAGAAAAATCGCTCGGAATTCAAGCTGAAATCGTTCGCATCTTGGACGCCTTCACCGAACTGACCGGCGAACTGACTGCCGAACTGAACGCCGAACTGAACGCTCGAAAAAAACAGTATGATCACTATCGAGATTGGTTGTTGAGTTTTCCACATGGCGGGGTCGCGTGGAGGCAGCTCGGTGAGATCGGTGAATTCATTCGGGGTAAGCGTTTCACAAAAGCCGATTTCGTCGACGATGGCATCGATGTGATCCATTACGGCGAGATCTACACCCGGTACGGTGCGTGGACCGATCGCGCCTTTTCCAAAGTTCGGCTCGACATGGAAAAGTCTCTGCGCTACGCGTTAACTGGTGACGTCATCATGACGGGTGTCGGAGAGACTGTTGAAGATGTTGGTAAAGCTGTTGCCTGGATCGGCAAAAACAGTGTAGCCATCCATGACGACAGCTACGCATTTCGTCATGCCATGAACCCCAAGTTCATTGCCTACGCCATGCAGACCAATGCATTCATAGACCAGAAAGCAAAGCGTGTTTCGCGCGGAAAAGTGAAAAGGTTATTGGTCGATGGCATCTCCAGGGTTGAGATACCGGTCCCTTTTCCTGACAATCCCGAGCAGTCACTGACCGAGCAAGCCAGAATCGTCGCTATCCTCGACAAGTTCGACACCGTGACTAACTCTGTTACCGAAGGCTTGCTCCACGAACTCGAGTTGCGCCAAGAGCAGTACGAGTATTACCGCAAATTGCTTTTTAGCTTTCCCAACGCAAAAGAGACAGAGGCGTAAGATGGGCCAAATGCTCAAGGATATCGCGGAACAGCTGAGTAAAGCGAAGACGGTTCAGAGAACTGTACCAGAAACGACGAAAATAGTAGAAGAGACAAAACCGCCTCCAAAGGTTCAGCTTATCTATGCCTTCAATGGCACGGGCAAGACGCGTCTCTCACGTGAGTTTAAGAAGGCGCTGGCCCCTAACCCAAATGACGATGGGGGCGCTAATCAAGTCGAGGCTTCCCGCAACAAGATCCTCTACTACAACGCATTTACGGAAGACTTGTTTTATTGGGTGAATGGCTTGACGCCCAGCGACGAGCCTGAGCTGAGGATTCAGCCGAACTCCTATACGGATTGGTTGCTCGCATTGCTTAAAGATTTGGGGCAAGACGGGAACATCATTAAGTACTTCCAGCGCTACACAAGTGACAAGCTGACTCCGCATTTCAGCGAAGATTTTTCGAGTGTCAGTTTTTCACTTGAACGCGGCGACAACGAGCTTTCAGGAAAAATAAAGATTTCCAAAGGGGAAGAAAGCAATTTCATCTGGAGTGTCTTTTATGCGCTTCTAGATCAAGTCGTTGCGGTGCTCAATGTCGCAGAGCCGGAGAGTCGTGAAACTCGGCAATTTGATGAGATTAAATACGTTTTTATTGATGACCCAGTGAGCTCGTTGGACGACAACCACCTCATCGAAGTAGCGGTTAATTTGGCTGGACTGATCAAATCTAGTAATTCCGACCTAAAATTCATCATCGCCACACATAGTCCGCTGTTCTATAACTTGCTGTTCAATGAGCTCAATAATAAGGTCTGCTACATGCTCGAGCGTTTTGCAGATGGCAGCTACGCGCTCACTGAGAAATACGGCGACTCCAACAAGAGTTTTTCCTATCATCTGCACCTGCTGCAGACCATTGAGCAGGCCTTTACCGACGGCAAGATCGAGCGCTTTCACTTCACGTTGCTGCGCAATCTCTACGAGAAGACGGCCAGCTTCTTGGGTTACCCGAGGTGGTCGGAGCTTCTGCCGGATGACAAGCAGCTGTACTACAGCCGCATCATCCACTTCACCAGCCACAGCACCCTCTCCAATGAAGCCGTCGCGCAGCCCACACCGGCTGAGGGTGCGGCGGTCAAGCTGCTGTTGGATCATCTGAAGTTCAAGCATGCCTTTTGGCAGCCAGAGGGCGCCTGACCAATGAACAACTACAAAGCGATTGCCGAGTCCAAGAACTTCATCGTTCTGGATCAATACATCCGGGACTGGAAGGTCACCGAGAGCTACCAGAGCGAAAGTGATCTGGAGCGCGAGCTAATCCAGGATCTGGTCAACCAGGGCTACGAGTTCGCCTCGCCTATCAAGACGACTGCCGCCTTGCTAGATAACGTGCGCATGCAGCTACAAGCGCTCAACAACGTGCAGTTCGCGAACCTTGAATGGCAGCGCTTTGTTGAGAGCTGGTTGGACAAGCCCAGCGATGGCATCGTCGAGAAGACCCGCAAGATCCACGACGACTACATCCACGACTTCGTCTTTGACGACGGGCGCATTCAGAACATTTACCTACTGGACAAGAAAAACATCAGCCGCAACAAGGTGCAGGTGATCAAGCAGTTCGAGCAGACGGGCACGCACGCCAACCGCTATGACGTGACCATCTTGGTGAACGGGCTGCCGCTGGTACAGGTGGAAGTGAAAAAACGCGGCGTGGCCATCCGCGAAGCTTTCAACCAGGTGCACCGCTACAGCAAGGAGAGCTTCAACAGCGATCAGTCATTGTTCAAGTTCGTGCAGCTGTTCGTGATCTCTAACGGCACCGACAGCCGCTACTTCGCCAATACCACGCAGCGTAACAAGAACAGCTTCGACTTCACCATGAACTGGGCGAAGGCGGACAACACGCTGATCAAGGACCTGAAGGACTTTACGGCCACCTTCTTCCAGAAGCAAACGCTGCTCAACGTGCTGCTGCACTACTCGGTGTTCGACGTCAGCAACACGCTGCTGGTGATGCGCCCGTACCAGATCGCCGCCACGGAACGCATCCTGTGGAAGATCAAGAGCAGCCGTCAGGCCAAGAACTGGAGTAACACCGAAAGCGGCGGCTTCATCTGGCACACCACGGGCTCAGGCAAGACGCTGACCAGCTTCAAGGCTGCGCGCTTGGCCACGGAGCTGGACTTCATCGACAAGGTGCTTTTCGTGGTGGACCGAAAGGATCTGGACTACCAGACCATGAAGGAGTACCAGCGGTTCTCGCCGGACAGCGTCAACGGCTCCGACAGCACGGCGGGCCTCAAGCGAAACCTGGAGAAGGACGACAACAAGATCGTCGTCACCACCATCCAGAAGCTAAATAACCTGATGAAAAGCGACGCGGACTTTCCCATCTACGGCAAGCAGGTTGTATTCATTTTCGATGAGTGCCATAGAAGCCAGTTTGGTGAAGCACAAAAGAACCTTAAGAGGAAGTTCAAGAAGTTCTGCCAGTTTGGCTTCACCGGCACGCCCATCTTTCCGGAAAACGCCTTGGGAGCCGAGACCACGGCCAGCGTGTTTGGCCGTGAACTGCACTCTTACGTAATAACCGATGCGATCCGGGACGAGAAGGTCTTGAAGTTCAAGGTGGACTACAACGATGTGCGCCCGCAGTTCAAGGCCATCGAGACCGAGAAGGACGAGAAGAGGCTGAGTGCGGCCGAGAACAGGCAAGCCCTGCTACACCCGGATCGCATCCGCGAGGTCACCCAGTACATCCTGAACAACTTCCGGCAAAAGACCCACCGCCTCCACGCGGGCAACAAGGGCTTCAATGCCATGTTTGCAGTCAGCAGCGTGGACGCTGCCAAGCTGTACTACGAGAGCTTCAAGGAGCTACAGAAAGGCAGCGACAAGCCGCTGAAAGTGGCCACCATCTTCTCGTTCGCGGCCAACGAAGAGCAGGATGCGATCGGGGACATCCAGGACGAGAGCTTTGATGTGTCGGCTATGAACCTCAGCGCCAAGGAGGCCTTGAGCGCAGCCATCGCCGACTACAACGCGCTGTTCAAGACCAACTTCAGCGTGGACAGCAACGGCTTCCAGAATTACTACCGGGACCTGGCCAAGCAGGTTAAGGCCAAGGAGATCGATCTGCTCATTGTGGTGGGCATGTTTCTGACCGGCTTTGATGCCCCCACGCTCAACACGCTGTTTGTCGACAAGAACCTGCGCTTCCACGGGCTGATGCAGGCCTACTCGCGCACCAACCGCATCTTCGACGCCACCAAGACCTTTGGCAACATCGTCACCTTCCGCGACCTGGAGCAGGCGACCGTCGACGCCATCACCCTGTTCGGTGACAAGAACACCAAGAACGTGGTCTTGGAAAAGAGCTACACAGAGTACCTGGAGGGCTTCACCGATGCAACCACTGGTGAAGCGCGGCGAGGCTTCAAGGATGTGGTGCATGAACTAGAAGCGCGCTTTCCGGACCCCGCAGCCATCGAAAAGGAGTCCGATAAGAAGGCCTTCGTCAAGCTATTCGGCGAATATCTGCGTGTCGAGAACGTCCTGCAGAACTACGACGAGTTCGCCAGCCTGAAAGAGCTGCAGAGCATTGATACCGCTGACACGGCAGCAGTCGAGGCCTTCAAGGCCAAGCACTACTTAAGCGAGGAAGATCTGACTGCGCTGCAAGAAGTCACTCTTCCTGCGGAGCGAAAGATCCAAGACTATCGGTCCACTTACAACGACGTGCGCGACTGGCTACGTCGAGAGAAGGCTGGTGCAGAAAAAGAGAAGTCCACCATCGACTGGGATGACGTGGTCTTTGAGGTGGATCTGCTGAAGTCGCAGGAAATCAACCTGGACTACATCCTCGAAATAATTTTCGAGCACAACAAGAAGATCAAGAACAAGTCTGAGCTGGTGGATGAGGTACGGCGCGTGATCCGTGCGAGCCTCGGCAACCGAGCCAAGGAGACCTTGCTGGTCGACTTCATCAACCAGACCGACCTAGACCAACTCGGCGACAAAGCCAGTGTGATCGACGCGTTCTTCAAGTTCGCCCAGGCGGAGCAGCGGCAAGAAGCGCAGGAGCTGATCGCGACGGAAGGCCTCATCGCCGAGGCCGCGAGGCGCTACATCACCACTTCGCTGAAGCGCGAGTTCGCCAGCGAGCACGGCACCGAGCTCAACGCGGTTCTGCCCAAGATGAGCCCTTTGAACCCACAGTTCAAGACAAAGAAGCAGGCCGTCTTCCAGAAGATCGCCGCCTTTGTCGAAAAATTCAAAGGTGTTGGCGGACAAATTTGACCGAACCTTCTGGCTGATCAGACGACCGACCGAGCGTTTTTGGTCCATCAGCGTGAGTAAGTCAGCAGCTCGCGGGCGGCAGCCCTCGCTGCTATGCCGCCCTTCGCACCGCTTGGCAGAGGTGCTGCCACCCCTACATAGGCAAACGATGTCGCCTACCACACTGAAATGGGTACTCTAGTCCGTGGACATGGCGTCGCCTGCGCTCGACGATTGCCCGGTGAAAGACAAACCACCGACGCCTAATAATTCAGAACTGCGCTCATTCGAGCGCACATTGCTTAAACAGATTGCAGAAGGCCCCTGGCCCAATGTCCTAACTGGCAACCACAACCTCCTCGCCGTCAGCAAACTTTTCCACGCCGGCTACATCGAAGCATTCATACGCGTCGTCTTCGACCCCTACACAGGCATGCCCGAAGCGGGCATAGAGGTGAGCGAGATCACACCATCAGGCTGGCGCCAATGCCTCACCGAAGTCGCAAGGGCGCTCTCGGTCGCCTGGGACAAAGCCTCGTTCAAATCACACAGCCTGTGCGACACAGCCGCTCACGCTCCACAGAGCGAGGCAGACCATAGACCCCGCCCCCTGCCATTCACCACGCACCCCTCCTGGGTCCAATAGCCCAAGCCGCTTACCCCACCGGCAACGCCGCCTCCTCATAGCTCCCCACATACTCCCCCACCGGCGAAATCGGCTTGATCACATCGATCAATACCCCATTCGGGTCACTCGTGATGAAGTGCCTTTGCCCGAAGGCCTCGTCGCGCAGCTGCAGCAATATCTGCAGGCCCGCGGCTTGCACCTGCTCGTAGACGGCATCGACATCCTCAACCTCGAAGTTGATGAGCACGCCCGACGCAGCGCCGCCCCGCGCGGCCTTCGGAACGGTCTCGTGCCCCCCATCCAGAATCGCCAGATTCACCGACTCATCCGACTGCATCTGCAGATGCACATACCAATCCGCGGTGAATAGCGGCACAAAGCCGAAGTGCTGTTGATAGAACGCAGATGTCTCGCGCACCTTGTCGGTCATCAACACGGGGTAGTAGCTGGTGATCTTCATGAGCCTGTTCCTTCGGTTGTCAGGCTTTTCATTCTGTTGATCCGAAGCCGCGACGCCATCACCTCGGCAGTCATTGCCGGCGAACGACGGCAGCACGGCGCGCTGTCGCCGCGGGCCGCCAGGGCATGACCTGGCAGGTCATCGACTGTCGTCGACCGACCGCATACCTTGCCCGTTCCGATCCATCGACGCCAAAGGAGCACGCATGACCATCACGCCCGAGCGAGACGCGCCCCCTCCATTTCAGCCGACACATCGCCGGCCATACATCGTCACGAAGGACGGCACCCGCCTGCACTACGGCGAGTTCGGCGAAGGCCCGCCGCTGTTGTTCGTCGCGAGCTGGGCGCTGCATGGCCAGATGTGGGAATACCAAGTCGCTCATTTCGCGGAGCGGGGATACCGCTGCGTGTTCTTCGATCGACGAGGCCATGGCAAGTCCGACGTGCCGCCGGGCGGCTACGACCTCGACACGCTCGCGGACGACCTGCAGGCCGTGATCGAAGGCCTGGACCTGCGCGACGTGGTGATCGTTGCGCATTCGATGGGTGCGGCCGAGACCATCCGCCATGCCGCGCGCCACGCCTGCAAGCGCATCCGCAAGATCGTGATGCTCGGGCCAGTGGCGCCCTGCCTGCTGTTGAAGGACGACAACGCGTTCGGCGCGCCTCGGGCCTTCTTCGACGAGACGCTGTCGCGGTACGCCGCCGACTTTCCGCAGTGGGCTTACGAGATGCAAGAGGGCTTCTTCAACGCCTCGACCTCGGCGCCGTTGAAGGAGCACTTCACGCGTCAGCTCCTGGACATCGCGCCCATCGTGGCGATCAAATGCTTTCGGGCGCTGGTCGATGCCGATCTTCGCGAAGACCTTGCTGCGGTCGATCGGCCGGTGCTGATCCTGCATGGCGCGCTGGATGTGCAGGCGCCGTTGGCCATCACCGGCGAGCGGCTTGCAGCGGGGTTGCCGCATGTGACGCTCGAGGTGTATGACGACGCGCCGCACGGGATCTGGATTACCCACTTGCAGCGGGTCAATCGTGATATCGGTGATTTTCTCGGGCGGGAAGCGGTTTGACGAGCAACAGCCGACGTCGCCGATTTGCCGAGTTCATATCTATCGCCGTAGTGCCGCTAAGTGCTTGATTTTCCAAGACTTGTCGTCTCGTCCCGCGTCCATAAGTGTCCATAACCGTCCATAAGTGTCCATACCTCACGCGCTCGTCACAGCCACCGTGTAGTGCGCACCGCGCCGTTCACCGTGCTGCACCAGCTGACCTGATGATTTCATGCGCCTAAGCAGAGCACGCGCCTGTAGCTCTGACAGACGGCACAGCTCGATCACTTCGCTGCGCTTGATGCTTCCGTGCTGCCGTGCGTAGTTAAGGACCAACTGCTCATGTTGCAGCGCACTGAACCCCGCCTGTCGCGTGTACGCCGCCTTGTTGCCATCAGCACGATAGACCCCAGGAGCGAGCATGTACGTACGCCCCTTGCTTGCGCCGTGAGCCTGAACCAAGCCAGCTTCAAGCAATGCTTCCAGCGTGCGCTTGGCTTGCGAGGGGTCGCGCTGGATATGGCGCGACAGTTCCTCTACGCTGAGCCGCTTCAGCTCGCGCAATGCGGCAAGCGCTATCAGACTGTCTATGGGCAAATCCCTTCCACGACGGCGTTCTTCCTCGACTACCAATCTGAGGAACGGCTCGTCTGCGCCCACTGTGGCCAGACGAAGCACGACGCTCTGTGCGTCGGTGCGCCTGTAATCCGGCTCCGGCCGACCAAAGCGCAGCATGCCGCGGTAGATCTTGTCGACGCCACGACCTGACCGCTCCACCACGCCAATGCGCTTCATCGCATCAGCCAGCGCCCGGTTGCGCGGGCGCGGTTCGGTAGTCAAGAGATTGGCCAAGGTGACACCGTCCACCAGACCGCCGGGATTGCTGATGGTCAAGCCTTCGTCGTCCAGTCGCATGTGCACAGCCCCCAAGCGGTGGTAATCACGGTGAACCAGCGCATTGGCCAAGCCCTCACGGAACGCACCCAGATCTACGAGCGGCACCGGCACACGAAACAGGCCAACTTCAATTTCCCGCTCGGGGTTATAGGGACGGAAGTTTGTTTCCAACCAGTCCAGCGCCTTCAGCAATGGAAAGCGGCGGAACTCGTTGAAGCTGACCGCCTCGCCCGACAACACCTGAAAGGCAAATTCGTGCGTCGGCACTAGTTCTCGCAGCATAGGCTCGCGGCCGATGATTAGCAGTCCGGAGAGCGTCGGCACGCGCGCACCGTCGCCTGTGCGCGTGGTAAAGCCCAAGGCGCCGTCGAGTGCTTCGTCGTCGAGCTCCAACAGGACACGGTCTCCGCCGTATTGCTGCACGCTCTGTCGCAGGCGTTCGCGCTCCAACGGATCGAGATCAGCGAGCGTCGCACCGGCCACGGGCTGCGCCGAAGCATCGGCCAATCCGAAGTGTGCAGCGCGGCTGAATCGTTCATGCGGGAGCATCGGCGCGCATTCAGGAGACCCGTCGTGTTTGAGCCGGCGGCGCACGTACACACCCCCGCTCGTCGCCACTTCGGTGGTGGACTTGGACACACCGATGCACGCGACGTGCGTCCCGTTCAGATTTACTGGCGTTACGGTGACCGCCACCGATGGCGACGTGCGCGCAGCCAACAGTCCACCCAGGCCGCTCAGTTGAATATGCTCAGCGTGCAGGCCCGTGGCAGTCCCGTCGTCCTCCACGCCTAACCAAACCTCACCGCCTTCGGCATTTGCCAAGCATACGACTGCTTCGACGAGTTCACTGTCTGAAAGGCGCTTACGGTCGCTCTTGAACTCGACCGTGAGCGACTCACACGCGGGCAGCTGAGGAAACTTCATAGAAAGCTGTGACCTGGAGAAGGGCAATGCCAGGGGGACAGATCTTAGGGGGTGTGCGACGGACAGCCGCAAAAACGAAAACGGCAACCGAGTTCCGAACGATCGCCAACAAGCGCACTTCACCGCAACCGTTTCCTACCGTAACAACCCCTCCACTCCCCCCTCACCTGCTGCATCATCCC
>NZ_LYVO01000068.1 GCF_001984055.1 Variovorax sp. KK3
GGCGCAAAGCGCCGACCGCCCCAGCAGGAGCCCGGGCCGCAGACCGCCTTCGGCGGCGCGCACGCACTCAACACGCACAGCACTCAGCACACATCACGCACATCACGCACATCACGCACATCACGCACATCACTCATCCTGCTCGAACGCCAACCGCCACTGACTGTCCACCGCAAAACTGTGCGCCAGAAAGTCGACGAACTCGCGCACCTTGGCCGACGGCTGCCGCGGCTGCGGGAACACCGCGTAAAGCGTGCGCGACTCGGGTGTCCACTCCGGCAGCACCGCTCGAAGGTTGCCCGCGGCGATGTCGTCCGCCACCAGGAAGGTGGGCAGCAGTCCGATGCCAGCGCCTTCGAGCAGCGACTCGCGCAGCACCAGGCTGTTGTTGCAGCGGCAGTTTCCAGCCACACGCACCGTGCGGTCCCCGCTGGCGGCGGTGACGTGCCATTCGTCCGGCAGCTGCCCGCGGTTGTAGACCATGCAGTTGTGCCGCTTGAGTTCTTGCGGCGTCGCCGGCTCGCCGTGCCGCGCCAGGTAGGCAGGTGAGGCCACCATCGCGCGCGCCATGCGGCCGATGGGCCGCGCGCCGCGCATCGGTTCGCGGTCGTTGCCGGCGATGAGGATCGACACGTCGAAGCCGGCCTCGGCCGGGTCGACGAAGTAGTCGTTGAGCGTCAGCTCCAGCTTGACCTCCGGGAAGCGCGCCAGAAAGTCCGCGATGCTGCGCCCCAGGTGGGCCGACCCCAGCGACACCGGCGCCCGCGCCTTCAGCAGGCCGCGCGGCGTCGGGTGCAGCTGGCCGGCGGTCTTCTCGGCTTCCTCGATGTCGTCGAGGATGCGGATGCAGCTCGCGTAGTAGGTGCGGCCCGCCTCGGTGAGGCTGATGCGCCGCGTGGTGCGCGCCAGCAGCGGCGTGCCCACGTGGGTTTCGAGCGCCGCGACGTATTTGCTCACCGAGCCCGCGGACATCGCGAGCTCTTCTGCCGCATCGCTGAAGCTGTGGCGCTCCACCACCTTCCGGAACACGGCCATGCAGGTCAGTCGGTCCAAACTCTTTCCAATCTCGAAAGTGATTTTTCTCAGTCGAGATGTTTATGCCCGATAAGGAAACTGTCAACATGCCGACATAGAGCAACAACAGGCCCTCCCCACGGGGCCGCGAGGAAAAACGATGAGCCTGCGCACGCGCACCCTGCATCTCGTCATCGCGATGGGCCTGGCCTGCGGCCTCGGCGTCGCGGCCGCCGCGCCCAGCGGCACCTTGCGATTCGGCACCAACCAGCAGCTGGACGACTGGGAGACGCTCACCAAGGCCAACAGCACCTACACCTCGCTGGTCTACGAAGGCCTGGCCGAGATGGCGCCCGACGGCGTGACGATCGTGCCGCGGCTGGCCACGGCCTGGAAGGAGAGCCCGACCAAGGTCGAGATCACGCTGCGCCAGGGCGTCACCTTCCACGACGGCACGCCCTTCGATGCCGCCGCGGTGGTGAAGAACCTCGAACGCGTGCGCGACACGCCCGGCCAATGGCGCGGCGTGATGGACGGCGTGGACAAGTTCGTCGCCGTTTCGCCCACGCAGGTCGACGTGCTGCTCAAGCGGCCGTCGCCCAACCTGCTGCCCAACCTCGCGCGCCGCGGCGCTTTCATGGTCTCGCCCAAGGCGTTGGAAAGCGGCAGCTGGAAGACCGCGCCTGTCGGCACCGGGCCGTGGAAGCTCGAGGCCAAGGACGTGGTCAAGGGCCTGCGCCAAGTGGTGAGCTACTACGACGGCTACTACGCACCCGACAAGGTCGGCGTGGCCCGCATCGAAGTGACCTACATCAACGACCCCGACAGCCTCTACAACGCATTGCGCACCGGCCAGGTCGATATCGTGTGGACCAACGCCTCCATCGCCACCCGGGCCGAGCGCGAGAACATGAAGGTGAGCTGGTTCCCCTCGGTGCTCTGGCACCTGCAGATGATGGACACGGCCAAGACCTTCAACAGCACCAAGCTGCGCCAGGCGGTGTGCCATGCGATGAACCCGCAGGACTACATCGACGCCCAGCTCGGCGGCCGCGGCAAGATCCACACGCAGCGCGTGCGACAGGGCGTTCCGGGCTACGACGCGTCGATCAAGGGCTACCCCTACGACCTCGCGAAGGCGAAGCAGCTCATGGCCGAGCTGGGCAACCCCAAGCCGCAGATCACCCTCGCGAGCTTCGACAACCAGCGCACCATCGCCGAGCTGTTCAAGAGCCAGATGGCGCAGATCGGCATCGAGGTCAAGCTCGACCTGATGACCTTCGGCCAGTTCTTCAGCACCTTCCGCAGCGGCAAGTACGCCGCCGCCATCCTGACCGACTCGCAGGACACCGGCCCCTACGACTACTACCTCTATCACTTCGCCACCAACGGCGCCGGCAATCCGCTCGGGACCTCGTTCCCCGGCGTGGAGGCCGCCGTGAAGGAAGCGCTGGCCGCCGACGATCCGAAGGCCCAGAACGCCGCCTGGCAGAAGATGCTCAAGGTGGTGAACGACGAGGCGCTGGACTGCGGCTTCTTCGACTACGCCGCCTACTGGGCCTACAACCCCAAGAAGATCTCGAAGGTGGTGTCCACCATCGGCGACGTGGCGGTGTTCCGCTACACCGACGTGCAACTCGCCCGCTGAAGAAGGAAGGCCGCATGACCGCCTCCTTCGACTACACCGGCCACGGCACCGGCACCAGCCTCCTGATCGAGGGCGCCACCATCGTCAGCATGGACCCGCAGGTCGGCGACCTCGCTCGCGGCGACGTGCTGGTGCAGGGCGCGCGCATCGCCGCCGTCGGCCCCGCGCTCGAAGCGCCGGCCGGCGCCGAGCGCATCGATGCCGAGGGCATGATCCTCATCCCCGGCCTCATCGATTCGCACACCCACATGTGGCAGGCGCCGCTCAAGGGCCTGGGCGCGGGCCTGTGGGGCGCGGCCGACTACAGCCGGCACGTGTTTCCGCTGCGCGAGAAGTTCTCGGCGCTCGACATGCACGAGGCCACCTTCGCGTGCGGCGTCGAGATGCTCGACAACGGCATCACCACGGTGCTGGACTTCTGCCACAACGTGATGACGCCGGCCCATGCGGAGCAGTCGATCGCGGCGCACCGCCGCACCGGCCAGCGCATCCTGTTCGACTACGGCATGCTCGGCGCCTTCGACACGCTGGCGGCCGAGCATGGCTGGCGCCTGGCGCAGATCCGCGACCTGGCCGGCGGCATGGAGCCGGGCGGGCTGCTGCGCCTGGGCATCGCGCTGGGCTCGCTCGAATACGCCGGGCTGGACCTGGTGCGCACCGAGATCGAGCTGGGCCGCGAACTGGGGCTGCCGATGAGCTTTCACCAGAACCCGCCCGGCCAGATCTTCGCGCTGCACGAGGCCGGCCTGCTCCGCGGCGACCTGTTGCCGGTGCATGCCAACGTGGCGACCGACCACGAACTGTCGCTGCTCGCGGCGCACGGCTGCGGCATCTCGTTCACGGTCGAGGGCGAGTTCGGCGGCGGCCGGCCGATGAGCATCATCAGCCGAGCGCACCGCGCCGGCGTGACGCCTAGCCTGGGCGTGGACATTCCGTCCCGCGTGGCGCTGGACCTCTTCGCCCAGATGCGCCTGACCTTCCAGGTGCTGCGCAACGAAGAAGCCACGGTCGAGCGCATCGCCGGCCGCTGGCCGCTGGCGCGCCGCCCCGGCACGCCGCATGCACAGCCGCGCCACATGCTGCAGTACACCACCGTCAACGCCGCCCGCGCGCTCGGCCTGGGCGACGAGATCGGCCGCATCGCGCCCGGCCTGCGCGCCGACCTGGTGCTGCTGCGCACCGGCCCGTACGGCATGTCGCTGGGCGACCCCGCGGCGCACGTGGCGCTGCAGAGCTGCGCGGCCGACGTCGACACGGTGCTCGTCGACGGCCGCGTGCGCAAGCGGCATGGCCGGCTGCTCGATCTCGACCCGGCAGAGGCGGCGGCCGCGACCCGGCGGGTGCGCGAACGCGTGCTCGGGCCGGCGCATGCGGCGCAAGCGGACCAGGCGGGCCAGGCGGACCGGGCGGTGAGCGCATGAGGCAACTGGTCCTCGCGCGGCTGGCGGCGGTGCTGCCGATCCTGTTCGCGGTCTCGCTCTTCACCTTCGTGCTGACGCGGCTGACGTCGACCGACCCGGTCAGCCAGATCCTGGGCCCGGGCGCTTCTGTGGCCGACCGGGCCGAGTACGCGCGCGGCCTGGGGCTCGATCGTCCGCTCGCCGAGCAGTTCCTGGCCTGGATCGCCGGCGCGCTGCGCGGCGACCTGGGCCAATCGCTCTACACCAGCCTGCCGGTCGCGTCGTCGATGGCCGACGCGGTGGGCGTGACCCTCTCGCTCGCGCTGGCCGGCATGCTGCTCGCGCTGCTGCTCGGCCTGCCGCTGGGCATCGCTGCCGCGGTGCGCCACGGCTCCTGGGCCGACCGGGCGCTGACCCTGCTGGCCTCGCTGGGGCTGGCGGTGCCCAGCATCTGGCTGGCACTGCTGCTGTCGCTGGCCTTCGCGGTGGAACTGCAGTGGTTCGACGTGGTGGGCTACACGCCTTTTTCCGACAGCCCGTTGCAGTGGGCACGCGGCCTGGTGCTGCCGGCCGTGGCGCTGAGCGTGCACACCGCGGCGGTGATCGCGCGCCAGATGCGCAGCGCGATGATCGAGGTGCTGCAGTCGGCCTACGTGCATGCGCTGCGAGCGCGCGGGCTGTCGCCGCACGCCATCGTCTGGCGCTACGCCATCCGCAATGCGATGGTGCCGGTGCTCAGCGTGATCGCGATCCAGATGTCGGTGCTGGTCGGCGCGAGCATCGCGATCGAGCGGATCTTCGCGGTGCCCGCGCTCGGCACGCTGCTGATCGACAGTGTCGTGCGCGGGGACTTCCCCATGCTGCAGGGCGCCGTCGTCGTCATCGCACTCATCGTGCTGGCGGTCAATCTGGTGGCCGACATCGGCTACGGGCTGATCAATCCCAAGGTGCGCATCCATTGAACACCACCACCGCCCCCGCCGAGACGCTGTCTGCCATGGCCGCCCCGCCCATCGCCGCCAATGACGAATCCGCGCGCCGCGCCCGACTGCTGCCGCGGCTGAAGGCGCTGGCACGGCCCTTCGTGCTGCTGCCCGCTGCCTGGCTGCTCCTGCTGGTGGTCTGTGCGCTGGCGGCACCGCTCGTGGCGCCGTACGACCCCTTCCATCCGGACCTCAAGCACCGGCTGGAAGCGCCGAGCGCGCTCTATTGGCTCGGCACCGACGACCTGGGCCGCGACACGCTGTCGCGCCTGGTGTTCGGTGCCCGCACCGCGCTGCTGGCGTCGCTCGAGAGCGTGGCCATCGGCGCCGCGCTCGGCATCGGCATCGGGCTCGCGGCCGGCTACCTGGGCGGCTGGCTCGACCGCATCGCGATGCGCCTGGCCGACGTGATGCAGTCCATTCCCGCGGTGCTGCTGGCGCTGGCCCTGATCGGCGTGTTCGGCAAGGGGCTGACCAACGCGATGCTCGCGGTCGGTCTGATCTTCTCGGTCAGCTTCATGCGCATCACCCGCGCGGTGGTGCTGGCCGAGCGCGAACGGCTCTACGTGGATGCGGCGCGCGTGCTGGGGCTCGGTCCGTTCGCGATCATGCTGCGCCAGGTGCTGCCCAACGTGGCCGGGCCGCTGGTGGTGCAGGGCTCCATCGCGTTGGGCACCGCCCTGCTGATCGAGGCCATGTTGAGCTTCCTGGGCGTGGGCGCCGACAGCACGCAGGTGAGCTGGGGCGCGATGCTGGAAACCGCGCGCCAGTTCCAGAGCGAGCAGCCGTTTCTGCCGGTACTGCCGGGCGTGGCGATCACGCTGACGGTGCTGTCCTTCAACCTGCTCGGCGATGCGCTTCGTGACAGCCTGCTGCCGGGCGGGCCGAGGGTAGCCCGGCGCGCGGCGGCCGTGCCCGCCGCGCCGCGCTTCGAAGCCGCCGCCGACGCGGAACCGCTGCCGGCCGACACGCTGCTGCGGGTGAGCCACCTCACGGTGCGCCTGCAGGGCCCGCAAGGCGAGGCCGAACTGCTCAGCGACGTGTCGCTGCACCTTCGCCGCGGCGAGGTGCTGGGCTTGGTGGGCGAATCGGGCTGCGGCAAGTCGATCACCGCGGCCGCCGTCATCGGCCTGCTTCCGCCGGCCGCGCGCGTGGCGGCGGGCTCGGTGCGGCTGGGCCATACCGAGCTGGTGGGCATGAAGGAGTCGCTGGCGCGGCAGGTGCGCGGACGCCGCATCGGCATGGTGTTCCAGGACGCGGCCGCGGCCCTGTCGCCGGTGCATACCGTCGGCCGGCAACTCGTTGACGCGGTGCGTGCCCACAGCGCCCTCGATGCGAAGCAGGCGCGTGCGCGCGCCGTCGCGTTGCTCGAGATGGTGGGCGTGCCCGACGCCGAACGGCGCCTCGACGACTACCCGCACCAGTTCTCCGGCGGCATGGCACAGCGCGTGGTGATCGCCGGCGCCCTGGCCTGCGAGCCCGAGCTGCTCATCGCCGACGAGCCGACCACCGCGCTCGACGTGACCATCCAGGCCCAGGTGCTGGACTTGCTGATGGACCTGCGCCAGCGCCTCGGCATGTCGATCTTGCTGATCACGCACGACCTGGGCGTGGTGGCCGATGCCTGCGACCGCGTCGCCGTGATGTATGCGGGCCAGATGGTCGAAACGGGCCCGGTGCGCGAGGTGCTCGCGCACCCGCGCCACCCGTACACCGCGGCGTTGCTGGCGGCGATGCCGCGGAGCGGCGCCGGCACCGCGCTCGCCACCATCCCGGGCCGCGTGCCGCCGGCCTGGGCCTGGCCGGCGGGCTGCCGCTTCCATCCGCGTTGCCCGCACGCGGTCGAGGCCTGTGCGGCCGCGCCGGTGGCGCTGGCAGGCGGCGTGCGGTGCATCCGCGTCGAGGCGCTCGCGGCGCAGCAGGCAGAAGCGAGGGTGCTGCCATGACGACCGGCCCGCTGCTGAGCGTCGAGAACCTGTCGGTGGAATTCCACCTGCGCCACGGCATGTTCGGCCGGGCGCGCACGCTTTCGGCGGTGCGCGACGTGAGCTTCACCATCGAGGCCGGCCAGACCTTCGGGCTGGTCGGCGAGTCCGGCTCGGGCAAGAGCACGATCGGCCGCGCGATCCTGCGGCTGGCGCCGGCCACGGCGGGCCGTGTGCGCTTCGACGGCGAAGACGTCACCGCCTTCGGCCCGCGGACGCCGCTGCACTACCGGCGCGACGTGCAGGTCGTGTTCCAGGATCCGATGTCGTCGTTGAATCCGCGCCAGACGGTCGGAGAGACCATCGAGCAGGCCATCCGCCGGCATCGCCCGATGGATGCGGCGGCCAGCCGCCGCGAGGTGGCGCGCATCGTCGACAGCGTGGGCCTGGCGGCCTACCACGCGCAGCGTCATCCGCACGAGCTGTCGGGCGGGCAGCGGCAGCGCGTGGCCATCGCGCGGGCACTGGCGGTGCAGCCGCGGCTCATCGTCTGCGACGAGCCGGTGAGCGCGCTGGACCTGAGCACGCAGGCGCAGGTCATCAACCTGCTGGTCGACCTGCAGCACGAGTTCGGGCTGAGCTACCTATTCATCGCGCACAACCTCGACGTGGTGCGCCATGTGAGCCACCGCATCGGCGTGCTCTACCTGGGTCGGCTCGTGGAGACCGGGCCGGCGGCGGACGTGCATGCTGCGCCGCGCCATCCCTACACGCGCATGCTGGTGGCCTCCACGCTGGTGGCCGATCCGCAGCTGCAGGCCGAGCGCTCGCGCGAGCGCCGTCTCCAGGTGCGCGGCGAACTGCCCAGCCCGCTGGCGCCACCGCCGGGCTGTGCCTTCCACACCCGCTGCCGCTGGGCCGACGAAGGCTGCCGACAGCGCATGCCCGAGCTGGAAGCTATCGACGGCGAGAGCCGCGCGGCCTGCATCCGGCTGGCGGAGATCGAAGCGGAGGAGCTCGCTGCATGAACGCATTCCGTACACCCGGCACGTCAGATGCCGCGTTGCTGATCCGCGGCGCCACGGTGCTCAGCATGGACCCGGTGCTGGGCGACCTCGAAGGCGTCGACGTGCGCATCGAAGGCCATCGCATCGCGGCCGTCGGGCCGGCGCTCGACGTGACCGGCGCCGAATGCATCGACGCGCACGGGATGATCCTGATCCCGGGCCTGATCGACTCCCACACCCACCTCTGGCAGGGCCCGCTGAAGGGCCTGGGCGCGGGCATGTGGGGCATGGGCGACTACAACCGCCACATCTTCCCGCTGCGTGAGCGCTTCGGTGCCCAGGACGTGGGCGATGCCACCTTCGCCACCGGCGTGGAGATGCTCGACAACGGCATTACCGCCGTGCTCGACTTCTGCCACAACGTGATGACGCCCGCGCACGCCGAGGCCGGGTTGCAGGCCCACGTCCGCACCGGTCAGCGGGTGCTGTTCGGCTACGGCATGCTGGGCCGCTTCGACACGCTGGCTGCAGACCACGTGTGGCGCCTGGCGCAGGTGCGCGCGCTGGCACGCGAATGGCGCGGCGCCGATGCGCCCGTGCGCCTGGGCCTGGCGCTGGCCTCGCTGGAATTCGCAGGGCTGGAGATGGTGGCTTCCGAGATCGCGCTGGCACGCGAACTTGGCTTGCCGATGAGCTTTCACCAGAACGTCGCCGGACAGATCCACGAGCTTCACGGCGCCGGCCTGCTGGGCGCCGACATGCTGCCCGTGCACTGCAACCCGATCCTCGACGAGGAACTGGCACTGCTCGCGCAGCACGGCTGCGGCATTTCCTTCACGCCCGAGAGCGAGGTGGGCGACGGCCGGTCGACCAGCGTGATCGCCCGTGCCCACCGGGCCGGCGTGACGCCCAGCCTCGGCGTGGACGTGCCCTCGCGCGTGGCGCTCGACCTGTTCTCGCAGATGCGCTTCACCTTCCTGCTGATGCGGGCCGAGGAGGCCGAACGCGAGCGCGCGAGCGGGCGCTGGCCGCTCGCGCGCTACCCGGGCACACCCTTCATCCAGCCGCGCGACCTGCTGGCCTATGCCACCGTGAACGCGGCGCGCGGGCTGGGGCTGGGCGATGAACTGGGGCGCATCGCGCCGGGCTGTCTGGCCGACTTGGTGCTGCTGCGCGCCGGCCGCTTCAGTCCCTCGCTGGGCGACCCCGCCGCGCACGTCGTGCTGCAGGCCAACGTGGGCGACGTCGACACCGTGATCGTCGGTGGCCGCGTGAGAAAGCGCGGCGGCGTGCTCGTCGACGGCGTTCACGAACAAGCCGTGGATGCCACCCGGCGCGTGCGCGAACGGCTGTTCGGAACCACGACGACTGCGATGCATGCGACGTCTGCGACGCTTTCATGACCCCTTCATTCAACCAACCTGATTTCGAGACATGACCCGAACCCTGATCCAGAACGCCTGCGTGATTTCCATGGACCCGGCCGTGGGCGACTTCGACGAGGCCGACATCCTGATCGAAGGCGAAAAGATTCTCGCCGTCGGTCCCAAGCTGCAGGTCGACGCGGCCGAGGTGGTGGACGGCCGCGGCCGCATCGTCACGCCCGGCTTGGTCAATGCGCACATCCACACCTGGGAATACCAGCTGCGCGGCATCGGCAGCGACTGGGTGGGCAGCCGCGACTACCACGCCAACATGCACAAGAACCTCGCGACGCGCTACGGCGTGCGCGACGTCTACCTGGGCAACCTGCTCGGTTCGCTCAACCAGCTGCGCAACGGCACCACCACCATCGTCGACTGGTGCCACATCCTGCGCGATGCCGAGATGACCGACGTGGCCATCGACGCGCTGGAGGAGTCGGGTATCCGCGCCGTGTTCGCGCGCGGCACCGTGAAGCCGCCGGAGCGGCCCAACGAAGTGCCGTACCACAAGAAGCCGTTTCCGCGCGAGGAGATCCACCGCCTGCGCACCGGCCGCCTGGCCTCGGACGATCGCCGCGTGACGTTGGCGATGGCGATCCTCGGGCCGGATTGGGGCGAGTACGACGTGGCCGCGCACGACATCCGGCTGGCGCGCGAATACGGCCTGATCAACTCCGCCCACACCTACGGCCGCAAGGGAAAACGGGTGGTGGAGGACGGCTATCCGCGGCTCGCGGCCGAGGGCCTGCTGGGCCCGGACCACAACATCGGGCACGGGAACTGCTTCGACGATGCCGAACTGAAGATCGTGCTCGACGCGGGCTGCACCATCACCGCGACCAACCTCACCGAGATGCTGAACTACGAACAGCCCGCCATGCTCGGCCGGCTGGTGAAGCACGGCGCCACGCCCTCGATCGGCACCGACTGCGATCCGTACTTCAACAGCTCGATGCTGTGGGTGATGCGCCATGCCTTCCTGCACCAGCGCGAGCTGGACAACCGCAGCCTCTATGCCGAAGGCCAGTGGCCGGCGAAGACGCAGCATTCGACGCTGACCCGCGACGCGCTCTACTGGGCCACCATGGGCGGCGCCAAGGCGTTCGGGCTGGACGGCAAGACCGGCTCCATCACGCCCGGCAAGCAGGCCGACCTCGTGATGTTCGACACGCGTGGCCTCAACATCTTTCCGGCCATGCCCGGTGGAAACCCGGCCCACGTGGTCGTGATGTACGCCGAAACTTCGGACATCGAGAACGTCATGGTCGCGGGCCGCTTCGTCAAGCGCGACGGGCGCCTCAGCTTCGACGCGGACCGCCTGGCGCGGCTGAACGAGGAACTGCTGGCTTCGCGCATGCGCATGTTCGAAGAAGGCAACTATGTGTCCCGGCCCGTGGAACGCGGGCCCCAGCCGGAGCGCTTCGTCCTATGAATACATCGCGTCTGCGTCGCCTGGCCGCCACCGCGCTGGTGGCGGCACCACTGCTGCTGTTCGCTGCAATGCCTGCGGCCGCCCAGGGCAGTGCGGCGGCGGGCTGGCCGAACAAGCCGGTGCGCATCATCCACGGCTTTACCTCGGGCGGGCCGGTGGATGCGTTGGCGCGGCTCGTGGCCGCCCAGTTCCCGGAGCAGTTCGGGCAGCAGGCGGTGGTGGAGGGCAAGGCGGGCGCCGGCGGGACCATCGGCGCGAACTACGTCGCCAAGGCCGAGCCGGACGGCTACACGTTGTTCCTCATGGCCTCGGGCCATTCGGCGGCGCCGGGGCTGTACAAGTCGCTGCCCTTCGATGCGGTCAACGACTTCACGATGATCTCGATGGTGGCGCGCAGCCCCTTCGCCATCATCGCCGGCCCGGGCGCGAAGGCCGGCAGCATCCAGGAACTCGTGGCCCAGGCCAAGGCCCAGCCCAACAGCATCGACTACGGCTCGGGCGGCACCGGCAGCGGCATGCACCTGGCGGCGGTGCTTTTCCAGGCGCGCAGCGGCGTGCAGTTCACCCACGTGCCGTACAAGGGCGGCAGCGCGCCGGCGCTGGCGGTGATCGGCGGCGAGGTGCCGATCATCTTCACGTCGCTCGCGGGCATGTCGGCGCACATCGAGAGCGGCAAGGTCAAGCCGCTGGCCGTGACCTCGCGCACGCGCTTCGCGGCCTTCCCCGATGTGCCGACGGTGGCCGAGACCGTGCTGCCCGACTTCGACGTCAGCGCCTGGTATGCCTTGGCCGGGCCGAAGAACCTGCCGCCGGCCATCGTCGCGAAGCTCAACGACATGGTGCAGGCGACGCTGCGCCGTCCCGAGATCGTGCAGTCCCTGAAGCTGCAGGCGGCCGAGCCCTGGCCCACCAGCGCACGCGAGGCACAGGCTTTTCTGGCGACCGACGTGGCGCGCTGGACCAAGGTGGTGCGCGACGAGAACATCGCGCCGCCGAACTAGCCCGGAGCCGGCAGGGAGAGGCTGAAGGACACCGTCGTGCCGTAACGCGCGGCCTGAATCCGCGGTCCTCTGCGCGGTATCGCGCATGTGTCTACGATGTGCGCTCTTTCGCCATCGCAACGCACAGCAAAGGACATCCCATGCGCAGCCAAGCCGTTCGCATCGACCGCCCCGGCGGTCCCGAGGAACTGAAGATCGTCGAGGTGGAGGTCGGGGAGCCCGGCCCGGGCGAGATCCGCATCCGGCACCACGCGGTGGGCCTGAACTTCATCGACACCTACCAGCGCAGCGGGCTCTATCCGTTTCCGATGCCGCTGAACCTCGGCATGGAGGCCGCGGGTGTGGTCGAGGCGGTGGGCGAAGGCGTCACGCACCTGAAGGCCGGCGACCGCGCAGCCTATGCCAGCCAGCCGCCGGGCGCCTACAGCGAGCTGCGGGTGATGCCGGCGAAGAACGTCTGCAAGCTGCCCGACGCCATCTCCTTCGAGACCGGCGCGGCCATGATGCTCAAGGGCATGACCACGCAGTACCTGCTGAAGAAGACGCTGCCTGCCGAGGGCCTGGAGAAAGGCGACTTCATCCTGTTCCATGCCGCCGCCGGCGGCGTGGGCCTGATCGCCTGCCAGTGGGCCAAGGCGCTGGGCCTGAAGCTGATCGGCACCGCCGGCACCGATGCCAAGTGCCAGCTGGCGCTGGAGCACGGCGCGGCGCACGCGATCAACTACAGCACGGAGAACTTCGCCGCGCGGGTGAAGGAGATCACCGGCGGCCAGGGCGTGAAGGTGGTCTACGACTCGGTGGGCAAGGACACCTTCGAGGGCTCGCTCGACTGCCTGCGGCCGTTCGGCCTGCTGGCCATCTTCGGCAACGGATCGGGGCCGGTGCCGGCATTCAACCTGGGGCTGCTGGCATCGAAGGGGTCGCTCTACGTGACCCGGCCCACGTTGTTCTCGCACATGGCCAGCCGCGAGCGCACGCAGGCGATGGCAGACGATCTGTTCGCGGTGGTCGAGAGCGGTGCAGTGAAGATCCCGATCGCGCAGAGGTACAAGCTTGCCGACGTGCAGCAGGCTCACCGCGACCTGGAGGCGCGCAAGACGACGGGGTGCACGATCCTCACGCTGTAAGCGGAATCAGGACGGCGCCGGGCTGCCCCAAGGCGGCCTGTGCCCCTTCGGGGGCAGCGAGTAGACGACGTGACGGAGCGTGAGGGTCGACAGTTCACTCGATCGGGCTGAGGCGCGAGTCGCGCATGCGTGTGCGCGACAGCGCGCCGGCCGAGTCGAGGATCGGGTACGCGATCGAGCAGATGTGCGAGTTGATGCGCTTCAAGTCGCTGATCAGGTCGATGTGCAGCGAGCTGGTTTCGATGCTCGAGGTGGTGCGCTCCGTCAGCCGTTCGAGGTGCGTGGTCGCGTAGGTGCGTTCGAGGTCGCGGAACCGGGCTTTCTCTTCGAGCAGCCGCTGCGCGTCGCGCACGTTGGCGTTGAGGAACACGCTCATCGACAGCCGCAGGTTGGCGACCAGCCGCTCGTGCATCTCGACGATCTCGCGCATGCCGGCATCGGAGAAGCTGCGCTGCTTCTTGATCTTCTTGTCTTCGACGTCGATGATGATCCGCTCGATGATGTCGCCGATCTGCTCCATGTTGATGGTGAAGCTGATGATGTCGGTCCAGCGGCGGCTTTCTTCCTCGCCGAGCGCCTCGCGCGAGATCTTGGTGAGGTAGTACTTGATGGCCGAGTAGAGCTCGTCCACCGTGTCGTCCATCTTGCGCAGCTCGGCGGCCATGCGCAGATCGTTGTCGCGGATGACCTTCAGCATGCCGATCAGCATGGTCTCGACGATGTCGGCCTGGTGCAGCGCCTCGCGCGCGGCGTTGGAGATGGCCAGCGTGGGCGTCGACAGCGCCGACGGGTCGAGGTGCTGTGGACGCTGCATGGCCAGCGGCTCGGCCGGTACCGGCAACAGTTGCTTGACGAGCTTCGCGACCCAATCCGTCAGGCCGATGAAGCCGATGCTGATCACCAGGTTGAAAGCCAGGTGGAACAGCACCACCAACTGGGTGGGGTCGGAGACGTACGGCCGCACCTCGCGCAGATAGAAGCCGACGAAGGGCGCTACGATCGCCACGCCCAGCAGCTTGAAAAACAGGTTGCCGACCGTGACCTGCCGCACCGGGACGGCAGACTTGGCGGTGGTCAGCACGGCCAGCAGGCCGCTGCCCAGGTTGGCGCCCAGCACCAGGCCCAGGGCGACGTCCATCGGCACGACGTTGGAGCTGGCCATGGCGGCCACCAGCAGCACGACGGCGAGGCTGGAGTATGCGGCGATGGCGAGCACGGCGCCGATAGTGATCTCGAGCAGCACGTCGCTGCCGAGCGAGGCCAGCAGCTCGAGCACCGGCGGCGAGGAGAAGAGCGGCCCGGTGGCCTGCACCACCAGCTGCAGCGCCAGCAGCATCAGGCCCAGGCCGATGAGCACCCGGCCGATGCGCCCGGCCGGCGTCGAGCCGCGCGAGATGAAGAGCACCACGCCCGAGAAGATGAAGAGCGGTGACAGCCACGACAGGTCGGCCGAGAACAGCACCGACATCAGCGCCGTGCCCACGTCGGCACCGCGCATCACCGCAAGAGCGGCGGGCAATGCCACCAGACCTTGGCCGACGAAGGACGACGTCATCAGCGAGGTGGCGGTGCTGGACTGAACGAGGGCCGTGACGCCGATGCCCGAGAGCGCTGCCGTGAAGCGATTGCGCATGCTGTGCACCAGGATCTTGCGCAGGTTGGCGCCGAAGACGCGCAGCACGCCGGTGCGAACGAGATGGGTTCCCCATACCAGCAGCGCGATGGCCGCCAGCAGATTCAACAGGTGCTTCATTGGATGACGAAGACTATACGCCCCGTCATCCGCCTCACACCTTCTCGGTCACACGGGCGCGGCGCACGCGCAACAGCTCGTCGAGGATCAGGCAGACCGCGCCCACCGTGATCGCGCTGTCGGCGAGATTGAAGGCAGGGAAGTGGCGCCCGCCCAGGTGGAAGTCGAGGAAGTCGACCACGTAGCCATGCATCATGCGGTCGACCACGTTGCCGATGGCGCCGCCCAGGATGCAGGCCATCGAGAAGGAAAAAAGCTTCTGGCCGACGTGCGAGCGCAGCATCCAGACGATGAACACCGCCGCGCCCACGCCGATGGCGGTGAAGAACCAGCGCTGCCAGCCCGCTGCATCGGCCAGGAAGGAGAAGGCGGCGCCGGTGTTGTGGGCGCGCACGATGTTGAAGAAGCTGGCGATGTAGGTGGCATCGCCCAGCTGGTAGTGGTCGAGGATCAGCGATTTGGTGATCTGGTCGAGCACCACCAGCACCAGGGCCAGCGCCAGCCAGGGCCAGATGCCGGCGCGCGGCGTGGCGAGCGAGCGGGTCTCGGCCATCACGCAGCGCTCCTGGGCTCGCCGGCGCCGAACAGGTTGCTGGTGCAGCGGCCGCACAAGCCCGGATGCGAGGGGTCGTGGCCCACGTCGTCGCGCCAGTGCCAGCAGCGCTCGCACTTCACGGCGGTGCTGGGCGCGACCTGCGCCGACAGCGCCTCGCCCTGGGCCAGCGTGATCGCGGAGGTGATGAAGACGAACTTCAAGTCGTCACCCAGCGAAGCCAGCAGCGAATGGTCTTCGGCCGGCACGGCCAGCGCCACGTTGGCCTGCAGCGAAGAGCCGAGCCGGCCGGCAGCGCGCACGGTCTCGATCTCCTTGTTGACCAGGTCGCGGATCTCGCGGATGCGCGACCACTTGGCCAGCAGCGCCTCGTCGGGCTGGCCCAGGTCGCAGTAGACCTGGGTGAAGATCGACTGGCCGTCGCCGCAGAACTTCCAGGCCTCTTCGGCCGTGAAGCTCAGGAACGGCGCCATCCAGCGCAGCATGGCCTGGGTGATGTGCCACAGCGCGGTCTGCGCGCTGCGGCGCGCGCGCGAGCCGGGGGCGGTGGTGTAGAGGCGGTCCTTCAGGATGTCGAGGTAGAAGGCACCGAGGTCTTCCGAGCAATACACCTGCAGCTTGGACACCACCGGGTGGAACTCGTACACCTTGTAGTGGGCCAGGATCTCGGCCTGGAACTGCGAGGCGCGCGAGAGCGCGTAGCGGTCGATCTCGAGCAGCTCGCCCAGCGGCACCGCGTCCTTCGCGATGTCGAAGTCGCTGGTGTTGGCCAGCAGGAAGCGCAGCGTGTTGCGGATGCGGCGATAAGCGTCGACCACGCGCGCGAGGATCTTGTCGTCGCCGGCGATGTCGCCCGAGTAGTCGCTGGCCGCCACCCACAAGCGGATGATCTCGGCGCCCAGCTTCTTGTTGACCTCTTGCGGCTCGATGCCGTTGCCGAGCGACTTGCTCATCTTGCGGCCCTGGCTGTCGACGGTGAAGCCGTGCGTCAGCAGGCCCTTGTAGGGTGCGCGGCCGTAGAGGGCGCAGGCCAGCAGCAGCGAGGAATGGAACCAGCCGCGGTGCTGGTCGTGGCCTTCGAGGTAAAGGTCGGCCTCGGGGCCGGAGTCATGGTGCACGTTGGGGTGGGTGCCGCGCAGCACGTGCGAGAAGGTCGAGCCGGAGTCGAACCACACTTCGAGGATGTCGGTGCTCTTGGTGTAGCTCGGTGCGTCTTCGGCGCCCAGGATTTCTTCGGCGGTGACGCGGCTCCAGGCTTCGATGCCGCCCTGCTCGACGATGCCGGCGGCCTGGTCGAGGATGTCCATGGTGCGCGGATGCAGCTCGCCCGTGTCCTTGTGCAGGAAGAAGGGTATCGGCACCCCCCAGCTGCGCTGGCGGCTGATGCACCAGTCGGGCCGGTTGGCGATCATGTCGTGCAAGCGGGTCTTGCCGTTCTCGGGGTAGAAGCTCGTGTCCTCGATGGCGTCGAGCGCCATCTGCCGCAGCGTCTTGGGCGCCTTGTCCTTGGTGAACACGCCTTCGCCTTCGTCCATGCGCACGAACCATTGGGCCGCGGCGCGGTAGATCACGGGCGACTTGTGGCGCCAGCAGTGCGGGTAGCTGTGGGTGATGGTGTCGGTGGTCAGCAGGCGGTCGGCGTCGCGCAGGGCCTGGATGATGTGGGGCACCGCCTTCCAGATGTGCTCGCCGCCGAAGAGCGGAAAGTCGGCCGCGTAGGCGCCGTTGCCTTGCACCGGGTTCAGGATGTCGTCGTAGGCCAACCCGTGCGACACGCAGGAGTTGAAGTCGTCCAGGCCGTAGGCGGGCGAGGAATGGACGACGCCGGTGCCGTCTTCGGCCGTGGCGTAGTCGGCCAGGTACACCGGCGACAGGCGACGGTAGCCCGCATCCACGTCGTACAGCGGATGCTCGAATTCCAGGCCGCCGAGCTTCTCGCCCTTGACCGTGGCCAGTACCTTGCCGTCGAGTGCGTAGCGGTTCATGCACATCTCGACCAGCGAGGCGGCCAGGATCAACAGGCCGCGATCGGTGTCGACCAGCGCGTAGTCGAGCTCGGGGTTCAGGTTGAGGGCCTGGTTGGCCGGGATGGTCCAGGCGGTGGTGGTCCAGATGACGGCGAAGGCGTCCGTGGGCAGCGATGGCAGGCCGAAGGCCGCTGCCAGTTTTGCAGGGTCGTGCGCCTTGAAGGCCACGTCGACCGTGTTCGACTTCTTGTCCGCGTACTCGATCTCGAACTCGGCCAGCGACGAGCCGCAGTCGAAGCACCAGTACACCGGCTTGAGGCCGCGGTAGACGAAGCCGCGCTCGATGACGCGCTTGAAGGCACGCAGCTCGCCGGCCTCGTTGGCGAAATCCATCGTCTTGTAGGGATGGTCCCATTCGCCGAGCACGCCCAGCCGCTGGAAGTCGACCATCTGCTGCGCGATCTGCTCGGTGGCGTAGGCGCGGCTCTTGGCCTGCATCTCGTCGCGCCCCAGGTTGCGGCCGTGCTTCTTCTCGATCGCGTTTTCGATCGGCAGGCCGTGGCAGTCCCAGCCGGGCACGTAGAGCGCGTCGTAGCCCTCGAGCTGGCGCGCCTTCGTGATCATGTCCTTCAGGATCTTGTTGACCGCGTGGCCCATGTGGATCTGGCCATTGGCGTAGGGCGGGCCATCGTGCAGGATGAACTTGGGCGCGCCGTGGCGGGCGAGCCGCAAGCGGTGGTAGCGGCCTTCGTCGTTCCATTCCTTGACCCAGCCCGGCTCGCGCTTGGGCAGGTCGCCCCGCATCGGAAACGGGGTGTCGGGCAGGTTGAGGGTGGCGCGGTAGTCGGTGGCGGTGGGGGCGGCGTCAGCAGACATGATGGAGTTCGAAACAGGGCTTCGACAGGCTCGGCCCGAGTCCTTGGAAAAGGCGTCGGCGCAAGGGAAAAAAGCCGTCCGCCCTGAGCTTGCAGAAGGGCGGAAGCGCGGGCGGGCCCGGCTAAATTCGATCGCGCGTGGTCTGGCGACGGGTCTCGGCGTGGCTGGATGCAAAGAATGCACGCGCGTCGCGGCCATCCTTGGCGATGCCCGCCGTCAGGGCCTCGAGGCTCGTGTAGCGCAATTCGTCGTGCAGTTTGTGCAGCAGTTCCACCCGGACGAGTTTACCGTAGGCCCCCTCGGGGCCCAGGTGGGCGGGCCAATCGAGGCAATGGGTTTCGAGCAGCACGCGGCCGCCGTTCACGTCGTTGGCGTCGAGCGAAGGGCGCACGCCCAGATTCGCGACGCCGTGCAGCGGCAGGTCGTCCAGCCCGTGCACCAGCACCGCGAAGATGCCGCTGGCCGCCGGCTTCCAGTGCTTGAAGCGCAGGTTGAGGGTGCGGAACCCGTCGTCGCGCCCCGGTGCCGTGGCGCCCAGTGCGCGGCCCAACTTGCGGCCGTGCACCACGTGGCCGGAGATCGCGTAAGGCCGGCCGAGCAGGGCCTGCGCGTCGACCATGCGGCCCTCGGCCAGCGCGTCGCGCACGGCCGAGCTGGACACCCGGAGGCCGTGGACCTCGTAGCTGTTCATCCGCGCGACGTCGAAACCATGCGTGTCGCCGGCCGCGTCGAGCATCGCGTAGTCGCCTGCACGCCTGGCACCGAAACGGAAGTCGTCGCCCACGAGCACGTAGCGCACGCCCAGGCCTTCGATGAGGACGTGACGGATGAATTCCTCCGGCGTCTGCGAGGCGAGCCGCGCGTCGAAGGGCAGCACGATGGTCTGGTTGACGCCGCAGGCCGCGAGCGCGCCGAGCTTGTCGCGCAAGGTGCCGATGCGCGCGGGCGCGAGCTCGGGCCGCTTGGTGAGCTGGGCGAAATAGTCGCGCGGATGCGGCTCGAAGGTGAGCACGCAGCTGGGCAGCCCGCGTTGGCGCGCTTCGGTATTGAGCAAACCCAGCATGGCCTGGTGGCCACGATGGACGCCATCGAAATTGCCGATGGTCAGGGCGCAGGCCGGAGCCACGCCCGGATGCCTGAAACCCCGGAAGACCTGCATCGTTCGATATCTTTTCGATAGCACTCCGGCCCGCCGAATGGGCTCACGGAGGGCTTTTTGTCACAAAGCCGGTATATTGTGACGCAGTACGTCGCGCGTCGGCTTCGACCGGTGCCCGTTGTCCTGGTCTTTCCGTGGTTCTTCTTCCTTTTACTGTGAGGAGGCGTGTGTGAAGGTCTTGAAGCTCTCGGCCCAAGGGCTGCCCCAGTCGTGGATATCGCTGGAACAGGCGGTGATCCACTACGCGGCGGACGAGGTGCGCTGGGAGGTGGGCGCGCAGGTCGCGGTGTTCCGCGGCGGGCACAACGCTGTCACCGGCAGGCAGTCGCAGATCGCGATCAACAGCATCATCGGCACCAAGGGCGTGCCGCGTATCAACCCCTTCGCGCTGCGCCCGGGCCTGACCAACAGCAAGCTCTTTGCGCGCGACCGCAACATCTGCGCCTACTGCGGCGGTCATTTTCACGAGGAAGACCTCACGCGCGAGCACATCATCCCCTTCGCCCAGAACGGCGTCGACAGCTGGATGAACGTGGTCACGGCCTGCAAGCCCTGCAACCACCGCAAGAGCAGCCGCACGCCCGAGCAGGCCAACATGGCGCTGCTGTATGCGCCCTACGTGCCCTCGCTGTGGGAGGACTTCATTCTGCGCAACCGCCGCATCCTGGCGGACCAGATGGAGTTCTTGATGGCGCACCTGCCGCACAACTCGCGGCTGCACGCATAGGCGTAGTCAGTAGCTCAGCTCGAGCACGCTGAGTTCGCCCGCGCCGGCCGGCCAGGTCCGGCCCACCACGCGTTCGCCGTTGAATTCGCCGACAACGCTGCGCGGCGCCTCGTCCGTCAGCCTGAGCTTCGCGCTCGACACGCCGGCACCCGTCGGAGGCACGCCGGGCAGCTCGGCCCGGCCGTCGAGGCGCATGGTGTCGCGCTGCACATCGAAGTAGCCGCGTGGTCGGGTGAAGATCACGAGCGCCTTGGCATCACGGTCCGATTCGACCATTCGCTCGGGTCGCAGTTGAACGACCGCGCTGGACCGCGGGAAGGGGGTTCGATAGATGTGAGTCGTGGCGTAGCCCGGCGCGCTCAGCACGAATTCGTAAGCCGTGGCTGGCTGGGCCTGGAACGGGCCCCATCGGCCGTCCTGCGCGATGGTCTGTTCCCAGGCGGCCTGCCCACGTCGGGCACCGGTCGACGCGTCGACGGCGAAGACGGCCAGACGCGCGCCCACCAGCGGCAGGTTGTTGACGAAGCTGCCGCTGGCGGCATCGTGCGAATCGAGGCCGAGGCCCGTGACGCGTCCCGACAGCACGATCTTGTCTTCCGGCAACGGCTGCAGCGTGCGGGGCGCCGCACCCGTCAGGAAGCGCCAGGTCGCATCGAACGCAGCCGGTGAGAAAGAGGTCTCGCGATGGTCGATGCGCGGCAACGCGAGGTTGGTCGCGCCCTTGAGCGCCGGGCCATCGAAGCCGATGTTCGTGGCCGTGCCCTTGGCGCCGATCCACAGGCCGTCTGGCTGGGCGTATTTGTCGTTGTTGTCGGAGCGGATGGTCTGCCACTTCACGCCGGGCGTGACCTCGTCGCCGGCCGCGTTCTTGGGTGCGTTGAGCTTCTGGATGAAGGGGCTTAGGCCCGAGAACTCGCTGCCTTCGCGCAGCCCCTTCACCGCCCAGATGCCGTGGGCCGGGTTGCCACCGAGCACCACGTGGCTCACGAACTGGTCGCCACCGCCGTTTTGCACGTAGTTGCGGATGGTGTTGCCGCCACGCGAATTGCCGAGCAGGATCACCTTGCGCGCGCCGGTCAGTTTCAACACGCGATCGACCTCGGCTTTGAGGAACGTCATCGATTCGGCGGTGGAACTGCGCCCGGGCTGGGCTGCGCCGTCGTCGTCGCGTGCCAAAGGGAAAGGCTGGTCGACGGTGAACAGCCGCTCGCGCGGCCAGCCGTTCGATTCGAAGCGCCAGAGCGTGGTTTGCCACAGCGCCGCCGAGTCGCCGTTGCCGTGCATGAAGACGATCGGCGGCCGATCGTCGAGGGAGGGCACGGAGCTGCAGGCGGCGAGCATGGTCGTGGCGAGGCTGAAGGCGATCAGGTGTCGGCGAGTGTGCATGACCAGGTATGGGCGCGATGAAAAAAGCGCCCGCCGGCTCGAGGCTGGCGGGCGCCGCGTGCGGTCGCAAAGATACCAGCGCGGGCCGTCAGGCGAACACCCCGGCGCTGTCCTGCATGCGCGACGAGACTTCGCCCAGGTGGTGGAGCGTGTCGCCGAACACCATCTCCAGCTGCGTCAACTTCCGGAAGTAGTGGCTGCCGGCGTACTCGTCCGTCACGCCGATGCCGCCGTGCAACTGCACCGACTGCTGGCCCACGAAGCGCATCGACACGCCGAGCTGGTACTTGGCGCGGGCCACTGCCTGGCGCCGCTCGGCGGCCGGCGCATTGAGCTTCAGCGTCGCGTAGTAGCTCATCGACCGGGCCAGCTCCAATTGCATCTTCATGTCGGCCACGCGGTGGCGCAACGCCTGGAAGCTCGCGATGGTGGTGTTGAACTGTTTGCGCGTATTCATGTACTCGACGGTCAGCGCCAGCGTCTTGTCCATCGCGCCCACGCCCTCGGCGCAGGCGGCGGCGATGCCGATGTCGACCGCATGCTCGAGCGCGGGCAGGCCGTCCTCGGCGATCAGCGTGGCGGCCGCGTCGTGAAACACCACTTCGGCCGCGCGGCTGCCGTCTTGTGTGCCATAGCCGCGCGCGGCCACGCCGTCTTCGGAGCGCGGCACCAGGAAGAGGGCGATACGGCCGTCGAGCTGCGCGGGGACGATGAAGGCATCGGCCTCGTCGCCGGCCGGCACCAGGCTCTTGGTGCCGCGCAAGCGATAGGTATCGCCATCCTTCGTCGCCTTCGCCTCGCACACGTCGAGCCGGTAACGTGCCTTGCGCTCTTGGTAAGCCAACACCACCATGGCCTGGCCACCGGCAATGCGCGGCAGCCAGTCGGCCCGTGTGTCTTCGTCGGCGTGGCTAGCAAGCGCGGCGCCGGCGATCAGGGATTGGGCCAAGGGCTCGAGCACGATGCCCCGGCCGAGCTCTTCCATCACCACCATGCCTTCGACCGGGCCCATGCCGAGGCCGCCGTCGTCCTCGGGGATGAAGAGGCCGCCGAGGCCCAATTCGGCCAGTTCGTCCCAGGCCTCGCGCGAGAAGCCACCGGCGGCCTCGATGGCGCGGCGGCGCTCGAAGCCGTAGCCCTTCTCGACCCACCGGGCGACTGCGTCGCGAAGCTGCTGCTGGTCGTCGCTGAAATTGAAGTCCATCGTCTCGTTCCTTGCTGCTGTGTGGCGCTCAACCGAGGACGGTCTGAGCGACGATGTTGCGCTGCACTTCGTTGCTGCCGCCGTAGATGGTGGTCTTGCGCATATTGAAGTAGGTGCTGGCGAGCGGCGCCAGTTCGGGATGGCCGCCGGGGAAGTCGCCTTGCCAGCCTGCAGCCATGGCTTCGCGGACCAATGGCAGCGCGAAAGGGCCGCCGGCCAGCATCATGAGCTCGGAGTAGCGCTGCTGGATCTCGCTGCCCTTGATCTTCAACAGGCCGGCGATGTCGAGCGAGTTCTTGCCCGAGGTGGCTGCGGACAGCACGCGCAGCACGAGCATTTCGAGCGCGACCACGTCGACTTCGAGCTTGGCGATCTCGTCGCGGAAACGCGCGTCGTCCCAGACGTCCTCGCTTTTCGCGATGCGCTTCAGGCGTTCGAGTTCGCGCTTGGCGCGGTTCACGTCGGCGATGTTGGTGCGCTCGTGCGAGAGCAGGTGCTTGGCGTAGGTCCAGCCCTTGTTCTCCTCGCCGATCAGGTTCTCCGCGGGCACCTCGACGTTGTCGAAGAAGACTTCGTTGACCTCGTGGCCGCCGTCCAAGAGCTTGATCGGACGCACCGTCACGCCAGGCGACTTCATGTCGATCAGCAGGAAGCTGATGCCGGTCTGGGGCTTGCCTTCGTTGCTGGTGCGCACCAGGCAGAAGATCCACTCGCCGTACTGGCCGAGCGTGGTCCAGGTTTTCTGGCCGTTGACGATGTACTTGTCGCCCTGGCGTTCGGCGCGGGTCTTCAGCGATGCCAGGTCGGAGCCCGAGCCCGGCTCGCTGTAGCCCTGGCTCCACCAGACCTCGCCACTCGCGATGCCGGGCAGGAAGCGTTTGTGCTGCTCGGCGTTGCCGAAGGCCTGAATCACCGGGGCCACCATCACCGGGCCGAAGGGCACGATGCGCGGGGCGCCGGCGAGTGCGGTTTCTTCCTCGAACAGATGCCGTTGCACGGCGGTCCAGCCCGGGCCGCCGAATTCGACCGGCCAGCCGTAGCCAAGCCAGCCCTTCTTGCCGAGGATCTTGGCCCAGCGCTGCAGATCGTCTCGCGTCAGCTCGAGGGCGTGGTGCACCTTGTGGGAAATGTCTTGGGGAAGGTTGTCCTTGACCCATGCGCGAATCTCTTCGCGGAACTTCTGTTCTTCGGGCGTGAAGCTCAAATCCATGCGTGCCTCGCTGTGTTGGTCGTGCGCCGCGGCAGGCGGCGCGTCGGTCGGTCGTCGAAACCGATGGGTTTTAGCACGGTCGTGCTTGTTTGCGGTGTCCGCGCGGCGACAAAGCGAGGGGGTGGAAACGAGCACAGATAATCCCGCCTCCCATGAAGAACATCGTGATCCTGATTTCCGGCAGCGGCTCCAACATGGCCGCCATCGTGCGCGCCGCGGAGCGCGAGCAATGGGCGCGGCGCTTCAATGCACGCGTGGTGGCGGTAATCAGCAACAAGGCGGACGCGGCGGGCGTGGCACTCGCGCAGTCGCAGGGGTTGGCGACCGCTGTCGTGCCGCATTCGGACTATGCGAGCCGTGAGGCCTTCGACGCGGCGCTGGCCGATGCGGTGGATGCGCACGCGCCGGCGCTGGTGGTGCTGGCGGGCTTCATGCGCATCCTCACGCCGTGGTTCGTGGCGCGCTATCAGGGTCGCCTGCTCAACATTCACCCCTCGCTGCTGCCGGCTTTTCCCGGTTTGCACACGCACCGGCGTGCGATCGAAGCGGGGTGTCGGATTGCCGGGGTCACGGTGCATCAAGTGACGACGGAACTCGATCACGGCCCGATCCTGGCGCAGGCCGCGGTGCCGGTGCTGCCGGACGACACGCCTGACAGCTTGGCAGCCCGTGTGCTGGCGCAGGAACATCGGGTGTATCCGCAGGCGATCGCCAACTGGCTAGGAGAAACAGAATGACAAGGTTCGTGTCTCGAGAACGGGCCCTGAACGCGGCGTTACGGACTTCGCACTTGACCATGGCCTTCTTGTTGCTGGCCGGCTGCACTGCGTCCGGGCGGCCGCCCGCGAGCAACTCGCCGGTGGCGTCCCCGCCGACCGTCGCAGCGCCGGAGCCGGCGCGGGCCTGCGATGCGGACAAGGCCAAGTTCGCAGTGGGCCAGGTGGTCACTTCGCAGCTGGAAGCGACGGCCCGAACGCGTGCTGGCGCGTCGAGTGTTCGCACACTCAGGCCCGACCAGGTCGTCACGCTCGATTTCAATTCGAGTCGGTTGAACCTTGTGGTGGATGCCCGCAATCAAGTGACCGCTGTTCGCTGCGGATGAGTCGCGACGCGGCGCCGCCTCTGCCGGTGCGGTCAGTCGATGCGGGTGAAGCGCGGCTGCGGACGCCCGTCGATGTCGACCGTTTCACCGAACATGGCCGCAGGCCGCACCCACAAGCCGCGCGCGCCGTACTCTGCGCGGTAGAGCGTCATGGGTTCCAACGTTTCGCTGTGGCGTGCGGTTCCCAGCACTTCGTACTCGCCGCCTTTGTAGTGGCGGTAGCGGCCGGGCGGGGTTTCGATCAGGGGCGGCAGGTCGTCGTCGGTCGGAGGGGTCATGGATGACGATTGTGCGGGGCGTGGGTGGGCGCGCTGAGACAATCGGGCGATGCATCCCCGAGCCCTTCTCGAGGCCTGCGCCGAACTGGTCGGCCTGGCCCTCAAATTCGAACATCCCGCCGATCAGGTCGTGTCCCGCTACTTCCGCGAGCATCGCTCGCTCGGGCCGCGCGAGCGAGCGACCCTGGCCGAGACCGTCTACAACGTGCTGCGCAAGAAGCTGCTGTTCGATCATTTTTCGCCATCGGGCAGCGGGCCGAAGGAACGCCGGATGGCCATCCTCGGCTTTCACGGCCCGCGTGATTTCCTGAAAAGCGCGCTGAGCGATGTGGAGAAGCGCTGGCTCGACCAGTGCGACGCCGTTCGTCAGGAAGATCTGCTGGAAAGGCACCGGCACAACCTGCCTGAATGGCTCGTGGCGCCCCTTAAGGCGCAGTTGGGTGGCGAATTCTGGGCATTGGCGACGAGTCTGCAGGAGCCTGCTCCGCTCGATTTGCGAGTCAATGCCCTGACCGACAAGCGCGCCGATGTGCAGAAAGAACTGGGTCTGGGTGGAATCAAGGCGACAGCCACGCCGTATTCGCCCTGGGGCTTGCGCACGGAAGGCAAACCCGCTCTGACTCGGCTGGATGCGTTCGCCCGCGGCGCCATCGAGGTGCAGGACGAGGGGTCTCAACTGCTCGCGCTGCTGCTGGACGCCAAGCGTGGCGAAATGGTGGTCGACTTCTGCGCGGGCGCCGGCGGCAAGACGCTGGCAATCGGCGCAACCATGCGCAGCACCGGCCGGCTCTATGCCTTCGACACATCGGCGCACAGGCTGGATGCGCTGAAGCCGCGGCTCGCGCGCAGCAAGCTATCGAACGTGCATCCGGCGGCTATCGCGCACGAGCGCGACGACCGCATCAAGCGCCTTGCCGGCAAGATCGACCGGGTTCTGGTGGACGCGCCCTGCTCGGGGCTGGGCACGCTGCGACGCAATCCGGATTTGAAATGGCGGCAAAGCCCGGCGGCGATCGAGGAGCTGAAGGCCAAGCAGACGGCGATCTTGCAAAGCGCGTCTAGGCTCGTGAAGCCGGGGGGGCGGCTGGTCTACGCCACCTGCAGCGTGTTGCCGGAAGAGAACGAGTCCATTGCTGAGGCCTTCGGCACCGACCATCCAGATTTCGTGTTACGGGATGTGGCGCCGTTGCTGGAAGGCCTCAAACTCGCCGATCCGGAGCGCCTGTGCGCTGGAGGGGAGGGCGGGGCGCGCTATCTGAGGCTTTGGCCGCACCGACATGGCACGGACGGCTTCTTCGCTGCGGTGTGGCAGCGGAAATAGGGCGAAACCCTCAAAGAGACGCGTTGACTCCTTTGGCCACAAGGATTTAACCCCTTTTTGAGAGGCCAACCTTTAAAATAGCGAGTTCCCTGAAGGCTGCACCTTCGTGTGGCCATGGAGCACCCAACCCAATGTTTTTCCCTGACTCTGCCATCCTGAACGCGGCTGCCGACTGGCTCGCGAACGGTTTGTGGGACCTCACGTGGTGGCAGATCGCGCTGTACACACTGGTGACGACCCACATCACCATCGTCGGCGTCACCGTGTTTCTGCACCGCACGCAGGCGCACCGTGCCATGGATCTTCACGCGATCCCGTCGCACTTCTTCCGTTTCTGGCTCTGGATGGGCACCGGCATGGTCACGCGCGAGTGGGTGGCCATCCACCGCAAGCACCACGCCAAGTGCGAAACCGAAGAGGATCCCCACAGCCCGCAAACGCGCGGCATCGACACCGTCATGTGGCGTGGCGCCGAGCTGTATCGCGCCGAAGCCAAGAACAAGGAAACCATCGCCAAGTTCAGTCACGGCACGCCCAATGACTGGATGGAAAACAACGTCTACAGCCGGTTCGGATGGCAAGGCGTGGGGCTGATGCTCATCCTCAACCTGGCGCTGTTTGGCGCGGTCGGCGCCACCGTCTGGGCGGTGCAGATGCTGTGGATCCCCTTCTGGGCTGCAGGTGTCGTGAACGGCTTGGGCCACTATTGGGGATACCGCAATTTCGAGGCGACCGATGCCAGCACGAACCTGTCGCCGTGGGGGCTCATCATCGGCGGCGAGGAACTGCATAACAACCATCACACCTATCCGACTTCGGCCAAGTTCTCGGTCAAGAAGTACGAATTCGACATCGGCTGGGTCTACATCAGCCTGATGCAGAAGATCGGTTGGGCCAAGGTCAAGAAGTTGCCGCCGAGGCTGCTGATGGGTGATGTGCGCCCGGTGGCCGACGAGAAGACGCTCGAAGCGCTCATCGCCAATCGCTACGAGGTGATGGCAGGGTATGCGCGTGAGATGCGCCGTGCGACTCAGCAGGAACTGGCGCAGTTGAAAGCGAAGGGTGCTGATCTGTCGGCGCTGAAGGTGGCCAAGCGTTGGCTCCATCGTGACGACGACAAGGTGCCGGCCAATGCCCGCGTGAATCTGGTGCAGGCTCGCGCCGCCCATCCGGTGCTCGACAAGATGGTGACCATGCGCGAGGAACTGCGCCAGATGTGGCTCAACACCTCGCAGTCGCGTGAACAGTTGGCCGCCGACTTGGCAGCGTGGTGCCACCGCGCCGAAGCTAGCGGGATCGCGGGTTTGCGTGATTTCTCCACCCGTCTTCGTTCGGCGCGAGCTTGAGCGGCACGTCAGCGTTCGTGAACTGAAAAGCCGGCCTGAGGGCCGGCTTTTTTATTGCCCGCTTTAGACGCGACGTGGTCAGTAGGGTCGGTTCAGAGGCAACAAAAAACCCGCTGGATCGCAGCGGGTTTTAAGTAAGGACAGGCTGAATCACTTCAGCTTGATTTCCTTGTATTCGACATGCTTGCGCGCCTTCGGGTCGAACTTCATGATCGACATCTTCTCAGGCATCGTCTTCTTGTTCTTGCTGGTGGTGTAGAAATGGCCGGTACCCGCGGTGGATTCCAGCTTGATCTTTTCGCGTCCGCCTTTGCTCGTTGCCATGGTTCAGCTCCTTAGGCTTGGCCGCGCGACCGCAGGTCTGCGAGCACGGCGTCGATGCCATTCTTGTCGATCAGGCGCAGCGCGGCGTTGGAAATACGCAGGCGCACCCAGCGGTTTTCACTTTCGACCCAAAAACGGCGGTATTGCAGGTTCGGCAGGAACCGGCGCTTGGTTTTGTTGTTGGCGTGGGAAACGTTGTTTCCGACCATCGGGCCTTTGCCCGTGACTTCGCATACGCGTGCCATTTGGAACACTTTCTTGAACAGCTGGCATCCGGCACAAAGGCGTGGCGGGTGGGTTGCAGCTTGACCTCGCCATGGACGGGTGGCGGTATCCCGACTTCACCGGCCCCTTACTGAAGTAGCAGGGGCGAATTCGGCAAAGCCTCGGATTATAGCCACAAGGCCCAGCGAAGGTTCATAGCGTGCCGTCCTGCTCCAGGAAGCGCTGCGCATCCAGTGCTGCCATGCAGCCGGTGCCTGCGCTCGTGATGGCCTGCCGATAGACGTGATCCTGCACGTCTCCCGCGGCAAACACGCCCGGGATGCTGGTCATGGTCGCGAAGCCTTGAAGGCCGGAGCGGGTGATGATGTACCCGTCCTTCATCTCCAGTTGCCCCTGGAAGATGTCGGTGTTCGGATGGTGGCCGATCGCAATGAAGCAGCCCTTCAGATCGATCTGTTCGGTAGCCCCGGTCTGGGTGTTCTTGATACGAATGCCGGTCACCCCGGAGTCGTCACCCAGCACCTGGTCCAGCGCGCTGTGCAGCTTGAGTGCGATCTTGCCTTCCTTGACCTTCTCGTGGAGCTTGTCCACCAGGATTGGTTCCGCACGGAACTTGTCGCGGCGGTGCACCAACGTGACCTTGCTGGCAATGTTCGACAGATACAGCGCCTCTTCGACGGCAGTGTTGCCGCCGCCGATCACGCAGACCTCCTGCTCGCGATAGAAGAATCCGTCGCAGGTCGCACAGCCCGACACGCCGCGGCCCATGAAGTGCTGTTCCGACTCGAGGCCCAAGTACTTGGCCGAGGCCCCGGTGGCGATCACGAGGGAATCGCAGGTGTACGTGCCGCTGTCGCCGGTCAGGGTGAACGGACGCTTGCTGAAGTCGACCTTGTTGATATGGTCGAAGACGATCTCGGTCTTGAAGCGTTCGGCATGCTCCAGAAAGCGTTGCATCAGGTCCGGACCCTGTACGCCATGCACGTCGGCCGGCCAGTTGTCGACCTCGGTCGTGGTCATGAGCTGGCCGCCCTGGGCGATCCCGGTGATCAACATGGGCTGCAAATTGGCGCGGGCAGCGTAGACAGCGGCGGTGTAACCGGCAGGGCCCGAACCCAGAATCAGGACCTTCGCGTGGCGTGTAGGGGACGACATGAGTAGAAAACCTAGGTTTGACGCTGCATCAGCGTGTACATTTTCAAGGGTGATAGGTATGGAGTATCACCGTTCGGTTCAAGGCCGGGCGCAAGCTGTTTTAAATGCGTGCGATTGTATTAATGCATGGGCGTTTCAATTGCGCGGTAGAACCGGGGGTTGATGGATGTCGATGCTTTCCAATCTTGAATTGCTCCGTCGTGTGCCGCTGTTTTCGGCCCTCACGCCATCTCAGTCGGCGAGCATTGCCGACGCGATCGTCAAGAAGCGCTTCAAGCGTGCCGAGGTGGTCGTCGAGCAGGGCAAGAAGTCAGACGCGCTGTACATCATCCTGACCGGCCGGGCCAGGGTCATGAGCACCGACAGCCGTGGCCGCGAGGTCATCCTGGCCACGCTGCAGCCGGGCGATTACATCGGTGAGATGAGCCTGATCGACGACGAGCCGCACTCGGCCACCGTCCGCACCGAAGTCCAGACCGACGTGCTCACGCTCGGTCGCGAGGCCTTTTCGCGCTGCCTGCCCGAGAACTCCTCGATGTCCTACAACATCATGCGGGGCCTGGTTTCGAGACTGCGCCACGCTGACCGCAAGATCGAGTCGCTGGCGCTCATGGACGTCTATGGCCGCGTCGCCCGCTCGCTGCTCGAATTCGCCGTCGACGACGGCGCGGGCAACCTCAAGGTGCGCGACAAGATATCGCGCCAAGATCTGGCCAAAATGGTCGGCGCCTCGCGCGAGATGGTCAGCCGGGTCATGAAAGACCTCGAAGAGCGTGGTTTCGTACAGACCCAGCCCGACGGGTCGATGATCGTCAAGGAACGGCTCTCATCGCTGGCCTGACCATCCGGCCGGCCGCATCGCGGCGTGCCGGCCCTCTCATTGCGGGTGCCGATGACAACCTGGCCGCAATGCTGTTCGTTGTAGTTTCCGTGCGTTGCCTGCCTGCATTCGCGGGCTGGCGGCCCTGCCTTTCATGACTTATTCGCTCAACACCCTCCAGTCCTCCGCCTCGGGCGAGTCGACCCCGGTGCGCGCACGCGCGATGCGCTTTGCGCACGAGATCACGCTGATCGCCGGCTTCGTCGCGCTGCTGTTCTGGCTGCTCGCCATGCTGAGCTTCACGCCCTCCGATGCTGCGTGGTCGACCTCGGGCAGCGGCGGGGATGTCAAGAACTGGGGTGGCTGCATCGGCGCCTGGCTGGCAGACGCGAGCTATTTTCTCGCCGGCTACTCGGTCTGGTGGTGTCTGGCCGCAGGCCTGCGCGTGTGGCTGTCCTCGCTGGCAGGCTGGATGCGAGGCGGCGAAGCGGGCGCGAACGAGCCGCCCCAGCCGCCACGCGGCCGCTTCAACTCGAGCCGCCTGGCCTTCTGGTTCGGCCTGGTGCTGCTGTTGTGTGCCAGCGTGATGCTCGAGTGGTCGCGCCTTTACCGCCTCGAATCGCACCTGCCGGGCCACGGCGGTGGCGTGCTGGGCTATCTGGTCGGGCCTGCCAGCGTCAAATGGATGGGCTTCACCGGCTCCGCGCTTATTGCCATCGCGGCCGGCGTGATCGGCTCCGCCCTCGTGTTCCGCTTTTCTTGGAGCCAGATCGCCGAGCGCATCGGCGGGCGCCTGTACACGCTGTTCGAATCGCGCCGCGAAAAGCGTGAGATCGCCGAAGACATCGCGATGGGCAAAAAGGCCGTTCGCGAACGCGAGCGCGACGAGGCTGCCATGGCCGGAGAACAGGGCAGCGAGCCCGAGTTGATCGACGACGGACTCCGCACCGCACCCCGCCCCAAGCGCCGACCGCCCGCGCCGCCGGTGCAGATCGAGCCGGCCATGATCGAGGTGCCGAAAAGCGATCGCGTGGTCAAGGAGCGGCAGAAACCCCTGTTCCGCGAACTGCCCGACAGCAAGCTGCCCCAGGTCGACCTGCTCGATGCCGCACAGGGCCGGCAGGAAACCGTGTCGGCCGACACGCTGGAGATGACCTCGCGCCTCATCGAGAAGAAGCTCAAGGACTTCGGCGTCGAAGTGCGGGTGGTGCTGGCTTCGCCCGGCCCCGTGATCACGCGCTATGAAATCGAGCCGGCCACCGGCGTCAAGGGCTCGCAGATCGTCAACCTGGCGAAGGACCTCGCTCGTTCGCTGTCGCTCGTGTCGATCCGCGTGGTCGAAACGATCCCCGGCAAGAACTACATGGCGCTCGAGTTGCCCAACGCCAAGCGCCAATCGATCCGCCTTTCGGAGATCCTGGGTTCGCAGGTCTACAACGAGGGCAAGTCGATGCTCACGATGGGCCTGGGCAAGGACATCGTCGGCAACCCGGTGGTGGCCGACCTTGCCAAGATGCCGCACGTGCTGGTGGCTGGCACCACCGGATCCGGCAAGTCGGTCGGCATCAACGCCATGATCCTGAGCCTGCTCTACAAGGCCGAGGCGCGCGACGTGCGCCTGCTCATGATCGACCCGAAGATGCTCGAAATGTCGGTCTACGAAGGCATCCCCCACCTGCTGGCCCCGGTCGTCACCGACATGCGGCAGGCGGCGCACGGCCTGAACTGGTGCGTGGCCGAAATGGAGCGCCGCTACAAGCTGATGAGCAAGCTGGGCGTGCGCAACCTTGCCGGCTACAACACCAAGATCGACGAGGCCAAGGCGCGCGAGGAGTTCATCTACAACCCCTTCAGCCTCACGCCCGACGACCCCGAACCGCTGAAGCGCGAGCCGCACATCGTGGTCGTGATCGACGAGCTGGCCGACTTGATGATGGTGGTCGGCAAGAAGATCGAAGAGCTGATCGCCCGCCTGGCCCAGAAGGCGCGGGCCGCCGGCATCCATCTGATCCTGGCCACACAGCGGCCCAGCGTGGACGTGATCACCGGCCTGATCAAGGCCAACATCCCGACCCGCATCGCCTTCCAGGTGTCGAGCAAGATCGACTCGCGCACCATCCTCGACCAGATGGGGGCCGAGGCCCTGCTCGGCATGGGCGACATGCTGTACATGGCTAGCGGCACCGGCCTGCCGGTGCGAGTGCACGGCGCTTTCGTCAGCGACGACGAGGTGCACCGTGTCGTCGCCTACCTCAAGTCACAAGGGGAGCCGGACTACATCGAAGGGGTGCTCGAAGGTGGAACCGTCGACGGTGAAGGCGATCTACTCGGCGAGGGTGGCGAAGGCGGCGGCGAGAAGGACCCGATGTACGACCAGGCGGTCGAAGTGGTCCTCAAGCACCGCAAGGCCAGCATTTCGCTGGTGCAGCGCCACCTGAAGATCGGCTACAACCGCGCCGCGCGGCTGGTCGAGGACATGGAAAACGCCGGGCTGGTCAGCGCCATGAGCGGCAGCGGCCAGCGCGAAATCCTGGTGCCCGCGCGCACCGAGTGACGCGCACCGAGTGACACGCAACGATGGAAGAAGGATGCTGTTGAAAAAACTGTTCGTCATCGCATGCGCGGTCGCCGCCACCAGCGGCGCCTGGGCCGGCGGTATGGAAAGCCTCGAAGGCTTCGTGAAAAACGCGAAGTCGGGCCGCGCCGAGTTCACCCAGACCGTGACCGCACCGCCCAAAGATGGCCAGGCCGCCCGCGCCAAGGTGTCGAGCGGCAACTTCGAATTCCAGCGCCCCGGCAAGTTCAGGTTCGACTACAAGAAGCCCTTCGCGCAAAACATCGTGGCCGACGGTGAAACGCTGTGGCTCTACGACGCCGACCTGAACCAGGTGACGCAGCGCAAGCAGTCACAGGCATTGGGCTCGACCCCCGCGGCGCTGATCGCCGCCGCTGCCGACCTGCGCGCGCTGCAGGCCGACTTCGCCCTCGAGGCCGCGCCGGAGCGCGATGGCCTGCAATGGGTCAAGGCCACGCCCAAGAGCAAAGACGGTCAGCTCCAGAGCGTCCAGGTCGGCTTTCAAGGCGATGCCCTGGCCGCGCTCGAAATCCTCGACAGCTTCGGCCAGCGTTCGGTGCTGAAGTTCACGAAGGTCGAGGTCAACCCGTCGTTGCCTGCAGGCACCTTCCAGTTCAAGGCGCCGGCAGGCGCCGACGTGCTCAAGCAATAGGGTCCGGCGCCGCGCGCCATGCCGCGCCATGCCGGAGCATGGGCGACACTCGGGCTTCCATGGCCACAGTCCCCCATCAACCACTGGCCGAGCGCCTGCGTCCCAAGAACCTGGGCGAAGTCATCGGCCAGCAGCATCTTCTCGGTCCCGGCATGCCGCTGCGCATCGCCTTCGAATCGGGCCAGCCGCATTCCTGCATCCTCTGGGGCCCTCCGGGCACCGGCAAGACCACCATCGCGCGGCTCATGGCGGATGCGTTCGATGCCCAGTTCCTCAGCATCAGCGCGGTGCTCGGCGGCGTGAAGGACATCCGCGAGGCCGTCGAGCGCGCGACCGCCGCGCGCGACGGCTTGGAGCAACGCCGCACCATCGTCTTCGTCGACGAGGTGCACCGCTTCAACAAGAGCCAGCAAGACGCCTTTCTTCCGCACGTGGAGTCGGGCCTCTTCACCTTCATCGGCGCGACCACCGAGAACCCGTCCTTCGAGGTGAACTCGGCCTTGCTGTCACGTGCCGCGGTATACGTGCTGCAGTCGCTCACCGAAGACGATCTGCGCCAGATCGTCGCGCGTGCGCAGCACATCCAGGCCGTGCCTCCGATCGAAGCAAAGGCCGAGGACCGTCTCGTGGCCTATGCCGACGGCGATGCGCGGCGGTTGCTCAACACCCTCGAAACCCTCGCCGTCGCCGCGGCCGCCGAGAAGCGCGACGACATCGGCGACGAGTGGCTCCTGCGCGTGCTCGGCGAGCGCATGCGCCGCTACGACAAGGGCGGCGAACAGTTCTACGACACCATTTCGGCCCTGCACAAGTCCGTGCGCGGCAGCGACCCCGATGCCGCGCTCTACTGGTTCGTGCGCATGCTCGACGGCGGCGCCGACCCGCGCTACATGGCGCGCCGGCTGGTGCGCATGGCCAGCGAAGACATCGGCCTGGCCGACCCGCGCGCGCTGCGCCTCGCCCTCGATGCGGCCGAGGTCTACGAGCGCCTGGGCACGCCCGAAGGCGAGCTGGCACTCGCCGAATGCGTGGTCTACCTCGCCATCGCACCCAAGTCCAACGCGGTCTACCAAGCCTACAACGAGGTTCGCGCCTTCGTGAAGCAGGACGGCACCCGGCCCGTGCCCATGCATCTGCGCAACGCGCCCACCAAGCTCATGAAGCAGCTCGACTACGGCAAGGGCTATCGCTACGCACACGACGAGGAGGGCGGCTTCGCCGCGGGCGAGCGCTATTTGCCCGACGGTGTCGATCCGCCTCCCTTCTACCGTCCGGTGGAGCGAGGCCTCGAGATCCGGATCGCCGAGAAACTGCGCGAACTGCGAAGGCGCAACGACGACGCCGGTGCCTGATCTTCGGCCCGACGCGGCCGCGCATGCACAGGCCCGATACCGCCCGCATCCCCGTCGATACGCCCTTGCGCGCTTGCGGTGCCGAACAGCCCGCGCCAGCGGGAAAACCCCGGTCGCCGCGCACCGAAATGGCGATCAGGCGTGACTACAATCCCGCCCACAAACCCGCCGTCGACACATGCTGGCGGGTTTTTTGCTAAGCGAAGCCAGGGCGCTCAACCGGCGCTTCCGGCACGTCGGGCGCCTCCCGAGGGCGTCTACAACAAAAGGGATTCTCGTTATGGACATCTTGCTGCAGCAGATCATCAACGGTCTGGTTCTCGGCAGCATGTACGCCTTGATAGCCTTGGGCTACACCATGGTGTACGGCATCATCAACCTGATCAATTTCGCCCACGGCGAAGTGCTCATGGTCGGCGCGCTGACCAGCTGGACCATCATCGGCTGGATGCAGTCCGCGATGCCCGGGACACCCGGCTGGATCATCCTCATCATCGCGTTGATCATCGCCTGCGTGGTCGCCGCCACGCTCAACTTCACGATCGAGAAGGTCGCCTACCGGCCGCTTCGCAACAGCCCCAAGCTGGCCCCGCTGATCACCGCCATCGGCATGTCGATCCTGCTGCAGACGATCGCCATGATCATCTGGAAGCCCACCAACAAGGCCTACCCCACGCTGCTGCCCAGCACCCCGATCCACGTGGGCGGCGCGGTCATCTCGCCCACGCAGGTCATGATCCTGAGCGTCACGGCCTTCTGCCTCGTCGTGCTGATGTGGCTAGTCAACTACACCAAGCTCGGCCGCGCGATGCGCGCCACCGCCGAGAACCCGCGCGTCGCGGCGCTGATGGGCATCCGGCCCGACATGGTCATCTCGGCCACCTTCATCATCGGCGCCGTGCTGGCCGCCGTGGCCGGCGTCATGTACGCCTCCAACTACGGCATCGCGCAACATGCGATGGGCTTCATCCCCGGCTTGAAGGCCTTCACCGCAGCGGTCTTCGGCGGCATCGGCAACCTCGCGGGCGCGGTGGTCGGCGGCATTCTGCTGGGCCTCATCGAGGCCATTGGCTCCGGCTACATCGGTGCGCTCACCGGCGACGTGCTGGGCAGCCACTACAGCGACATCTTCGCCTTCATCGTGCTGATCATCATGCTCACGCTGCGGCCCTCGGGCCTGCTCGGCGAGCGGGTGGCCGATCGCGCCTGACGGAGGACATGCCATGAACGACAACGGCAAGAAAGTCCTCGTCTGCATCGTCGCGGCTATCGGCCTGCTGGTGCTGCCGCTGCTGCTGCAGAGCCAGGGCAATGCCTGGGTGCGCATCGCCGACATCGCGCTGCTCTATGTGCTGCTGGCCCTGGGCCTGAACATCGTGGTCGGCTATGCCGGCCTGCTCGACCTGGGCTACGTCGCCTTCTTCGCGATCGGGGCCTACCTGTTCGCACTGCTCGGCTCGCCGCACCTGACCGACACTTTCCCTGCCTTCAAGGCCATGTTCCCGAACGGGCTGCACACCTCGCTGCTGCTGGTCATACCGGCGGCCTTCGCGCTCGCGGCCCTGTTCGGCGTGATGCTGGGGGCGCCCACGCTCAAGCTGCGCGGCGACTACCTCGCCATCGTCACGCTCGGCTTCGGCGAAATCATCCGTGTGTTCCTGAACAACCTGGACCACCCGTTCAACCTGACCAACGGCCCCAAGGGCATCACCGCGATCGACTCCATCCGCTTCTGGGGCCTCAACCTCGGGCGGCCGCTGAAGATCGGCGACTACACCATCTCCTCCGTCACCCTCTACTACTACCTGTTCCTCGCGTTGGTGCTCATCACCATCGTCATCTCGCACCGCCTGCAGCTCTCGCGCATCGGCCGTGCCTGGATGGCCATCCGCGAGGACGAGATCGCCGCCAAGGCCATGGGCATCAACACCCGCAACATGAAGCTGCTGGCCTTCGGCATGGGCGCCAGCTTCGGCGGCGTCTCGGGTGCCATGTTCGCGGCCTTCCAGGGCTTCGTCTCGCCCGAGTCGTTCAGCCTGATGGAGTCGGTGATGATCGTCGCCATGGTCGTGCTGGGCGGCATCGGGCACCTGCCCGGCGTCATCCTGGGCGCCGTGCTGCTGGCCGCGTTGCCCGAGGTGCTGCGCTACGTGGCCGGGCCGCTTCAGGCCATGACCGACGGGCGCCTGGATGCTTCGATCCTGCGCCAGCTCTTCATCGCGCTCGCCATGATCATCATCATGCTGGTGCGCCCGCGCGGCCTTTGGCCGTCGCCGGAGCACGGCAAGTCGCTGCTTCGCAAGGGCGTGCCGCCATCGCCCGTGCCGGGTTCGACCCAGGCCCAGGCGCCCGGCGTGGCAACGCCGGCCGACGAGTTGCCGGGCGAAGCCTCGCGTCCCATGTCCATCAATCCGTGAACGGGGACCGCCATGACTGAAACCATCCTCGACGTTCGCGGCATCTCCAAGCGATTCGGCGGCCTGCAGGCCCTGTCCGACGTGGGCATGAAGATCTCCCGCGGCCAGGTCTATGGCCTGATCGGCCCCAACGGCGCCGGCAAGACCACCTTCTTCAACGTCATCACCGGCCTCTACACGCCCGACAGCGGGAGCTTCGAGCTCGGCGGCAAGCCCTACCAGCCGACGGCGGTGCACGAGGTCGCCAAGGCCGGCATCGCACGCACTTTCCAGAACATCCGTCTCTTCGCGGAAATGACCGCGCTCGAGAACGTGATGGTCGGGCGCCACGTGCGCACCCATTCGGGCGTGGTGGGCGCCATCCTTCGCACCGGAAAGTTCAAGGCCGAGGAACTGGCGATCGCCACGCGCGCGCAGGAACTGCTCGACTACGTGGGCATCGGCAAGTACGCCGACTACAAGGCCCGCACGCTGAGCTACGGCGACCAGCGCCGCCTCGAGATCGCCCGTGCCCTGGCCACCGACCCCCAGCTCATCGCGCTCGACGAGCCGGCGGCCGGCATGAACGCCACCGAAAAGGTCATGCTGCGCGAGCTCATCGACCGCATCCGCAAGGACAACCGCACCATCCTGCTCATCGAGCACGACGTGAAGCTGGTGATGGGCCTGTGCGACCGCGTGACCGTGCTCGACTACGGCAAGCCCATCGCCGAGGGCACGCCCGCGGACGTGCAGAAGAACGAAAAAGTGATCGAGGCCTACCTCGGCACGGGAGGACACTGACATGGCTCAAACGTTGTTAAAAGTCAGCGGCCTCAAGGTCGCGTATGGCGGCATCCAGGCCGTGAAGGGCGTGGACTTCGAGGTCCGCGAGGGCGAACTGGTCTCGCTGATCGGCTCCAACGGCGCCGGCAAGACCACCACCATGAAGGCCATCACCGGCACCTTGCCCTTCGCGGCCGGCGACATCGAGTTCCTCGGCAAGAGCATCAAGGGCCGCGGCGCGTGGGACCTGGTGGCCGACGGCCTGGTCATGGTGCCCGAGGGGCGCGGCGTGTTCACGCGCATGACCATCACCGAGAACCTGCAGATCGGCGCCTACATCCGCAAGGACAAGGCCGAGATCGCGAAGGACATCGATCGCGTTTTCGCCACCTTCCCGCGCCTGAAGGAGCGGGCCACCCAGCTGGCCGGCACCATGTCGGGCGGCGAGCAGCAGATGCTGGCCATGGGCCGGGCGCTCATGGCGCGGCCCAAGGTGCTGCTGCTCGACGAGCCGTCGATGGGCCTGTCGCCCATCATGGTCGACAAGATCTTCGAGGTGGTGAAGCAGGTATACGACCAGGGCGTGACCTTGCTGCTGGTCGAGCAGAACGCCAGCCGCGCGCTGCAACTGGCCGATCGCGGCTACGTCATGGAGTCCGGGCTCATCACCATGAGCGGCGACGCCAAGATCATGCTGAGCGATCCGAAGGTGCGTGCCGCCTATCTAGGCGAGTAACGCTCTCCTCCAGGCTCCCCCAACCTCGTGTGGTCCGCCAACCCCCTCGCCGGGGGCGACACCAGCGGCCCGGCAGAGCCGGTTCCGCGGTGTCTCACGAACGGGCGGGCTGCGCCGCCGTTGCGAAGACCTGAGCCCAGCGCCTAGTCGACCTTGGCGCCGGTCGCCTTCACGACCTTTTCGTACTTCGCAAGTTCGCTCTTCATGAAGGAGCCGAACTGCGCGGGCGTGTTCGCCACGGGTTCGGCCAGCAACGTGGCGAAACGGGTTTTCGTCTCGGGTGCGTTGAGGGCGGCGACGAAGGCGCGGTTGAGTTTTTCGACCACCGCCGCTGGCGTGCCAGCCGGTGCGACCAGCCCCCACCAGGTATCGATCGAAAAGCCCTTGAGCGTGTCCGCGACGGGCGGCACTTCGGGCAGGGCGCTGCTGCGATCGGCCGTGGTCACCGCGATCGCCTTGAGCTTGCCCGAGCGGATGTTGGGCGCCGCGGTGGCGAGGTTGTCGAAGTTGAAGTCCACCTGGCCCGACAGCAGCGCCAGCTGCGCCGGGTTGCCGCCGTTGTACGGAATATGCACGGCGAAGATGCCGGCTTCCTTCTTGAACATCTCGCCTGCCAGGTGGCCGGCGCTGCCGTTGCCGCCGCTGCCGTAATTGAGCTTGCCCGGGTTGGCCTTGCCGTAGGCGATCAGGTCGCGCAGCGATTCGATCTTCAGGCGCTGCGCCGTTTCGGCATTCATCACCAAGACATTTGGCACACGGACCATCTGCGTGATGGGAGCGAAGGCAGTGGCGGCGTCGAACGGCATCTTGCTGTAGAGCCAGGGGTTGACCGCGTTCGTGGCGGTGGCTGCGATACCGATCGTCAGGCCGTCTGGTGCGGCCTTGGCCACGGCATCGGCGCCGATGTTGCCGCCCGCGCCGGGCTTGTTGTCGATGATCACCGGGCCGAGCTGGTCCTTCACTCGCTCGGCCAGGGCGCGGGCCGTGACGTCGATGGGGCCGCCCGCGGCGTAGGGCACGACGAGTCGGATCGGCTGCTGGCTGGACTGTGCGGCGGCGGGAGTGGCGGCGAACACCGCGGCGGAGGCGGCGAGTGTAATGAGAAAGTCTCTGTGTTTCATTGTGTAAGAGGAAATGGGATTAACACTTCGTGAACTAAGTCCGGGTTGGCGTGGCTCAGATGTAACGCTTCGCTGTAGGACAAAGCCCCGCCCGTAATATCGATTCACCACACCGGGCATGGAGATTAGCAACCGAAAGTAATTAAAACTTAGGTTGGCATCCGTAGCAACGATTGCTTCACCCGGACCTCACTTTTTCTCAATGGAAGGTTTCGGATGAAAGTCATGGCGAAGAGCACGCTTCTGCTGGTAACTGCCGGCGCACTGGCCGGTTGCGGCGGAGGCTCCGGCGGAGGTGGCGGAGGGGGATTCGCGACATCGCAAGTGTCCGACGCCGCGATCGCGGCTTCGACGTCTGCAGCGGTCTCGGCCGATTCGACTGCAGCCGGTGCGGCGAACAGCAAGGACGAGGTGGTGCTCGCCAAGGCCCTCGATTCCAGCTGGACCAAGGTCGCGAACGAAGACCAGCGCTTCGCACTCGCCGCCGCGACGGTCGTCCAATACGGCGCCAATTCGACCTTCCGGGGCAAGACCCTGTCGGGCACGGTCAGATGCGACAACGCGACCTTCGGTGATCCGCTGCCCTATGTGGCCAAGGCGTGCTACGTCCAGGCGTCCGGCACGGGAGCCGCGCCCAGCCCGGCCCCTGCGCCTGCGCCTGCACCGGTGCCTGCACCCGCACCCGCACCCGTACCGGCGCCTGCCCCTTCGCCCGCACCTGCACCCGCTGCAGCGCCTGGCGCGGGAAGCCTGCTCGCCAACGAAGGCTCGGCCTTCTCCGTGGCTGCTTCCACGGTGGTGAAGTACGGCGCCAATTCGTCGTGGATCCAGAAGACGATCAGCGGGTCGGCTGCCTGCACCAACGACTACTTCGGCAAGGATCCCTTGCCTTTCGTGGTCAAGGCCTGCTATTCGGTCGGTGCGGCGGCTGCGCCTGCACCCGCGCCGGCTCCAGCACCTGCTCCAGCGCCCGCACCGTCGCCATCACCAGCGCCCGCGCCCGCGCCCGCGCCCGCGCCCGCGCCCGCACCGGCTCCCGCTGCGCCCACTCCGGCTCCCGCGGCACCCGCCCCCACGCCCGCCCCGATCTCCGGTGACGTCATCGACAGCGCCGGCCGTGTGGATGCAGCAGCGTACCGCGCCATGGCACCCCGCCTGGCCAAGGCCGAAGGCATCGCCTACCGCTACGGCGATGCGGCATCCGTGAACAACAGCGGCATCCCGACCCTTTACCAGCGCGGCGACCAGACCATGAGCTACCACGCCGGCACCTGGCAGGTTGGCGGCCCGGTCCTGGCCGATGCCGGCCTGTACTCGACCAACCACGCGCACGTGGGCTTCGTCGCAGACGACGTCAACGCACG
>NZ_LYVO01000069.1 GCF_001984055.1 Variovorax sp. KK3
CCAGCAGGTTCTGGTGGCCTCGCGCGGCGACCGCAAGATCCAGTGGGTGCGCTTCGCGTCCAATGGCGACAGCGGCAGCGTGGTGCGCGAATTCCGCGACACCCGGATGACCGACCCGATCGCCGTGGAAGACGCCGACAACTTCGCCAGCGACAACATGGTGCTCAGCGTGGCCGACTATGCCGGCAAGAAGGTCTCGAACTACCGCTATGGCGCGGTGGTCTTTGCCAACCGCGGCGGCCAGTGGGCCTGCCAGCCTCCCAATGGCTGCGCCGTGCAGGGCACGGCCGGCGTCAACGTCGAGTTCGGCGGCAGCTATGCGGTGGAAGGCCGGCCCTTCCACGTCCGAACGTCCAACGTGCCCTGACGCTGCAAGGGCCTTCGACCCGACGACACACGGCCCGCCTCACGCGGGCCGTGGCGTTCAGGGGAGGGTCTTGTCGGCCTCCGTCGTGAAAGCATCCGCGAAGAACTCCTCTTCGGGCAGGCCGCGCTTCGACACGTAATCGCGCTTGGCCGAGTCGACCACCACCGGCGCACCGCAGGCATACACCTGGTAGCCCGACAGGTCGGCGATGTCCTCCATCACGGCCAGGTGCACGAAGCCCGTGCGGCCGCGCCAGTTGTCTTCGGGCACCGCGTTTGATACCACCGGCACGTAGCGCAGATTGCGCATCGCGGCCAAGGCGGAACGCACCCAGTCGTCCATGTACAGGTCTTCCGGCCGCCGCCCGCCCCAATAGAGCGTGGCCGGCCGGTCGATGTTCTTGAACTGCATGTGCTCCAGCAGCGCCTTGATGGGCGCGAAGCCCGTGCCCGACGCCAGCAGCACCATCGGCTTCTCGGAGTCGTCGCGCAGGAAGAAGCTGCCATAGGGCCCTTCGATGCGAAGGATCTCCTTCTCCTTCATCGCGCCGAACACGTGGTCGGTGAACTTGCCGCCCGGCAGGTGCCGGATGTGCAGCTCGATGCCCGTGCCCGGCTCGCCCAGCGTGTGCGGCGCATTGGCCATCGAATAGCTGCGCCGCGTGCCGTCGCGCAGGATGAATTCGATGTACTGCCCGGCGTGGAACTGCAGCGGCTCGCCGGCCGGCAACTGCAGGCGCAGCATCACCACGTCGTGCGACTTGCGCGATATCGACTGCACCCGCACCGGCATCTTGCGGATCGGGAAGGCATTGGCGTCCGTCACTTGGCGCGATTCGAGCACCACGTCGCTCTGGGGCTGCGCACAGCAGGTGAGCACGTAGCCAGCCTGTTCTTCTTCGGCGCTCAGCGCCTTGCTCTGGTGAAGTCGATGCGTCACCGCACCCGACAGCTTCTTGCACTTGCAGGAGCCGCATGCCCCGTCCTTGCAGCCGTAGGGCAGGCCGATGCCCTGGCGGATGCCCGCTGCGAGGATGGTTTCGTCGGCATGTGCGGTGAAGCTGCGTCCGCTCGGCTCTACCGTGATGTGAAAGCCCGCCTCGTCCGGCGCTGCACTCGTCATGGGTATTCTTCGTGTCTCGTTCAGCAGAAGGAACCGATTTTGCCCGCATTCAACAGCCCGGCCGGCAGCAGGCCTACGCGCTTCCGCCGGCAACGGGTGCTCGTGGTCGGCTGCGGCGACGTGGGGCTGCGCGCCGCGCGCCTGTTGCGCGGCCGCGTGCGCCTGTTCGCGCTGACCTCCTCGCCGGACCGGGTGGCCGCCCTGCGCGAGGCCGGCCTCACGCCCATCGTGGCCGACCTCGACCGCCCCGGCTCGTTGCGCCGCCTGTCGGGCCTGGCCACCCGCGTGCTGCACCTCGCCCCACCACCGCGCGTCGAAGGCAGCGGCTGGTCGCGCGACGCACGCACCGTCGCCCTGGTGCGGGCCTTGCGCCTGCGCAGCCTGCCCGATGCGCTGGTCTACGGCTCCACCACCGGCGTGTACGGCGATTGCGGCGGCGCGCGCATCGACGAGACGCGCACCGTGCGCCCCGACACCCCACGCGCCCACCGCCGCGTCGATGCCGAGCGGGCCGTGCGTTGGCTGGGCCGCGCCGGCGTGGCAACGCGCATCCTGCGAATTCCAGGCATCTACGCCCCCGACCGCGAAGGCGGCACGCCGCGCGAGCGGCTGCACAAGCGCACGCCGGTGCTGCATGCCGAAGACGACGTCTACACCAGCCACATCCACGCCGATGACCTGGCGCGTGCCTGCGTCGCGGCGCTCTGGCGCGGCGGCACGCAGCGCGTGTTCCACGCCAGCGACGACACCGAACTCAAGATCGGCGACTACATCGACCTCGCCGCCGACCTCTACGGCCTGCCGCGCCCGCCCCGCATCTCGCGCGCCGAGGCACGTGCGCAGCTGCCGTTGCTGCAGATGAGTTTCATGAGCGAGTCGCGGCGGCTGGACAATACGCGGCTCAAGCGCGAACTCCGCTTGCGCCTGCGTCACCCGACCGTGGCCACGGGCCTCGTGCCCTGATCGAACGAACGAGTCAAAGGATCTTCATGCCGGCAGCCCAGCTTTCCGTCTACTTCTTCCTGCAGGTCGCGGTGATCATTGCCGTGTGCCAGCTGGTCGGCCGGCTGGCGCAGCGCCTGGGCCAGCCGCAGGTGGTCGGCGAGATGATCGCCGGCGTCATGCTCGGCCCTTCGTTGCTGGGCCTGTTCTTTCCCGAGTTGCAGCGCGCGTTGTTCCCCAAGGAAACGCTGGGCATGCTCTACGTGGGCGGGCAGCTGGGCGTCGGCATGTACATGTTCCTGGTCGGCACCGAGTTCCGCGCCGACCATTTCCGCCGCCGCTTCAAGAGCGCAGCCGCCGTGTCGCTGGCCGGCATCGTCGTGCCCTTCGTGCTGGCCTTCATGCTGGTGCCGTGGCTGCAGCACATCCCCGGCCTCTTCTCCGAGCGCGTGAAGCCGTTCGAGGCCTCGCTCTTTCTGGGTGCTGCGATCGCGATCACGGCCTTTCCCATGCTGGCGCGCATCATCCACGAGCGCGGCCTGGCCGGCACCTCGCTGGGCACACTGGCGTTGACGGCCGGCGCCGTCGACGACGCGGCCGCCTGGTGCATCCTGGCCGTGGTGCTCGCCAGCTTCGGCGGCTCCTGGGGCGGTGCCTACGCGGCCATCGGCGGCGGCGTGGCCTACGCGCTCTTCATGATCTTCATCGGCTCGCGCCTGCTGCGCCGCCTCGCGGCCCACGTGCGGCCCGAGGCGCCGCTCTCCGCGTCGGTGCTGGCCCTGGTGCTGGTGCTGTTCTGCCTGAGTGCCTTCGCCATGGACGCCATCGGCATCCACGCCGTCTTCGGCGGCTTCCTGCTCGGTGCGGGCCTGCCGCGCGGGCCGCTCACCGACAAGCTGCGCGAACAGCTGCAGCCCTTCGTGGTCATCTTCCTGCTGCCCATGTTCTTCACCTACTCGGGCCTGAACACGCGGCTGGCCGTGCTCTTCGAGCCGGCCATCCTGATGGGCGCCGTCGCCATCCTGGCGGCATCGTTCTGCGGCAAGGGCATCGCCTGCTGGGCCGCGGCGCGCATGGCCGGCGAGCCGCAGCGCGATGCGATGGCCATCGGCGCGCTGATGAATGCGCGCGGGCTGATGGAGCTGATCATCATCAACATCGGCTTGCACGCCGGCGTGATCCTGCCGGGCCTGTTCTCGATCCTGGTGATGATGGCGATCCTCACGACCTTGATGGCGACGCCCTTGTTCAACTGGGTCACGCGCGAGCGTCACGCCAAGAGCGCGGCGGCGAAGCTGCACGCTTAGCGTTTCGCGCTTCGACTCGTGGCGTCGCGAGATTGCGCGGCACCGATCGCGCGACACCGTTACTCGTCCCCAGGCTCGCTGAGCCGGCGCGAGCACTTCGCGCGATCCAAGACACCCGAGAAGAGTTTTATGAGCGACGAAAAGTTCACGCCCTTCTGCGTGCGCGTCACCGCGGCCCCCCTGAGCTCGAATGGCTGCAAGCAGGCAACCCGACCATTTCGAGAAGACTTCAACGCATGGACTCGGCCGACATCCAACGCCGGCACCGCCCAAACGTTCCGGCACAGAACCGCCATTCGATTCGATCGCCTGTCATCGGCGGTTGGAGTTCGCTGAACAGGATGCACGATCGCCTCCTCGGCATCCTCGACCAAGCCAGCTTCGTCGCTTTGAGCCTCAAGCACACGCGGCCAAGCTGGTGTTGGGCACGTTCGGGCTGACCGACGCGAAGCTGGCACCTCATGTCGCGGCCCTGCAGCTCAACCATTCGCTGCAGGCATTCGAGACACGCAAGCGCGATATCGAGGGCGAGAACTGGCATGCCTTGCAAGCGCTGACGAAGCGCAACCGCCTCACGCTGGCCCGTTCATAGCCGATGCGCGATGAGGCGAATGCGTTAACCGTCCCTCGAATCGATGGACCGATCGGCGCGCGCCGTTGCTGTGGAACGGCTGCCTCGCTGCGGGTGACAGAGCGCAGGGTCCGACGCATCACGCGCGCGCTGCGCACCAGAAAACGGTGGCGACCCCTCGCCGTGATGCAACGCCCTGTTCTTTGATCCTGAATCCCCGGAGCAACCCATGTACTTCCCTCACACGATATCGAGGACCTCGCTACCGAGCCAGCAGCCGCTGCCGTACTCGAAAGACGACAACGACACCGAACAGCGCGCCATGATCGGCGATGTCCCCGCAGCGCAATCGACTTCGCTCGACCGGCCCTCCGATCTCGTTTCCCACGTTGTCTTTGGGATGGGGCCCCGCTTCCCCAACGGCAAAGCGATGCTCGATAGGTATCGCGAGGCCGCCGGAGGCCTGGAACTGCAGGTGCTCGGTGATGGCGTTCGAGGGCTGAAGCTCGACGACTTCCAAGAGATGGCGAAGAAAGTTCCTCCTGGCACGCCCGTCATCCTGCAGATACATGGGGAGATGCAAGAGATGATGGGCCATGTGCTTGAAATGGACGAGCGCGGCAACAGGATTCCGACCGTAGAGGTGATGCGAGCCTGCGTGCAGGCGGGCTTCTCAAAGGTAACGTTGGTCGGTTGCTATGCCAGGCGCGCCACGGGGGAGCTCTGCCGGGATCCAGACTTGACAGGCCAGCCGGGCTTGAGCTTCAGGCTCGATGGGGGACGCAGGAAGTTCGCTCAAGGTGATGGTAGTTCGGCGATCGTGGAGCAGCTCAGCTACTACAGCGACTGCTATCGAAACGGCGAGGTGCCGACCGACGTCAAGGAGGTGCTGCATGCGCTGGTGCACACGTCCCACTGCTTGGCGATCATGCAGAGCCACGCGGATCCCTTGTCGGACGCGACGGTAGCCCATTTTCACAAGTGCAACCTCCAGGGGATCGATCGGCAGATCGTCATGTCGCGCATCGAAGGACTCGATGTTCACTACAGCTCTGGGCAGCGAGCGCACGATGTCGAGAGGCAGCTGAAGGACGGACTGCTGAATGCCGTCGGCGAACCATTGGACGACGCGCAGGTGGCCAAGCTGCGCAACACGGCCCTGTTCAGGGCCGCCAGTGCCGGCAAGATTGAAGTCGTCGACCTGTTGCTCCAGGAGCGCGACGTCAACATCGACTTCCGCTCGGAGGACGGGCTGACGCCGCTTGCGGTCGCTGCGGCACGGGGACACTTCCAAGTCGTCAAGATGCTTTGCGAGGGACGCGCCAATCCCGACATTGCGGACGAATTGATGTGGACGCCCATCCATTTTGCCGGCCAAGACGGTCGACTCGACATCGTCAAACATCTCGTCAATGCCGGCGCAGACATCAACCGGCAATGCGTCAGAGGCATCACGCCCTTGGCGCAGACGATCGGGGTCGGTTCGGTCGAAGTGGTGGGCTACCTCTTGGATCACGGCGCGAATGTGAATGTAGGGCTGAAGGACGGGACGATGCCGTTGTGGTTGGCCGTCGAGCGAGGGGACGTATCCATCCTGAAAAGTCTTCTGAAAAAGCAGCCGGCGATCGACCTCGGGCATGCCGATGGTTCGACGCCGCTGTCGCTTGCCGCAAGGCGAGGCCGTGTCGATCTGGTGACGGTGCTGCTGGACGCGGGCGCCAATATCAATGAGCCCGACATGGCTGGTTGCACGCCACTTTTCAAGGCAGCAAGAAATGGTCACCTGGACGTCGTGAAACTGCTTCTGGAACGTAAGGCGGATCCCAACGTCGAGAGCGAGGGTGTGACTGCGGCCGAGATCGCGAAGATCCTTGGTTTCCAAGAGGTCGCCAACGTACTGCTGAACGCTTCTTAGCCCGAGTGCGCCATCGACCGCAGCGCCTGCCCATCCGGGCAGTAGCCGCAGGCCATCCGGCTTTCGACAATGACATCGAAACCAGGAGCCGACATGCCAGACACCCCTTCCAACTTCTCCCTCGACGCATGGTCCACCGCCGTGGCCGATGCGGTGAGTTCCGCTGCACCCGCCGTGGTCGCGATCCAGACCCGCCATGCACGCGCCAGCGGATTCGCATGGCGACCCGGCTGGATCGTGAGTTCCGACGAAGGCTTGCCCGAGGACGAAGACGCCGAGATCACGCTGCCGGGCGGCGCGACGCTGCCGGCCAAGGTGGCGGGGCGCGACCCCACCACCGACGTGCTGCTGTTGCGCTGCGAAGGCCTCGAGGCCGGGCAGGTCGAGTTCGACGCCACGCCGCTGCGTGCGGGTGAACTCGCGATCACGGTCGGCGCGCGCGAGGGGCTGCCGGTGGTGGCGAGCGGGCTGGTTTCGCTGGCCGGCCCGGCTTGGCGCAGCCTGCGTGGCGGCGACATCGATGCGCGCGTCGAACTGGACCTTCGCCTGCGCCTGGGCGCCGAAGGCGGGCTGGTGCTCAATGCGCGCAGCCGGCCGGTAGGCATGGCGACCTTCGGGCCGCGTCGGCGCGTGCTGCTGATTCCCGGCAGCACGGTGGAGCGCGTGGCGGCGCACCTGGTGGCGCACGGCCGCGTGGCGCGGGGCTATCTGGGCCTGAGCCTGCAGCCGGTGCGGGTGGACCCGCGCGGCGTGGGCGCGATGGTGATGGGCGTGGCCGCACAAGGGCCCGGCGACGCGGCCGGCTTCCGGCAGGGTGACGTCATCGTCGCGGTCGACGGACAGCCGATTCGCAGCGTGCCGCTGCTGCTGCGGCGGCTGGGGCCGGCGAGCGTCGGCGCGGTGCTCGCGTTCACGCTGCAGCGAGCGGGCGAATCGCTGGAGGTGACGCTCACCGTCGGTGAAAGGCCGGCGGATTGACCGCTGCCGCGGCCCACAATGGCGCAATGAAGCCGATCGTGATCGCGCTCGAGTTCGACGATGCGGCGCTGTCGCAGCGTCTGGCCGCTGCCTTGGCCACGGTGCCCGACATCCGCATCGCCGATCGCGGTGAAGCGGCCGACCTGGCCGTGGTGCTGCCGGAGGCGGCGCAGCGTGGCGACCCTGCGGACTCGACGCTGACGCCGCGCGAGCTGGAGGTGCTGGCGCTCGTTGCCGAAGGCGCGTCGAACAAGCTCATCGCGCGCCGGCTCGGCATCTCGATGCACACCGCGAAGTTTCACGTCGGGTCGCTCATCGACAAGCTCGATGCAACGGGCCGCACCGATGCGGTGGCGCATGCCGCGCGCTTGGGTGTGCTGAATCTTTGAGTTCAGCCTTGCCGCAGCGGGCAGAAGGGTCGTCCCTCGACGACGGCCCATACGCAAGCCCGAATGCAGGCGATGGCAAGGTGCGCATCGGGCGCGCACGGCACGGTCTTCATGACGATGAACATGATGTTTCTCCCGTGGGAGGTGCGCCGTCGTCAGGTCGCCCAGTGCGAGTAGTGCAAGACCACATAGCCCAGCGAATGCCAGAAGCAGGCTTCCGAATGGCTGCGGGTCAGGATGCGGGAGCCATTGAGGCCGAGGCATTCGTAGCCCCTGCCATCGCCCGTCGAGTCCAGGATGTTTTTGTCCATGACGCATCTCCAATGACTTCTTTGTAGGCCGCCAAGGCGCCAGCGGCCAGCGGTTGGCGGCCCGGAGAGTCGTCGGCACGCGAATGCAGCGCGTGTCCGCTTCTTCCACGCAACGGATATCGGCATCGGCTGACACTCGTGCATGCGTGCCCAGCGTGGGGGCCTCGACATCCAGGCCGAGGCGATGCAAGCTACGCGGGTGCTTGGCGGGGTTGGAGACGTGAGCATCTGCGCGCTGGCACGCTGACCTTCAGGGATCCATGGCTTCAAGAAAGGACACTCCATGAACAGCACGCCAGCCCAGACCAAGAAGGGCCTGCCGCCCGCGGCCTGGATCATGATCGCGATGGTGATCGGCATCGTGATCGGATACATGGTCTTCGTGAGCTTCCCCGACAAGAAGTCGGCGACCCAGATCGCCGGCTACATCTCGATCTTTTCCGATGTGTTCCTGCGGTTGATCAAGATGCTGATCGGCCCGCTGGTGTTCTCCACGCTCGTGGTGGGCATCGCCCACATGGGCGACGCGGCCTCGGTGGGCCGCGTGTTCGGCAAGGCGCTGGGCTGGTTCGTCACAGCCTCGCTGGTGTCGCTGGTGCTGGGCCTGATCATGGCCAACCTGCTGCAGCCGGGCCACAACCTGGGCCTGCCGCTGCCCGACATCGGTGCATCCGCCAACCTGGCGACATCGAAATTCACACTCAAGGATTTCGTCAGCCACCTGGTGCCCAAGAGCTTCGCCGAGGCCATGGCCAACAACGAGATCCTGCAGATCGTGGTGTTCTCGATGTTCTTCGGCGTGGCGCTGGCGTCGCTGGGCGACAAGGCACGCACGCTGGTCAACGCCATCGACGAGCTGTCGCACGCGATGCTCAAGATCACCGGCTACGTGATGAAGCTGGCCCCGCTGGCGGTGATGGCCGCCATGGCCGCCACGGTGGCGGTCAACGGTCTGGAGATCCTGCTCAAGTTTGCCGTGTTCATGGGTGACTTCTACCTGGGTCTCTTCGTGCTGTGGGGTGTGTTGATCCTGGCGGGCTTCCTCTTTCTCGGCAAGCGCATCCTCAAGCTGCTGGTGCTGATCAAGGAAGCGTTTCTGCTGTCCTTTGCCACCGCCAGTTCGGAGGCGGCCTATCCGAAGATCCTGGACGCGCTCGACCGCTTCGGTGTGAAACGCAAGATTTCGAGCTTCGTCATGCCCATGGGCTATTCGTTCAACCTCGACGGCTCGATGATGTATTGCACCTTCGCGGTGCTCTTCATCGCGCAGGCCTACGACATTCATCTGTCGCTGGGCACGCAGGTCACGATGCTGCTGATCCTGATGCTCACGTCCAAGGGCATGGCCGGCGTGCCGCGCGCGTCGTTGGTGGTGATCGCGGCCACGCTCAACCAGTTCAACATCCCCGAGGCGGGGTTGCTGCTGATCCTGGGCGTGGACACCTTCCTCGACATGGGCCGCTCGGCCACCAACGCGGTGGGCAATTCGATCGCCACCGCGGTGGTCGCCAAGTGGGAAGGCGAGTTGCTCACCGAGAGCGAGGCGACGGCCAACGAGCAGGCCCTGGACGCCGAGCGTGCCGCCACGCTGTCGCACCCGGTGCATGCCTGACGGGGCGCGGCCATGAAATCCCTGCGACTGCTGCTGGCCGTGGCCCTGATGGCGGGCACGGCGGCCTGGTCCCAGACCGAGCCCGCGCCGAGCGCGCCTGTCGCGCTCGCCGGCACGCTGGCCAAGGTGCGCGATACCGGCGCCGTGGTCATCGGCTACCGCGAATCGTCGGTGCCCTTCTCATACCTGTCGACGCGCAACGAGCCCATCGGCTACTCGATCGAGCTCTGCAAGCTGCTGGTGGCCGCGATGGAGGAGGCGGTGCACAAGAGCCTCGAGACCAAGTGGGTGCCCGTCACCTCCGAATCGCGTATCGACGCGGTGGAAAAAGGCCAGGTCGACATCGAGTGCGGCTCGACCACCAGCAACCTCGAACGCCAGAAGCGCGTGGCGTTCTCGCCGACCATCTTCGTGTCGGGCACGAAGCTGCTGGTGAAGAAGGGCTCGCCCATTCGCGAGTTCAAGGACCTGGCCGGCCGCAAGGTGGCCGTGACGCGCGGCACGACCAACGAAAAGACCATGCAGGAGCTGTCGCAGAAGTTCAAGCTCAACCTGCAGCTGCTGGTGCAGCGCGACCATGCCGAATCGTTCGCGCAGGTGGTCGGCGGCAACGCCGACGCCTTCGCGACCGACGACGTGCTGCTCTATGGCCTGATCGCGCAGAACAAGGGCAAGGTGCCGGGCGACTATCTGGTGGTGGGCGACTTTCTGTCTTACGACCCCTACGGCGTGATGTACCGCAAGGGCGACCCCGAGATGACGCGCGTGGTCAACGAAAGCTTCGCCGCCATGGCGCAGGACGGCGAGATCGAGCGGCAGTACAAGCGTTGGTTCCTGCGGCGGTTGCCGCTGTCGACCACCAGCATCGACCTGCCGATGAGCCCGCAGCTCGAAACGATCATCCAGACGATGGCGGTGAAGTCGGAATGACGTCCGAACGCCACCGGCGCAGGGCTGAACGAGCGTCATAGAACTTTTGGTGGATCGCGCCGCGCCCAGTTTTCGGTAGAAAGTGAGAACTAATGCGTGACAAGATGTTTACAAGAGCGCTTGCACCTACAGCGCCGCCCCGTCGACTGAAGCTACAAGAGTTCAGTTTCCGCTCGCTTCCGCCAAGGAGGATTCGATGTTCAGCTTTTTCCAGTCCAACCGAAACGGCCATCTGCGGCGTGTGATGACGCTGCTCGAGGAGGCGCAGCTCGCGCGCATCGAACACCAGGCGGCCGCGGAGCACCACAAGGCACTGGCGACCATGTACGGTGAGCGCGCGAAGCGGCTGGAGCGCGAGCTCTACGGCACGGCCCAGGTGCCGATCGGCGATGCCACCAAGGACGAGAAGGCGGTGCTCTACGCGCTGGACGCCACCCGCCGGCTCGAATCGCAAGCCAAGGGCTAGGGCTAACGCAAGGGCTAAGCTTCGGCGCCGGCTGGCATCTGCGCCAGTGCCGCGGCAGCCACACCCGGAATCAACCCCGCCAGCGCCTTGCTGGCCAGCGTGAATGGCCGCTGCGCGCTGGTCGCCAGCAGCACGTGCTGCCTGAACATGCGTTCCGCCAAGGGCACGGCAGCGAGCGCGCCGGTGCGCAGTTCCTCGGCCACCGCGTGCCGCGGCAACACGCTGGCGCAATCGTGGCGGGCCAGCATGCTTTTCACGATCACCGACGAGCTGCCTTCCAGCACCAGGTTCAACGCCAGCCGATGCCGGTGCGCGACCTCGTCGAGCAGGTTGCGGATCGCGTTGGGCGGCACCGGCAGCACCAGCGGCAGTCCGGACAGGCCTTGCAGCGTCGTCTGCTGCGGCCAAGCGGACTTCGTGCCGGCCTTCTTCGGCGCCAGCGCGCGCTGCAGGAAGGCGCGCCGGCCGACCACGCACAGCTGGGAATCGAAGAGCCGCCTGTAGCTGTTGCTGCCCTTGGCGCGATAGCGGTTGAGCACGGCCAGGTCGATGCGGCCCTGCGTGAGCGCGGTTTCCATGTCGCCGCTGTAGCCCTCGATGACGCGCAGCCGCACCTGCGGGTACTGCTGCGTGACGACGCCGTAGAGCGCCGCGGCCAGAAAGCCCGAGACGCCCGGCACCAGGCCCAGCGTGACCAGGCCACTCGGCGTGCCCGACAGTTCGCGGCCCGTGTGGGCCAGCTCCTCGGCCTGGGCGAGCAAGGCCTCCACGCGCGGCAGGATGCTGCGGGCCAGCTCCGTCGGCTGCACGCCGCGGCCGGTGCGGTGGAAGAGGGCGCCGCCGAAGGCCCGCTCCAGTTCGCCGACCTGCCGGCTCACCGCCGACTGCGCCAGGCCCAGCGCCACGGCCGCGCGCGTGAGGCTGCCGGCCTGCGCGACGGCGGACAGGGTGCGCAGTGCGCGCAAGGTCAAAAGGTCGGCGATGTCGCCCGTGGTCGAAGAAGCCTGAGTCATCTCGAAAGCGGATAGCTGATTTCCAGATTGGACATTGGCCCGCGAAGTCCGCGCAACTAGAGTCTTCCTCAGGAGACGCAACGACATGACCGGACCCCTCACAGGCCTTCGCGTGCTGGACATCGCCACGATCATCGCGGGCCCTTCGGCCGCCGCGCTGCTGGGCGACTACGGCGCCACCGTGGTGAAAGCCGAGCTGCCCGGCAGCGGCGACGGCGCCCGCGACTTCCCCCCGCACAAGAACGGCAAGCCGCTGTGGTGGAAGGTGACCAACCGCGGCAAGCGCATGATCACGCTCGACCTGCGCAAGCCCGAAGGCGCCGCGCTGCTGCTGAAGATGCTGCCGCGCTTCGACGTGCTCGTCGAGAACTTCCGCCCCGGCACGCTGGACCGCTGGGGCCTCGACAAGGAAGCGCTGTGGGCGGCGCAGCCCAGCCTGGTGATCCTGCGCGCCACCGGCTTCGGCCAGACAGGCCCCTACCGCAACCGGCCCGGCTTCGCACGCGTGTTCGAGGCGATGGGCGGCTTGACGCACCTCACCGGCGAGGCCGGCGGCGAGCCCATGCACGCGGGCTACCCGGTCGCCGACAACGTGGGCGGGCTGTTCGGTGCCATCGGCGTGCTCGCCGCGCTGTGGCGCCGTGCCCGCGACCCGAAGGCGCCCGGCGAGGAGATCGACCTGTCGCTCACCGAGGCCACGCTCAAGCTGCTGGAGTTCCTGCCCATCGAGCACGACCAGCTCGGCACGGTGCGCCAGCGCTCCGGCAATGCCAACCAGTACTCGGCGCCGGCTGCCGTCTATCGCACGGCCGACGGGCACTGGGTGTCGCTGGCGGGCAGCACCAATGCGCTGTTCGCGGCCAACTGCCGCGCGATCGGGCGGGCCGATCTCGCCGCCGATCCGCGCTTTGCGAACAACAGCGCACGCGTCGCCCACGCGGCCGAACTCAACGGCGTGTTCGCCGCCTGGTGTGCGGCCCATTCGCTGTCGGCCGTGCTGGCCGCCTTCGAGGCTGCACAGGGCACCATCGCACCGATCTACGGCATCGACCAGATCGAGGCCGACCCGCACCTGCGCGCACGCCAGGCCATCTGCGACGTGCCCGATGCCGACTTCGGCCGCGTGCGCATGGCCAACGTGGTGCCGCGCTTCGCGGGCGCGCCCTGCGAGATCCGCCACAGCGGCGGCGCGCTGGGCCAGGATAACGCCGACTTCTACCGCCGCGACCTCGCGCTGGACCCCGAGCACATCGAACGCCTGCAAGCCGCGGGCGTGATCTGAAACACCCCAACCAGGAAGCACCCATGCCCCTTCATGCAACAACCCATCCGCTCGTGAAGCTGTCGCCGGCCGAGGCCGCGCTGCTCGCCCGTACCCAGGCCCTGGTGGCCGAGAAGATCGGCCCCGATGCCGAACGCGTGGCGCGCGAAGACGTGTTCGCGTGGGACACCTTCAAGCTGCTGTCGGCCGAGGGCATCGTGGCCACCGCTTTCCCGCGCGAACACGGCGGCAGCGAGGCCAGCATGCTGCTGCGCGTGCGCATCATCGAGGAGCTGGCCGGCGCGTGCTCGACCGCGGCATCGTTGATCACCGGCACCGACCTGTCGTCGAGGCCGATCGTCGCGGGCGGCAGCGATGCGCTCAAGCGCGAGCTGATCGGCGACCTGGCGAGCGGCGCACGGCAGTCCGCGTTCGCCTTGACGGAGCCCGGCGCGGGCAGCGACGTGGCCCGCCTGGCCGCGCGCTACACGACCTCGCCCAAGGGCGGCTGGGTGCTGAGCGGGCGCAAGAAGTTCATCACCCGCGCCAACGTGGCCGACATGTTCGTGGTGGTGGCGCGGCAGGACGACGGCCCGGCCGGCGCCAAGGGCCTGAGCGCCTTCGTGGTGCCGCGCGACGCCAAGGGCGTCAGCGTGTCGCCGGTGATCCCCAAGCTGGGCTGGTACGGCGTGCCGATCGCGATGGTCGACTTCGAGAACGTGCAGGTGCCCGAAGGCTATCTGCTGGGCAAGGAAGGCGAGGGCATGGCCTTGGCGCAGGACACGCTGCTGCGCGCGCGCATCGGCCATGCCGCCATCGCACTCGGTCGCGCTGCCGGCGCCTTGACGATCGCCGCGCAGTACGCGAACCAGCGCCAGGTCTTCGGCCAGGCGGTGGGCGGGCACCAGGGCATCCAGTGGATGGTGGCCGAGATGGCGGCGCAGATCGAGGCCGCGCGCTGCCTGGTCTACAGCACGGCGCTGCGCTACGACGCGGGCGACGCGGACGTTGCGATCCATGCCTCGATCGCCAAGATGCATGCGACCGACCTGTGCATGAAGATCGTGGTCGACTGCCTGCAGCTGCTGGGCGGCAACGGCTACCTGAAGGCCTTCCCGCTGGAGCGCTTCATGCGCGATGCCAAGATGAACCAGATCGGCGAGGGCACGAGCGAGGTGCACAAGACCTTGATCGGCCGCCACGTGCTGCGCACGGCGGGCGAAATGCCGCGCCACCCCTGCCTCGACATGGAACCGGACCTGTGGTGCCATGGCTGAAGCGCTCGCCGATTCGCTGACCAACCCGCTGTGCCGTCGGCTCGGCATCCGGCTGCCCATCTTCGGGTTGGCGCATCGCGTCGAGGTGGCCGCTGCCATCTCGCGCGCAGGCGGGCTGGGCGTGTATGCCGCGGCGCGCGACGGCCCTCACGAACTCGAAGACAAGCTGCGCCTGCTGCGCCGCCTGTGCCCCGACCATCCGGTCGGCGTTGACCTGCTGCTGCCCAGCGGCCTGCCCGAGCACGACTCGCGCGAGGCGGTGGCCGCGGCCGTGCCGCAGGCGCATCGCGACTTCGTGCGCGGGTTGTTCGACGCGCACCGGGTGCCGCCGGCCACGCACGGCAACTTCTTCTCGCAGTACGTGCGCTCGCAAAGCCTGTTCGACGAGCAGATGGATGCAGTCGTCGCGAGTGGCGTCGATGTCTTCGCTGCAGGTGTGGGCACGCCGCCGCAGGTGCTCGGGCGCGCACGGGCGGCGGGTCAGCAGACCATCGCTCTGGTCGGCAGCGTGCGCCATGCCGAGAAAGCGATCGCTGCCGGTGCCGACATCCTCGTGGCGCAGGGCTACGACGCGGGCGGCCACACCGGGCCCATCGGCACCTTCACACTGGTGCCACAGATCGTGGCCGCTGCTGAGGGCAGGCCCGTGATCGCCGCCGGCGGCATCGGCACCGGCGCACAGGTCGCGGCCGCCTTCGCGCTCGGCGCGCAGGGCGCGTGGCTCGGCACGCTGTGGCTGGGCACGCGCGAGCACGAGCTGCCCGCTGCGCTGGCCGCCAAGCTGATGGCGGCCCGCAGCGAGGACACCGTGATCACGCGCGCCCACAGCGGGAAGCCCTGCCGCGTGCTGCGCAGTGCCTTCAGCGATGCGTGGGATGCACCCGGCGCACCGCAGCCGCTGCCCATGCCCTACCAGCAGGCGCTAACCGGTGAATTGCTGGCGGCGGTGGAAGAGCACGAGATCGCGCCGCTGATGTACGAAGCGGCCGGGCAGAGCGTGGACTGGCTGCGCCGCATCGAGCCGGTGGCCGACGTGATGCAGCGGCTCGTGCAGGAGACGCGCGACGCGCTGCGATCCATGACGCCCTACATGAGCTGAGCTCGAGCCAGACAACGACAGGAGACAGACGACATGCAACGCCGCCAGTTCAACATCCGCGTCCTCGCCGCCATGGCCGCGGGGCTGCCCCTTGCGCCCGGCCTGGCCTCGGCCGCCGTACCGCCCGGCCCCGGCGGCTTTCCCGACAAGCCGGTGAAGATCGTCGTGCCCTATCCGGCGGGCGGCATCGTCGACGGCCTCGTGCGTGCGGTCTGCGATCCGCTGTCGGCCGACTTGCCGCAGCGCATGGTGGTCGAGAACCGGCCCGGTGCCGATGGCCGCATCGGCCTCGACGCCGTCGCGCGCGCCGCACCCGACGGCTACACCTTGCTCGGCGCGTCACCGTTGCTGTCGGTGGGCGAGCATCTCATGCCGGACATGAAGGCCCGCGGCAAGGAGTTCGTCGGCATCTGCGGCATCGCGGCGGCGCCCACGGTCTTCGTGGTGCACAGCGGCGTGGCGGCGCGCACGTTGAAGGAGTTCGTCGCGCTTGCGGCTGCGAAGCCCGGTGAGCTCAACGTCGCCAACCCGGGTGTGGGCAGCTCGATCCACCTGGCGCAGGAGCTGTTCTTCGAGCGCACCGGCCTCAAGCTGACGAACGTTGCGTACAAGGGCCAGCCGCCGTCGCTGGTGGATCTCGGCTCGGGACAGCTGCAGTTCGCGATCGTCACGCAGAACCTGGCGCTGCCGCTGATCCAGGCGGGCAAGGTGCGCGCGCTGGCGGTGAACGCGGCTGCGCGCACCCGCTCGCTGCCCGACGTGCCGACGGTGGCCGAGGCCGGCTACCCCGACACGCTGGTGCAGTCGTGGTACGGCGTGGCCGCACCGAGCCGCACGCCCGCGCCGGTGGTGGCTTGGCTCAGCCAGCAGTTCCAGCGCGGCATGGCCCAGCCCGAAGTGCGCAGCCGGCTCGCCGGCTTCGACGCCGAGGTGCTGGCGCTCGACGGCGCGCGCTTCGATGCGTTGATCGACAAGGAGCGCCAGCGCTGGGGCGACCTGATCGCCCGGCGGCGCATTCAGGTGCAGCAGTAGGCTGTGCGCATCAGCCCAGGGGCGCGGGCATGGCCGGGCTGCCGGTCCAGGTGCTCGCGGCCGGAATCCGCTCGCCCTTCATCACGAGCGTGAGCGGACCGAGCTGCGCGCGGTCTTCCACCGTCGCGCCGTAGAGCACCGTGCTGCGCGGCCCGATGGTCACGCGCTCGCCGATGCGCACGTGATCGATCTTCATCACGCGGTCTTCGAACAGGTGGGTCTGCGGGCAGCATTGCGCATTCAGCTCGCTGTGCGCGCCGATGTGCACGCAGTCGAACTCGGTGATGTCGGTCGTGTCGAGGTACACGCCGCGGCCGATGCGGCAGCCCAGCAGGCGAAAGGCCACGGGCAGCCAGGGCGTGCCGCGCAGGTAGTGCATGAAGTTCGGCACCGCGATGCCTTCATACAGGTTGGTCGCGGCCTCCGACAGCCACACGAAGGGCGTCCACATGGGAGCCTCGCGCGGCTTGTATCGCCCCAGGAGCAGCCATTTGAAGAGCGCTACGAAAACGAAGGTGCCCAAGCCGAAGATCAGTCCGTCGACCATCAGGTACCAGGCCACCGCGCCCCATTGGCCGGCTGCGGCCAGCGGCATGACGGCGAGCACGATGCTGTAGCCGGCCGCGATCACGATCGCGTGCGGCGCGACGATGCGGAAGGCCTCCACCAGCGTGCGTCCGATCCGGCGCAGGGCCGAGGGCCGGTAGGTCAGCGCTTCGGGGTGGCCCTTGACGGTTTCGCGCGCAGGCAGGTGCATCGCCGGCGAGCCGGCCCAGGTGTCGCCGCTTTGGATCGCATGGCGGTCGGGCACCCGCGACAGCACGCCGATCAGCACGTTTTCGGGCAGCGTGGTGCCGTCGGGCACGTAGGCGCCATTGCCGATGAAGCTGCGGCGCGACACGACGGTGGGCTGCATGGTCATCCAGCCGCCGTCGACTTCCTCGTCGCCCAGCAGCACGGCGTCGGCGACGAAGGTGTCGTCGCCGAGCGTGAGCATGTCGGGCACCACGCCCAGTGCGGTGGAAATCTCCGCACCGCGGCCCACGCGCGCGCCCAGAAGCCGGTACCAGAACGGCGCGAACACCGTCGCATAGAGCCCGTGCAGCACATTCAGGCTGCCTTCCTGGATCTGGTTGATCAACCAGCGGGTGCAGTAGGTGCGGCTGTGCACGGGCCAACTGCCGGGCTTCAGCCGGGGCATCAGGCTCCAGCGGACGGCGGCGGCCGCCAGTACCGTCAGCAGCACCATCACGGCGCTCGCCGGGAGCGCAAACACGAAGTACTTGAGCAACTGCAGCGCCGTAGAGCTGGTCTCGAGCCACGGGAAGCGTTCGGTGTCGTCGAGCACGTCGATCAGCATGAAGCTCGGAAACACCGGCAGGAAGAACAGCACCGACGCGAGTGCCGCGCCGGCGACGAAGAAGGCCGTCTCCAGTGTGCGGCGGCGGGCGCTGGCGACGACGCGCGGCGGCAGGGAAGCCGGATCGAAGGCGCCGCCATCGCGGGCGGGTGAGCCCACCCAGAGCCGGCGTTCGGGCACGGCCTGGCCTTCGCGCAGCGCCGACTGTCCGTCGAGATGGCCCCAGGCGCCGATGCGCGTGCCGCCTTCGAGCACGGCGTAAGACCCGACGTGTGCGTCGGCGTCGATGTCGATGCGCCCGAGCACCAGCTCACCGCGCTCGACGCGCGCATTCTCGAAGAGGACCGCGTTGCCGACGCTCGCACGGTCGCCCAGCGCGAGCAGGTCGGGCGCGCGCAGCTTGATGGAGCCGATCACCACGTCGTCGCCGATGCGTGCACCGAGCGCGCGCCACCACCAGGCATGCAGCGAGGCGCCGCTGAGCAGGTACGTCGGCGCGGCGTCGACCAGGCGGTCGGCCAGCCACCACCGGTAGTAGACGAGGCCCCACAGCGGATAGCGCCCCGGCGCGAGCCGGCCTGCGATGAGCCACTTGCCACCGATCGCGAGCGCGAATTCGAGCACCGTCGCCGCCAGGAACATCGCCACCGACATGGCGATGGCGTACGGAATCGAATCGCCCGGGCTGCCGGTATGGAAGTGGTAGGTGAAGAAGGGCGCGAGCCACTGCATCATGCGCAGCGCCACCAGCAGGGGAATGGCGGCGGCCTGGGCCATCGCACAGCGCCAGCGGCGCAAGGCCGAAGGCGGTGCCCAGTCGGGCGTGGGCGACGCCGGGCCGGCGTCGCGTTCCAGCGCAGCGGCAATGCGGCCGATCACGCGGTGTTGGTAGATGTCGCGCACGGTGGCATGCGCGAAGCGCGGGTCGGCGCGTAGCGTCGAGGCCAGGCGCGCGGCGAGCAGAGAGTGCCCGCCGAGATCGGCGAAGAAGTCGGCGTCGCGCCGGATGGCGAGGCCCGGGAACAGACGCCCCAATGCAGCGAAGAGCGCTTCTTCGGCGGCGCCCTGCGGCCGATCGGATTCCTCGTCGTCGTTGGCCGCGGCCAGTTGGTACGCCTTGAGTGCCTTGCGATCGATCTTCCCCGATGTCAGGCGCGGCATGGCTTCCAGCCGCTCGAAGCGCGCAGGCAGCATGTAGGGCGGCAGACGAGCGGCCAGCGCCTCGCGCAGCGCCGTGGCGGACATCGGTGCTTCGGCCACGATGAACGCCACGAGCTGGTCGATGCCGTCTTCCGCGCGCAGCAGCACGGCGGCGGTGCCGATGCCCGGCTGCTGTGCGAGCGCGGCCTCGATCTCGCCCAGCTCGACGCGGAAGCCGCGGATCTTGACCTGGTCGTCGGCCCGGCCCAGGCACTGCACACGGCCGGCCGGATCGATGCGTGCGAGGTCGCCCGTGCGGTACAGGCGCTGGTCGTGCTCACCGGTGGCCCAGGGGTTGGGCAGGAATTTTTGTGCCGTGAGCTCGGGACGGCCGAGGTAGCCGGCGGCGACCCCGGGGCCGGTGATGCACAGCTCGCCGACCTGGCCGCGCGGTAGCAAACTGAGGCCGAGCTCGCCGTCCGAGTCGGCATCGATGACCAGGAGCGCGTAGTTGGGCAGCGGCCGCCCGATGGTCACCTGCTCGCCGGGGCGCAGCTCGGCGAGGCTGGCCGAGACGGTGGCTTCGGTGGGCCCGTAGGTGTTGAAGACCTTCCGGCCAGGACGGGCCCAGCGCGCGGCCAGGGTGTCGGGGCAGGCTTCCCCGCCGAGGTTGACGATGCGCAAGCCCGGCACGTCCGACGCGAACAGCGCCAACAGCGTGGGCACGGCGTGCAGCACGGTGATGCCGTGGGCCTTCAGCGCCGCGGGCAGGGCCTCGGGATTGGACGCGACGTCCCGGGGCGCGACCCACAGGGTGGCACCGGCCAGCCAGCTGATCCAGATCTCCTCGAAGCTCATGTCGAAAGCGACCGAGAAGCCCTGGTACACGCGGTCGTCGGCGCGCACGCCGAGCACGTCGTTCTCGCTGCGCAAGAAGTGGCAGATGCTTCCCTGCGTGATGGCGATGCCCTTGGGCTTGCCGGTCGAGCCCGAGGTGTAGATCACGTAGGCCGGGTGCGTGGATTTCGCGCCCTCGCGTCGGCGCAAGGGCTGGTTCGGCGCCGGCGCGAGCAGGGCCTTGGCCGTCCATACCGTGCGGCCCAGTGCGGCCAGGCGCTCCGCCCCTTCGTTTTCGGTCAGGATGCCGGCCGCATCGGCATCTTCCAGGCACACGCCGATGCGATCCACCGGGGTATCGGCATCGAAGGGCAGCCAGGCCGCGCCGGTCTTGGCGATGGCGAGCTGCATGGCGATGAGCTCGATGCCGCGTGGCAGCCACAGACCGACGATCTGGCCCGGTCGCACGCCGGCTTCGATCAGGCGGGAGGCGGCGAGGTTGGCAAGCGCGTCGAGTTCGCGGTAGCTGAGTATGCGGTCGCCGAAGACCAGCGCCGGATGCTCGGGCTGCGCCGCGGCGGTGGCCTCGAACAGGTCCGCGAGCAGTTCGTCGCGCAGCAGGTCGGGACGAGACGGCCCATGCAGGATGTCGTGAGCTGTGGCTGACTGCGGGAAAGGGAGAAGGAGTGCGGACATGTCGACAGGCCAACGTCCCACCGCTCGGCGCGGATGACGAGGTTTCGCGACAACTTGGAAGGAGCGGACTTTCTGTGCATCAAGACGGAAGAGCTCAGGAGAAGCGGGTGGTCGCGGTCTTCAGGCAGGCCTCGAATTTTTCGGGGGCAGATCATCTGCCGCGAGGCATCGCGCAAGCCGCTCGCCTGCCACGCGCAGCCGTTCCTTCAGCGCGGCAGGCGCCTGCACCTCGTAGTCCACGTCGAGCGCCATGAGCCAGTAAACGAGTTGATCGAGCGCGTTCGCGCCGCACAGCAGCAGGCAGCGCCCGGCGTCGATCTCTTCCAGCATGCCGGCCGATGGCGGAATGCGCCGTGCCATCTCCGCGCGTGGCGAATGCAGCACCACGCGCGCCTGTTCCGAGTAGGGGCTGACCGCGAGCGAACGCGACACGTAGGCGCGCAGGTCACCGCCTTCGGGCGCGGGCCGTGGCGCGAAGTGGGCGCCGGTGGCGAGCGCGCCTGCGATGCGGTCGATGCGGAAGGTGCGCCAGTCCTCGCGCGCCGGGTCCCAGGCCACGAGGTACCAGCGTTCGCCCGTGTGCACCACGCCCTGCGGCTCGACGGTGCGCGTGGTCGCGCGGCCCTGGCTGTCGCCGTAGTTGAAGGACAGGCGCAATTGCTCGCGGCAGGCCGCAGCGAGTTGCGCGAGCTGGTTCGCATCGACCACCGGTCCGGTGCGGTCGAGCGGCAGGATGGCCGAGCGCAGGGCCTCGATGCGCCGGTGCAGGCGCGACGGCATGACCTGTTCGAGCTTGACGAGCGCGCGCAGCGAGGCTTCTTCGATGCCGCCGACGGCACCGGCCGTGGCGGTGCGCAGGGCGATGGCGGCGGCCAGCGCCTCTTCGTCGTCGAGCAGCAGCGGCGGCAGCGCGCGGCCCGCGCGAAACGCATAGCCGCCGGCCACGCCGCTGCTGGCATGCACGGGATAGCCCAGCTCGCGCAGGCGATCGATGTCGCGTCGCAGTGTGCGGGGGTGAACCTCCAGGCGCTCCGCGAGCTCGGCGCCTGCCCAGTGGCGGCGTGTCTGCAGCAGGGAGAGCAGGCGCAACAGGCGCGAGGACGATGTGAGCATGGATCTCGACTGTAGCCCGCATCGAGGGCCGAATCTGTCCGCAATGGCCACTAGAGTTCATCCCATCGCTGCTGCGGCCGACACGTGTTCCGACCTCGACCTGCAACCCATCCAGGAGCTTCTCATGTCCCTCGTTCTTTACTGGCATCCCATGTCCAGCGCCACCCCGATCGCCTGCGCGCTCGCCGAACTCGGCGTGCCGCACGAGCGCGTCAAGATCGACATCCGCAGCGGCGAGCAGCGCAAGCCCGATTACCTGGCGCTCAATCCGAACGGCAAGGTGCCCACGCTCACGGTGGACGGCGCATCGATGTTCGAGGCGCTCGCCATCCATCTGTGGCTGGCCGAACGCTACGGTGTGGCGCGCGGGCTGTGGCCGCAGGCGGACACGCCCGAGCGGCTGCAGGCCATGTCGTGGTGCACGTGGTCTTACGTCACCTACGGCGCGGTGCTGGTGCGGCTGCAGGTCGCAGCGCACGGCGACGAAGCCCTGCGCAGCGCGACCCACGCCGAGGCGGCGCGCGAAGGACTGAGTCAGTTGCTTGCGTTGCTCGATGCGCGATTGGCGCAGCAGCCCTGGATGCTCGGCGCGGACTACTCGCTCGCCGACCTGGTGGTCGGCTCGGTGATCGGCTACAGCGTGTTCATCGGCGCGCCGGTGTCCTCGCACCCGCATGTGCAGGCCTGGCTGGAGAAGGTGCAGGCACGGCCCGCGATGCAGATCGAGGCCTGAACGACAAGGCTTCGTTGCCGTGGTGCGCAGGCGAAGGGCCTCATCTCGATCGGAGATGGACCCCCCTGCAATCCATATGAATCTTGCGCGTTAACCCGCTGCGGGCGCCGCATGCGCAGCCGCGACCATCGATGCATCGAGCAACGACCCACGGACGCTGACAACGCATGACCACCACCCGCGCCATCCCATCGCTGCAGCCGCAGCACCGGCCACTGGCAGCCGACGACAAGAGCACCGCCGACGCGGTCTACCGCAAGGTGAGCCTGCGGCTCATACCACTGCTCTTCATCTGCTACATCGCGGCCTACCTCGACCGCGTGAACGTAGGCTTCGCCAAGCTGCAGATGCAGGGCGACCTGCAGTTCAGCGAGGCGGTGTACGGCCTCGGCGCCGGCATCTTCTTCCTGGGCTACTTCCTGTTCGAGGTGCCGAGCAACGTGATCCTGCACCGCGTCGGCGCGCGGCGATGGATCGCCCGCATCATGATCACCTGGGGCTTGCTCTCGGCCGCCACGATGTTCGTGAACTCGCCGACCACGTTCTACGTGATCCGCTTCCTGCTCGGCGCGGCCGAGGCCGGATTCTTCCCCGGCATGATCCTGTACCTCACCTACTGGTACCCGGCGGCGCGTCGCAGCAAGGCGACCTCGCTGTTCCTGGCGGCGATTCCCTTCGCTGGCATCCTGGGCGGCCCGATTTCGGGCTGGATCCTGCAAGGCATGAACGGCGTGCACGGCTGGGCCGGCTGGCAGTGGCTGTTCGTGCTGCAGGGCCTGCCGACGGTGGCGCTCGGTGTGCTGGTGTGGCGCCGCCTGGACGACCGGGTGCGCGACGCGAAATGGCTCAGCACCGACGAGCGTGAACTGATCGCACGCGACGTCGCTGCCGAAGACGCCGGCAAGGTCGAGCCGAAGCTGCTGCAAGTGCTCGGCAATGGCCGCGTGTGGCTGCTGGCGTTGGTGTACTTCGCTTTCACCTCCGGGCTCTACGGCATCTCGTTCTGGCTGCCGAGCATCATCAAGGCGATCGGCGTGAAGGGTGCGCTCGACATCGGCCTGCTGAGTGCCATACCGTGGACCTTCGGTGTGGTGGCGATGTACCTGGCGGCGCGCAACGCCGACCGCCATCTCGAGTACCGCTGGCATTGCGCCGTGGCCGCGGTGGTCGGCGCCATCGGGCTGGTGCTGAGCGTCGCCTTCCATGGCAACGCGGTCTACGCGATGGCCGGCCTCACGCTGGCGACGATGGGGATCATGTCGACGCTGCCGATCTTCTGGGGCATGCCCACCGGCTTCCTGGGCGGGGCGGCGGCTGCGGCGGGTATTGCCTTCATCAACTCCTTCGGCAACCTCTCGGGCTTCAGTGCGCCTTACATGATCGGCCTGATCAAGGACGCGACGAAGAGCACCGATGCAGGCCTGCACATGCTGGCTGCGCTGCTGGTGATCGGCGCGGTGCTGGTGCTGTTCGTGCGGCCCGCGCGCGCCGCTGCCAAAGCCTGAGCCCCTCCGCGACGCCGCCCTGGCAGCGTCGTCACTTTCCCCGATCTTGAAAAGAGGCCCCTACATGGAAGCGGTTGCGACCATTCCTGCGCGCACGACGGCCGGCGATCCGGCCCGACGCTCGCCTTCCGCCGATCTGATCGCGCGCCTGCAGCGCCGCTTCGGCGACCGGCTGTCCACCAGCCGCGCCGTGCTGCTGCAGCACGGCACCGACGAGTCGGCCTATGCGCCGCAGGCACCCGATGCGGTGCTGTTCGTGCAGAGCACGGACGACGTGGCCTTTGTCGTGCGCGCCTGCGCGGCCGAGCGCGTGCCGATCATCGGCTTCGGCGTAGGCTCGTCGGTCGAAGGCCACCTGCTGGCCGTGCAAGGCGGCGTGTGCGTCGACTTCTCGCAGATGAACAAGGTGCTGGCCGTGCGGCCCGGCGACCTGACGGCCACGGTCGAGGCCGGCGTGACGCGCGGGCAACTCAATGCGGCGCTGGCCGAGACCGGCTTCTTCTTCTCGGTCGACCCAGGCGCCGATGCGTCCATCGGCGGCATGGTGGCGACGGCGGCGTCGGGCACGAACACCGTGCGCTACGGCACCATGCGCGACAACGTCGTCAACCTCACGGTGGTCACGGCCACGGGCGAGGTGGTGCGTACGGCGTCGCGTGCACGCAAGAGTTCGGCTGGCTACAACCTCACGCAGCTCTATTGCGGCTCGGAAGGCACGCTGGGGCTGATCACGGAAGCCACCGTGCGCCTGCATCCGCATCCCGAGGCCGTCGCGGCCGCGGTGGTGCATTTCCCGTCGGTGCGTGCGGCGGTCGACACCGTGATCGAGGCCATCCAGCTCGGCGTGCCGCTGGCGCGCGCGGAGATGCTGGACGCGCTGACCATCCGCGCCGTCAACGCCCACAGCCGCACCAGCCTGAGCGAGAACCCCACGTTGTTCCTCGAGTTCGGCGGCACCAAGGAGCAGATCGAGGCGCAGGCCGAGGTCATGCGCGAGATCGCCGACAGCCATGGCGGCGGCGCCTTCGAATGGGCCCTGCGCCAGGAGGAGCGCACGCGCCTGTGGACGCCGCGCCACCACGCGTACTTCGCCTGCCTGCAGCTCAAGGCCGGCAGCCGCAGCCTGACCACCGATGCCTGCGTGCCGCTGTCCGAACTCGCGCAGTGCATCGACGAGACGCAGGCCGACATCGACGCGCATGGTCTGCTGGCGCCGGTGTTCGGCCACGTCGGCGATGGCAACTTCCATTGCCTGGTGCTGGTCGACCCTGCAGACGCGTCGCAGAACGAGGAAGCCGAGGCCTTCAGCCGGCGGCTGGTGGCGCGTGCGCTGCGCCATGGAGGCACCTCGACCGGCGAGCACGGCGTGGGGCTGCACAAGATGCACTACCTCGAAGACGAGCATGGCCGCGAGGGCGTGGCACTGATGCGTGCGCTGAAGCAGGCGCTGGACCCCGACAACATCTTCAACCCCGGCAAGGTCGTGGCGATCTGAAGCCGTTCGGCCGGCGCATGCACGCGCCCGGCCTTCCAACCAGGAGACATCGATGAGCATCCCGAATGCGGGCGGCGCGCTGCGCCTCGCCCTGATCGCCATGGCCCCGGCCATCCTCGCGGCCTGCGGCGGAGGCGGCGGTGGCACCGTGCTGCCGCCGGTGGCGTCCGCGCCCGAGGTCTCGCGCAACCTGTCGGAGAAATGTCCCACGCTGCGCGGCGAAACGCTGGCCGGCGGCACGGTCGTCATCGACGACGCGCGCCTGGTTGCTGCGCAGTCGCCGCAGCCGGCCTACTGCGTGCTCACCGCGCGCTTCACCCGTTCGAGCCTGCGCTTCGAGGCCAAGCTGCCCGTGGAAGGCTGGAACGGCAAGCTTGCCTTTCTCGGCGGCGGCGGCTTCGATGGCCAGTTTCCCAAGGCGACCGATCCGCAGTTCAGCCCCTCCATCTTCAGCGAGCGCTACGCGACCATCGGCACCAACGGCGGCTACGACTACGGCGGCCCGCCCGACGCCGGCTACTTCGCGGCGCGCTTCGCTCTCGACGACACCAAGCTGCTCGACTTCACGCAGCAATCGGAGCACCGCGCGCTGCCGCCGGGCAAGGAGGCGATCAACAAGTTCTTCGGCAGCGCGCCGTCGCGCAGCTACTTCGAAGGCTGCTCGATGGGCGGCCACGATGCGCTCATGCAGGCGCAGCGCTTCCCGGAGGACTTCGACGGCATCGTGGCGCGTGCGCCGGCGGGCAACATCATGGGCTTGTTCGTGCAGTTCAACCGCATCTCGAAGCAGGTGCGGCAGCCCGCGAACACGTTGAACGCGGCCAAGCAGAGCCTGCTGGCGAAGTCCGTGCTCGCGCAGTGCGACACGCTCGATGGCCTGGCCGACGGCATCATCTCCAAGCCCTCGGCCTGCAACTACAACGCGAGTGCCCTGCGCTGCACGGGCGGCGCCGACACCGGTGATGGTTGCCTGTCGGATGCGCAGATCGCGACGGTCAACACCATCACATCGCCGGTGGCGACCGCGCACGGCGCGTGGTCGCACCCGGGCTACAACTTCGGGCTGGAAGACCAGCCCAAGGGTTGGGGCGAGTACATCTGGCCGCAGGCCGCGCTGGGCGGCAACTCGATCCAGGGCATGTTCTCGGACGGCTTCGTGCGTTCGTTCATCGCACGCGACGCGGCCTACGATCCGCTCGGCTGGAATCCCGACCAGTGGCTGCCGCGCATGGCGGCGGTGGGCGAGCTTTTCAGCGCGAACGATCCCGATCTGACGCGGCTCAATGCGCGCGGCGCCAAGCTGATCCTGTGGAACGGCACCAACGACACCTCGGTCAGCGCTCGCGACACCGCGCGCTATTACGACAGCGTTCGCAATACGCTGGGCGCTGCGCGAACCAACGAAACGGTGGAGCTGTTCCTCGCGCCCGGTGTCGGCCATTGCTACGGCGGTGCGGGGCCCGACCGCGTCGACCTGCTGCAGGCCATGGCCACCTGGGTGGAACGCGGCGTGCCGGCGTCGAGCCAGCAACTCCAGCATCGCAAGCTCGATGCCGCGGGAGCGACCACCATGGCTCGCCCGCTGTGCAAGTACCCGGCCTATGCGCGCTACAACGGCGCGGGGGACGTGAATTCGGCTGCGAGCTATCAGTGCGTGGAGTGAAGTTCGACGCGGCCGGGGCGGTGCGGTCCGCGGCCTAGAATGGCCCGGCCCGCCGCGACCCCCTCAGGCGCGGCGCGGCCGGAGACATCCTGGATGGAACTGCGGCAGTTCAAGTACTTCGTCGCCATCGTCGACAGCGGCAGCCTCTCGCGTGCGGCGCAGCAGCTCTACATCGCGCAGTCGGCACTCAGCAAGCAAATGGCTGAGTTGGAATCCGAACTCGAAACGCAGCTGCTGCTGCGCAGCCGCAATGGCGTGGCGATGACCGAGGCCGGCAAGATCTTCTACGAATACGCACAAGGCATCACCAAGCAGGTCGGCGATGCCCGCGCGGCGGTGCATGCGGCGGCCGATGCGGTCACGGGCACGGTGGTGGCGGCCCTGCCGCAGAGCGTGTCGCCGATGATCGCGCTGCCGCTCATGCGCGCGGCCGCGCGCCGCTACCCGCAAGCGGTGCTGCATTTGAACGAGGAACTCACCGGCAACATGGCCGACCAGCTGTTGCGTGGCCGGGTCGACGTGGCGGTTTTCTCGCCGACCATGCCCAAGGAAGACATCGCCTTCACGCCGCTGATCGAAGAAGACTTCGTGTTCCTCGAGTCGCCGCAGAGCCCCGATGCGCTGCCGGCGGGCGAGGTCAGCATCGAGCAGGCGATCGCGCGGCCGCTGGTGTGGCCGGCCAACGCGCATGGGCACTGCACACGCTGGCTGGTGGATGCCGCACTCGAGGCCGAAGGCTATCCGGCGGCTCGCGTGGCGGCGGAGATCAATTCGGTCTACACGCTCAAGTCGGCGGTCGAGGCCGGGCTGGGGCCGACCATCATGCCGCTGGGCCTGGCGCAGCGCGAGGTGGCCGAGGGCCGGCTGGCGGCGCACCGGCTGAACTCGAAGGTTATGCACCGCACGCTGGGCTTGTGCGTGTCGGTGCACCTGCCCACCAGCAATGCCAAGCGCGCGATGTGCAACTTGATCGCGGACGTGCTGCGCGATCTGGCCGAGACGGGGCAATGGCTGGGCGCGCGTGCCATCAAGGCACCCGCGCGGCCGAGCGCATCGCGGCGCGCCTGAGGGCTCGCGTTCGCGTCAGCCTTCGTCGAATCCCAGGAAGGACGCGAACTCGTCGACGGCGGCCCGAGGCATGTCGAGCCGATTGAGCGCAGCATCCGGCGCTGCATACCCCATCGACATGCCGCACGCGATGGTGCGACCCGCCGGCAGTTGCAGGGCATCGAGGATGACCGGCTCGTGCCGCACGAACGAGACCTGCGGGCAGGTGTCCAGCCCTCGCGACCGTGCCGCGAGCATGAGCGTCTGCAGGAACAGCCCGAAGTCGAGCCAGCTGTGCCGGGTCAGCCGCGAGTCGATGGAGAAGATGAGCCCCACCGGCGCATCGAAGAAGCGGTAGTTGCGCCCGGTCTGCCGGTAGCGGCCCGTGGCGTCGTCGCGGTCGATGCCCAGCGTGCGGTAGTAGCGGGTGCCGAAGTCGGCTTGGCGGTCCTTGCACGACGGGGGAAGATCGCTCGGGAAATGCCGTGAAGCGGGCAACTCGTCGCTCTCGTGCGAGCGCATCAGCGCTTCGGTGAGCCGCTGCTTGGCGTCGCCCTGCAGCGCGTGGACGAACCACGGCTGCGTGTTGGAGTTGCTGGGGGCGAAGCGCGCGACGTCGAGGATGTCCATCACCATCGACCTGGGCACCGGCCTCGGAAGAAAGGCGCGCACCGCCGTTCTCGACTTGACGACCGCGTCCATGACGCGCCGCGCTTCCGCTTGCGTCGGCGTGTCGGCATCGTTGCGGAAGGGTGGCGGGTCTGCGAGGTTCATGCCCTGATGCTGGCAGCAGACCGGTGCGCGATTAATTGAATCCTGTGCAAGGGCGACGTGCAGATTGTTCGCTTCCGTGCCGACGCGTCCGCTGGCACTGTGCGGCCATGAACGATCGAGACCAACTCATTTCCGCCAGCCTGCCCTTTCTCGCGGAGGTGCAGGACATGACCGCCGGCACCGAGGTCGAGCGCTGGCTCAATGCGACGCACGGACCGGGTAGCACGCTGTACGAGGAACTGGCGGCACTGGTGAAGGCCGGGGTTCGCGATGGCTGGGCAGCCAACATCGAGATCGACGGACCGCGCTACCGCCGCAGCCGCATCTGCGATCCGAGCGCCGAGACGCTGGGCTTCAGCATCACGGCGGTGTACATGAGCAGCAACGACAACCCGCAGCGCAACCCGGGCGACAGCTACCGCGGGCAGTACCACGCGCATCCCTACGGCGAGTTCAACATGGTCGTGCCGCTCGACGAGAGCGCGGCACTCGCGGGGCCGAACGGCTGGTGCCATGCAGGCTGGACGGCGCCGGCGCCGGGCAGCCATCACTATCCGGAAGTCAGGCGAGGGGCGGTGATCGCGTTGTTCTTCTTGCCGGCAGGGCGAATCTCGTACAACGTCGAGGTGCCTGATTCACTGCCAGCCATTCCGGACTGAGGGGCGGCGCGCCTTGCCCAACCCGAGGCGCGGAACGCCTACGGGAATCGATGAGGAACGCTGGGATTCGTGGTGCCCGGGGCCGGAATCGAACCGGCACGCCTTGCGGCGGGGGATTTTGAGTCCCCTGCGTCTACCAATTTCACCACCCGGGCAAGGGAAGGAAGGAAGCCCAAAATTATGGCACAGTGCCTGCCATGGCAAACCCGAACTACCCGACGATCGAGGATGCGATCGGCAAGACGCCCCTGGTCGCGCTGCAGCGCATCGACCATGCCGAGAACGACAAGCGCGGCAACGTCATCCTTGCCAAGCTGGAAGGCAATAACCCCGCGGGTTCGGTGAAGGACCGGCCAGCGCTGTCGATGATCAAGCGCGCGGAAGAACGCGGCGAGATCAAGCCCGGCGATACGCTGATCGAGGCGACGTCGGGCAACACCGGCATCGCGCTCGCCATGGCGGCGGCCATCAAGGGCTACCGCATGGTGCTGATCATGCCGGAGGACCTGTCGGTCGAGCGGGCCCAGACCATGAAGGCTTTCGGCGCTGAGCTCCTGCTTACCCCCAAGAGCGGCGGCATGGAATACGCCCGTGACCTGGCCGAGCAGATGGTGGCGCAGGGCAAGGGCCGCGTGCTCGACCAGTTCGCCAACCCCGACAACCCACGCATCCACTACGAGACCACCGGGCCCGAGATCTGGGCCGACACCGGCGGGCGCATCTCGCATTTCGTGAGCGCGATGGGCACCACGGGCACCATCACCGGCGTGTCGCATTTCCTGAAGGAGAAGAACGCCGCGGTGCGCATCATCGGCGCGCAGCCCGAGGAAGGTTCTCGCATTCCAGGCATCCGCAAGTGGCCCGAGGAATACCTGCCCAAGATCTACGAGCCCAGCCGGGTCGACCAGCTGGTGCTGGTGAGCCAGGACCAGGCGGAGGAGATGTGCCGGCGCCTCGCGCGCGAGGAAGGCATCTTCGCCGGCATCTCCTCGGCCGGCGCGTTGTGGGTGGCGCTCGAGATCGCGAAGACGGTGGAGAACGCCACGATCGTGTTCGTGGTCTGCGACCGCGGCGACCGCTATTTGTCGACCGGCGTGTTCCCGGCCTGAGCGCGATGAGCGACCCCAAGTTCTGCACGGCGTGCGCCACGCCGCTGGCACACATCGAACTGGCGGAAGACGGTGGCCCCAAGTCGCGCCTGCGCTGCCCGGCCTGCGGCTGGACCCACTGGAACAACCCGACGCCGGTGCTCGCCGCGATCATCGAATACCGCGGCCAGGTGCTGCTGGCGCGCAACGCGGCCTGGCCGCACAAGATGTACGCGTTGATCACGGGCTTCATGGAGGCCGGCGAGACGCCGCAGGACGGCATCGCGCGCGAGATCAAGGAAGAAACCAATCTCGACGCCAGCGCGTTGAACCTGGTGGGCGTCTACGACTTCCAGCGCATGAACCAGGTGATCATTGCCTACCACGCGGTGGCAGACGGCGAGGTGCGGCTGTCACCGGAACTGGTGGACTACCGGCTCTACGACCTGGGCCAGCTGCGCTGCTGGCCGGCCGGCACCGGCTACGCGCTGGCCGACTGGCTGCGCACCCGCGGGCACGAGCCGCAGTTCATGGACTGGCCGCGCCCGGCGGACCCGGCGGCGGGCACGGCGCCTGCCGCCTCCTAGAATCCGCCAGCCGGACAAGGAACACCGATGGACATCCACAAAGAAATCGACACCCGCGGACTCAACTGTCCGCTGCCCATCCTGAAGGCGAAGAAGACGCTCAATGGCATGCAGAGCGGTCAATTGCTCAGGGTCGTGTCGACCGACGCAGGCTCCGTGCGCGACTTCCAGGCCTTCGCGCGCCAGACCGGCAACGATCTGGTCGAGCAGCAGACGGTGGGCGACGACTTCATCCACGTGCTGCGGCGCCGTTGACGGTAAGGCCGTGAAGCGCGGCGTCCGCCTTGCCGCAGGAGCCCTGGCGCTGGCCGTGGCGGCCGGTGCACTGACGCTGGGCCTGTGGAGCGACGGCATGCCGAACGACAACTTTCCTCCCAGCACCGCTGCGCCCGGGTCGATTCCGCTGGCCGTCCTGGGCGATTCCAACAGCCATTCGTACCAGGACCATGCCTGGTTTCCGGCGGGCGGGGGCGAACGCGGTGGGCCCCTGCGTTCGCGCACCTTTCAATGGACCGAGGTGCTCGCGAAGCTGCGGGGCCAGCAAGTGGATCTGGGGCCCTGGGTGCGCTGGGGGCGCCCCGGTGTGGTCGCGCTGGCGCGCGAATGGATGGGGCTGCCGGGCGGCCGCGCGCCCCTCAAGGAAGACTATCTCTACAACTTCGCCAATTCGGGTGCGTCCTGCAAGAACCTGATGGACGGGCGCTTCCGCCAGGCGCCGCGGCTGGTGGCTTTGATGGACCAGGATCCCGAGCGTTGGAAGCGCGGCGCGGTGGTGATCCGCATCGGGTTCAACGACTGGGGTGGCTCGGTGGACCTGCAGGCGAGCGACCCGACCGCGGCGCCCTTGCGCGAAGCGACGGCCCGTTGCGCGGGCGACATCGGCGCGGCGGTGGCGTTGATCCGGCGCACGCATCCGTCCACACGGATCATGCTGGTCGGCATCGGCAACGAGGCGGACGATCCGGCCAACTTCGAGCGCTGGGCGTCAGCGGACGCCACCCGCAACATCGATACCGCGCTCGGCGGCTTCAACGGGGCGATCCGCCGCCTGGCAGAGGGTGACGCGCAGGTCGCGTATTTCGACGACCTGGCCTGGTTTCGCTCGAAGTGGGGCACGCGGGCTGCCGATGGGCGGCCGGACTACAAGGCGGTTGAATTGGGGCCATCGCTGCGCGTGGCCAACGCCATCGGCGACGACCCGCGCAATTCATTCCTGGAAGACCGGCACCCGGGATTGGTGTTCAACGCGATGTGGGCGCAATCACTGGTCGCCCGTTTGCGCGACGACTTCGGCCTGCCGCTCACGCCGATCGGCGACGAGGAACTGCTGGGCTTCCTCGGGCCGCTGGTGACGGCTGCGCCGCCGTCGGGGTCTGCTAAAGCTCCAGGGTCTTGAGGTAGGCGCGAAACTGCGCGCCGACTTCAGGGTGAGCCAGTGCGAGCTCGACGCTGGCCTGCAGGAAGCCTTCCTTGCTGCCGCAGTCGTAGCGCACGCCCTGGTAGGCGTAGGCGTAGACCGATTCCTTCTTCATCAGCGCGGCGATACCGTCGGTGAGCTGGATTTCGCCGCCGGCGCCCTTGGGCTGGTTGCGGATCTCGTCGAACACGCCCGGCGTCAGGACGTAGCGCCCGGCCACGCCGAGGCGCGAGGGAGCGTCTTCGGGCTTCGGCTTCTCGACCATGCGGTTGACCTTGACCATGCCTTCCTCGATGGTGTCGCCAGCCACGATGCCGTAGCGCTTGACCTGATCGAGGGGGACTTCCTGCACAGCGATCAGCGAACCGCCGAGGCGTTCGAAGGCGCGGGTCATTTGGGCGAGCACCGGTTCGCCGTTCGGCGGGCCGACCATCAAGTCATCGGCCAGCAGCACCGCGAAGGGCTCGTCGCCGACCAGGTGCTCGGCGCACAGCACGGCATGGCCCAGGCCCAGCATGCGGGGCTGCCGCACGTAGGAGCAGGTCATGTCGTCCGGCATCACCGAACGCGCGATGTTGAGCAGCTCAGTCTTGTTGCTGGCCTCGAGCTGGCTTTCGAGCTCGTAGGCGGTGTCGTAATGGTCTTCGATGGCGCGCTTGTTGCGGCCAGTCACGAAGATCATGTCGCGGATGCCGGCGGCATAGGCTTCTTCGACCGCGTACTGGATCAGCGGCTTGTCCACCACCGGCAGCATTTCCTTGGGCTGGGCCTTGGTGGCCGGCAGGAAACGGGTGCCGAAGCCGGCGACGGGGAACACGGCCTTGCGGATGCGCTTGGTGGTAGTGGACATGGGCTTGGGCTTCTGGTCGAAAGGGATGGAATCTGGAGAGGCTGGCGCACCGAAGCGCCGACCCCGAATACTAAAGCTCTCCGCCTCCAGGCAGTGTCAGCCGAGGCGCACAAGCTGCTCGCGCAGCCGCTCCAGAGTGGCGTTGAAGTCCACCAGGCGCTTGCGTTCCTGCTCGATCACCGCGGCCGGCGCCTTGGCGACGAAAGCCTCGTTGCCGAGTTTGCCGTCGACCTTGACGATCTCGCCTTCGATACGCGCGACCTCCTTGCCGATGCGGGCTTTTTCCGCGGCCTTGTCGATTTCCATGTGCAGGCACAGGCGCACGTCGCCCACCACCGCCACCGGGGCGGCTTCGGCCGCGGCGGCCCAGGACGCCTGGTCGTCGAAAACCTTGACTTCCTTGAGCTTGGCCAATGCCTGCAGGACGGGCGCGGCCTCGCGCACGAAGGCCGTGCCTTCCGGCGAATCGCCGACGGCGTAGAGCGGCAGCCGCAGGGCGGGCGAGATGTTCATTTCGCCACGCAGCGTGCGGCAGGCATCCACCAGTTGCTTGAGGCGCGCGACGTGCGCCTCGGCCGCCGGGTCGATCTTCTCGGGCTGGCTCTCGGGGTAGGGCGCGACCATCACCGATTCGCCGGCGCGGCCGGCGACAGGCGCGACCTTCTGCCACAGCTCTTCGGTGATGAAGGGGATGAGCGGGTGCGCCAGGCGCAGCAGCGCCTCGAGCGAGCGGATCAGCGTGCGGCGGGTGGCGCGCTGTTGCGCTTCGTCGCCCTGCTGGATCTGCACCTTGGCGATCTCGAGATACCAGTCGCAGAACTCGTCCCAGGCGAACTGGTAGATGGCATTGGCCACGTTGTCGAGCCGATATTCTTCGAAGCCCTTGGCGACTTCGGCTTCGACCCGCTGCAGCTGCGAGGCGATCCAGCGGTCCGCCTGGCTGAACTTCATGTAGCCGTGCGCCGGCCCGCCCGGGGCGCATTCGGCCTTGGTGTGCTCGCGCAGGCCGCAATCCTGGCCTTCGCAGTTCATGAGCACGAAGCGCGTGGCGTTCCACAGCTTGTTGCAGAAGTTGCGATAGCCCTCGCAGCGCTTCGAATCGAAGTTGATGTTGCGGCCCAGCGATGCGAGCGATGCGAAGGTGAACCGCAAGGCGTCGGCACCGAAGGCCGGAATGCCCTCGGGAAACTCCTTTTGCGTGTTCTTGCGCACGGTCGGCGCCGTTTCGGGGCGGCGCAGGCCCACCGTGCGCTTGTCCAGCAGTTCGGGCAGCGCGATGCCGTCGATCAGGTCCACCGGGTCGAGCACGTTGCCCTCGGACTTGCTCATCTTCTGCCCGTGCGAGTCGCGCACCAGGCCGTGGATGTACACGTGTTTGAAAGGCACCCGACCGGTGAAGTGCTTGCTCATCATGATCATCCGGGCGACCCAGAAGAAGATGATGTCGTAGCCGGTGACGAGCACGGTGGAGGGCAGGTAGAGGTCGTAGTCTTGCGTTTGCTCCGGCCAGCCCAGCGAAGAGAAAGGCACCATGGCCGAGGAATACCAGGTGTCGAGCACGTCCTCGTCGCGCGTGAGGGTCTTGCCGGGCGCCTGCGCCTGGGCCTCGGCCTCGTTGCGTGCGACGTACACCTTGCCGTCGGCGTCGTACCACGCGGGAATCTGGTGGCCCCACCAGAGCTGGCGCGAGATGGTCCAGTCCTGGATGTTCTCCATCCAGTGGTTGTAGGTGTTGACCCAGTTCTCGGGAACGAAGCGCACTTCGCCGGAGCGCACCGCGTCGATGGCCTTCTGGGCGATCGATTGGCCGTTGGCGTCGGGCTTGTTCATGGCCACGAACCACTGGTCGGTCAGCATCGGCTCGACCACGGCGCCGGTGCGTGCGCAGCGCGGCACCATGAGCTTGTGCTTCTTGATTTCGACGAGCAGGCCGAGCGCCTCGAGGTCGGCCACCACGGCCTTGCGCGCGTCGAAGCGGTCGAGGCCGCGGTACTTCTCGGGTGCGTTGTCGTTGATCGCGGCATCGAGCGTCAGCACGCCGATGATGGGCAAGTGGTGGCGCAGGCCGACGGCGTAGTCGTTGGGGTCGTGCGCGGGCGTCACTTTGACCACGCCGGTGCCGAATTCCTTGTCGACGTAGTCGTCGGCGATGACCGGGATCAGTCGATCGACCAGGGGCAGCCTGACCTTGCGGCCGATCAGGGCCTTGTAGCGTTCGTCTTCCGGATGGACCATCACCGCGGTGTCGCCCAGCATGGTTTCGGGCCGCGTGGTGGCCACCGTGAGCGAACCCGAGCCGTCTTCCAGTGGATAGGCGATGTGCCAGAGGAAGCCTTCTTCCTCCTCGCTTTCGACTTCCAGGTCGCTCACGGCGGTCTTGAGCATCGGATCCCAGTTGACCAGCCGCTTGCCCCGGTAGATCAGGCCTTCTTCGAAGAGCCGAACGAAGGTGTCGGTGACGACGGCCGAGAGCTTGTCGTCCATCGTGAAGTATTCGCGGCTCCAGTCGACCGTGTCGCCCATGCGGCGCATCTGGTTGGTGATGGTGTTGCCGGACTGCTGCTTCCATTCCCACACGCGCGCGACGAAGTTCTTGCGGCCCAGGTCGTGCCGGCTGATCTTCTGTTCCTGCAACTGGCGCTCGACCACGATCTGCGTTGCGATGCCGGCATGGTCGGTGCCCGGCACCCACAGCGTGTTGGCGCCCTTCATGCGGTGATAGCGCGTGAGGCTGTCCATGATCGTCTGGTTGAACGCATGGCCCATGTGCAGCGTGCCGGTGACGTTGGGCGGCGGCAGCTGGATCGCGAAGGCGGGCGCTTCCGCTTTCGGCGCGCCCGTGCCGCGGAAGCCTGCCGCGGCGTAGCCGCGTCGCTCCCATTCGGGGCCCCAACGCGCCTCGAGGGCGGCGGGTTCGAAGGACTTGGACAGGCTCTGGAGGCCGGGTTGGGACGTGGTGTCGCTCATGGCTTGTGCGGGCAGTGCGGGCAGTGCAAAGACCAAAACGGCATCCCGCAGGATGCCGTCTCGAAGGATGGGGAAGCGGCGGATTTTATTCGAGTGCGAGCGCCATCGTGCTTAGCGCCCGGGCGCGTAGTTCACGGGAATCCAGACGTAGCCGTTGCCCTGCGCGCGCAGGCGGCCGATGCCCGGGAAGGACAGATGCGCGCCGCCCACCAGATAGCCTTGCGCGGCCGCTTCGGTGTAGGCCTTGCGGCGCTGTGCCGCGGCGGCCTTGGAATCGGTGTCGAACTGGATCGTGATGGACGGGTTCTCGAATTGCACCGCGGCCACGTGCATCAGGTCGCCCCAGAAGGCCATCTTCTGGCCTTTGCTCTCGATGAAATACACGGTGTGACCGGCAGTATGGCCGGGAGTTGCCCGGGCCTTGAGGCCCGGCAGCAGATCGGTGTCGCCGTTGAAGGGCTTGAAGCGGCCGGCCGCGACATAGGGGTTGAGCGACGCCATGGCGCCCTGGAAGAAGCCCTTGGCGTCGGCGGGCGCCTTGTCCATGTTGGCCTGGCTCAGCCAGAAGTCGGCGTCGTGCTGATCGGCTCGCACGACTGCGTTGGGGAAGGCCGGCTTGCCGTCTGCCACCAGGCCGCCCACGTGGTCCGGGTGCATGTGCGTGATGTAGACCTCGTCCACCTGTTCGGGTTGGTAGCCCGCCGCCTTGAGGTTGGCCGCCAGGCGGCCCAGCGTCGGGCCGAACAGGCCGGCGGCACCAGCGTCGATCAGCACCAGCTTGTCGCCGGTGTTGACGAGGTAGCCGTTGACGGAGGTTTCGAGCGGGCTCTCGAGGTGCGAGCGTGCCAGTGTCTTCTTGACCTGGGCGGGAGACGTGCGCGTGAGCAGATCGTGCACCGGCAGCGCGACCGTTCCGTCGGAGAGGGCCGTGACCTCGAAGTCGCCGACCATGATGCGGTAGTAGCCGGGGGCGGCTTCCTTGGCGAAGGGCGCTGCCGCCCGGGTGGGCGTCGGCAGGGTCCATGCCGCCAGCGCACAGGCGGCGGCGAGGAAGAAGGCACGGGTGCGTGGCAACGAGGCAGCCATCATCAGGGTCTCCTGCGGGTCGAGTGGATTGAAATGCAGGCGGACTCTATACCCCTTGCCGATCGCCTGCTGCGGCGCCGAAGATAATTCGCCGATGCTTTTTCTGCTTTCCCCGGCCAAGTCGCTCGACTACGAAACCCCCGTTCCCGGTGCGCTGCCTGCGACGACGCCGCACTTCGAAGGGCCGCGCAGTCCGGCCGCAGAGCTGATCAAGATCCTGCGCCAGAAGTCTCCCCAGGACATCGGCGAACTCATGCACCTGTCGGACAAACTGTCGGCGCTCAATGTCGCACGCTACGCGGCCTGGGCGTCGCGAGGCACGGAGGCGAACGCGAAGCAGGCGGCGCTGGCATTCGATGGCGATGTCTACGGCGGGCTCGATGCAAAGACGCTGAGCCCGGCGCAGCTCGATTGGGCGCAGGATCACGTGTGCATCCTCAGCGGCCTTTACGGCGTGTTGCGCCCGCTGGACCGGCTGCAGCCGTATCGGCTCGAAATGGGGACGCAGCTCGCCAATCGGCATGGCAAGGATCTCTATGCCTTCTGGAACTCGCGCATAGCCGATTACCTCAATCAGCGGTTGGTGGCCGATCGCACGCCGGTGGTCATCAACCTGGCCTCGCAGGAATACTTCAGGTCGGTCGACCTGAAGACGTTGAAGGCCCGCGTGGTCGAATGCGTGTTCGAGGAGTGGAAGAATGGCAAATACAAGGTCATCAGCTTCTTCGCCAAGCGCGCCCGCGGCCTGATGGCGCGCTGGGCCGTGATGCACAAGGCCTCCACGCCGCGGGCGTTGGAGAAGTTCGATCTCGAAGGTTACGTCTTCGACGCGCATGCATCGGCGCCGGAGCGTTTCGTATTCCGAAGGAAAACAGCGTGACGGGTCAAGCCATCAGTCCGGAACTGCGCGAGTGGATCGTTGCCCAGCTGGCAGCCGGGCACTCCATCCCGAGTCTGCGCGTCTCGATGCGCGAAGCCGGCTGGCAGGCCGACGTCGCCGAGTCCGCGCTGGCCGAGTTCGACCCTTCGCGTCCAGTGGCGCCGGTGGCAGCGCCTGTTGCGCAGGTTGCACTGCCTGGGCCGGACTTGTCGAGCGCGCCGCTCTACATCGACACTGGCGATCGTCGCGTGCAGGTGTTGCAGACCGTGACTCACCCGCGCGTGATCGTATTCGGCGATCTGCTGTCCGACGAAGAATGCGAAGCGTTGATCCTGGGGGCGCGCCAACGGCTGGCGCGCTCGCTCACCGTCGAAGCGAAGACCGGCGGGGAGGCCCTCAACGTCGACCGTACGAGCGACGGCATGTTCTTCGAGCGCGGCGAGAACCCGGTGGTCGCGCGGCTGGAGCAGCGCATTGCCACGCTGCTGCGCTGGCCGCTGGAGTTCGGCGAGGGGCTGCAGATCTTGCGCTATTCGCCGGGCGCGCAGTACCGGCCGCACTACGACTACTTCGACCCGAGCGAGCCCGGGACGCCGACCATCCTGCGTCGTGGTGGGCAGCGCGTTGCGACGCTGGTGATGTATCTGCAAGAGCCCGATCAAGGCGGCGCCACGACTTTTCCCGATGTGGGGCTCGAGGTCGCGCCCAAGCGCGGCACCGGTGTTTTCTTCAGCTACGACAGACCCGATCCGGGAACGCGGACGCTGCATGGAGGCGCACCAGTGCTGTCCGGTGAGAAGTGGGTCGCGACCAAGTGGCTCCGTGAGCGCGAGTTCACCTAGCCTGTGCGCAAGTCAAGCTGAAGAAGCCATGAAGCTCAATGCCAACGGAATCCAGATCGAGGTCGAAGACAGCGGCGGCGAAGGGCGGCCGGTGGTGCTGCTGATCATGGGGTTGGGCATGCAGTTGATCGCCTGGCCGGATGACTTCGTGCAGACGTTGATCGATGCGGGCTTTCGGGTGGTGCGGCACGACAACCGGGACATCGGGTTGAGCCAGGGCTTCGATGAAGCGCCTGCCGCAAATTTGCTCTGGCAGAGTGTGCGGCAACGCATCGGCTTGCAGGTGCGCTCCGCCTATTCGCTGCAGGACATGGCGAACGATGCGCTCGGCGTGCTGGAAGCGCTGGGTATCCGGCATGCGCATGTGGTCGGGGCGTCGATGGGCGGCATGATCGCCCAGCGCGTGGCTGCCAGTGCGCCGGATCGCGTGACCAGCCTGGTGAGCATCATGAGCTCGAGTGGTGCGCGTCAGCTGCCGGGGCCACGTGCCGATGTCGCTGCGGCGCTGATGCGGCGTCCGGCCAGCCGGACGGAAGCCGCCTTGGTGGCTCACAGCCTTGGGTTGGTTCGACTGATCTCCAGCCCTGCCTATCCCCAGGAAGAGCGGGCGCTGACGGAGCGCATTACCCGCGGATTGCGCCGCGCCTATCGGCCAGCGGGCGTCGTGCGGCAGATGCTGGCCATCGGTGCGGACAGTGGCCGGCATGTGCTGCTGAGCCGCATCGCCAGTCCGACGCTGGTGCTTCACGGCGATGCCGATCCGCTGGTGCCCATGGCATGCGGACAGGACACGGCTCGCCGCATCCCTGGCGCGCGTTTCGTATCGGTCGCAGGCATGGGCCATGACATGCCGCCGCCGGTGTGCGACATCCTGCTGCAACACATCATTCCTTTCATGCAGACTGCCGAGAAACAAAACGGGCATGAGCCTCGACAACACCCCTGAACAATCGCAACTGGGCCGTGCCTCGGCCTACGTGGACCGCTACGACGCCGGGCTCCTCTTTCCGATCCCGCGGGCGACGCAGCGCGAAGCCATGGGGATTCGGGCGCAGCAGCTGCCGTTCTTCGGGGCCGACCTTTGGACCGCCTTCGAGCTCAGCTGGCTCAATCCACGCGGCAAGCCCCAGCTGGCGATCGCGCACTTCACCGTGCCGTGCGAAACGCCGAACATCATCGAGAGCAAGTCGTTCAAGCTCTATCTCAACAGCTTCAACAGCAGCGTCTTCGAAGGCGCCGATGCCGTGCGCGAGCGCTTGCGGGCGGATCTGAGCGAGGCGGTTTGGCGTGGCGCCGACCGCGTGGCTGGCATCGGGGTAAAGCTGATGGCGCCGGAGGCCTTTGACCGGGAGCAGGTTCAGGAGCTGGATGGAGTCGATCTCGATCGACTCGATATCGAGTGCACGCACTATCAGCCGGCGCCGGAACTGCTGTCGAGCGACTCGACGCAAACGCCGGTCAGCGAAACGCTGTGCAGCCGATTGCTCAAGAGCAACTGTCTTGTCACTGGCCAGCCCGATTGGGGAAGCGTGCAGATCCGCTACAGCGGGCCGCAGATCGACCAGGCGGGGTTGCTGGCGTACATCGTCAGCTTTCGGAACCACAACGAGTTCCATGAGCCTTGCGCCGAACGCATGTTTCAGGACATCTGGCGAAGGTGTCAGCCAACCAAATTGGCGGTCTATGCGCGCTACACGCGACGAGGCGGTTTGGATATCAGTCCGTTCCGCACCAGTTGGCCTCAGGCGTTGCCGGCGAACGTCCGGACTGCGCGTCAATAGTGGACCGCGCGCTGGCAGTGGCGCAGGGCAGAAGGCATCCACAAAAAACTTGGCAGTCGTTGCGCTGGGCGCAATATCTGTGTCATAATCAAAGGCTCCGCTCAAGACGGTGGCTGATGTGGATTCTCTGTGGTCTGCGTGGTTCGAGGTCTTGTGTGGGGTGGTTGGGGGTGATGAGGTATGTCTGCGAGGGCTGCTTTAAAAAAACTTCAAAAAAGTTAGCTGGTTCTTCAAAAA
>NZ_LYVO01000070.1 GCF_001984055.1 Variovorax sp. KK3
TCGCTTCGCCAACCCCCTCACCGGGGGCGACACCAGCGGCCCGGCAAAGCCGGTTCCGCGGTGTCTCTGGCCTCACGCCATCAGCGGCGGCCCGCGTTCCGTGCCATGTGCACCTGGTGCAGCGTGATCTTGCGCACCTCGGCCTGGCTGGTCTCGATGTGCGCACGCAGCAACATGGCCGCCTGGTCGCCGCGGTTGGCGCGCACCGCCTTCAGGATCTTCGCGTGCTCGTCGTAGGTGGCGTCGATGCGCGGCTGCTGGGTGAAGTCGAGGCGCCGGATGATGCGGATGCGGTCGGTCACGTCGCGGTGCACACGGGCCATCTCGGCATTGCCGGCGGCGGCGACCAGCGAGCAATGAAAGGCTTCGTCCCACTGCGCGACCTGGACGCCATCGGCGCTGCGCTGCGCCACGGGCACGAGCCAGGTGTCGACCAGGCTGTCCAGCAGCCGGCGGTCGATGCGCCGATCGCTCTCGCACAAGCGGTGCACGGCGGTGGTCTCGAGCACCATGCGCAGGTCGTACATCTGCTCGAACTGATCGAAGTCGAAGGGCAGCACGCGCCAGCCGCTGCGGAACAGCACCTCGACGTAGCCCTCCTGCTGCAGCCGAAAGAGCGCCTGGCGCACCGGCGTGCGCGAGACGCCGAGCCGCTCGCTGATCTCGTTCTCGGTGAAGCGGTCGCCCGGCACCAGGCTGAACTCGGCGACGTCGCGCTTGAGCTGCGCGTAGACCTCGTCTGCGCGGGTGCGAAAAGCGGCTTCTTCGGCGGCGGGTCGGGTCTTGACGGTGTTGGGCACGGGAAAGATGTTAGCCCTCCAGCGCCGCGAGCAAGCTGGCGCTCGGCGCGGTCCAGCCCACGATCGCGCCCTGGGCGCTGATCATCTCCAGCGTCGCGGCCTTGAAGGCGGGGAAGTAGCTCTCGGTGCAGTCCTCCAGCAGCAGGCCGTCGTAGCCGCGGTCGTTGGCCTCTCGCATGCTGGTCTGCACGCAGACCTCGGTGGTCACGCCCATGAAGATCAGGCCGCGGATGCCGCGCCGCTGCAGTTCGCTTTGCAGGTGGGTGGCGTAGAAGGCGCCCTTGCCCGGCTTGTCGATGACGATCTCGCCGTCGATGGGTGCGAGCGCGTCGATGATCTGGTTGCCGGGCTCGCCTGCAATCAGGATGCGGCCCATCGGCCCCTCGTCGCCGATCCGCAGTGTCGGCGCGCCGCGGTTGCGCTTGGCGGGCGGGCAGTCGGCCAGGTCGGGCCGATGCGCCTCGCGCGTGTGGACGACCAGTCCGCCTTTGCTGCGCCAGGCTTCGAGCACGGCCCGGGCGGCAGGGATGATGGCCTGCAGCAGCGACACGTCGTTGCCCAGCGTTTCGCCAAACCCACCGGGTTCGACGAAGTCGCGCTGCATGTCGATGATGACCAGGGCGCTTCGCTCGAGCTGGAACTCGAAAGGGAAAGGATTCGCATCGAGCTTCATCAATGGTGCCCTCCGCCCATGTGCCCGCCCAGCACGTGCCGTTCCGCATCTTCCGCAGCCGTCTCGTAGACCACCTTGCCCTCGCTCATCACCACGATCCGGTCGGCCATCTCGAGCAGTTCGTCCAGATCCTCGCTGACCAGCAGCACCGCACCGCCGCGCGCGCGCACCTGCCGGATGCGCCCATGGATCTCCGCCACTGCCGCGAAGTCCAGGCCGAACACCGGGTTGGCCGCGATCAGCACGTTGATGTCGCCGGCCAACTCGCGCGCCAGCACCGCGCGCTGCACGTTGCCGCCCGAGAGGCTGCCGATCGGTGCGCCCTCGCCGCGCGTCTTGATGCCGTACTCGGCGATCCATTCGCGCGCGCGGCGCCGCCAGACACCGAAGGCGAGCACGCCGGCGCGGGCGAGCGGCGGCTGGTCGAAGTCGCGCAGCGCCATGTTCTCGGCCACGCTCAGGTTGCCGACGCAGGCGTTGCGCAATGGCTCCTCCGGCAGGCTGCGCACCTTGAGCCGGCGATTCTCGTCGCGGCGCGCCGCATAGGGCTCGCCCATCACCTCGACCTCGCCGGCCAGCCGCGGCCGCTGGCCGACCAGGGCCTCGACCAGTTCCCGCTGCCCGTTGCCCGACACGCCCGCCACACCGAGGATTTCGCCCGCGCGCACGCCGAGGCTCAGGTCGTGCACCGCCAGCGTTCCGCGATCGCCTTGCGCGCGCAGGCCCTGCACGCGCAGCGCCACCGGCGCATCGGCCGCGATTGACGGCCGGGCCGCATCGGCGGCCGCCGTGTCGCCCTCCGGCGGGGGCGGTGGCTCGCCTTCCCCCATCATCGCGGCGGCGAGGCGGGCCGGGTCGGTCTGGTCCACGCGGCAGTGGTGCACCGCCTTGCCCCGGCGCAGCACGGTCACGTTGTCGGCGTAGGCCGTCACCTCGCGAAACTTGTGCGTGATGATGAGCACCGAGCACAGTCCGCTGCGTGCGAAGGCACGCACGTGGCCCAGCACCTCGTCCGCTTCCTGCGGCGTGAGCACCGAGGTGGGCTCGTCGAGGATCAGCAGGCGCGGCTTCAGGTAGAGCTGCTTGAGCAGTTCGAGCTTCTGCTTCTCGCCGGCCGCCAGCGCCGCGGGGCGGAGGTCCAGGTCCAGCCGGAAGGGCGTGGTCGCGAGAAAGTCCTCCAGCTCGGCGCGCTGCCGCTTCCAGTCGATCACGGCCGGCGTGCGGCCGCCGGCCAGCAGCAGGTTCTCGGCCACCGTCATGCCCGGCGCCAGCGTGAAATGCTGGTAGACCATGCCGATGCCGAGCGCACGCGCCACCACCGGATTGGCGATCTCCTGCTCGCGCCCGTCGATCAGGATGCTGCCTTCCTCCGCACGCTGGAAGCCGGCCACGCACTTGACCAGCGTGCTCTTGCCGGCGCCGTTCTCGCCCAGCAGCGCATGCACGCTGCCGGGCTCGACGCACATGCTGACGCTGTCGAGCGCGGTGAAGTCGCCGAAGCGCTTGGTCAGGTGATAGGTGTCGAGCGCGAGCGCGCCGGTGCCGGCCGGCAGCGCGCCGATGGGTGTTTCGGAAGCATCGGCCATGAGATGGGCTCCCCTACATCGCGGCCAGCGCTTCGAGCAGCGCGGCCGAGGTGGCGTGCGCGCCGAACACGCCGCCCTGCATGGTGATCATCTTCAGCGCGGCGAGATGGTTGCCGTGGTCGGTGGCTGCCGTGCAGTCCGACAGCAGCAGGCATTCGAAGCCGCGGTCGTTGGCGTCGCGCATCGTGGTGTGCACGCAGACGTCGGTGGTGATGCCCGCGAGGATGAGGTTCTCGATGCCGCGCGTGCGCAGCACCAGTTCGAGGTCGGTGGCGTAGAACGAGCCCTTGCCGGGCTTGTCGATCACCACCTCGTCTGGCAGCGGCGCCAGCGCCGGAATGATGTCCCACCCCGGCTCGCCGCGCACGAGGATGCGGCCGCACGGCCCCGCGTCGCCGATGCCCACGCCGCCGGAGCCGATCTGGCGCGAGCGCCAGCGCTTGTTGGCCGGCAGGTCGGCCAGGTCCGGCCGGTGGCCTTCGCGCGTGTGGATGATGTGGAAGCCCAGCGCCCGCATCCGCGCCATCGTCCGGGCGATGGGCTCGATCGGCGCCTGCACCAGCGTCAGGTCGTAGCCCATCACGTCGACGTAGCCGCCCTTGCCGCAGAAGTCGGTCTGCATGTCGATGACGATCAGCGCGGTGTTGTCGGGCCGCAGCGCGCCGTTGTAGGGCCAGGCGTAGGGGTCGGCGGAGACGAAGCGTTCAGCGGTACTCATGGTGTCGGCTCATCGGGTGGAAGACAGCTCGCCCGGGCTGCCGGCAGCCACGCTGCCCGGCTTGCAGGTGAGCACCAGGATCAGCAGCGTGAGCAGGTAGGGCACCGTGTTGAACAGGTGATAGCCCCAGCCCAAGCCGACGGATTGCAGTGCCGGGCCGAGCGCGCCGGCACCGCCGAAGAGCAGCGCCGCGCCGATGCAGCGCAGCGGGCTCCAGCGCGCGAAGATCACCAGTGCCACCGCGATCAGGCCCTGCCCGCTCGAGATGCCTTCGTTCCAGCTGCCGGGGTAGAACAGCGTGAGCGAGGATCCCCCGAGTCCCGCGATGAAGCCGCCGGCGGTGGTCGCCGCGATGCGCAGCCCCGCCACCGAATAGCCGAGCGCGCGCGTGGCATTGGCCGAATCGCCCGCCATGCGAACCAGGAGCCCGATGCGCGTGTGCGCGAAGGCCCACCACATGGCGATGGCCAGCACGATGCCCACCGGCACCAGCGCGTTGACCTGCAGCGCCGCGCGCACCACCGGGTTGTCGCTCCAGTCGCCCAGCGGAATTGCAGGCAGCTGCGGCGCCTGCGGCTGGATCAGCGGCTTGCCCAGGTAGAAGGCCAGCCCGGTGCCGAAGAGCATCAGCGCGATGCCGGTGGCGACGTCGTTGACGCGATCGAGCGAGCACAGCAACCCATGCAAGAGCGCCAGCAGCGCACCGGCCGTGGCACCGATGAGCACGCCCAGCCAGGCCGAGCCCGTGAGCCAGGCTCCCCCGAACGAGGCCATGGCCGAGAGCACCAGCACGCCTTCGAGCCCGAGGTTGATGCGGCCCGATTTCTCGGTGAGGCATTCGCCCAGGCTCACGAACAGAAAGGGCACACCGACGCGCAGCGCACCGCCGACGATGCCTGCCACGAAAGCGATCCACGGGTCCATCGTCATATGGGCTCCTTGCGCAGCTGCGGCTCGGGCGCGGCCGGCGCGCGGCTCTTCAGAAGCTGCTTCCAGTCGACCATGCGCAACCCTTCGCTCGCGAGGATGAGCACGAAGGCCAGGCCCTGCAGCACCAGCACCGAGGCATCGGGCAGGCCCAGCCGCCGCTGCAGCAGGCTGCCCGCGGCGCCGAAGCCGCCGAACAGGATGGCCACGGGAATCACCGCCACCGGGTTGTGGCGCGCGATGAAGGACACCAGGATGCCCGCGTAGCCGTAGCCCGCGATGATCGACGCGTTGGCGTTGGTGTGGACGGCCGCGACCTCGACCGCGCCGGCCACGCCAGCGCAAGCGCCGCCGATGCCGCAAGCCGCCAGGATCAGCCGGTTGGCGGGCAGCCCCACCAGCTGCGCCGTGCGCGGGTTGCCGCCGACCACCCGCACCGCGAAGCCGGACGCGGTGGCGCGCAACCACAGCCCCGAGACCAGGCACGCGACGATGCCGATCGCGAGGCCCCAATGCACGTCCGAGCCACCGATGCCGCCGATCGCCAAGCCTTCGGCCAGCGAGCGCGTGGCCGGCTTGTTCAGGCTGGCCGGATCGCGCAGTACGCCTTCGACCAGGTGCTTGAACACGCCGATCGCGACGTAGGCCAGCAGCAGGCTGCTGATGGTCTCGTTGATGCCGCGGTACTGCCGCAGCCAGCCGGCCAGCGCGATCCAGAGCGCGCCCGCGATCGCGCCGGCGATGCACAGCGCGAGCGAACCGATCGCGTTGCCCGGCAGCGGCAGCACATAGGGCAAGGCCGCGCAGGCCAGGCCGCCGAGCACCAGCGCGCCTTCGCCGCCGATGATGACCAGGCCCGCACGCGCCGGGATGGCCACGCACAACGCCGTCAGCATCAGCGGCGCCGCGCGCTGCAACGTGTTCTGCCACGAGAACCAGTCGCCGAAGGCCCCCTTGAACAGGATGATCCAGGTCTCCACCGGGCTCGCACCGGCGAACCAGACGAAGACGCCGAACAGCAGCAGCGCCGCCGCGATGGCGAACACGGGCAGCAGGGCTTCCTTCAGTGCGTTGGGCATGGCAGAGAACCGAAGATGCCGGCCGCCGCCGGGCCGCCCCAAGGCGGCCGGGCCTCCCCCTCGGGGGGTGGAGTTACAGGAGCGCAGCGAGTGAAAAGCCGGGGGGCAGTCATGTTCAGCCGACTGAGCCTACGACACCCTCGACGAGGTAGTTCATCTTTTCCAGCTCGAGATCGGTCTGCTTCAACGCCTTGCCAGCCGGGATGACCACCGCGCCCTTGTTGTCCTTTAGCCCGCCCTGGAAGATGTCGAAGCTGCCCGCCAGCATCCTGGCCTTGACGTCCTCGGCGTTCTTCTTCGCCGCGTCGCTGACCATCGGGCCGTAGGCCGACATCTTCACGTAGCCTTCCTTGAGCCCGCCGCGCAGGAAGTTGGGATGCGGCTTGCCGGCTTGCGCCGCCTCGACGATGGTCTTGTAGGCCGTGAGCCAGTTCCATTCGGCGCCGGTCAGGTAGGCGTTGGGCGCCAGCTTGGCCTGGCTCGCGTGGTAGCCGCAGACCATCTTGCCGCGCTTGGACGCGGTCTCCACCACCACCTTGGGGCCGTCCACGTGCATGGTGAAGACGTCGCAGCCCTGGTCGGCCAGGCTGTTGGTGGCCTCGGCCTCCTTCACCGCCATCGACCAGTCGCCGGTGAAGATCACGCTGCAGGTGATGCCCGGCTTGACCGAACGCGCGCCCAGCGTGAAGGCGTTGATGTTGCGCAGCACCTGCGGAATGGGCTTGGCCGCGACGAAGGCGATCTTGTTGCTCTTCGTCATGTGGCCGGCCACCACGCCGTTCAGGAACTGGCATTCGTCGATGTAGCCGAAGAAGCTGCCCACGTTCTTCGGATGCTTGCCCTCGGCCCACAGGCCGCCGCAGTGCGAGAAGCGCACGTCGGGGTTCTTGGGCGCGAGCGCGAGGATGTGCGGATCGAAGTAACCGAAGGACGTGGGGAACAGCAGCTTCGCGCCGTCCTGCGCGATCATGCCGGTCATCGTCTTCTGCACGGCCGCGGTCTCGGGCACGTTCTCTTCTTCCACCACCTTGATGCCGGGCAGCTTCTTGATTTCGGCCGCGGCCTGGGCGTGCGCCTGGTTGTAGCCGTAGTCGTCGCGCGGGCCGACGTAGATCACGCCGACGGTCAGGGGCTTCTGCGCGGCGGCCAGCGCGCTCCAGCCGCCCAGCGTGGAGGCGGAGGCGAGCGCGGCGAGGGACTTGAGGGAATCACGTCGGTTGAACTGGCTCATGGTGTGCTCCGGGTAGTGGAAGGAGATCAGGGGGTCGGTGAATCGATGAGGCTCACGTGCGCGGCCACCACGCGCCAGCCGTCGCCGGTACGCATCCAGGTCTGGCTCTGGCGTCCGGTCTTCGTGCTGCCTTCGCGGCGGAACTCGCAGTCGGCGGTCGCGAAGTCGCGGCCGTAGGTGGTGATGACGGTGCGCAGCAGCACGCGCGCCAGCCCCTGCGCCGGCCGCGCCGCGCGAAAGGCCTGGATGGCCGCATAGCCGTAGAGGTTCTCGGTGGCGCCGTAGCGCAGCGTGTGCGGGCTGTTCCAGAACAGTTCGTCGAGCACCTCGACCTGGTTGTGGACCAGCGCGTCCTCGTAGCGCGCGAACACGGCTTCGACTTCGGCCCGCACGTCGGGCAGGTTGATGGCGAGCGAGGTCATGGCGTCGTCCTTCATGCGAGCCTCGCGACCGGCGCCTGCACCGCGCCGGCGGATTCGAGTTCGGCCGCCACGCGCAGCACCAGGTCTTCACGCCAGGGCGCGCCGATGATCTGCACGCCGATGGGCATGCTGTCGTGCGCACCCCACACCGGCACCGCGCATACGGGCAGGCCGATGCACGAGATGGGCTGGGTCAGCACGCCCATGCTGGGGCGCAACGGCATGCGCTTGCCCTGCAGTTCGAGCCACTCGGCGCCGATCGGCGTCGCGGCGCAGGGCGTGGCGGCCGCGAGCAGGATGTCGAAGCGCTCGAACACGCGCGACACCTGCGCGGCATAGAGCCGCCGCACGCGCTGCGCACGCGCCACCCAGGCGGCCGGCAGCAGCGCGCCGGCCAGGAAGCGGTCGCGCGACAGCGGCTCGAAGTCCTGCGGCCGCGTGCGCAGGTCGTTCAGGTGCAATGCGGCGCCTTCCGAATTGGTGATCAGGAAGGCGGCAGCGCGCCCGGCCTCGACCAGCGGAAGCTCCACCGTGCGGCTCGCGCCGAGCGCCTGCGCCACCGCGTCGACGGCCGCCAGCGCCTCGGGCATCGCCTGCTGGCGGAACCAGCCGCCGAGCACGCCGATGCGCAGGCTCTGTGCGCCGCGCGACAGCGTGTGCGTCACGGGCTCGACCTCGCGCTGCGCGCAGCCGGCATCGATCGGGCCGAAGCGCTCCGGGCCCTGCATCGCGTCGTAGGCCAGCGCGAGGTCGCGTGCGGTGCGCGCGAAGGGGCCGAGGTGGTCGAGGCTGGAGACGAAGGGGTAGCTGCCGGTGCGCGGCAGCCGGCCGAAGGTGGGCTTGAGCCCGAACACGCCGTTGAGCGAAGCCGGCACGCGGATCGAGCCGTTGGTGTCGGAGCCCAGCGTCAGCGGCACCTGGCCCGCCGCGACGGCCGCACCCGAACCGCCGGACGACCCGCCGGCGATGCGGTCGAGGTCGTGCGGATTGTGCGTCGCGCCCGCGTGGCTGTTCTCGGTGGTGAAGCCGTAGGCGTACTCGTCCATGTTGAGCGCACCGACCAGCACCGCGCCGGCACTCTCCAGCCGGCGCACCAGCGTGGCATCGCCACGCGCCGGCTCGCGCTCAGCCTCGATCTTCGAGCCGGCCAGGGTCGGCAGGCCTGCGATGTCGAACAGGTTCTTGACCGCGAACGGAACGCCGAGCAGCGGCAGTTCGCGCGTGCGCACGCCGTGCGCGGAGGCCAGCGACCCATCGACCTGTGCCGCACGGCGCAGCGCGCGGTCGCGGACCACGCTGGTGAAGGCGTTGACGCGGCCTTCGGTGGCGGCGATACGCTCCAGGCTGGCCTGCACCAGCGCGACCGCGCTCACGGCGCCCGAGCGCACCGCCTGCGCCATCGCGGCGGCGTCTTTCAGCAGCAGGTCGGCCGGCGTCATTCCTGCGGCTCCGTGGGCACCACCGGCACGAAGTGCACGGCGCTTTCATCGTGCATGTCGAGCGGCACGGCATCGACCACGGCGGCGAACTCGGCCGCCAGCGCGAAATAGCGCAGCACGCCAGGGCGATGGTCGGAGCGCAGACGCAGGTCCAGCGCGGCCGCGGCGGCATCGACGTAGCTTTCGATCGGGGCAGGCTTCATGGCGCGCGGCATGGTGTTCAGCGTCGGACTTCGCGCTGGAAAATCTCCAGGCTCTGCTTCTTGGTGGCGACGAAGCTCGGCGCGCTCAAGGTTTCGACGGTGCGCGGCCGGGCGTCGCCGTAGCTGAGGATTTCGGCCACGCGCGTGGGCCGCTTGGTGAGCAGCAGCACCTGGTCGGCCAGGTACACCGCTTCCTCCAGGTCGTGCGACACCAGCAGCATGGTGGTGCCGGTCTGCATGAAGACCTCCTGCAGCTTCTCGCGGATGAAGAGCGTCATCTCGAAGTCGAGCGCCGAGAAGGGCTCGTCGAGGAACAGCACCTCCGGCCCGGGGGCCAGCGCGCGCATGATCGACGCGGTCTGCTGCTGGCCGCCCGAGAGTTCGTAGGGGTAGCGGTTCAGGTCGAACTTGACGTCGAAGGAGGCCACCAGCTCCGCCATGCGGCGATCGACCTCGGCCTTCGTACGGCCTTCGAGCTTCAGCGGATAGGCGATGTTGTCGATGGTGCGCATCCACGGGAACATCGCCTCGCGATAGTTCTGGAACACGTAGCCGATCTTGGTGTCCTTGAGCGATTTGCCGTCGAACAGGATCTCGCCCGAGTCGATGGGGATGAGCCCCGCGATCATGTTGATCAGCGTCGACTTGCCGCAGCCGTTGGGCCCGAAGACCGACACGATGCGACCCTTGGGAATGTCGAGGTCGAAGTTCTCGTACAGCGGCCAGCCGGCGAAGTACTTGGTCAGGCCGCGGATGGTGATGTGCGTGCCGGCCGGGCCGGGTTGGAACGCGGGCTTGGGCACGTCGGCATAGACGGGGCCGTTGATCACGGTGTCGGTGGCGGCTCTCATCGTCCGCTCCAGTGCACGATGCGGCGTTCGGCCATCAGGAAAAGGATGTTCAACGCGTAACCCAAGGCACCGGCCGCGAGGATGGCGGCGTACATGCTCTTCACGTTGAGCACCTGCTGCGCGTTGATGATGCGGTTGCCCAGGCCCGAATCAGCGCCGATGAACATCTCGGCGACGATCACGATCACGAGCGCCATCGACACCGCCGAGCGCAGGCCGACGAAGCTGGGCTGCAGGCTCTCCCACACCAGCACGTCGCGAAAAGTCTGCCAGCGCGTGGCGCCCATCACCTTGGCTGCCATCACGCGCTGCTTGCGCGCGTTGATCACGCCGTAGGCGCTGTTGAACACCACGATCAGCATCGCGCCGAAGGCCGCGATGGCCACCTTGTTGACGTCCGAGGTGCCGAAGATCATCAGGAACAGCGGGATCAAAGCCGAGCTGGGCGTCGAGCGGAAGAAGTCGATCAGGAACTCCACGCTGCGGTAGGCCTTCTCGTTGCTGCCCAGCAGCACGCCGAGGGGCACGCCGACGATGGCCGCGATGAGGAAGGCCTGCGCCGTGCGCCACACCGTGATCGCGAAGTCGGCGAGCAGCGGTCCGCCGGCGAGGCCGGTGATGAGCGTGCTGACGGTATCGGCCGGGGCGGGCAGCAGGATGGGTTTGATGAAGCCCAGCCGCACCACCAGGTCCCAGATGATGAACAGGGCCACCGGTCCGATGGCGGGCAGCAGGCGCTGCGCCAAGGGTGTCTTGGGGATCGCGCCCGCCGTGGCGGCAGGGGGTGCCCACGGCGTGCCGGAGGCGGTGGTCGTCGCGTCGGCCATGATGGTCAGCCCCTGTAGATGAGGCCGTCCACCACGACCTTCTTTTCGAAGATCCCCTTGTCGGTGAACAGGTCGTAGAACTTCTGGAAGTAGGCCAGGTCGCTGGGCTTGAACTCGTTGTAGAGCATGTAGGAAGCCAGCGGCACTTCGGCCGTGAGCGCGCCCTCGATGGCGGTGTAGCCCTTCATGTGCTGACGCGCGTCCTCGGGCTTGCTGCGCACCAGCTCGACGCCGCGCGCATAGGCGGCGACGTACTTCTTCGCCGCGTCGGGGTTCTTCTTGATGAACTCGGTCGTCAGGCTGGCGGCGCCGCCGTGCCACGGCGCCATCGGGTCGCCGAGGATGTAGCGCGCGACCACGCCGGCCTCGAGCACGCGCGTGGTGCCGTTGAGGCGGCCGACGGTGCCGGTGGGCTCGAGCGTGTAGCAGGCATCGACCTGGCCCGCGGCGAGCGCGGCCACGTGCTGGCCGATCGGCAGTTCGGACACCGATGCGCCGGTCGCGCCCGCGCGTTCGAGCATGGTCTTGCACAGCGTCACGTTCTGGATGCCGGGGCCCGAGGCCACCTTCTTTCCCTTGAGCTCGGCCATGGCCTTGATGGGGCTGTCCTTGGCGACGATGAACTCGTCGAGCACGAACTTGGCGTTGCTCGGGTTGGTGCAGAAGATCTTGAACAGGCCGGGCTGCGCGATCTCGCCGATGGCCAGGTTGGCCGAGCCGGTGCCATTGGAGCTGCCGTCCGAGCGGCTCGAGAGCATGGCCTCCATCACCTGCTGCGCGCCGGCGAACTTGAGCGGCTCGACGTCGAGGCCGGCTTCCTTGAAATAGCCGCGGTCCACGGCCGCGAAGAAGGGCAGGCCCGCCGCCACCGGCCAATAGCCGACGCGGATCTTGGGCGCGGCCTGGGCCAGCACCGCAGGCGCGGCCAGCACGGCGAGGCCGGCCGCACCGGCCTGCAGCACGCGTCGCCGCGAGCTGCCCGGGTTCGATGAGGAAATGCGCATTCGGAAACTCCTTGTCATGCCTTGCGTGATTCGATGAAGCGGCGCCAGCCGCCCAGGTGCGTGATGTCCTCGGCGCCTTCGGTGGCGAGGCCTTCGCACAGGAAGCCCTGCACCTGGCTGCCGTCCGCGAGCTGCAGCGTGCCGATGCCCAGGGGCGACGGGATCAGCGCGACGAAGCTGCCGTAGTGCGCGAGCGGCATCTGCCAGATCTCGACGGCGATCGCCGCGCCTTCCGACGGTGCGACGCGCACCAGGCCGGGCTTGGGCGGCACGGTGCCGGGCAATGCGTAGAGGCGGTAATGCGGCGCCGTGCTGGTCTGCGAGAGGAGCGTGGCGCCGCGCTCGGTCAACTGGCCGTTCAGCGGCATGCCCGACAGGTGCGCGCCCACCACGGCGAGGCGGATGGCGGGCGCCTCGGCCTGCGTCGGCAGCGTCTCGACCGGCGGCAGCGGGCGGCCGGTCGCGCCTTGCGTGAGCCCGGTGGCGTGATGGAAACGCTGGCCCAGTTCGGCGAGCTGCAGGTCGCTGCCGCAGCGGCCGATGAGCGTCACGCCGAAGGGCAGTCCGTCGTCGCGCAGGCCGGAGGGCACCGACAGCGCCGCGTAGTCGAGCAGATTGACGAAGTTGGTGTACTCGCCGAGGTTGCGGTTGAGCACCACCGGCGCGGCACGCATCGCGTCGACGGTGTAATGCGCGGGCGCGGTGGGCACGAGCAGCAGGTCGATGTCGTCCCACATCGCATCGGCGCGCTGTGCCAGCGCCTGGAGGCGGATGCGCGCATCGACGTAGTCGGCGGCGCTGTAGCGGCGGCCGGCGGCCAGGATGCCGCGCACCGGCTCGACGACCTGGTCTTCCTTGCCGTCGACGAAGCTGCGCACGGCGGCGTAGCGCTCGGCCACCAGGGCGCTGTCGTACAGCAGCGCTGCGGCCTCGGCCAGGGGCGTGTAATCGATCGGCACGGCCGTACCGCCCAGCGCCTCCATCTGCCGCACGGCATGCGTGAACGCAGCCTGCGACAGCGAGTCGCCGAAGAAGCGCGGCGCGCTCGGCAGGCCGAAGCGGAAGCGCGCGGGCAAGGGCTGCGCCTTCAACGACAGGCGACGCGAGTAAGGGTCCGCGGCATCGAAGCCCATGGCCGCCTGCAGCACGCGCCATGCCAGGCCCACCGTCGTCGCGAAGATCGACACGCAGTCCACGCTCTGCGCAGCCGGTACCACGCCGCGCGCGCTGATCAATCCGCGCGAGGGCTTGAGGCCGACGATGTTGTTGAGACCGGCCGGCACGCGGCCGGAGCCTGCGGTGTCGGTGCCGAGCGCGAAGTCGACCTCGCCGGTGGCCACCGCGAAGGCCGAGCCCGAACTCGAGCCGCCCGAGACGTAGCGCTCATCGAAGCTGTTGGGCACGGCGCCGTAGGGCGAGCGCGTGCCGTTGAGGCCGCAGGCGAACTGGTCGAGGTTGGTCTTGCCGGCCAGGCTCGCACCGGCATCGAGCAGGCGCTGCACCACATGGGCGTGGGCTGCAGGCGTGCGCGCGAAGGCCGGGCAGGCGGCAGTGGTGGGCACACCGGCCACGTCGATGTTGTCCTTGGCGGCGAAGCGCAGGCCGGCCAGTGCGCCTTGCGCCGCACCGGCGAGCAGCGGTTCGAGGCGGGTGATCCACGCGTTGGCCGCCGCGGCGGGCGGCTCTTTCTTCAGCGCCTCGCTGCGATACGAGGCTGTGGCTTCGTGCACCATCGTCAAGCATCCTGTCTTGTGTACAAGATGTGATGCAAGCGGCGTGCCAAGCTTTTCTGGCGCGCTGGTGCAGGGTCGACCTCTTATGAATACTGGCGCCTCATCGCCTCATCGCCTCATCCGCGACATCGCGATGGTCAACGCTTCGATCAGCTACCCCGTGTCGACTGCGGCTGCACTCATCGACGCGCAGCGCCCGGTGATGGCGCGTGCCACGTCTTCCGGCGAGATCACGGTGAGATGCAGGCCACCCAGTGCCGATGCGGCCGCCGAGCCTGCGTCGTCCACCAGAACGTCGACCCGCCCGAACACGGCCTGCGCCTCGTCGATGAAGTTCTGTACGCTGGCCGGCCGCTCGACGTCGAGCGACTGGTAGTGCACGGTGCCACCGGCCTCGGCGATTTCGCGCGCCAGCGCATGGAGCCGGCCGATGCCTGGCGCGCCCAGCATGACGCGGGCGCCGCGCCCGGCCAGCAGCCTGGCGGTGGCCTCGCCGATGCCGCTGCCGGCCCCGGTGATGGCGATGACTTTGTCTTGGATTCCCGACATGGTCCGTTCCTTGTTGAATCACCCGCGGCGCACGTGCCGCGGGCGGGACCGAAGTCTAGGAACGCAAAGGCCGCAGGCGGTAGTCGATTCGAGGACGCTTCTTGCCCGATCCTGCAAACACGCTGCGCCACCGGCTGTCGGCCGACGTCAGCGCGCGTGTCGACATGGTTCGCGTGCGTCAGGCCTGCTCGCGCAGCCGCTGCCGGTCGCGGCCCGGCGGCGCGCCGAACAGGCGCGCGTATTCGCGGCTGAACTGCGAAGGGCTTTCGTAGCCCACGCGGTGGCAGGCGGTGGCCGCGTCGAGCGTTTCGCTGAGCATCAACCGACGCGCCTCCTGCAGCCGCAGCTGCTTCTGGAACTGCAGGGGGCTCATGGCGGTGACGGCTCGGAAGTGGTGGTGCAGCGACGACGCGCTCATGTGCACCTCTCGCGCGATCTCCTCGATGCGCAGCGGCCGCGCGAAGTGCTGCTTGAGCCAGCCGATCGCATGGGCGATGCGATGCGCATGGGTGCCGGCGGTGGCGATCTGCGCCAGCCGCGGGCCCTGCTCGCTGCGCAGCAGGCGGTAGAGGATCTCTCGCTCGGCCAGCGGAGCCAGCGCGCCGATGTCCTCGGGCGTGGCCAGCAGCCGCACCAGGCGCAGGGTGGCGTCGAGCAGCGCCGGCGTGCTGCGCGCGAGGAAGAGGCCGCGCACCTCGTCGGCGGCCGGGGCGGCTGCAGCCGGCGTGCCGGTCTGCAGCATGAGCGAGGCGATTTCGCCGGGGTCGAGGTCCAGGCGCAGGCAGAGGTAGGGTGCCTCGGGCGTCGCCTCGACGATCTGGCCCATGACGGGCAGGTCGACCGACACCACCAGGTGGCAGGACGCGTCGTAGCGATAGACCTCGTCGCGCAGCATGACCTGCTTGGCGCCCTGCACGATGATGCACAGCGCAGGCTGGTGCAGGCCGGGAAGGGGCTCGCTGGGGCGCGACTGGCGCACGAGCAGCAGTCGTTCGATCGGCGTCGTGTGGATGCCGTCGGCGCGCGTGAAGCGGTCGACCAGCGCGGCGAGTTCGGCGATGGGTCCGATGGCGGCGGGAGCTCGGTCCATGGGCGTGTTCCGTTTCAGCCGCGTTTGGCGGCGCGATAGAGGCTGTCGACCTTTGGCACGTTGGCCTTGAGCTTGGCGATGCGGTCGGTGCCGCTCGGGTGGGTCGACAGGAAGCTCAGGCCGCCCTGGTTCTTGGAGGCCTGCGCCATCTTGTTCCACAGCGAGATCGAGGCCTCGGGGTCGTAGCCGGCGCGGGCCGCAAGTTCGAGCCCGACCAGGTCGGCATCGGTCTCGTCGCTGCGGCTGAACTTGAGGGTGAGCAGTTGCGTGCCCGCGCGCGCGGCCAGGTCGCCGGCCTGCCCCAGGCCCAGCAGCTGCGCGCCGATCGACAGCGCAGCGCCGGTGCCGGCGCTCTTGGCGAGGCGGGCGCGCGCGTGCTCGCGCAGCGCATGCGCCATCTCGTGGCCCATGACCATGGCGACTTCGTCGTCGGTGAGCTTGAGCTGGTCGAGGATGCCGGTGAAGAAGGCGATCTTGCCGCCCGGCAGGCAGAAGGCGTTGATCTGCTTGCTGCCGATCAGGTTGATCTCCCACTTCCAGCGCGCGGCACGTTCATTCCACTGCGCGGTGAAGGGAATGAGGCGCGCCGCGATGGCGCGCAGGCGCTGCAGTTGCGGATTGTCGGGACCGGCCAGCGCGCCCTTGGCCTTGGCCTGCGCCAGCAGCTCGCCGTATTGCTGCACGCCGGCCTGCTCGATGTTCTCGGCCGGCACCAGGTTGCGTGCGACCGAGGACTTGCCCACCTCCACTTGTGCGAAGGTCACCGGCGCCGCGGCGGCCGCTGCAGCTGCGATCAGGAACGCACGGCGACGCTGCCATGGAGAGCGAGGGGGGCATTGCAGGCACATGCGGGAATAATAAGAGAGCCTCCATCGCTTTCCTTCATGTCCGCATCCCCGGCCGAGTCCGATCCCCCTGCCCTGCCCTGGCGCGATGCGCTCAAGGTCTACCTCGAACCCGCGACCCTGCGCATGCTGGCGCTGGGCTTCTCCGCGGGCCTGCCGCTGCTGCTGGTGCTGGGCACCCTGAGCTTCCGGCTGCGCGAGGCCGGCATCGACCGCACCACCATCGGCTACCTCAGCTGGGTCGGCCTGGCCTACGGATTCAAGTGGGTGTGGGCACCGCTGGTCGACCGCCTGCCGGTGCCGCCGCTGACCACCTTGCTGGGCCGGCGGCGCGGATGGTTGCTGCTGGCGCAGCTGCTGGTGATCGCGGGCCTGGTGGGCATGGCGTTCAACGATCCGCGCGCCGGGCTCGCACCGCTGATCTGGTGCGCGCTGCTGGTGGCTTTCGGCTCGGCCACGCAGGACATCGCACTGGACGCCTTTCGCATCGAATCGGCGGCCACGCGCAAGCAGGCGGCCCTGGCGGCGGCCTACCAGACCGGGTATCGGCTGGCCATGATCTGGGCCGGCGCCGGCGTGCTCTGGATCGCGGCGTGGGCCGAGATCGCCGGCAGCGCCGGCTACCAGAACGGTGCCTGGAAAGCCGCCTATCTGGCGATGGCCGCATCGATGGCGATCGGCGTCATCACGGTGCTGCTGTCGCCCGAGCCCGCGCGCGTGGCACTGCCCAAGGCGAAGAACATGGGCGAGTGGCTCGAAAGCGCGCTGATCGAGCCATTCGCCGATTTCTTCAGGCGCTACCGCTGGCAGGCGGCGCTGATCCTGGCGCTGATCGCCATCTACCGGATCAGCGACGTGGTGATGGGCATCATGGCCAACCCTTTCTACGTGGACATGGGCTTCACCAAGGACGAGGTCGCCACCGTCAGCAAGATCTACGGCGTGGTCATGACCCTGGTCGGCGCCTTCGTCGGAGGCGTGCTGTCGATGCGCCTGGGCGTGATGCGTGTGCTGATGCTGGGTGCGGTGCTCAGTGCGGCCAGCAACCTGCTGTTCGCCGCGCTGGCGACGCGCGGGCACGACCTGACGGCACTGGTGCTGGTGGTGTCGGCCGACAACCTGGCCGGCGGCATCGCCTCGGCGGCCTTCATCGCCTACCTGTCGAGCCTGACCAACGTGAGCTATTCGGCGACCCAGTACGCGCTGTTCAGCTCGCTGATGCTGTTGCTGCCGAAGTTCATCGCCGGGTACTCGGGGGCTTTTGTCGACGCTTACGGATATCACGCCTTCTTCGTCGGGACGGCGGCCCTGGGAGTGCCGGTGTTGCTGCTGGTGGCACTTGCAGCGAAAAAGGCACCGGCGCAGCGGACGACAGTCGGAGCCAAAACGGCGCCATAATGGCGCCGTTTTGGAGATCGATACCATGGCCACGTTATCCATCAAGGACGTCCCGGACGACCTTGCCGAACGACTACGACAGCGCGCGTCGCGCAACCACCGCTCGCTGCAGGGCGAGCTGATGGCAATCATCCAACAGGCCATGCAGCCGGCGCAGTCGGCGCTGCAACCCGCGCCGGCGCCCGAAGTCGTCGGCGTGGGCTTTGGCGGCCTGCCGATCCTTCGCAACGGCAGCAAGTCGCTCGAGCAGCTGGCGGCCGAGCACCGTGAGCGATTTCCGCAACCCGTCGACAAAGGGCCCTACGCGGTCGACATCATTCGCTCGGAGCGCGACGCACGATGAGCGCGCCGTCCTCCGCCCTCTACGTCGCCGAGCCCCCAGCGGTCTTCGCGTTGCGGCCGCCCATGGTGGTCGACTGCAGTGCGCTGAGCGCGGTGCTGTTCGACGAGCCCACGCGCGACGAGGCACTGGCACGGCTGTTCGGCCATCGCTTGCATGCACCCAACCTGCTCGGTCACGAGATTTCGAGCGTCGCCCTCAAGAAACGTCGCTTCGACTGGCCGCACGAACTGCTGTCGCAAGCGCTGGCCGACTACTCGGCGCTCGACATCTCGCTGCATGCGGTCGACCCGCTGGCCCAATACGAGCTGGCAGCTCGTTATGAGCTTTCTGCCTACGACGCCGGCTACCTCTGGCTGGCCGCCGAACTCAAGGCACCGCTCGCGACCTTCGACCGCCGGCTCGCCGAGGCCGCACAGGCGCACCTGGGTTCCTTGTCCTGACGGCGCCGTAGGACATTCACGGCACCGTCGAAGCTGATCCAGCTGTTAGTCTTTCAACGTATCTACGTCGCATCTCACGTCCTTTTCAATCTGCCGTGCCGCCCTCCCGCATTCCACCCCTCCAGATCAGCGCCTTCACCGCAACCTCGGCCGTCGGCGTCGGCAAGGAAGCCCTCGCCGCCGCGCTCGCCCAGTCGAAAAGCGGCCTGCGCGCCAACGACTTCGGCGCCGAGCCGCTGCCCACCTGGATCGGCCGCGTCGACGGCCTCGAAGAAACCAGCCTGCCGGAAGACCTGGCGCACTGGGACTGCCGCAACAACCGCCTGGCCTGGCTGGGCCTGCAGGCCGACGGATTTCTCGAGGCGGTGGCCGCGGCGCGCCAACGCCACGGGCCGGCGCGCATCGCCCTGATCCTCGGCACCTCGACCTCGAGCATCGGCGAGACCGAACTGGCCTACACGCAGCTCACCGCCGACGGCCGCTTTCCCGACGAGCAGCGGCGGCCGAAGGTGCATACGCCCCATTCGCTCGCGATGTTCGTGCAGGAAGCGCTGGGCCTCGAAGGGCCGGTCGAAACCCTGTCGACGGCTTGCTCGTCCAGCGCCAAGGTGTTCGCCTCGGCCGAGCGCCTGATCCGCCTGGGCCTGGTCGACGCGGCCGTGGTGGGTGGTGTCGACACGCTGTGCGGCAGCGTGCTCTTCGGCTTCAACTCGCTCGAACTGGTGTCGCCCCAACCCTGCCGCCCCTTCGATGCCGAGCGCAACGGCATCAGCCTGGGCGAGGCCGCGGGCTTCGCGCTGCTCGAACGCGGCCGCGGCCGGCTGGAGCTGCTGGGCTACGGCGAGGCCAGCGACGCCCACCACATGTCCACGCCGCATCCCGAAGGCCTGGGCGCCGAGCGCGCACTGGACGACGCGCTGGCACGCGCCGGCCTCACGCCCGACGCGATCGACTACATCAACATGCACGGCACCGCCAGCAGCAAGAACGACGAGGTCGAGGGCGCGCTGGTGGCGCGCCGCTTCCCGCCCGGCACGCACGCCAGCTCGACCAAGGGCTTCACCGGCCACACGCTGGGCGCGGCCGGCATTGTCGAGGCCGTGATCAGCCTGCTCGCGATCGAGCGGGGCCTGCTGCCGGGCACCGTCAACACCACCGTGCCCGACCCGGGCTGCGGGCCGCAAATCCGGCTGCAGCCGGCGCAGGGCGAGGTGCGCCATGCGCTTTCGAACTCCTTCGGGTTCGGCGGCAACAACTGTTCGCTGGTGTTCGGCAAGGGGGTCGCGGCATGAGCACAGCCAGGCCGACCCCCACGCTGTACATCGAGGGCCCAGCCTTCTGGTCGCCCGCCTTGCCGGGCTGGGAAACGGCCCGTGCCGTGTTCCGCGGCCAGGGCCAGCCGGCCGACCCGCCCGCCAGGCGCCCGTCGCCGCAGCTGCTGGCACCCGCCGAACGCCGGCGTGCGCCCGACACCGTCGCCCTGGCGCTCGAAGTCTCGTCCGCGGCCATCGCCGCGTCGGGCCGCGACGCCAAGGATCTGCCCTGCGTGTTCGCTTCGGCCCATGGCGACCTGGGCATCAACGACTACATGTGCGGCACCTTGGCGGCCGACCCCAAGCTGCTGTCGCCGATCAAGTTCCACAACTCGGTGCACAACGCGGCCGTCGGCTACTGGACCATCGGCACCGGCTGCAATGCCGCGAGCAATTCGCTGACCGCCTACGGCCACACCTTCGCGGCCGGCCTGCTCGAAGCGGCGGCGCAGTGTGCGGCCGATGGGCAGGCGGTGCTGCTGGCCGGCTTCGACATCCCGTCCGTGGGCGCGCTGGGCACGGTGATCGACAGCCGCGAGCTGCTGGCGGTGGCCGTCGTGGTGGCGCCCGAACGCACCGCGCGCACGGTGGCCGCCTTCGACTGGTCGCTCGCGGCCGGCACGCCGGCGACGCCACGCGCGTTGACGCCCGCCTCGGAGGCGCTCGCGTCCAACGCGATGGCCGACGCCCTGCCCTTCTTCGAGGCCCTCGCGCGCAGCGAGGCCGGGCCGCTGGACCTGCCGCTGGGCGACCGCCTGGCGCTGCGGTTGCAGCTCACACCACAAGGCTGACCACCATGACACCCGCCCCCTCCCGCCACGACGTCGTGATCATGGGCGGAGGGCTCGCGGGGCTGACGCTCGCGCTGCAGCTGCGGCAGCGGCTCGGCGACATCGACGTGGTGGTGCTCGAACGCCGCGCGCACCCGGTGCCGCATGCGGCGCACAAAGTGGGCGAATCGTCAGTGGAGATCGGCGCGCACTATTTCGACACGGTGCTGGGGCTGAAGCCGCACATGCATGGCGAGCAGCTGCGCAAGTTCGGCTTTCGCTTCTTCTTCAGCGAGGGCCGCCGCGACATCGACCAGGTGACGGAGATCGGCGCCAGCCGCTATCTGTCGGTGCCCAGCTACCAGATCGACCGCGGCATCTTCGAGAACTTCCTGGCCGAAGAAGCCGCCCGCGCCGGCGTTCGATTCATCGACGATGCAATGGTGCGCCGCATCGACCTGGCCGACGACCCGCGCGAGTTGCACCGGCTCGAATGGACGCAGGGCGGCGAGACGCATGTGGTGCACGCACGCTGGCTGGTCGACGCTTGCGGCCGCGCCGGGCTGCTCAAGCGCAAGCTGGCGCTCGCGCAGCCCAACGACCACGACTGCCATGCCGTGTGGTTCCGCATCGGGGCCCGCATCACCATCGACGACTGGTCCGACAACGCCGAATGGCAGGCCCGCTGCGAGCCGCAGGCGCGGTGGCTGTCGACCAACCACCTGGTGGGCACCGGCTACTGGGTCTGGCTGATTCCGCTGGCCTCGGGCTCGCATTCGGTGGGCATCGTGGCGGACCCGCGTGCGCATCCGCTGGAAACGATGGACAGCTTCGACAAGGCGATGAACTGGTTCCGCGAATGGCAGCCGCGCCTGTTCGACGAGCTCGACGGCCAGCGTCACCTGCTGCAGGACTTCGCGTTCTTTCGCAATTTCTCTTATGGCTGCAAGCAGGTGTTTTCGGGCCAGCGCTGGGCGCTGACCGGCGAGGCGGGGTTGTTCCTCGACCCCTTTTACTCGCCGGGCAGCGACTTCATCGCGATGAGCAACACCTACATCACCGACCTGATCGCGCACGACCGCGCCGGCCATGCGGTGGCGGCGCGGGCCCAGCTCTACGACCAGATCTACCACTCGTTCTACGAAAGCACGCTCGCGCTTTACCGCAACCAGTACACGCTGTTCGGCGACCCGGAGGTGCTGCCTGCCAAGGTGATCTGGGACTACACCTACTACTGGGGCGTGCTCTCGCAGATCTTCTTTCAGCAGCGCCTGACCGACCTGGCGCTGCTCGGCACGGTGCGCGATGAGTTGCAGCACTGCCAGCGCCTGAACGTCGCGATGCAGGACTTCCTGCGCGCGTGGTCGGCCCGGAGCGCCAAGCGCAATCGGGCGGTGATGCTGGACCAGGCAGCGCTGCCCTGGTTCGCCGAACTCAACCGCAGCCTGAACGACCGGCTGGACGACGAGGCCTTCAAGACACGCGTGCGTGCATCGGCCGCCCAGCTGCAGGCGCTCGCCACCGAGATCATGCAGCGCGCTTGCGACGAGCATCCGGCGCTGGACAATGGCGCCCTGCTAGCCGTCCTGGCCGCGCACGCCGACACTCCGGTCGCCCCTGCCGCACCCATGCTGTTCGCTCTGTGAGCGGATACGAGTGGCAGCAAGGTTTACGGCATCTTTACGGAGCGTTCAAGCCTGCTTGTCGCCGCGCGACGACGCTCGAGACAACCCCACCGGCCCCGCGCCGGACCTTTGACAACCGCAGTGCCGTGCGAGGAGAACGATGAGCACCCCCCAGCTCCTGATGATCGAAGACGACGCCCGCCTCGCGCAGATGGTGGGCGAATACCTCACGCAATCGGGCTTCGGCTTTCACCACGCCCTGGACGGCGGCAGCGGCCTCGACATGCTGCAGCAGCGCTCGCCCGACCTGGTGATCCTCGACCTGATGCTGCCCGACACCGACGGCCTCGAGGTCTGCCGCCGCATCCGTGCGCTGCCCAACAACGCGCTGGCGAAGGTCGCCGTGCTGATGCTCACGGCCAAGGGCGATCCGATGGACCGCATCATCGGCCTCGAGATCGGCGCCGACGACTACCTGCCGAAGCCCTTCGAGCCACGCGAGCTGCTGGCGCGCATCCGCGCGGTGCTGCGCCGGCGCAGCGAGACCGGCAGCGACGCGACGCCCGCCGCGGTGATGCGCTTCGGCTCGCTCGAGATCGACCGCAACGCGCGCAGCGTGACCGTGGCCGGCGCGGCGGCGGAGCTGACGTCCTACCAGTTCGACCTGCTGGTGACCATGGCCGAGCGCGCCGGCCGGGTGTTGACGCGCGACCAGATCATGGAGGCCGTGCGCGGCCGTGAGCTGGAAGCATTCGACCGCTCGATCGACGTGCACATGGGCCGCATCCGTGCGGCGATCGAGGTCGATGCCAAGAATCCGAAGCGCATCCTGACGGTGCGCGGCGTCGGCTACGTCTTCGCCAAGCAGCAGGACTAGGGCCGTCTCGACATGCTGATCGACCTGTACCGGCGCCACCTCTACGTCCGCATCTGGCTGGCGGTGGTGGGCGGCGTCGTCATCCTCACGCTCACCGCCAACTGGATCGTGCGCGAAGCGGCCGAGAGCGAACGCGAGCGCATGTCGGCCGTGCCGCGCGAAGTGGTGGTGCTCGACAAAGACGATCGCCGCATCGGCGTCGGCAGCGCCGTGCGCGTGCCCGGCCAGGGCCTCGAATTCGACGTGACGCTGGAAGACGGCCGCAACCTGTCGCTGCGTGTGGCCCAGCGCGCGCGGACCGGCACCAGCGGCATCGCGCCCTGGCGCACGCCCTTCGGCCTGGGCTGGATGATCGCGCTGGTGGGCGTGGCCGTCGCGCTGGGCGTCTATCCGATCGTGCGACAGATCACCAAGCGCCTCGAAGTATTGCAGCGCGGTGTGCAGCGATGGGGCGAAGGCGACCTGTCGGTGCGCGTGGCCGAAGAGGGCCAGGACGAAGTGGCCGACCTTTCCAACCGCTTCAACGCCGCGGCCGCCCGCATCGAGGAACTGGTGCGCTCCCACAAGTCGCTGCTGGCCAATGCCTCGCACGAGCTGCGCTCGCCGCTGGCCCGCATCCGCATGGGCCTGGAGCTCATGAGCGAGCGCCCCAGCCCGACCGCGCGCGAGGAGATCGCGCGCAACATCGCCGAGCTCGACCAGCTGATCGACGAGATCCTGCTGGCCAGCCGGCTCGACGCCAAGGAAGCCGACATGGGCACCGTCGAGGCGGTGGACCTGACCGGGCTGGCGGCCGAGGAATGCGCGCGCATCGATGCCGACCTAGACGTGGCCGAGCACACGAGCAGCGAGGCGCTGACCGTGCGCGGCGTGCCGCGCCTGCTGCGCCGTGCCATTCGCAACTTGCTGGAGAACGCGCGCCGCTACGGCGCCGGCGAGATCAGCGTCGAACTCGACAGCCAGAGCGGCAAAGCCGAGATCCGCGTCAACGACCGAGGGCCGGGCGTGCCGGCTGCGCTGCGCGACCGCATCTTCGAGCCGTTCTATCGCCTGCCCGGCGCCAGCGAGCGCAATGGCGGCGTGGGGCTCGGTCTGGCGCTGGTGAAGTCGATCACCGAGCGGCATGGCGGCAGCGTGCGCTGCGAAGACCGGCCCGGGGGTGGGGCCAGTTTCGTCATTGCTCTACCGAACTAGGGCCCCCGGCTTTTCACTTCGCTTCGCTGCGTGTAACTCCACCCCCGACGGAGACGCCCGGCGGCGGCGGCAGCTGACCAGGCAGGTCAGGTAGACACGGAGCGCCACCTAGAATCCGCGTCCATGCAGAGATCGCTACTCGTCCGCCCCGCAGCCATGTTCTGGGGGCTGACGGTGTTCATGCCGGTGGGCGTGCCCTATCTCGCGGCCTTGCTCATGATGGTCGCGCTGCTGGTGGCCGGCGGATGGCGCGAGCGCATGCAGCGGTTGCGCGCCAATCCGATGTGGTGGCCGATCACGATCTACGTGGTGTGGACGCTCGTCGTGCTGGCGCTGGAGCCGATCTATCCACAGACGCCATCGAACCTGGTCCACGGCCTGCGCATCGCCGCCACGCTGTACATGGCGCTGGCCCTGTCGCGCGAAGAGGCGGTGTGGGCGATGCGCGGCTTCCTGCTGATGGCGCTGTTCAACCTGGTGCTGATCGCCGGCTTCTGGACCGCCGTGTATCTGCGCATGTACTTCCCGGTGGTCGAGCCCTTCCGCGGCGTGATCTTCCTGGTCGGCAACAAGTCGATCAGCAACGCGCTGCTCTTCACCATCCTGGGCGCCACGGCGGCCGTGTTCGGCCTGCAGGCACTGTCGGAGCAACGGCCGATGCGCGCCGCCGTCGCCTTCGCGCTGACGCTGGTGGTGGCCGTGGTCATCACCTTCAGCCTGCCTTCGCGGACCTCGCTGCTGGCCCTGCTGCTGGTGATTCCGGCGGCCTGCCTGCACCAGTGGCGGCGGCAGCTCAAGGTGCTGGCACTCGCGATGATTGCTGGCGGCGTGGTCGTTTCGGTGGCCCTCTGGAACTCGCCCGCGGTGCAGCAGAAGTTCGAGCTGGGCGTGCAGGAACTCGAAGCGGCGCAGCGCGGCGCCGTGTCCGAAGGCAGCTGGGTGGTGCGCTACTACATGTACCGCGACACCGGCCGCATGATCCTCGACCGGCCGTTCACCGGCTGGGGCATCGGCGGGTGGACCGAGCAATGGCAGTTGCGCGGCCCCAAGCTGCTGGCCGACTACAACATGCCGCACAACGACTTCTTGTGGATGGGCTCGCAGGCCGGCATCCCGGGTGTGCTGAGCCTGCTGGCGATCATGCTGACCGGTGTATGGGTGGCATGGCGGCGCGATGACCTGTACGGCCGCTACGCCTTCGCAGCCCAATTGATCGCATTGATCGCGACCAATGCGAACTCGGCTCTGCGAGATGCGCAGATCGGGCTCAGCCTGCTGTGGGTGTCGACGGTTTACCTGCGCCTGGCTCAGGAACCCGTCGGCGATGCCTGGCGCGGCCTTCTGCCGCGCCGCACGCGCCTTCCTCAGAAGACCAGCGCGTGATGGATCGGATGTCGCGGGCCGTAGGCGACGCGCAGCAATCGGTCGAGCTCCCATGAGAAATGCTGGCCGCGGTTCTTGAGGTCCTGGAAGGACGCAGGCCGCTGCTCGCAGTCCTGGGTGACGGCGTCGGATTCTTTCCGGAAGTCGGCGTCGGACAGCCGTTCCAGGAATTCTTCGTAGATGCGTAGCGCCTTGTCGGCGTCGTTCTGGAAGATCTCCCTGATTCTCTGAATCGGCGTCATCGCGCTCAGCTTGCGCAGAACTTCGATCTTCGAATCGACCGTTCGCTGAGCGGTCTCGGCCGCCATCAGCAGTCCGCTGAAGTACAGCAGCTTGCGCGAAAAGGCGAGCTTCAGATTGCGGGTGCCCCAGGCCTTGCCTGCTTCATGCGTCTTGAACTCGAAGTCGACGCCGATGGTCCGCCAATACCGGATGAGGTCATTGAGGAAGAACCGCGCGAGTTGGTCGTCGCGCAGTTCCTGGCGCGTGTAGACCTCCTGGATGAGCCGCGCCCTGAAACGCTCGAACAGCTCGCGCTGCGTCAGCCACTCGCCTTCGAGCATGAACAGCATCCTGCGGGTGAGCTTGTGGTTCGGATCGTTGTCCCCGCCGACGTTCAGCAGAAAGTTGTCGATCGATTCGGGCTTCGCAAATGCGCCGTGCGTCGCCGGTGGACGAAGGCCCTGCGCCGTGATCGCGCGCGCCATGGCGGCGTCGATGGCTTGCAGATCGTCTTCGGCAACCTTGCCCTCGTACAGGACGAAGTAGTCGACGTCGCTCTGGTCCGATGCTTCGCGCCGAGCCAGCGACCCATTGATGACGACGGCGCAGTTCGACGGCAGCCCCGCGCCGGCGAGCGCCTCTCGAAAATTCGTCAGTACGGTGTTGCTGAAGCTGTCGCGCTTCTCAAGTTGGTTTCCCATATCGTCAAAGGCTCCCTTGCAGTGGTGGTTCGATGCGGCCAGTCGAGGACGGCTGGCTTCTTGTGCTGTCGATATCGCGCACGCATCGATACCAGCGTGGACGATCCCAGTGAATGCGAAGTGGAAACCTCGAACAGCCGCCGAACGTAGGCGATGCTCGAACGGTCCGGAAGCTTGACGGCGGGCGCGGCGTCATCGCCGAGCCAGCAGAACAGTTCGGGGAAATGCGAGGAGAAGGCGGCGTCGTCCCAAGCGAAGTGCTCGGGGCGAAAGCGATGCCGGTTGGCATCGAAGAACAGTTGGCACTTGTGGTCGCTGACCACGCCCAGGTTGCCGCGAACCAGCTGGCTGTAGCACAGACCCTTGGTTTGCCAGAAACGATCGAGGACACCGACCAGGTCCTGCGTCGCGTGACCCATCCACACCTGGACCAGCGCATCGATCGTGGTGCCGCCGTCGAGCCCGGTGCGCACGCCGCCGCGGTAGTTGGCCGTGCGCAGGATGCCTTCGACCGTGTCGAAGTTGATCGGACCCGAGAAGAACGCGGCCAGCGGGTGCTCGGCCTCGCCGTTCATCAAGCGCACGACCTCGTTCGCATCCACCCGAAACTGCTTGAGCACGGCGCGCAGCGCCCGCGAGCTGGCGCTCGGGCCGAGGATGCGGTCTTCGGTCGCCTTGTGGTGGTCGATGCCGAAGGTCTTCGCGAATGCCGATTCGAGCGAGTGCGACAGTGGACCGTGGCCCACGTCGTGAAGCAAGGCCGCGGCCAATGCCGTGTCGCGCTGGCGCGCGGAAAGCTTCAGCTTGCGGGCGGCGCTCTTCGCGAGCAGCGCGACGCCGATCGAATGATCGAAGCGGCTGGTCAGATAGGCCTGTGCGTGCCGGGCCCACGGCGAGTGGTCGATGGCACCGAGAAAGGAAACCTTGCGCAGCCGCGCCACCACTTCGGTCTGCGCGAGCTCCGCGATCAGTTCGGACTGAAGACCCTCGAGGAGGCTTCTGGCGCCGAAGGCCGCACGCTGTCGCGCGGCACGTGTGCGTGGTCCGGGCGGCAGCGCCGGAAGCGGAATGGACTTGGTCGGGCTCCCCATCGAGGGGCACTGTAACCGAAGGTCACGGCTTCAAAACGCGAAACTTGCTCGCGTTTGGACTGCGCCGTTCGAGGCCCGCTTCAGTGGCCGCGGCTCACGGCCTCGCCGGCCTTGAGCCGGTACACGGTGCCGCAGTATGGGCACTTGGCCTCTCCCGTGCGGGCCACGTCGAGATAGACCTTGGGATGGGCGTTCCAGAGCTTCATCTGGGCCTTGGGATTGGGACAGAACACACCGCCCTGGTGGTTGAGGTCCTGGCCCAGCAATTCGATCACGGCATTGGCGCTCATGTGCTTCTCTGTTGTTGTCCTCTGGGGGAAGGCGTCGCAAAAGTTTGCGATTTTACGGCGCGGTCCGCCACCGGCCCGCCGACAATGCACGGCTTTGCCAACCAGCCAGGAAAAGGGTTCTCTTCTCGTGTCCGTCTTCAAGAACGTCATCGTCTATCGCATCGAGGCAGGCTGGTCGCAGCCGCTGACCGACGTGGAGCAGCGCCTGGACGGCGCGCGCTTCGTGCCCTGCGGCCCCTCGCAGGAAAAGGCCGCCGGCTGGGTCGAGCCGCGCGGCGCAGCAAACGGCCCGCTGGTCGAATCCATCGGCGGCCAGTGGCTGCTCGAATACATGATCGAGAGCAAGACTCTGCCCGGCTCGGTGGTGCGCCGCAAGGTCGAGGAGCGCGCTGCGCAGATCGAAGCCACTACCGGCCGCAAGCCCGGCAAGAAGGAAATGAAAGTCCTGAAGGACGACATCACGCTCGAGCTGTTGCCGCTGGCCTTCACGCGCCACGTGCGCATCGCGGTGTGGATCGATCCGGCCACGCACCGGCTTGTGATCAACGCCAGCAACGCACAGCGTGCCGACGAAGTCGTGACCAGCCTCGTGAAGGCGCTCGAAGGCTTCGGCGTGTCGCTGGTCAACACGCAGGTCGAGCCGGCCGTCGCCATGGCCGACTGGCTGTCGACGCAGGAGCCGCCCGCCGGGTTCACGATCGACCGCGAATGCGAGCTGAAGGCCACCGACGAATCGAAGGCAGTGGTGCGCTACGCCAAGCACCCGCTCGACATCGAAGAGGTGCGCCAGCACATCGCCGACGGCAAGCGTCCGACGCGGCTGGCCATGACCTGGGACGACCGCGTGTCCTTCGAGCTCACGGAGGGCATGCAGCTGCGCAAGATCGCGTTTCTGGAGGGCACCGCGGAAGGCGCATCCGGCTCGACGAAGGAAGACAACTTCGACGCCGACGCCGCGATCGCCACCGGCGAACTGGGACAGCTCATGCCCGAGTTGATCGAGGCGCTGGGCGGCGAGATGCAACTGGGCGCGGCACCGGCCGACCCGGGCCCGCGCAGCCGCGCAGCCGAAGCGCCCGAACTGGCTGACGAAACCGCGCCGTTCTGAGCTTTGCGCGTCAAGCGGCCACGCCGCGCTCGCGAACGACCATGGCGGCGACCTCGTCGCAGTGCGCCAGGAAACTGGCGAGCAGCGGCGACGGGCCGCGCGATTTCGATGTGATCGCGCAGATGGTCCGGTAGGCGGCGCGGCTTCCGATGCGCCGGTACACCAGGCCCGTCATGTCGATGTTGTGCAGAAAGGACTCCGGCAGTTCGCCGATGCCGAGGTCCGCCGCGATGAGCCCCAGCATCGTGCCGACGTGGGCCACCTCGAAGGCTGGCCGCAAGCCACCGCCGTTGCGCGCGAACTGCTGGTCGACCAGTTGCCGCACGCTGCTGCTGCGGTTCATGACGGTCCGGCGCGTCGCCCAGAAAAGGAGCCAGCGCCACGTCGGCCATGCCCTTGCGCACGAGATCGATGCTGACGTCCGAGAGCTCGTCGTGCAGTTGGAGGTCCAGCGCCGGATGGTCGGCAGCCAGGCGCGCCATGACGCGCGGCGCGAAGGTGGCGGCCATCGACGGCGCAGCGGCCACCACGAGCCTTCCGCGCTTGCCGGAGACGAAGTCCTGGACCCTCGACATGGCGGACGCCACGTTCTCGGACACGGCCGAGGCAGCCTTCAGGAACTCTTGCCCACCGCAGTCAGCGTCACCTTGCGCGTATGGCGGTCGAACAGGCGTGCGCCCAGCGTGTCTTGCAGACGCTTGATGTTGGCGCTCAGCGCGGGCTGGGAGAGGTGGCACAGACGCGCCGCACGGCTGAAGCTCAGGGTGGAGGAGACGGCCAGGAAGACCTCGATCTGGCGAAACGAGACATTGATCATTCAGCTGGATAAATACATTCGAATTTAGAAATTGTCGGATAAATGGGCTGCCGATATCTTCGGCTCACCACTTGAGACAACCGACACGAAAGAGGCCATGAGCAGCATCATCGAAGTCACTCGCGCACCGACGGTCGCGCCCAGCGGCGCCGCATTGGGCGCGGATATCGGCGCCATCGACCTGAACGAAGCCCTGTCGCCGGAGACCGTCGATGCCATCCAGGCTGCATGGGCCAGTCATCTGGTGCTGCGCTTTCGTGGGCAGGAGCGCCTGACGCTGGAGAACCTCGCGGCCTTTTCGCAGCACTTCGGCGCACTCGACAAGCGACCCACGGCGAGCGGCGCGATGAGCGACGAGCACGACGCCTTGCCGCCCGCCATCACGGTCATCTCCAACGTGAAGGTCGGTGGCAAGCCCCTCGGCGCGCTGGGCGACGGCGAGGCCGTGTGGCACGCCGACATGACCTACAACGAGCGCCCGCCGCGCGGGGCCTGCCTGTACGCGGTCGAAGTGCCTCCGGCCGGCGGCAATACGCATTTCGCCAACATGTACCAGGCCTACGAGACGCTCGACCCCGCCATGAAGTCGCGCATCCGCGGACTGCGATGCATCCACGACGCGAGCCGCAACAGCGCGGGCGAACTGCGGCTGGGCTTTGCGGACAACACCGATCCGCGGCACACCGTGGGGGCCTCTCATCCGCTGGTGTCCGTGCATGCCGTGACGGGCCGGTCCTGCCTGCTGCTGGGCCGGCGCCGCAATGCCTATGTCGTGGGAATGGCGCTGGAAGAGAGCGAAGCCTTGCTCGACGCACTGTGGGCACATGCGACCCGCCCCGAGCTGACCTGGACCCAGGTGTGGAAGGTCGGCGACGTGATGATGTGGGACAACAGTTGCACGATGCATCGGCGCGACGCTTTCGACCCGAGCGCTCGCCGGCTGATGTACCGCACGCAGATCGCCGGCGCCGCCGTGCACTGACGAGGTGCCTCGCATGAAGATCGAACGGGCCAGCGTGCGGCAGGTCGACCTGCCGCTGCGGGTGCCTTACGAAGTCTCGCTGGCGAAGATCGAACGGTTCGACCCCTTCGTCGTCGAGCTCCACGGCAACGAGGGCGAGCACGGCTTCGGCGAGGCCCTGATCATCCCGGGCTACACAACCGAGACCGTCGAAGGCTCCTGGCGCCTGTGCGAGCACCTGGCATCGCGCGTGGTCGGACTCGACACGCAGGCAGCCCGGGCCGTCGCCGTGAACAGCGTGCACGAGGGCGTGGGCGCGGCCAGCGCCGTGTTGGCCGCGCTGGACATGCTCGACAAGCATTCCCTGCTCGCCCTGCGGACGGACGTCGAGGTGCCGTTGCTGGCACCGGTGCAATCTTCCGAGCCCGCGGCCCTCGCCGACGAGATCGAAAGCACGCTGGCGAAAGGCTTTCGCACGCTCAAGGTCAAGGTCGGCTTCGACTGGCAACGCGACCTCGACCACGTGGGCCGCATCCAGGCCCTGGTCGGCGAGCGCGCCACGTTGCGGCTCGATGCGAACCAGGGCTTCGACTCGGCCGACGGCATCGCCTTCGCGAGCCGTCTCGTGCCGCGAGGCATCGAGCTGTTCGAACAGCCGTGCCCGCTGGACGACTGGCGTGCCAACGCGGCCGTGGCGGCACGCTCCGCCGTGCCGGTGATGCTGGACGAGTCGATCTACGACCTGGGCGACATCGACCGCGCCAGCGCCATCGACGGCGTGGGCTTCGTCAAGCTGAAGCTCAAGAAGATGGGCAGCGTCGACATGCTGGTCGAGGGGCTGCAACGCATCCGCGCCCACGGGCTCGTGCCTGTGCTGGGCGACGGCGTCTCGCTCGAGATCGGCTGCTGGGCGGAGGCTTGCGTCGCTGCGCACGCCATCGACAACGCCGGCGAGATGAACGGCTTCCTCAAGACGCGCGAACGCGTTTTCGAGAACCCGTTGACGTTCTCGAACGGCGCGATCCGCATTCCCGCGGGCTACTGGCCGCGGCTCGACGCCGAACGCGTGGAACGGTGCACCCTGCGGCGAGCCGCATTCGGCTCGCGGACGCTGGCGGCTCGAGATGCATGAACACCGCGGCGCAGGCCGCCATGAAAGGCAACACGTGAGACATCTGTACAAGGCCTGCGTTCTGTCGGTGTTCCCGGCCTTGCTGGCGTTCGGCGCTGCGCCCACGGCCGCGCAGCCGCCCGGCGACTACCCGGCCAAGGCGGTGGTGATGGTCGTGGCCGGCCCCCCGGCGGGCGGGACCGACGCCATCGCCCGCATCACCGCGGCGGAGCTGTCGCAGAGCCTGGGCCAGAGCGTGGTGGTGGACAACCGCGCCGGCGCGGGCGGCATCATCGGTACCAAGCTGGTCGCCGGCTCTGCGCCCGACGGGCACACCCTGCTGATGGGACAGGTCGCGACCAACGCCATCGTGCCCGCGCTCATCAAGCCCCGCCCCTACGACCCGGTCGCCGACTTCGTTCCCGTCGCCCTGATCGGCACCGCGCCGGACCTGCTGGTGGTCTCGGCCAAGAGCGGCATCCGAACGCTCGACGAATTGATTTCGAAGGGCAAGGCCGGCGCGCCGCTCACCTATGCGTCGCCCGGCGTGGGGCTGCCGCAGCACATCGCCGGCTTTGCGCTGGCCAAGGCATCGGGCATCCCGATGCAGCACGTGCCGTACCGCGGCAGCGCACCGGCTATCACCGACCTGATCGGCGGCCAGGTGTCGATGATGTTTGTGACGCCGGGCGCGGCGGTGCCCTTTCTCAAGTCCGGCCAGCTCAAGGCCATCGCCGTCACATCGCGTGAGCGGAGCCGCTTCTTTCCGCAGGTGCCGACCGTGGTCGAGCTCGGCTATCCATCGGTCGAAGAGACGGGATGGTTCGGAGTGTTCGCACCCGCCGGCACGCCGCCGCCGGTGGTGCAGAAGCTCAGCAGCCAGATCGGGCAGGCGGTGGCCAAACCGCAGATTCGCGAAAAACTGGAAGCGATGTACCTCGAGCCCTCGCCCGACACGAGCTCGGCCCACTTCACGGGATTCGTGAAGGGCGAAGTGGCGAAGTGGGCCGACGTCGTGCAGAAGCTCGGCGTCAGCGCAGAGTAGTGCGGAGTAAGGTGGAGCAGTGCGACACGAGACAGAACAAGGAGACACACTCGATGAAGGGCAATGCAATCCGCTGGTGGCGGTCTTTCGCCGTCGCAGGCGTCTGGCTGCTGGGCTCGGCGGCCCAGGCGCAAGCCGACTATCCGACAAGGACGGTGCAGGTGGTCGTCGCCTATCCGGCCGGCGGCGGCACCGACACGCTGGCGCGCATCGTCACGGCCGAACTGAGCAAGGCGCTCGGCCAGTCGTTCGTCGTCGTCAACAGACCTGGCGCGTCAGGGCTGATCGGCACCACTGCGGTCGCCCGCGCCGCACCGGACGGATACACCTTGCTGCTGGACACCGGCAACGCCACGCTGCGCCCCGCGATCGAACCCTCCACGCCCTTCAAGCCCAAGGACTTCGCGCCCGTGGCCTTGCTGACGGAATCGCCGGTCGCGCTCGCTGTGGCGGAGTCGCTCCCGGTCAGCTCCCTTCCCGAACTGGTGGCCTACAGCAAGGCGAACCCCGGCAAATTGAACTACGCATCGACCGGACCGGGTTCGCCGCAGAACCTGGTGACGGAACTGATGAAGACCAAGCTCGGTCTCGATTGGCAGGAGGTGCCTTACCAGGGTGGCGGGCCGGCGCTCACCGACCTCGCTGCGGGCCGCGTCCAGCTGATGTTCAGCAACCCGGTGCCGCTGATGCCATACGCCAACACCCGGCGGCTGAAAGTGCTCGCGGTCACCTCGCGTGATCGCCTCCCGGCGCTCGATGCGATTCCGACCATGGAACAGGCGGGCGTGGCCGATTTCCAGATCGGCTTCTGGAACGGCCTGCTCGCCCCCGCGGGCACGCCCCCATCGGTCCTCGCCCGGCTGTCGGAGGCCGCGCTCAAGGTGATGCGCCTGCCGGCTGTCCGGGAGGCGCTGATCCAGCAGGGTTCGGTGCTGATGCCGCTGGACCAGGCGCACTTCGCACGCTACATGGCGGAAGACTCGGCGCGCTGGGAACGCGTGGGCAAGCTCATCCAGTACAAGCCGGTGCAGTAGGCCGGGACGGGGGCTCGTTCGATCCCGTCCCGATGGCACTACAGCGGTGGCCGCAATGCGTCCGCAGCGCCCGGCTTGACCGCGTCGGCACTGGGTGGATCGGCAGGCAGCGCGTCTTCCGGCGTTTCGGGACGCACCATCGTCCATTCGGTCAGCTTGCCATTGACGAAGGTGGCATCGACCCACGAGCCGCCGTTGTCGGTCCATCGGAACACCTCGGGCTGCGTGTCCTTCGGTGTGCGTTGCTCGCCGAGCGAGCGCGTCATCGCGATCACGTGCAGCAGGTTCACCTTGGGCCTGAGCTTGGCGTTGAGCATGACCGCGCTGGCCACCGAGCCCACGGGCCGGTCGGCGGCTCGCTTCAACACCTGCATGGTGCGGTTGAAGTGCATCAGCAGGAACATGACGATGGCGCCGGCTGCGAAGGCCACGCCGGCCCAGCCATAGGCGCGGTACGAGCCGACGAGCAGCAGCAGGCCCGCGAGGGGCACGAAGACTTTGCCGTAATTCATGGGGCGCATTGTCGCCGCGTCACGCGGCGGCTCATTGGGACAGCTGGCGCACCACGTCCATGGCTTCCTCGATGCGCTCCACCGGATGGATCGTCAGCCCCTCGATCTCCTTCGTGCCCTTGCGCGGCGCGTTGGCCTTGGGCACCACTGCCACGCTGAAGCCCAGCTTGGCGGCCTCGCGCAAGCGCTCCTGGCCGCGCGGTGCGGGACGCACTTCACCGGCCAATCCGACCTCGCCGAAGGCGATGAAGCCCTTGGGCAGCGGCTTGCCGCGCAGGCTCGAGGTGATGGCGAGCATCACCGCCAGGTCGGCCGCCGGTTCGCTGATGCGCACGCCGCCCACGGCGTTGACGAACACGTCCTGGTCCATGCAGGCCACGCCCGCATGGCGGTGCAACACCGCCAGCAGCATCGCGAGGCGATCGCGGTCCAGGCCCACGGACAGGCGGCGCGGGCTCGGCCCGCCGTTGTCGACCAGCGCCTGGATCTCGACCAGCATCGGGCGCGTGCCTTCGAGCGTCACCAGCACCACGCTGCCCGGCACCGGCTCGGCATGCTGGCTCAGGAAGATCGCGCTGGGATTGGTCACGCCCTTGAGGCCGCGCTCCGTCATGGCGAACACGCCGATCTCGTTGACGGCGCCGAAGCGGTTCTTGATGGCGCGCACCAGGCGAAAGGCGGAGTGCGTGTCGCCTTCGAAGTAGAGCACCGTGTCGACCATGTGCTCGAGCACGCGCGGACCGGCCAGCGCGCCTTCTTTGGTGACGTGGCCGACCAGCACCACCGCCGTGCCGCTGGCCTTGGCGAAGCGCGTGAGGTGCGCGGCGCATTCGCGCACCTGCGCGACCGAGCCCGGCGCTGAGGTGAGTTGATCGGAGTAGATCGTCTGGATCGAATCGATGACCGCGATCGCGGGCCGGTGCGCGTCGAGCGTGGCGAGGATCTTTTCGAGCTGGATCTCGGGCAGCACCTGCACCTGCGACAGCTCCAGCCCGAGCCGGCGTGAACGAAGCGCGACCTGCGCGCCACTCTCTTCGCCGGTCACGTAGAGCGCGTTCTGCCCCGCGCGCTGCAGCGCATCGGCCGCCTGCAGCAGCAGCGTCGATTTGCCGATGCCCGGATCGCCGCCGATCAGCGTGACGCCGCCTGCCACGATGCCGCCGCCCAGCACGCGGTCGAGTTCGTCGAGCCCGGTGGGTGCGCGCGCGACCTCGCTGGCCTCGATCTCCGACAGCACGGCCAGGTCGGCCGAACCCGCGAGCGACGCATAGGAAGCGCCGAAGCGGTTGTTGCCGCCGCCCGCAGCGGACGGACCGGAGACCTGCTCGATCAGCGTGTTCCAGGCGCCGCAGCTGGGGCAGCGGCCGAGCCACTTGGGACTGGTGCCGCCGCATTCGGAGCAGACGAAGAGGGTTTTTTCCTTGGCCATCGCCCGAGTGTAGGGAGCGCTCGATGCCGATCAGGGAAAACCCGGCGCAATAAGAGCGGGTCAAGGACTTGAAAAAAATTTAACATGTTAAATAATCAAGCCCTTCGTCGAATCCTCATGAGCACCTTCGTCCACCGCAACCTGCCCCGCCTGCTGCTGCAGGCGCGCGAAGCCGTCATGGCCCACACGCGCCCCAGCCTGCGCGAGCACGGCCTGAGCGACCAGCAATGGCGCGTGCTGCGGGTGCTCGGCGAAAACGGCCTGGTCGAAACCGGCCGCGTCGCGCGCGAGGCCTTCATCCTCGGCCCCAGCCTGACGGGCGTGCTGGCGCGCATGGAACGCGACGGCCTGATCCGCCGCTACCGCGACCCCTCCGACCAGCGCCGCACCGTCATCGAGGCCACGCCCAAGGGCATGCGCATGGTCGAGAGCCTCTCGCAATCGATCGAATCGCACTACGCCTACATGGAGAAATCCCTCGGCAAGCAGAAGCTGGCGCAGCTCTACCTGCTGCTCGACGAAGTGATCGAACTGGAGCAACCATGAGTTTTCTTCCCACCGGCACCGTCTACGGCGTGCTGCTCAACTTCCGCGCGGAAGTCGACGCGCTCGCGCCGCAGATGAACCAGCCGCCCTACAAGGCACCGCCCAAGGCGCCGGTGCTGTACGTCAAGACGGCCAACACGTGGTCGCCGCACGACGCCGCCATCGCAGTGCCGGCCGCGGTGCCAGAGGTCGAAGTCGGCGCCACCATCGCGATGGTGATCGGCGCCGATGGCGACGTCGAAGGCTTCGTGCTGATGAACGACCTGTCGGTGCCGCATGCCAGCTTCTTCCGCCCGCCGGTCAAGTTCAAGTGCCTCGACGGCTTCCTTGGCATCGGCCCGTCGATGCGCGATGCGCAGGAGGTCGCAGACCCGGCCGAGTTCAAGCTGGAGGTCCGCGTCAACGGCACGGTGCGTCAAGCGGTCGACTTTTCGCAGATGGTGCGCAACGCATCTCAGCTGCTGGCCGACGTGACCGAGTTCATGACGCTCGCGCACGGCGACGTGCTGATGCTCGGCTGCGATGCCAACCGCCCGCTCGCGAAGCCCGGTGATCGCATCGACATCAGCGCACCCGGCTTCGAGACGCTGTCCAACACGCTGGCGGGAGAAGCGGCATGAAGCACGCACGCATCACCTTCGAAGGCGTAGAACAAGCAGCGACCGAACGCGACGGCCGCCTGCTGCTGGCCGACGGCCGCCTGGTCGGCTTCGACGACGTGGTCTGGCTGCCGCCGCTGGCGCCCACGCCGCGCCCGCGCACGATCCTCGCACTGGGCCTCAACTACGCCGACCACGCGAAGGAACTCGAGTTCAAGGCGCCCGAAGAGCCGCTGGTCTTCGTCAAGGGCCAGGCCTCGCTGATCGGTCACCGCCAGCACACGCGGCGCCCGGCCGGCGTGACGTTCATGCACTACGAATGCGAGCTCGCGATCGTGGTCGGCAAGGCTGCGCGCAACGTGCGCCGCGACGACGCCTACGACTTCATCGGCGGCTACACCGTCGCCAACGACTACGCGATCCGCGACTACCTCGAGAACTGGTACCGCCCCAACCTGCGCGTGAAAAACCGCGACACCTGCACGCCGATCGGCCCCTGGCTGGTGGACGCGAAGGACGTGCCCGACCCGATGGCGCTGGACCTGCGCACCACCGTCAACGGCAAGCTCACGCAATCGGGCAACACGTGCGACATGATCTTCGACGCGCCCTTCCTGATCGAGTACTTCTCGCGCTTCATGACGCTCGCGCCGGGCGACCTGATCCTCACCGGCACGCCCGACGGCGTGGTCGACTGCCGCCCCGGCGACGTGGTGGTGACGGAGATCGACGGCATCGGCGCGCTCACCAACACCATCGTCGCGGGCTGAAAGCGCGGCGGTCGTCGAATTTCAAACCACAGGAGACAAGGCATGACACGATTCCACCGCTTCGCCGCGGCACTGCTCGCCTTCGCCGCTTCCTCTGCTTCCTTCGTCGCGCTCGACGCGTCCGCGCAGGCCTACCCCAACAAGCAGGTGCGCTGGGTGGTCGGCTACCCGGCCGGCGGCGGCACCGACTTCCTCGCGCGCACCACCGGCGCGCAGCTGTCGCAGAGCCTCGGACAGCCAGTCGTCATCGACAACCGTCCAGGCGCCGCGGCCATCATCGCGTCCGAGCACGTGGCCCGTTCGCCGGCCGACGGCTACACCATCATGTCGGCCGACAACGGCGTGCTGGTCTACAACCCCGCGCTCTACAAGAAGCTGCCCTATGACGCAGAGAAGGACTTCGCACTCATCGGCATGATGGGCCGCTCCTCGCTCGTCATCACCGCTTCGCCCAACACGGGCTTCACCGATGCCAAGGCGCTGCTGGCCGAACTCAAGCGCTCGCCCGGCAAGTACAGCGTGGCCACGCCCGGCCTCGGCAGCCCGCACCACCTGGCCCTGGAGCTGTTCCAGCGCGAGGCCGGCGTGCAGGTGCTGCACGTGCCCTACAAAGGTGGCGCACCCGCGCTGCAGGACCTGATGGGCGGCCAGATCCCGCTGATGGTGCTCGACCTGCCCAGCGGTGTGAGCGCCGTGAAGGCCGGCAAGGCCATTCCGCTGATCGCCTTGCAGGGCGAGCGCATGTCGCAGCTGCCGAACGTGATGACCGCCAAGGAGCTCGGCTTCCCCGTCGTCGAGGCCTTCGCCTGGCAAGGCGTGGTGGTTCCGGCCGCAACGCCCAAGGACATCCAGGCCCGCCTGGGCGCCGACCTCATGAAGACCATGAACGACCCTGGCGTGCGGCAGAAGCTGACGGATGCCGGCTGGGACCCGAAGCCCGCCGACGCCGCCGAAATGACGCGCTACACCGAATCGGAGCGCAAGAAGTGGCACGCCCTCATCAAGGCGCGCGACATCAAACTGGATTGAAGGACCCCATGAAGATCGACCACCTCATCGCCGGCAAGCCCGTCGCCGGCAGCGACTATTTCGAGACCGTCAACCCGGCCACGCAGGAGGTGCTGGCCGAGGTCGCCTCGGGCGGCGAAGCCGAAGTCGACGCCGCGGTCGCAGCCGCCAAAGAGGCCTTCCCCAAGTGGGCCGGCATGCCCGCACCCGAGCGCGCCAAGCTGATCCGCAAGCTGGGCGACCTGATCGCGAAGCACGTGCCCGAGATCGCGCGCACCGAGACCGACGACTGCGGCCAGGTGATCGCGCAGACCGGCAAGCAGCTCGTGCCGCGCGCGGCCGACAACTTCTACTACTTCGCCGAGATGTGCACGCGCGTCGACGGCCACACCTACCCCACCCCGACGCATTTGAACTACACGCTGTTCCACCCGGTCGGCGTGTGCGCGCTGATCTCGCCGTGGAACGTGCCCTTCATGACCGCCACCTGGAAGGTCGCGCCCTGCCTGGCCTTCGGCAACACGGCCGTGCTCAAGATGAGCGAGCTCTCGCCGCTGACCGCCGCGCGCCTGGGCGAGCTGGCGCTCGAGGCCGGCATTCCGCCCGGCGTGCTGAACCTCGTGCATGGCTACGGCAAGGAAGCCGGCGAGCCGCTGGTGGCGCACCCCGACGTGCGCGCCATCTCCTTCACCGGCTCCACCGCCACGGGCAACCGCATCGTCAAGAGCGCGGGCCTCAAGAAGTTCAGCATGGAGCTGGGCGGCAAGAGCCCCTTCGTGATCTTCGACGACGCCGACCTCGACCGCGCACTCGACGCGGCCGTGTTCATGATCTTCAGCAACAACGGCGAGCGCTGCACCGCCGGCTCGCGCATCCTGGTGCAACAGAGCATCTACGCCGACTTCGCCGCGAAGTTCGCCGAGCGCGCGAAGCGCATCGTGGTCGGCGACCCGCTCGACGACACGACCATCGTCGGCCCCATGATCTCGCAGGGCCACCTGGCCAAGGTGCGCAGCTACATCGAACTCGGCCCCAAGGAAGGCGCCACGCTGCTGTGCGGCGGCCTCGAAGTCCCTTCGCTGCCCGATCGCGTGCGCAAGGGCAACTACGTGGCCCCCACCGTCTTCGCCGACGTCGACAACCGCATGAAGATCGCGCAGGAAGAGATCTTCGGCCCGGTCGCCTGCCTGATCCCCTTCAAGGACGAGGCCGACGCGATCCGCCTGGCCAACGACATTCAGTACGGCCTGTCGAGCTACGTCTGGACCGAGAACATCGGCCGCGCACACCGCGTGGCCGCCGCCATCGAGGCCGGCATGTGCTTCGTCAACAGCCAGAACGTGCGTGACCTGCGCCAGCCCTTCGGCGGCACCAAGGCCTCGGGCACCGGCCGCGAAGGTGGCACCTGGAGCTACGAGGTGTTCTGCGAACCGAAGAACGTCGCCGTGTCGCTCGGCTCGCATCACATCCCGCACTGGGGAACGGCATGAATGCCGTTCCCCTTCGGGGCGCAACAGGCTCCCCCCACCCAAC
>NZ_LYVO01000071.1 GCF_001984055.1 Variovorax sp. KK3
CGGTTGCGCCGCCGCCCCCTCCAGCGCCGATCGCTCATCCGGTCCCGGCGTCCGTCGAGCCGCCCGCGCCCGCACGTAGCGGCTGGCTGGGCAAGCTCAAGGCCGGCCTGCGCAAGACCGGCAACGGCATCACCGCAGCCTTCGTCAACGCCCAGATCGACGACGAGCTCTACGAAGAACTCGAAGCTGCGCTACTGATGGCCGACACCGGCGTCAAAGCCACCGAATACCTGCTGGAAGACTTGCGCAAGCGTGTGCGCAGCAACATGGCCACCGATGCCTCCCAAGTCAAGGTGCTGCTGGCCGACGCGATCGCCGACCTGCTGCGTCCGCTCGAGAAAGCACTCGTCATCGGCGAGCACACGCCCACGGTGATCATGGTGGCGGGGGTCAACGGCGCCGGCAAGACCACCTCGATCGGCAAACTGACCCGGCACCTGTCCGGCGAGGGCGCTGCGGTACTGCTGGCGGCTGCGGACACCTTCCGGGCAGCGGCGCGCGAGCAACTGCTGGTCTGGGCCGACCGCAACACGGTCGAGATCGTGAGCCAGGAAGGCGGCGACCCGGCCGCGGTGAGCTTCGATGCCGTCAACGCCGGCAAGGCGCGCGGCAAGGACGTGGTGCTCGTCGACACTGCCGGCCGGCTGCCCACGCAGTTGCACCTGATGGACGAACTCAAGAAGATCAAACGCGTCGTCACGCGGGCGGAGGCCACCGCGCCGCACGAGATCCTGCTCGTCATCGACGGCAACACGGGCCAGAACGCGCTGGCCCAGGTCAAATCCTTCGACGAAGCGCTGGGGCTGACCGGGCTCGTCATCACCAAGCTGGACGGCACGGCCAAGGGCGGGGTGCTGTGCGCGATCGCGCGCGAGCGTCCGGTGCCGGTCTATTTCATCGGCGTCGGCGAGAAGCTGGAAGATCTGGAAACCTTCAACGCGCGCGAGTTCGCCCAGGCCTTGATGGGCTAGGGGCGGTCTGGCATCCTCGCCCGAGGACCGCAGAGCCCTTCAGGAGACAGCCATGCACAGCGCCGCCACGCCCCTCGAGGGTGCCGACCGCAAGGTCGACCGCCTGCTCGCCCACTACGGTGACAGTCACCGGAATCCGACCAACGAGGCGATTCACATGATCGCCATTCCCGCGATCATGTTGAGCATTCTCGGCCTGCTGTTCGTGCTGCACGCCTGGGCGGCCTATGTGATCGTGGGCGCCAGCCTCGTCTACTACCTGTCGCTGCGTTCCATTCCGTTCGTGCTGGCCATGGTCGTCTGCACCGGTCTGGCGCTGGCCGTGGTCCATGCGATGGGGAATCTTGTGTTCCCCATCAGCGCCACCATCTTCGTCGTCGCGTGGATCTTTCAGTTCGTCGGCCACAAGATCGAGGGCAGGAAGCCATCTTTTTTCGAAGACATCCAATACCTCTGGGTCGGCCCGCTTTTCGTGCTGTCCAGGCTGTTTCTTCGGCTCGGCATCCGCTGGTAGTCGAGAGACTTCCCGGGCACTGCTTCAGCCGCCGTCCTACCCCACCCGCTAGCGAGGCGGGCATAGGCTCTGCCTATCGTTTCCATTGGCAACTCGGGGGAACCCTTGCCTTAGCACTCACACTAACCGAGTGCTAACATGCCCCCGAACGAAGGAGTTTGCTCAATGACAGTACTGTCCGGAGCCCCCGCCAACCAGCTCGCCGTCGCCAACCCCTGGGCGATGGTTCCCTCGCTGGGTAACCTGGACGCCTATATTTCCGCCGCCAACCGGCTTCCCTTGCTGACGCAGGAGGAAGAACAGCGCTTCGCGCGTCGCCTGCGCGACGACAACGATCTGGAAGCTGCCGGTGCGCTCGTCTTGTCCCATCTGCGACTCGTCATTTCGATTTCCCGCCAATACCTTGGCTATGGGCTGCCGCACGGCGACCTGATCCAGGAAGGCAACGTCGGGCTGATGAAGGCGGTCAAGCGCTTCGATCCCGACCAGGGTGTGCGCCTGGTCAGCTATGCCATGCACTGGATCAAGGCCGAGATCCACGAGTACGTGTTGAAGAACTGGCGCATGGTCAAGGTCGCTACCACCAAGGCCCAGCGCAAGCTGTTCTTCAACCTTCGCTCGATGAAGCAGGGTTTCAAGGCCGATTCGGCCGACGGCGACACGCATCGCGACACCCTGAGCGCGGACGAGGTGTCGCAGGTGGCCACCCGCTTGAACGTCAAGCCCGAGGAAGTGCTCGAGATGGAAACCCGCATGTCGGGCGGCGACGTGCTGCTCGATCCGGGCCCCTCGGACGACGGCGATGAGGGCTTTGGTCCGATCGCCTACCTGGCCGATGGCTCCCAGGAGCCGACCGCTCAGCTCGAATCGCGTCAGCGCGACCGTTTGTCGACCGATGGCATCTCGACCGCCCTGGCGACCTTGGACGAGCGGAGCCGGCGCATCGTGGAAGAACGCTGGCTCAAGGTCAACGACGACGGTTCCGGCGGCATGACGCTGCACGACTTGGCCGCGGTTTACGGCGTGAGCGCTGAGCGCATTCGCCAGATCGAGGTCGCAGCGATGAAGAAGATGAAGAAGGCGCTGGCGGAATTCGCCTGAGCCCCGTCGCTCTCTCGCGAAAGAAAAAGCCCGGTTCGCCGGGCTTTTTGTTTGGGCGTGCGGCGCGCCGCGGTCGCCGCTTCAGGCCGACTTGAGCAGCAGCTTCAGATCGGACACCATGGCCGGCACCCCCGCGCCGTAGCGCGAATACAAGCGCAATCGGCCCTCGGTGTCGTAGATGAAGCTCGCGGCCGAATGGTCCATTGAATAGCTGGTCGGGGTCTTGCCTTCGACCTTCTTGTAGTAGACCTTGTAGTCCTTGGTCACCGAGGCGAGTTGCTCCGGCGTCGGGATCAGCGCGACAAAGGCCGGGTCGAAGGCGCCCATGTAGGCTTTCATCACTTCGGGCGTGTCGCGCTCCGGGTCGACCGTGACGAAGACGACCTGGAGCTTGTCGCCATCGCTGCCGAGTTGCTGCTTGACCTGCGCCATTTCGGTCATCGTGGTGGGGCAGACGTCGGGGCACTGGGCGTAGCCGAAGAACATCACGACCACCTTGCCCTTGAAGTCGGCCAGCGTGCGCTGCTTGCCATCGGCATCGGTCAACGAGAACCCCTTGGCATAGTCGGCGCCCGTGATGTCGACGGCAGTGAAGCTGGGCTTGTTCTCCGAGCAGGCCACCAGAGCCGACCCGGCAGCCGCGCCGAAGCCCGTGAGTGCCAGGAGCCGCAGCACCTGCCGCTTGTTCATCGATTCGTTCATCGCAAGTAGTGGTCGATCAGCAGCGCCGCGAAGAGCACGCTGAGGTGGATCAGGGAGAAGCGGAATGTCTTGCGCGCCAACTGGTCCGAGTAACGGCGCCACAGCGCGAATGCATAGCCCGTGAAGCCGATGCTCACCGCCACCGCCACCGCCAGATAGAGCCAACCGCTCATGCCGTAGATGAACGGCATGAGGCACGCGGCGAAAAGAATGAAGGTGTAGAGCAGCACCTGCAGGCGCGTGAACTCGTTGCCGTGCGTGACCGGAAGCATCGGCAGGCCGGCCTTGCGGTAGTCCTCCACGCGGTAGAGCGCGAGCGCCCAGAAGTGCGGCGGCGTCCACAGGAAGATGATCAGGAAGAGGATCAGCGCCTCCGGCCCGACCTCGCCCGTCATCGCGGCCCAGCCCAGCACCGGCGGCATGGCACCGGAGGCCCCGCCGATCACGATGTTTTGTGGCGTCAGGGGCTTGAGGATCACGGTGTAGATGACGGCATAACCGACGAAGGTCGCGAAGGTGAGCCACATCGTCAGCGGGTTCACCGCGAACCAGAGCACCGCCGAACCCACGGAACACAGCAGCGCCGAAAACAGCAGGGCCTGCCGGTCGCTGAGTTCGCCTCGGGCAGTGGGCCGCCATGCGGTGCGCTTCATCTTGGCGTCGATGCCCTTCTCGACCAGGCAGTTGAAGGCAGCCGCCGCCCCCGCCACCAGCCAAATGCCGAGGCAACCCACCACGATGCGCTGTGCCTCGGCCAAGCTGGGCAGAACGGGCACCGCCAGCACCATGCCGATCAGCGCGCAGAACACGATGAGCTGGACCACGCGCGGCTTGGTGAGCGCATAGAACTGGCGCATCACGCTGGACGTGCCGTGGCTGTGGACCGAGGCCTTGGCGTCGGAAACGGCCCGATTCCTCATGCCGCCTCCATCCCGGTGCCGCGTGCCCGCGCGCCCGCGGAAACGAAGGCGCCGGCGCGCCGGCTTTCGCACAGCGACCAGGTCAGCACCACCGCCATGGCGGCGGCACCGCCGGTGTGCAGCACGGCAGCGATCAGGGGCCAACCCAGCAGCACATTGCCCAGGCCGGTCGCCAACTGCAGCAGCGCCAGGCCCGCCAGCCAACGGGCCTGCGGGCGCAGCGTCGCCACGCGGCGCAAGCGCCAGACCAGCACGCCGAGCGCGATGAAGACAAGGTACGCCATGAGCCGATGCACGTAATGGATCGCCGTCAGGGCCGCGAAGTCGATCGCCGTGCCGCCACCGCCCTCGCCGAGCGAGCGCCAGATGCGGAAGCCGTCCGTGAAATTCATGGCAGGCCACCAACTGCCCTGGCAGGTCGGAAACTGGGTGCAGGCCAGTACCGCATAGTTGGTGCTGACCCAGCCACCGAGCGCGATCTGAAGGAGCAGCAGTGCGCTGACCCCGAACAGCAACGCGCGCAGCGTCGGCGACACCGGCGCCGGTTGACGGCCCGCCGCCGCTTGACGGTATCGAACGGCCTGGATGCAAAGCAGTGACAGCAGCACGATCGCGCCCAACAGGTGCAAGGTGACGATCGCGGGGTAGAGCTTCCACGTCACGGTCAGCGCGCCGAACGCCCCCTGCAGGCACACCCACACCAACGTGGCCGCCGGCCACCAAGCGCTCAAAGGTCGTTCGCCATGGTGAGCTTCATTCCGCTGACGTCGGCGCGCCACCCAGGTGGCCACCGCCAACACGAGGATCAGGAAACCGACGCCGGTCGCCAGATACCGATGCACCATCTCCACCCAGGCCTTGCTGTGCGTGACCGGGCCCGTGGGCTGCGCCGCCTGCGCCATCGCGATGTCGTGCCGCGCACCGAAGGGACTGGCATTGCCGTAGCAGCCGGGCCAGTCGGGGCACCCCAGGCCGGAATCGGTGAGCCGGGTGAAGGCGCCGAACAGTGTGAGATCGAAGGTGAGAAACAGCGTCAGCACCGTCAGCAGATGCAAGCGTCGAGCTGCACCATGCCCTGCGCTGCGCCGCCACACCCAGAACAGCGGCCCGAGCGCCAGCAACACCCCCACGGCCAGAAGCCAGGCGATGGGCGTGAGGTCGTAGAGCGAGGTCGTGTCCATGCGGCGGTTGTTGCCGGGGTTAGCGGCCGGCTTCGTCCCACGACGAAGAAGCGCGCAGCAGGCGATCGAGATCGCGCTTGGCGCGGCCCGCGCCGGCGTTGTCCATTCGCGCGGGAAAACGCATCATCCAGTTGCCCATGGGGTCGACCACGTAGAAATGCTCCGCAAGCGCATGGCCGGATTCCGGTGCGAGCCACTTCGCCAGCTGCACCGCCGGCACGCGAAGCACGGTCGCGCCGTGCAGGCCGTTGTCCAGGCGCGCAGGAACGGGCGACGCGTCGCTCACCAGCCAGACGCGGTCCAGCCGGTCCTTCTCGCGGCCCAGGCTTTCGCGCAGCTGGCGCTGCAGGTAGAGCTGCTGCTCGCACAAGGCATCGCAGGCCGCATCGGCGACCGTGACCAGCAGCCACTGGCCCTTGAGCGAAGAAAGCGGCACCGGCCTGCCCTCGCGCGACGTCGCCACGATGTCGGGCATGGTGCGCTGCGGGTCGATGAGTTGGCCGTAGACGCTGCGCCCTTCCGGCCGGATCACGTAGTAGGTGAAGTAAGAGGCGATGACCGGCGCCGCGCAGCTCAGCAGGACCAGGATCATCTTCCAGCGGCCGACCACCGTCCGGCGCCCCTCCGCGCCGTCGAGCGCCTGGCGCGGCGACGGCATGGAGTGCACCGTCAGGCCGAGCGGCTCGTCAGCCGCGGCGGAGACGGCGCGCGCGGCGGTAGGGGGCGATGAGTTGAAACCAGACATAAAGGATGACGACGAGGGATGCGAGCCCGAACCACTGGAATGCATAGCCGTAGTGCTTTTCGATGCCCAGCGCGGGCACTGGCCAGTCGCGCTGGAGGCCCTCGGAGGCCACACCGGTCTGCAGCAGCGAGACGTCGGTCCGCAGAGGCAGGGCGGTATCGGCCCGGAACGCTTCCAGGTCGAGATTCTGCCGGATGGGTGAAGACCCCGCGGATGCGGCGGGCGCCGGCGCGTCCTTGCCCAACTCGAACAGGTGGGCGGGCGGGGGCGCGATGCGCACCGTCACGTCGACGAGGCCGCTCGGTGTCTCGATCGGCGCGAGTTGCGCCCGGTCCGTGAAATTTCGCTGGATCCAGCCGCGTTGCACCAGCACGGTCACGTTGCTGTCTTCGAGCGCGAAGGGCGTCAACACGTAGAAGCCGGGCACGCCATGCATCTGCCGGTTGTCCAGGTAGACGGTATGCGGCGCCAGCCAGAGGCCGCGCAGATGCACGGGCCGGTGCATGGCTTCCGTGGCCGGGTCGAGCGCGAGGAACTCGCCTTGGCTGAGCGGTGGCAGGCTCTTGCGCGCCTCGATCTGCGCCTGCAGGGCTTCCTTCTGGGCGGCGCGGGAGAGTTGCCAGCGACCGAGCGATACGGTGGTGGCCAGCATCGCCAAGGCCGCCAGGGTGACGATCCAGAACCGGCCGGTGCGCCGGCGCGGTACTGCCCCGACCTTGTCGCCTATGGCAGGGGTCTCCTGCCCAGGCCGATAATCGCCGTCATGAAATACCTTGTCGCCCTGGCCTTCATCGGCATCCTGGCGAGCCTCGGTGTCGCGCTTTTCTTCATGCTGAGGGACGGCCGCGAAGGCCGGGCCAAGAGCGGCGGCATGGTGCGCGCCCTCACCGTGCGGATCGGCCTGTCCGTGGTTTTGTTCCTGTGCCTGTTGCTGGCCTGGAAGCTCGGCTACATCCAGCCGGGGGGACTCCCGCTCGGCAAGTAGGTCGTGCTCGTTCCACAACCTCCATGAAAAAAGCGCCTGGCGGCGCTTTTTTGTCGTGCCGTTGGAACCGCTCAAAGCCAGTAGACCAGGAAGTACAGGCCGAGCCACACCACGTCGACGAAGTGCCAGTACCAGGCCGCCCCCTCGAAGCCGAAGTGACGTTCCGCCGTGAAATGGCCGCTGCGCAGGCGCAGCGTGATGAACAGGAGCATCAGCATGCCGATGAACACGTGCAGGCCGTGGAAGCCGGTCAGCATGAAGAAGGTCGAGCCGTAGGCGCCGGAGCTGAGCTTGAGGTTCAGCTCGGTGTAGAGGTGGTAGTACTCGTAGCCCTGCACACCCAGGAAGATCGCACCCAGCAGCACGGTGACCCACATGAAGCGGATGGCCTGGGCACGGTGGTCGGCACGCAGCGCGTGGTGAGCGATGGTCAGCGTGACGCCGGAGCTCAACAGCAGCGCGGTGTTGATGGTCGGCAGCCAGAAGGGCCCGACGGTCTGGAAGGGCTCGATGATGTCGGCCGGCGAACCGGTGGCGCCAGCGGCCAGCGTCGGCCACACTGCCTTGAAGTCGGGCCACAGCAGTGCGTTGTCGAGGCTGCCGAGCGTGGGCAGTGCGTGGGTACGGGCCCACCACAGCGCAGTGAAGAAGGCGCCGAAGAACATCACTTCGGAGAAGATGAACCAGCTCATGCTCCAGCGGAACGACAGGTCGACCTTGTGGCCGTACTGCCCGCTCTCGCTCTCGGCGATGGACGTGCGAAACCAGACGAACAGAGTGCCCAGCCACCACACCATGCCGATCAGCAACGACCAAGCGCCCCACTGGTGGCCGTTGATCCACTGCGCCGCGCCGAAGATCACGAAGAGCAGGCCGATCGCGGCCATGACTGGGTAGGCCGATGGCCCGGGCACGAAGTAGTAAGGCGTGGTGCCGTGGGTGGTTGAACTCATATCAGGTCCTGGTTTTCTTCTGTAATGGGCTTCGATGTCGGGGCAGGTTCCGTTCGTCCTTGGGTCAAGGCGCGACGACGAACTTCACGAGGAGGATCAGACCGACCACGAACAGGATGGCGGCCACGATGCCGACCGCCACGATGTGCAGAGGCGACAGGCGGGCGATGTCTTCCTGGTAGGCGCTGTTCTTGCGCACGCCGAAAAAGCCCCAGGCCACCGCCTTCACGGTGCGAAGAAGGGAGCCCTTGCGCGGCGGCGTGTCGGCCATGATCACGAGCGCGGCTCCACGGTCGGCGCCGGTGCGGCAGAGTTGGCAGCCACGGGCGCCGCGGGCGTCTTGCCGCCCACCTCGAAGAAGGTGTACGACAGCGTGATCGTCTTGACGTCCTTCGAGATCTTCGGGTCGATCACGAAGGCGACGGGCCACTGCTTCTTTTCACCCGCTTCGAGCGTGTACTGGTTGAAGCAGAAGCACTCGAGCTTGTTGAAATACGGCGCAGCCTGCTGCGGTGCGTAGCTCGGGATGGCCTGCGCGGCCATGCGGCGGTTCTGCACGTTCTGGAATTCGTACATCACCGTGTTGAGCTGGCCTGGATGAACCTCCATCGAGCGTTGCGCAGGCTTGAAGTCCCACAGCCCGCGCACGTTGGCATCGAACTCGACGGTGATGGTGCGGCTCGTGTCGACCTGCGTGTTGTCGGGCACGCGAACGTTCCTGCCGCCGCTGGCGCCGCCCGGCACCTCGAGTTCGGACAGGGCCAGGATGTTGATGCCGGTCATCTCGCAGATCGCGCGGTACAACGGCACCAGCGCGTAACCGAAGGCGAACATGCCACAGGCGACCACGGCCAGCTTGCCGACCATTCGGACGTTTGCGCTGCGGATGCGTTGACCCATGCCCATCGTCGTCTCGTTCCGGGCTCAGTGGCCTAGCCAGAGCATGCGCACGACGAAGCCGATGAAGAAGATCGCGGCGATGGAGGCCAGCGTGAGCCCCATGCGGCGGTTGTTTCTCTTTTGCTCGGGCGTCATCGCGGTCTGTCCTGTCATCGCGCGCTCAGCCGATCACCTTGGTGGCGGTCGCGTCGAGCTTCGGCGGCGTTTCGAACGTGTGGAAAGGCGCGGGCGACGGCACTTCCCATTCGAGGCCTTCGGCGGCTTCCCACGGCTTCTGCGGCGCCTTCTCGCCCTTGCCCATCATGTTCGGCAGGACGATGAAGAAGAAGAAATACACCTGCGCCAGGCCGAATGCAAAGGCGCCGACCGAGGCCAACGCGTTGAAGTCGGCGAACTGCATCGGGTAGTCGGCATAGCGGCGCGGCATGCCTGCCAGGCCCAGGAAGTGCATCGGGAAGAAGGTGACGTTGAACGAGATCAGCGACCACCAGAAGTGGATCTTGCCGCGCGTCTCGTCGTACATCACGCCGGTCCACTTGGGCGCCCAGTAGTAGTAGCCCGCGAACATCGCATAGAGCGAGCCGGCGACCAGCACGTAGTGGAAGTGGGCCACGACGTAATAGGTGTCCTGCAACTGGATGTCGATCGGCGCCACAGCCAGGATCAGGCCAGTGAAGCCGCCCATGGTGAACACGAAAATGAAGCCCACCGCGAACAGCATCGGCGTCTCGAAAGTCATCGAGCCCTGCCACATCGTCGCGATCCAGTTGAAGATCTTCACTGCCGTCGGCACCGCGATCAGCATGGTCGCGTACATGAAGAAGAGCTGGCCCGTCACCGGCATGCCGGTGGTGAACATGTGGTGCGCCCACACGATGAAGGACAGGATCGCGATCGACGAGGTGGCGTACACCATCGATGCATAGCCGAACAGGCGCTTGCGCGAGAAGGCCGGCACGATCTGGCTGATGATGCCGAAGGCCGGCAAGATCATGATGTACACCTCGGGATGGCCGAAGAACCAGAAGATGTGCTGGTACATCACCGGGTCGCCGCCACCCGCGGGGCTGAAGAAGCTGGTGCCGAAGTGGCGGTCGGTCAGCGTCATCGTGATGGCGCCGGCCAGCACGGGCATCACGGCGATCAGCAGGTAGGCGGTGATGAGCCAGGTCCAGCAGAACATCGGCATCTTCATCAGCGTCATGCCGGGAGCGCGCATGTTGAGGATGGTCACGATGATGTTGATCGAGCCCATGATCGACGAGGCGCCCATGATGTGCATCGCGAAGATGCCGGCGTCCATCGAGGGGCCCATCTGCAGCGTGAGCGGCGCGTAGAGCGTCCAGCCGGCCGCAGGCGCGCCGCCGGGCATGAAGAACGAGCCGACCAGCATGAGTGCCGCGGGAATCAGCAGCCAGAAGCTGAAGTTGTTCATGCGCGCGAAAGCCATGTCGGAGGCGCCCACCTGCAGCGGGATCATCCAGTTCGCGAAGCCCACGAAAGCCGGCATGATCGCGCCGAACACCATGATCAGCCCGTGCATGGTGGTGAACTGGTTGAAGAGTTCGGGGTTCACCAGCTGCAGCCCGGGCTGGAACAGCTCGGCGCGGATCATCAGCGCCAGCACGCCGCCCACCATCAGCATGGTGAACGAGAACAGCAGGTACAGCGTGCCGATGTCCTTGTGGTTCGTCGCGAACACCCAGCGGCGCCAGCCGGTCGGCGCGTGGTGGTGCTCGTCGTGGGCATGGTCGCCGTGGCCGGGGGCGTGGCCGTGGGGATCGATGACTGCGCTCATTCTGGTATTCCTTGCTATCTCTTCGTCGTGAGGTGGTGCGGACGGCTTACTTGCCGCGCTGCGCCAACACCTCGGCCGGCTGAATCAGCTGGCCCGTCTTGTTCGACCAGCTGTTCTTGGTGTAGCTCGCCACGGCGGCGATGTCCGTGTCGCTCAGCTGCTTCCACGAGGGCATGGCGCCGTTGTTCTGCCCGTTCAGGAGCACGAGGATCTGCTTGGCGTGGTCGGCGTCGAGCACCACGGCCGAGCCGTCGAGCGGCTTGATCGGGCCGGCGCCCTTGCCGTTGGCCTGGTGGCAGGCGGCGCAGTTGGACGCGTACACCTTCTCGCCGCGGGCCATGATGTCCGGCAGGGTCCAGACCTTGTTCGGGTCGTCCTGCTTGGCGGCCGCTTCCTTGCGCTTGCCGTCGACCCAGGCGGTGTAGTCGGCCTTCGAAACCACCTTCACGTGGATCGGCATGTAGGCGTGCTCCTTGCCGCAGAGCTCCTGGCACTGGCCGTAATAGTCGCCCACCTTTTCGGCGCGGAACCAGGTGTCGCGTACGAAGCCCGGAATGGCGTCCTGCTTGATGCCCAACTGCGGCACGGCGAAAGCGTGGATCACGTCATTGGCCGTGGTGATGATGCGGACCTTGGTGTCGATCGGCACCACCATGGGGTTGTCGACCTTCAGCAGATAGTCGACGGGCACGTCGCCCTTGGCGCCGGCGTCGGACAGGGCGCGATGCGAGCTGTCGAGCGTGGAGATGAAGGCCAGGCCCTCGCCCTCGCCCTTGATGTAGTCGTAACCCCACTTCCACTGGTAGCCGGTGGTCTTGATGGTCAGGTCGGCGTTGGTGGTGTCCTTCTGGGCCACCAGCACCTTGGTAGCAGGCAGCGCCATCAGGATCACGATGATGAAGGGCACGATGGTCCAGATGACCTCGACCACCACCGACTCGTGGAAGTTGGCGGCCTTGTGGCCCACCGACTTGCGGTGCTTCCAGATCGAATAGAACATCACCGCGAAAACCGCGATGAAGATCACCGTGCACAACACCATCATGGCGTTGTGCAGGAAGTATTGCTCTTCGGCGATCTTGGTGACGCCGACCGGAAGATTGAGCTGACGCACCGACGGACCACCGGGCAGGTCTTCGACCGCATGCGCCACGCCGCTCCACGCCGCGCCGGCTGCCAGCAGCAGATTCGCCGGCCAGAACTTGTTGCGCCAATTGCTCTTCATCGTGTTCACTTCTCGATTTTTCCAGTTAACCCCACCGGTCCCCACGGTGCCGCACGGTACGAAACGCCCTCAGGCGCCGCGCAATGCCATGCGGATCTCGCGCGCCAGCGCCGCGCGCAACTCCGGGCGCACATAGCGCCCCACCTTGACCGAACGACCCTGTCCCGAGACTTCGATCAGCGAACGGTCGCTGATCTGCGGCTCGATCCGCACCTGGTGCGGCAAGAATTCAGTGCGCTCGTAGTGCCCGCCATTCTCGAGCTCGACGACGAGACGGCCGCCCTGCAGCGCGATGCGTTCGCCGTCGGCGGCATGGCGGGCATAGAGCAGGAAGGCGAAGCCGACGGCACCGAGTTCCAGCCAGGCGAAGGGCAGCACGAGCGGCGCGCCATGGACCCAGAAGACCGTGCCGATGCCCAACGACACCACGCAAAGCGATGCGTAGAGCCAGCCGAGCTGGCTCGGCGTGATCGAACAGTTGCGCTTCAGGAACCAGTGGATGTTCTGGCCTGAGACGGTGGCAAAGCGAAACACGGAATTCGACACGGTCTGGGGCGAGTTCTGCAAATCGGTGTGCGTCGATCGCCTTCAAACCATGTCCGACAGGCCTCGATCACGGGACAATCCCCGGGGTTCACGCAACGGCGGATTGTAGCGGCTGATCCGGCCTGTTCATTTGACCGCGCCGTCACGCGTCACCTCGATCGCCCAGCGACCCCGAACCCATTGGGGAAACACCCGAATCGGGGAGCCTGGAGGGCGGCTATCCACCGGGCCGGCCACGCTGGAGCATCGACCGCATCTCCCGCAGCGACACGGCACTCTCGGCCGCCAGGGCGACACGCGGCGCGGGCTTGAAGGCATGGCCGTAGATGATCTCGAAGGTCAGCGCGATGCGACCCGCTCCCTCGGCGGACAGGGCCACCTCCGGCAATGCACGGCGCAGCGTCCGGTGCCAGGTGCGCCCTCGCAGCGTCGAAAAGCGCGCCCGGTGCAGGTTGCGGCCCAGCGTGCGCAGTTCGGCCAGCGCCGCCTCGGCCGTCGGCCAGGTCAGCACGATGCGCTCCATGTCCATCACCGGCTCGGCGAACCCGGCGTGCACCAGCATGTCGCCCCAGTCGTGCATGTCGGTGAATTCGTGGCTGGCCGGTGGCCAGCCCAGGCGCTCGTGCAGCATGCGCAGCTCGCGCACGGTGTCGGGCCCGAAGCAGGAAAACATCAGGAAGCCGTCGGTCGCCACCAGCCGGTGCCAGCGCGCGATCAGTGCTTCGGGGTCGGCCGCCATGTGCAGCGCCATGTTGGCCCACAGCAGGTCGACGCCTTCCTCGGGCGGCGCATCGAAGCTCGGGCGGCCGCCCTGCCAGCGCCGCGCGCTCCACCAGGGTGCGGCCAGCGCCTCGCGGGTGGGCGCCGCGAGGGTCGGCTCCGCTTCGACCACGTAGACCGCGGCATCCCGATACCGTTTGGCCACGAGCGCATGCGCCTCCAGCCCGCCGCGCAAAGGCGACCAGCCGGCCCAGTGGCGCGGCTTGGCCTTGATCCATTGCAGGCGCTCCTCCATGCGGCGGCCGATTTCCTCGTGCAGCCACGGTGAACCGCCGTCCGGCACCAGGCGAGCCCAGCGAGCGGCGGCCGCGGCATCGATGGTCGGCGGGCGCTGTGGGGGATCGGTGGCCATGGGGCGCTCAGTATATTGAGCCATGCTCAGACTCTGGCGCCACCGCCTTTCCAGCTCTTCCCGCTCTTCGCTCTCGTCCCTGCTCGATCGCGTGCCGAGCCAGTGCGCCGTCTGCCGCGCATGGCCCGCACGGCCCGTGTGCGATGCCTGCGTGACCCGCTTCGCGCCGCTCGTCACGCGCTGCGGGCGATGCGCCCTGCCCTTGCCGGCAGGCGTCGCGCATTGCGGCGAGTGCATCACGCGTCCGCCGCCGCTCGATGCCTGTCTGGCGGCTTGTGCCTATGCCTGGCCTTGGCCCGACTGCATCGCGCAGTTCAAGTTCCAGGGGCGCGCCGGATGGGCGGCGCCGCTGGCCACGCTGCTGCGCAGCGCGCCCTGGGTCGAGCCGGCCCTGGAGCAGGCCGACCTGGTGTTGCCGATGCCGCTGGCGACGGGCCGGCTGCGCGAGCGGGGCTTCAATCAGGCCCACGAGTTGGCGCGCCGCCTGGCGCCGGGCAAGACCGATGCGCGGCTGCTGCTGCGCATCCGCGAGACGCCCGCACAGAGCGGCCTGTCACGCGCCGAACGGCTGCGCAACCTGCAGGGCGCCTTCGCGCTGGAGCCGCTGCGTGCGGAGGCGGTGCGCGGGCGGCGCATCGTGCTGGTCGACGACGTGATGACCAGCGGCGCATCGCTTTTCTCGGCGGCACAGGTGCTGCGCACCGGTGGTGCCGCACACATCACGGCGATCGTGCTGGCGCGCACGGAGTTGCCGGCCGCGGGCTGAGGACAATCGGCCCATGTTCCACATCGTCCTGGTCGAACCCGAGATCCCACCCAACACGGGCAACGTGATCCGCCTTGCCGCTAACACCGGCTGCACCCTGCACCTGGTGGAGCCGCTGGGCTTTTCGATGGACGACCGCCTGTTGAAGCGCGCCGGCCTCGACTATCACGAGTACGCCGAGGTCCGGCGCCACGCGGACTGGGCGGCGCTGCTGGCCGTCGAGCAGCCCGCGCCGGACCGGCTGTTCGCGCTCACGACCAAGGGCACGCGCGGCGTGCACGACGTCGCCTTCCGCCCCGGCGACTGGCTGGTCTTCGGCTCCGAAACCCGTGGCCTGGCGCCCGGCTTGCGTGACGGCTTTCCGCCGGCACAGCGCCTGCGGCTGCCGATGCGCGACGGCCAGCGCAGCCTCAACCTGTCGAACGCCGTGGCGGTGACGGTCTTCGAGGCCTGGCGGCAGAACGGCTTCGGCTGAGCGCGCCCTTCAGCGGTACTGGCGCACCACCGATTCGGCGACGCAGGCCGGCTTGGCGGCGCCGTCGAGTTCGATCGTGACTTCCCAGACCATCTGCACCCCGTTGCCCTCGATCGGGTCGCACTTGAGCAGCTTCATGCGGCCGCGCAGGCGGCTGCCGACCGGCACGGGCGTCATGAAGCGCACTCGGTTGAGGCCGTAGTTGACGCCCATGCGCGACTCCGCCACCTCGAAGGTGCTTTCGTAGAAGCGCGGGACCAGCGACAAGGTGAGAAATCCGTGGGCGATGGGGGCGCCGAAGGGCCCGGCCTTGGCACGCTCCACGTCGACGTGAATCCACTGGTGGTCGCCCGTCGCGTCGGCGAACTTGTCGACCTGTTCCTGGGTGATGGTGATCCAGTCGCTGACGGCGACTTCCTGGCCGACGCATGCGGCGAGATCCTCGAGGGTCTGGAATGTCTTTTTCATGTGTCTCAATGTAGTGGCCGGCCCGCGGCGCGGCTGTAGCAGCCGGGACATCGTGACCCCGGGAAAACCTGCATCAGGCGTCAAGCCATTGCCGGATCGGCTCCCATTGCTCCAGGTCGCGCTGCACCCGGCCCGGCGCGATGTCGAACAGCGTCAGCCCGCGCGCGGCCAGTTGAACGTAGTTCTGCGTGTCCCGCAGTTCGCCCAGCACCGGCACGCCCAGCCCTGCCACGAACTCGCGCAGGCGCTCGGCCGCCAGCGTGCGCCCGTCGACGCGCATGCCGACCACGCCCACCTGCGTCTTGCCGACGTGGCGGTGGGCCAGCAGCTTGTCGAGGAAATCGCGCGTGGCGTAGATGTCGAAGATGCTGGGCTGCAGCGGCACGAGCACCTTGTCGGCCAGCGCCACCACATCCTTGAAGCGCGAGCCGTGCAGGCCGGCGGGGGTGTCGATCACGGCGTGCGTGGTGCCGCGCGGAGGCCGCACCACGGCCCCGTCTTCGGAGGCCTCCCAGGTCCTGATCTCGCGCGCGGCCGGCGATCGCAGGCCCAGCCACAGGCGGGAGGACTGCTGGCGATCGATGTCGCCCAGCATCACCGCATGGCCGCGGCTCGCGTAATAGCCCGCCACATTCGTCGCGAGCGTCGATTTGCCCACCCCACCCTTGGGATTGGCGACCAGGACCACCGGCATGAGAGGCTCCTTCCAGTCTGAAGAGACAGGCGCCATGGTAGCCAAGGTGCCAGTTGCGCTATGTTCGCGCACCATGATCACAACAACAGACTCGGGCGGCGCCAACCCAGGCGGCGGGATCTACCTGCTGGCGGCCCATCCCCACTGGCGCGACTCGCGCGTCAACTGGCAGCTGCTTCAGGCGGCGCGCGCCGTGCCGGGGGTCGACGTCAACGACCTCTACGGCAGCTACCCCGACTACGCGATCGACGTCCCGGCCGAGCAGGCGCGCCTGGCCCGCGCCGACCTGCTGGTGCTGCTGCACCCGATCCAGTGGTATTCGATGCCCCCGCTGCAGAAGCTCTGGCTCGACGAAGTGCTGAGCTACGGCTGGGCCTACGGCGGCGGTGGCACCGCCCTGCAGGGCAAGGATTGCTGGCTCGTCGCCACCACCGGCGGTCCCGAGGGCAGCTACCACCCGCAGAGCTACAACCGCTATTTCTTCGACGCCTTCCTGCCGCCCTACGAGCAAACCGCCGCGCTGTGCGGTATGCGCTTCCTGCCGCCGCTCGTCTTCCACGGCTCGCGCAGCGCCAGCCAGGAGGCGCTCGCCGCGCATGTCGACATGTTCAGCCAGCGCCTGGCGAGCTACCCGGACTGGCCGGAGATCGAAGACATGCCCGAGTGCGTCACCTGCGAGGTGCCGGCTGCCGACCGCCCGCAGGAACACGAGGAGGCCTGAGCATGGAACACGCACCGGGCTGGCTGACCAATTCGCTGATCTACCTGGGCGCCGCCGTGCTGGTGGTGCCGCTGTCCAAGGCGCTGGGCCTCGGGTCCATCATCGGCTACTTGGCCGCGGGCATCGTCATCGGGCCCTGGGGGCTGGGGCTGGTGAGCAACGTCGAGGACATCCTGCACTTCGCCGAATTCGGCGTGGTGCTGATGCTGTTCCTGGTCGGGCTGGAGCTCGAGCCCAAGCGGCTCTGGAACCTCCGACGGCCCATCTTCGGCTGGGGCACGGCGCAGGTCGTGGCCTGCGCCGCCGTGCTCTTCGTCGCCGGCTGGGCCGGTGGCGCGAACTGGCGCGTGGCGCTGGTCGCGGCGCTGGGGCTGGCGCTGTCGTCCACCGCGATCGCACTGCAGGTGCTGGGCGAGCGCAACCTGCTGCCCACGCCCAGTGGCCAGGCCGGGTTCTCGATCCTGCTGTTCCAGGACGTGGCGGCGATCCCCATCCTCGCGCTGCTGCCGCTGCTGGCCACCGGGCACGAAACGGGGGCGGTGGTCGACGGCGGCAGCCGGGCGATCGAAGCCTTGAAGATCGTCGGGGTGATCGCCGGCATCGTGCTGGGCGGCCGGCTGGTGCTGCGGCCGCTGTTGCGCTGGATTGCCCGCAGCGACACGCCCGAGATCTTCACCGCCGCCTCGCTGCTGCTGGTGGTGGCCATCGCCGCGCTGATGCAGTTCGTCGGCCTGTCGATGGCGCTGGGCGCCTTCCTCGCCGGCGTGCTGCTGGCCGAGAGCGAGTACCGGCGCGAGCTCGAAACCGACATCGAGCCCTTCAAGGGGCTGCTGCTGGGCCTGTTCTTCATCGCCGTGGGCATGAGCATCGACTTCGGCGTGCTGCTGGCCAACCCCGGGCTCATGGCGCTGGTGGTGGCCGGCTTCATGGTGCTGAAGGCCGCGGTGATCTACTCGCTCGCCAAGCTGATGGGCCTGCCCTACCAGCAGCGGCCGGTGTTCACCCTGCTGCTGGCCCAGGGCGGCGAGTTCGCCTTCGTCGTGTTCCAAGCCGCCGGGCCGCAGGTGCTGCCGCCGGGCGTGGCATCGTTCCTGGTCGGTGCCGTGGCGCTGTCGATGCTGCTGTCGCCCCTGGTCCTGGTGGTGCTCGACAAGTGGGTGCTGCCGCGCTACGACGCTTGCGGCCCCGTCACGATGGAAGAGATTTCGGAGCAGCAGGACGCCAAGGTGCTGATCTGCGGCTTCGGCCGCTACGGCCAGATCATGGGCCGGATGCTCAGCGCGCAGGGCCTGAAGCTCACCGTGCTCGACCACGACCCGGAAACCATCGAGAGCCTGCGCGAGTTCGGCTTTCGGGTGTACTACGGCGACGCGACGCGGCTGGATTTGCTGCGCACCGCCGGCGCGGCAACGGCCAAGGTGCTGGTGGTGGCGGTGGACGACGTCGAACAGTCGCTCACCATCGTCGACATCGCACGCGAACACTTCCCCAACGCCCGCATCGTGGCGCGGGCACGCAACGTGGGACATCTCTACCAGCTGCTGGACCGCGGCATCGAGGTGATCGAGCGCGAGGTGTTCGAGGCCTCGCTGCGCAGCGCCCGCGCCGTGCTGGAGGGCCTGGGCTGGCCGGCCTACGAGGCGCGCGAGGCGGCGATGCGCTTCCGCCGGCGCAACATCGAGCTCATGCACGAGCTCTATCCGCACTACAAGGACCGGGCGAAGCTGATCGCGGCGTCCAGGGAGGGCCGCCAGCAGTTCCAGGAGCAGATCGCGCGCGAGCGTGAAGAGCGGCGGCAGCGGGCCGGGCGCGACTGGTATCCGGGCGACGAGGCCGAAGAACCCAGGCCCTGAACCGCCTTCTGCAGGCTACTGCCCCATCGGCTTCGGCGCGCCGTTGATGCCCCACGGCACGCCGTAGCGGTCGGTCACCATGCCGAACTGCTCGGCCCAGAAGGTCTCGCCCATCGGCATCTGCACCTGCCCGCCTTCGGCCAGCGCGGCGAACACGCGCTGCGCCTCGGCGTTCTCGTTGAAGCTGAGCGCAAGCATCACGCCCTGGATGCCTTTGTACGGAATGCCGGGCGGCGTGTCGCCGGCCATCAGGGCGAAGCCTTCGTGCACCAGGTAGGCATGCATGATGCGGTCGGCATGGCTGGCCGGCGGCGGCTCGCCGCCGGGCACCTGGCCGTAGGTGATCAGGGCCTCGAGCTTGGCGCCGAGCACTTCGGCGTAGAACTTCATCGCTTCGGCGCACTTGCCGTCGAAGGAAAGATAGGCGTTGAGCTGGGTCATGGAGATAAGCCTTTCGGAGCGGAAGGAACGGGGCTGCCAAGGTGGCAGCAGCGCATTGTCTTCCTCTGCGGGGCTCAGGCCTCCAGCTTCAGCAGCCGCACCGCGTTGCCCTTGAGGATGCCGGGCATGACCTCGGGCTTGAAGCCGGCTTCCTCGAAGTCCTTCATCCAGCGGTCGGGCGTGATCAGCGGATAGTCGCTGCCGAACAGGATGCGGTCTTTCAGCAGCGTGTTGGCGTACTGCACGAGCTGCTTCGGAAAGTACTTGGGGCTCCAGCCCGACAGGTCGATCCAGACGTTCGGCTTGTGCGTGGCGACGCTCAGCGCCTCGTCCTGCCAGGGAAAGCTCGGGTGCGCCATGACGATCTGCATGTCGGGGAAGTCGATCGCCACGTCGTCCAGGTGCATCGGGTTGCTGTATTCCAGCCGTAGGCCGCCGCCGCAGCGCATGCCCGAGCCGATGCCGCTGTGGCCGGTGTGGAACACGGCCGGCAGCGCGTATTCGGCGATCACTTCGTAGATCGGCCAGGCCATGCGGTCGTAGGGGTGGTAGCCCTGCACCGTCGGGTGGAACTTGAAGCCCTTGACGCCGTGCTCCTCGATCAGCCGCCGCGCCTCGCGCGCACCCATCTTTCCCTTGTGCGGATCGATGCTGGCGAAGGCGATCATGATGTCGCTGTTGTTGCGCGCCGCCTCGGCGATCTCCTCGTTGGGGATGCGGCGGCGGCCCAGGTTCGACTCCGCGTCGACCATGAACATCACCAGGCCGATCTTGCGTTCGCGGTAGTAGTCGATGCTTTCCTGGATGCTCGGGCGCCGGCTCGAGCGGAAGTACTTGTCGGCCGCGCGGTCGTATTCCTCGCCGTAGTTGTCGAACGGGTTCCAGCAGCTCACCTCGGCATGGGTGTGGGTGTCGATCGCGATCAGGTTGCGGTGGTCCATGAACTTGTCTCCAGGCGATGTATGAACTAAGGGTAAATCCCGGGGAAGAGGGTGTCGACTCGGCTTGAATTGATTATTTTCTATAACCATAATCGATTCATACCCCGGAGCGCAACCATGAACACCACGACCGACCTTCAACTCGAGCTGCGCGACGAGATCGCCATCATCCGCCTGGCACGCGCCGCCAAGCGCAACGCGCTGTCGGATTCGCTCATCCTGGCCCTGCGCGACACCTTCCAGAACCTGCCTTCGACCGTGCGCGCGGCGGTCATCGACGGCGAGGGCCCGCACTTCTGCGCCGGCCTCGACCTGTCTGAACTGAAAGAGCGCGATGCCGGCCAGGGCCTGCAGCATTCGCGCCTCTGGCATGCCGCGCTCGACGCGCTGCAGAGCGGCCCGGTGCCCGTGATCGCGGCATTGCACGGCGCTGTGGTGGGTGGCGGCCTGGAGTTGGCGAGCGCATGCCACATCCGCGTGGCCGACAGCACTACCTTCTACGCCTTGCCCGAAGGCTCGCGCGGCATCTTCGTCGGCGGCGGCGGCTCGGTGCGCATTCCCAAGCTGATCGGCACGGCCCGCATGATGGACATGATGATGACCGGCCGCGTCTACGACGCCCAGGAGGGCGAGCGCGCCGGCTTCGCGCAGTACCTGGTGGACGAAGGCACCGCCTTCGACAAGGCGCTCGAGCTGGCGAAGAAGGTCGCCGGGAACGCACCGCTCACCAACTACGCGCTGATGCACGCCCTGCCGCGCATCAGCGAGCAGCCGGCCGACCACGGCTTCTTCACCGAGGCCCTGATCTCCGGCATCGTGCAGAGTGCGCCCGAGGCGAAGGAGCGCGTGCGCGCCTTCCTCGAAGGCCGCGCGAACAAGGTGGGCAAGGAATGACCTCCATCCGCTACCGGCCGCTGGCCTTCGGCGTCACGCGCGCCGTGCTGAGCGAAGGCGCGCCCGGCGTGCGCTACCTGCGCGCCGAGGCCGAACTCGCGCCCTACGCCGGCCGCATGTCCGACCGGCTGCGCCACTGGGCCGAGGCCGCGCCCGAGCGCACCTTCATCGCCCGCCGCGAGAAGCTGCCCGACGGCCGCACCGGCGACTGGATCCGCGTCAGCTACGCCGAAGCGCACCAGAAGGCACGCAGCATCGCCCAGGCACTGCTGGGCCGCGGACTGGGCCCCGATCGCCCCGTTGCGATCCTCAGCGAGAACGGCATCGAGCACGCCCTGCTCGCGCTGGGCTGCCTCTACGCCGGCGTGCCCTATTGCCCCGTCTCGCCGCCCTACTCGCTGGTGAGCCAGGACTTCGACAAGCTGCGCCACGTGCTGACCACGCTCACGCCCGGCTTGGTCTTCGCCGCCGATGCCGCCCGCTTCGCCCGCGCCATCACCACCGCGGTGCCGGCGGCCATCGAGCTGGTGCTGGCCGAAGGCCGGATCGAGGGCCGCCCCTCGACATCCTTCGCAGAGCTCGCCTCCACTCCGGCCACCCCCGCCGTCGATGCCGCCATCGGAGCCACCGGCCCCGACACCATCACCAAGTTCCTCTTCACCTCCGGCTCGACCAAGATGCCCAAGGCGGTGATCAACACCCACCGCATGTGGTGCGCCAACCAGCAGCAGCTGCGGCAGTCGATCCCCGCGCTGGGCGAGGAGCCGCCGGTGCTGGTCGACTGGCTGCCGTGGAACCACACCTTCGGCGGCAACCACAACGTGGGCATCGTGCTGGACAACGGTGGCACGCTCTACATCGACGACGGCAAGCCGACGCCCGCCGGCATGGCCGAGACCCTGCGCAACCTGCGCGAGGTCGCGCCCACCATCTACTTCAACGTGCCCACCGGCTTCGAGGCCATCGCCCATGCGATGGAAAGCGACGCGGTGCTGCGCCGCAACCTGTTGTCGCGCGTGAAGATGTTCTTCTACTCGGGCGCCGCGCTCGCGCAACCCATCTGGGACAGCCTGCACCGCACGCAGGAGGCCGAGGTCGGCGAGCGCATCGTCATGGGCACCGGCCTGGGCATGACCGAATCCGGACCCTTCGCGCTCTACATCACGGGCCCCGAGGTGAAGTCCGGCGACCTGGGCCTGCCCGCGCCGGGCATCGAGCTCAAGCTGGTCGACGTCGACGGAAAGACCGAGGTGCGCTACCGCGGCCCCAACATCACGCCGGGCTATTGGCGCTCGCCCGAAGCCACGGCCGAGGCCTTCGACGAAGAAGGTTTCTTCAGCACCGGCGACGCGGTGAAGTGGATAGACGATGACGACATCCACCGTGGCCTGCGCTTCGACGGCCGCATCGCGGAAGACTTCAAGCTCGCCACCGGCACCTTCGTCAGTGTCGGCCCGCTGCGCGCGAAGATCATCGCGGCCGGCGCGCCCTACGTGCAGGACGCGGTGCTCACCGGACTCAACCTCAAGGAAGTCGGCGCGCTGATCTTCACGACGCCGAAGGTGCGCGAACTCGCCGGCCTGCCTGCCGATGCGCCGATGCGCGACGTGGTCGAAAGCGCGCCCGTGCAGGCGCATTTCCAGCGCGTGGTGAACGAGCTGGCCAAGGCCGCCACCGGCAGCGCCAACCGCATCGCCCGCCTGCACCTGGAGCACGAAGCGCCCTCCATCGATCGCGGCGAGGTCACCGACAAAGGCTCGATCAACCAGCGCGCCGTGCTCAAGCACCGCGCCGACACGGTGGACGCGCTGCATGCCGACACCCTGCCCCTCACACTGAAGCCGCAAGGAGACTGACCATGAAGATCGAAGGACAAGCCGCCCTGGTGACCGGCGGCGCATCGGGCCTGGGTGAAGCCACCGCGCGCGAGCTGGCGCGCCTGGGCGCCAAGGTGGCGATCCTGGACTTGAACGCCGCGTTGGCAGAAAAGGTCGCAGCCGAGATCGGTGCCGAATTCGGCAACGGCCGCGCCGTGGCCTGCACCTGCAACATCACCGACACCGACAGCGTGAACGCCGCGCTCGACAAGGCCGCGGCCGCCCACGGCCCGGCCCGCATCCTGATGAACGTGGCCGGCATCGGAAGCGCCAAGCGTATCGTCGGCAAGGACGGCAGCCCCGCGCCGCTCGAAGATTTCGTGCGCGTGGTCAGCGTCAACCTGATCGGCGCCTACAACATCAGCCGCCTGTACGCGGCGCAATGCGCGAAGCTCGATCCGCTGGAAGGCGGCGAGCGCGGCGTGATGCTGTTCACCGCGTCGGTCGCGGCCTTCGACGGGCAGGTGGGCCAGCAGGCCTACAGCGCCTCCAAGGGCGGCCTGGTCGGCATGACGCTGCCGATGGCGCGCGACCTCGCGCAGCACGGCATCCGCGTCTGCACCATCGCGCCGGGCCTGTTCGCCACGCCGCTGCTCAAGGAGCTGCCCGAGCCGGTGCAGCAATCGCTGGCCGCGTCCATCCCCTTCCCGCCGCGCCTGGGCCATCCCTCCGAATTCGGCGAGCTGGCCTGCCACATCGTGACCAACGGCCACCTCAACGGCGAGGTGATCCGCCTCGACGGTGCCTTGCGCATGGCGCCGCGCTGATCCACCGCATCGATCCGACGAGATTCCCGCCCGCCCCTTGAAGGAGACAACACCGTGCAACATCGCCGCCACTTCCTGAACACCCTCGGCAGCGCCGCCGCCCTCGGCGCCCTCTCGCCGCTCACGGCCCTGGCCCAGGCGCTGGACCAGGTGAAGATCATGTACGGCTTCCCGGCCGGCAGCGCCGGCGACAGCGTGGCCCGCCGCGTGGCCGAGAAGCTGGGCGGCACGGCCTACAGCAAGAACCCCGGATTCGTCGAGAACAAGCCCGGCGCGGGCGGCCGCATCGCGGTCGAGACGCTGAAGAACTCGCCGGCCGACGGCTCCGTGCTCACGCTGGCACCGGTGTCGGCGCTGGCGGTGTACCCGTACATCTATCCCAAGCTCGCCTACAAGCCGGAAGACGTCACGCAGGTCTCGATCGGCGCCATCATGTTCCACGGCCTGGCGGTCGGTCCGTCGGTACCGGCCGAGGTGAAGACGCTCAAGGACTTCCTGGCCTGGGCCAAGGCCAACCCGGCGCAGGCCAGCTACGGCTCGCCCGGCGCGGGATCGATGCCGCACCTGCTGGGCGCGCTGCTGGGCCTGCGCGCAGGCGTCGACCTCAAGCACGTGCCCTACCGCGGCACGGTGCCCAGCATCACCGACCTGGTGGGCGGGCAGATCGCCGCCGCCATGAACCCGAGCGGCGACTACCTGCAGTACATGAAGGCCGGCCGCGTGCGCGTGCTCGCCACCTCCGGCCGCAAGCGCTCGCCCTACCTGCCCGACGTGCCCACCTTCATCGAACTGGGCTACCCGGACGTGACATCGGAAGAGTGGTTCGGCTTCTACGCGCCCGCCAAGACGCCCGCCGCCACCGTCACCTCTGCGAGTGCCGCGATCAACGCGGCGCTCAAGGACAAGACGGTCATCGACGCGCTGGCCCTGGTCGGGCTGGTGGCCAACGGCAGCACGCCGCAGGAAATGGCGGCTGACCAGAAGGCCGAGTACGAGCGCTGGGGCCCGCTGGTCAAGCAAATCGGCTTCACGGCAGAGTCCTGAACATGACCGCGCGTCTTGGCATGCTGGCGCTGGCCGCCGCGCTGACAGCCTGCGGCGGCACGGGCCCCGGCTCGCAGGGGCCGCGGCTGTCCGCTGCGAAACCCGGCGCACTGCAATCGTGTACCGACCTCGCAGCGAAGGCGGCGCAGCCCGGCACGGTCTACACCAGTGCCATCGAGGTGCCTGCCGGCCCGGTCACGGTCGGCAATGCCAACGTGCAGGCGCCTGCCCACTGCCTGGTGCAAGGCCGCATGAACGAACGCACGAGCCCGGTCGACGGCCAGCGCTACGCCATCGGTTTCGAGATGCGCCTGCCGAAGGATTGGAACGGCCGCTTCTTCCACCAGGTCAACGGCGGCCTCGACGGTGCCGTGGTGCCGGCCATGGGCGGCATCGGCGGCGGCGGGCCTGCGAGCACGGCGCTGCAGAAGGGCTTCGCAGTGATCAGCTCCGATGCCGGCCATGCCGGATCGATGGGCCCGCGCTTCGGCCTCGATCCGCAGGCGCGCTCCGACTACGGCTACAACGCGGTCGCGCAACTCACGCCGATGGCGAAGAACCTCATCGCGCAGGCCTACGGCCGCGGGCCCGATCGCTCGTACATCGGTGGCTGCTCCAACGGCGGCCGGCATGCGATGGTGGCGGCCTCCCGCTCGGCCGCGCAGTACGACGGCATCGTGGCCGGCAACCCGGGCTTCCAGCTGCCGAAGGCGGCGGTCGCCCAGCTCTACGGCGCCCAGCAATACGCGAAGGCGGCCAACGCGAAGACGCCTTCCGGCGACCCCGACCTGCAGAGCGCCTTCACCCCCATCGAGCTGCAGTTGGTGTCGCGCGCCGTGCTGGCGCGCTGCGACGCGCTCGACGGCCTGGCCGACGGCATCGTTTCCGACGTCAAGGCATGCCAGGCGCGCTTCAAGCTCGACACCGACGTGCCGACCTGCACCGGCGCGCGCGACGGCACCTGCCTCTCGCCTGCGCAGAAGAGCGCGCTCGCCAACGTCCACGCAGGTGCGCGCGACAGCGCCGGCCGCGCGATCTACAGCACCTTCCCCTTCGACGCCGGCATCGCCGGCGGCAACTGGCGCGAATGGAAATTCGCCTACCCCGCCGCGCGCGACGCCGGCGCGGTCGGCTTCATCTTCAGCACGCCGCCGCTGGCCGACCGCCCCGGCGGCCTGCCCTTCGCGCTGGGCTTCGACATGGACCGCGACGCCCCGCGCATCACGGCCACCGATGGCCCCTTCCGCGAATCGGCGATGGACTTCATGGCGCCGCCGGCCGCCGACAGGCTGGACACGCTGCGTGCGCGCGGCGCGAAGATGATCGTCTACCACGGCACCAGCGACCCGGTGTTCTCGTCCGACGACACCGCCGCCTGGTACGACCGCCTGCAGGCCCACCACGGTGGCGATGCCGCCGCCTTCGCGCGCTACTTTCCGGTGCCGGGCATGAACCACTGTTCCGGCGGGCCGGCCACCGACCAGTTCGACATGCTCGATGCGCTGGTCGACTGGGTCGAGCAGGGCCGCGCGCCGCAGTCCGTCACCGCCGCCGCACGCGGCCCGGGCGCCACCGTGGTCAATGCGGAGGTGCCTTCCACCTGGGCGCCGCGCCGCACGCGTCCGTTGTGCCCGTATCCGCGCGTCGCCAGCTACACCGGCGGCGATCCCGAAAGCGCCACCAGCTTCGCCTGCCGATGAACTACCAGCCACGCCCCGACGACGTCCGCTTGTTGCTCGACACCGTGCTCGGCGCCGCACCGCGCCTACGCGCGCTCGCCCCCTTCGCCGAGTTCGACGAGACCTTGCAGGCCCAGGTGCTCGACGAAGCCGGCCGCTTCGTGGCCGAGGTGGTCGCGCCGCTCAACCGCGCGGGCGACGAGATCGGCTGCCGCTTCGAAGGTGGTGCGGTGACGACGCCGCCCGGCTTCCGCGAGGCCTACCGCGGCCTGGCCGACGGCGGCTGGCTCGCGCTGTCGGCCGCGTCCGAGCACGGCGGGCAGGCGCTTCCGGCCGTGCTCGAAGCCGTCCTCTTCGAATGGCTGAACGCGGCCAACCACGGCTTCACGATGGCGCCCGCCCTGCTGCACGGCGCCTACGAATGCCTGCGGCACCACGGCAGCCCCGACCTGCACGAACGCTATCTGTCGAAGATCGCCAGCGGCGAATCGCTGGCCACCATGTGCCTGACCGAAGCCCATGCCGGCAGCGACCTGGGCCAGGTGCGCACCCGCGCCGTGCCGCATCCGGACGGCAGCGTCCGCGTAAGCGGCGGCAAGATCTTCATTTCCGGCGGCGAGCACGACCTGACGCCGAACATCGTCCACCTGGTGCTGTGCCGACTGCCCGAAGCGCCCCCTGGGCCCAAGGGACTCTCACTGGCGCTGGTGCCCAAGCTGCTGCCCGACGGCGCGCGCAACGCAGCGCACTGCGAACGCATCGAGGAAAAGATGGGCCTGCACGGCAGCCCAACCTGCGTGATGCGCTTCGACGAGGCCACCGGCTGGCTGGTCGGCGAACCGCACCGCGGCCTGGCCGCGATGTTCGTGATGATGAACGCGGCGCGCCTGCACGTGGCGCTGCAGGCCATCGGCCTGCTCGATGCGGCGTGGCAGAAGGCCGATGCCTATGCGGCGGAGCGGCGGCAGATGCGCGCGCCGGGCCCTGCGCCGGCCAGCCGCGGCGCGGAGGCGGCCGACCTGATCGGCGAGCACCCGGCCATCCGCCGCATCCTGCAGACGCAGCGCGCCTGGATCGACGGCATGCGCCTGCTGGCCTACCGCAGCGCATTGCAGCTCGACGTGGCGCGCCACGACGCTGACCCGGCCCGCCGCCAGCGCGCCGAGCGCTGGTGCGCGCTGGTCACGCCCGTGCTGAAGGCCGCCTGCACCCAGCAGGCCTTCGACGGCGCCAGTGCCTGCCTGCAGGTCTTCGGGGGCCATGGCTACGTGCGCGAATGGGGCATCGAGCAGGTGGTGCGCGACGCCCGCATCACCATGATCTACGAGGGCACCAACGAGATCCAGGCCATCGACCTGGTGCAGCGCAAGCTGCTGCCCGACGGCGGCGCCGGCATGGCCGCCGTGCTGATCGAGCTTCGCGACGAACTCGACGCCTCGCGCGAACAGGACGCCGACGTGCAGCGCCGCTTCGCCCAGTTGCGCTACCTCGGCACCACGCTCCTGCAGGCGGCGCAGCGCGACCCGTCCCTGCCGTTCGAGGTGGCAGACGACTACCTGCGCACGGTGGCGCTGGCCATGCTGGCCTGGAGCTGGGCCCGCATCGCGCAGACCGCGCCCGACGATGCACGCTGGCGCGCACCGGCCGCGGCCTTCCAGCGCTTCGTGCTGCCCGAATTCGAGATGCGGCTGGGCATGGTCAAGCGTGCCTGCGATGCGGTGCTGGTGCCACCGCCGGCCGCGTCGGCAGAGGCCAATTAAAGGACATGCACCGATGCTGCTGCCACGCAAAGGCAGGTAGGCTTCGGCCATGACTGGCACGCGCAAAAAAGCCGCCTCCGCGGTCTCCGTCCATCCGGCCCGCACCGAGCGGCTCGACACGCGCGTGCTCGAATCGCTGGTCGGCTACAACGCGCGCCGCGCCTGGCTCACGGTGAGCATGGTGTTCGCCGAACGCATGGCGGCCTACGGGCTCAAGCAGGTCGACTTCTCGGTGCTCTCGCTGTTGAGGCACAACCCCGGCGCCACCTCGCGCCAGCTCTGCGCCACGCTCGACATCCTGCCGCCGAACCTGGTGAGCCTGGTTTCGGCCATGGACAGCCGCGGGCTCATCGAGCGTCGCCCGCATCCCTACGACGGCCGCGCGATCGGGCTCTACCTGACGCAGTCGGGCGAGGCGCTGGTCCGGGAGGCGGAACGCACGGTGGTGGACCTGGAGAACGAAGCCAGCGAGCGCCTGACCACGCGCGAGCGCGAGACGCTGATCAAACTGCTGCAGAAGATCTATCTGTAGGGTCCAGCCCCGGCCCGCTCACCAGAACTTCCACCACGGTGCCGACGCGGAGGAGCGTGCGGGTGGCAGCGGTTGCAGGCCGGTGTCGCGAATGCGGCGGCGCTGTTCGGCTTCGAGCGCCTGCGCCATCCGATGCGCCAGCTGGTCGCCCTGCATGGCGCGGATGCGCCACTCTGCAGCAAGCGTTTGCAGCTCGGAATCCTCGAGCTTGGCAGGCGTCGTCGACGTTTCGGACATGGGCAAATTCTGCACACGCCGTCGAGGGCCGGCAATCGTAGTGCTTTGCATTACAAAACGACCCAAGGCCATCTCGCGCGGACCGATTTCAACCTGCGAATCCGTCCCAACTGAGCTTGAGTCCGGTCAACAGCATGCCGAGGTATACGAAGCGGTAGAACCACACCGGATCGATGCGTCGCGCGATGTAGATGCCCAGCCACACACCGAGCGGCGCGATCGGCAGCAGCACCAGAGAGGTCGCCATGTTGCGCCAGTCCAGCAACCCGAGCCACGCGTACGGCAGCCACTTGCTCAGGTTCACCACGAAGAAGAAATAGGCCAGCGTCGCGGTATAGACCACGGGCGTGAGCCGCAACGGAATCACGTAGGCGTTGACCGGTGGCCCGCCCGCATGCGCGATGAAACTGGTGAAGCCGCCGATGGTAGTAAGTACCGCGCCCGTTGCTTTGGAAGGCGGTGCGGCGTCGGCACGCGGCGGGAACAACAAGCGCTGCGCCAGAAACAGCAGCGTGAAGACGCCCGTGATGCCGGCCACCTGGTGCGCGGGCAGCACGCGGAACAGCACCGCGCCGACCACCGTGCCCACCAGGCCGAAAGGAATCAGGAACCAGAGCAGCGATCGATCGAAATCGCGGCGAAAGGCGGCCAGGCCCAGCAGGTCCATCAGCAGCAGCACCGGCATGAGCATCGCCGCCGCCTGCGGCACGGTCACGGCCAGCGCCAGCATCGGCACGGCCAGCGAACCGAAGCCGGCGCCGAAGCCGCTCTTGCTGACGCCGAGCATGAGCACGGCGGGAATGGCGACGGCATAGAAGTGCCAGTCGCTGATGATGGGGAGAGCCATGGGGGATGCGAGAAGAAGCCCGCTGCTGCCGCGTCGGTGGCAGCCGGTCGGGCCGCCGAGCGTAGCAGGAAGCGTGCGTCCCCGTGGCGCCCGGTCAATCCGGCGGCAGGCAGTTGGCGGACGTCCAGCCGTAGAGCCATTCGAGCGCGTCGTAGAAGCGCTCCTGCGGCCGCCCCTGCCACAGCTGGTTGCGCACCAGGCGTTCCACGCCCTTGGCGTGGTAGAGCCGCCCCATCTCGCGGGCCGACAGCACCACGCGCGCCGTGCGCGCCAAGCGCGCGCGCTCGTACAGCGCCAGGGCGCGCGGCCAGTCGCCGGCCTCGCGCCGCAATGCGAGCGCGAGCGTCACGGCGTCTTCGCAGGCCATGCAGGCGCCCTGCGCCAGGTACTGCACCATCGGATGCGCGGCATCGCCCAGCAAGGTCGCGCGGCCGAAACTCCAGCGCTCGATCGGGTCGCGGTCGGCCGTCGAGTAGCGCTTCCAGGCCTTCGGGATGCGCAGGATCTGCTGCACCGCGTCGCAGGTGGCGCGAAAGTAGCGCTGCACCTCGGCCGGGTCGCCGTCCATCGAGCCCCACTCCTCGGGCTTGTCGCTGTGAAAGGTGACGGCCAGGTTGAACTTGTCGCCGCCCTTCAGCGGGTAGTGCACCAAGTGGCAGTTGGGCCCGACCCAGATGCAGGGCGCGGTGTAGCGCAGCGCCTCGGGGAAGTCGGCCGTGTCGATCACGGCGCGGAACACCACGTGGCCCGACACGCGAATGCCGTCGCCCACGTACTGCTGCCGCAGCGCCGAGCGCACGCCGTCGCAGCCGATCACGGCCTGGCCTTCGTGACGGCCGCCCTCGGCATCGATCAACGTCACGCCCTCTTCGTCCTGGTCGACGTGAACGATCTTGGTCGAGGTGATGAACTCGATGCCCTCGGCGGTGGCCTGCACGCCCTCGAGCAGCGCACCATGGATGTCCGCGCGGTGGATCACGGCGTACGGGTTGCCGAAGCGCTCCCGGAAGCGCGCGTCGAGCGCGATGGCGGCCACGCGCTTCGCATCGATCGCGTCGAACATCACCATCTCGTCGGTGTACACCGCGCGGGCCCGCAGGTTCGCGCCCACGCCCAATGCGTCGCAGGCCGCGAAGGCGTTGGGGCTCAGCTGGATGCCGGCGCCGATCTCGCCGATCTGCGCCGACTGCTCGATCACCTTCACGCGGTAGCCCTCGCGCACGAGCGCGAGCGCGGCCGCCAACCCGCCGATGCCGCCGCCGGCCACCAGCACGGGGCGGGGGTCCATGGGCCTATTCATGGCAACCCGAAGAGCGTGCGCGCGTTGTCGCGCCCGATCTTGCGCCGGTCGTTCTCGCTGATCTCGCAGTGGTCGAACCAGCGCGCGGCGTCCTCGTGCTTCTCGAAGGGATAGTCCACCGAGTACATGATGCGGTCGCTCCCCATCTCGAGCAGCGTCGACAGCAGCGTCGGCGTGCGGAAGTTGCCGCTGGTGGTGATGTGCACGTTGCTGCGCAGGTAGTCGCCGATCTCGCGTTCGCAGGGCATGCCGCGGCGGCCCTTGCGCAGGATGTGGTCCACGCGCCAGATGTTGAAGGGAATGCCTTCGCCGAAATGGCCCAGGATCATCTGCAGCGCCGGATGCCGGTCGAACAGACCGGAGGACATGAGCCGCAGCGCATGGATGCTGGTCTCGACCGCGAAGGCCCAGGTCGGCCCGGTCAGCCAGTGCGCGCCGTCATAGATCGGCTCGCGCGCCGGCAGCGGGTCGCGCGGGTGCATGTAGAAGGGCTTGCCCAGCGCGGCGGCCGCGGCCCAGAAGTCCGCGTACTGCGGCGCGTCGTAGTACGCCACCGTGCGCTCGTCGCCCACCTGAGAAAACCCGTTGACCAGGAAGCCATGGAAGCCCAGTTCGGCCACGCAGCGCTCCAGCTCGCGCGCCGCGGCCGCCGGGTCTTGCATGGGCAGCGCGGCGAAGCCACCGAAGCGCTGTGGCCGCCGCGCGACCTGTTCGGCCAGCACGTCGTTGGCGCGGCGCGCCACCTCGATGGCGCGTGCGGTGTCGGCGATGCCCTGAACGGCCGGCGAGTTGAGCGAGAGGATCGAGTACGCGGTGCCCCAGGCATCCATCTGCTCGATGCGCTGCTGTTCGAAGTCCATCAGCTTGCTGCGGAGCCCCTGCCAGACTTCGGGCCGCGCATACACCTGCGAATCGCCGATCGTCAGGTCGATGGCGAAATGCTCCTCGAGAGCGATCTTGTCTTTCATGCCTTCTTCACTCCGTCATTCCGGCTTGATGTTGAGCTTGTCGAGCACCGCTTGCCAGGTCTTGCGGTCGTCGGCGATGTAGCGGGCCAGTTGCTCGGGTGTGCCGGGCCGCGGGTAGGTGCCCAGCTCGCGCGACTTGGCGACTACGTCGGGCAGCAGCAATGCCTCGTTCATGTCCTTGTTGAGCCGCGCGAGGATTTGCGGGTCCACGCCCTTCTTCGCGATCACCGCGAACCAGCCGTGCGCCACCGCGCCGGGCACCGTCGCACTGGCCAGCGGAAAGGATTCGAGCCCGGGCTCGATGCGGTCGCCCATGCTCGCGAGGATGCGCATCTTGCCGGCCTGCACGTTGCCCGCCAGCACGTTGTAGGTCTCGACCATCATCTGCGTCTGGCCACCCAGCGTGGCCTGCATCGCCTGCGCGCCACCTGGGTAATGCACTTCCAGGAACTGCGCGCCCGACTGCAGCCCCAGCAGCGCCGACGCCAGGTGCGGCGCGGTGCCGCGGCCGTTGTCGGCCACCTCGACGCCGCCCGGCTTGGCCTTGGCGACGGCGATGAACTCGGCCAGCGTCTTGTGCGGCGAATCGCCAGGCACCGCGAGCATGAAGGGCGCCACCGCCGCCAGCGTGACCGGCACGAAGTCGCGGTTGAAGTCGTAGCTCACGCCCTTGATCGTGCTCGGCGCGACCGAGATCGCCGAGCCCTGCACGAAGCCGAAGGTGGCACCGTCCGCCGGCGCGGCCAGGATGGTGTTCATGCCGATCACGCCGCTGCCGCCGGGCTTGTTGTCGACCACCACGCTCTGGCCCCACTTCTCGCCGAGCCTCACACCCACATGGCGGATCAGCACGTCAGGCGCCGAGCCGGCCGGGAACGGCACGACGAAGCGCACCGGCTGCGCGGGCCATTTGGGCGATGCGCCCTGCGCCATCGCCGCGGCCGGCAACAACGAAGAAAAAAGCAGCGCGAACATGGCGCGCCGAGAACGAAGCAGCTTCACGGATGGGCTCCTATTTACTTGATTGTTCAAGCAATCGGCGCGACTTTATACTTGAACTTTCAAGCAGTTATCCATGGAAACCCTGCCCCCCGACCACGACCTGGAGAAGGCCATCCCCTTCCTGCTGGCGCGCGCCGGCGCGCGAATGGGCAACGCCTTCGCCAAGGCGCTCAAGCCCTATGGCCTGAGCCTCGTCGAATGGCGCGTGTGCGCCTCGCTGCAGCACTCGCCGAACCAGACGCTGTCCGAACTGGCCGTGCATTCCTCGAACGACCTGTCCGCGCTCTCGCGCATCGTCGACCGGCTGGCGGGCAACGGACTCGTGGCGCGTGAGCGCTGCGGAACGGACGGTCGCGCGATCCGCCTCGCGTTGACCCCGATGGCCCTGGAGCTGACGAACGAGATCATTCCTCTGGCCAAGCACTACGAGGACACCGCCTTGTCGGACTTCAGCGCGAGCGAAGTGGGCCTGCTGCGCGCGATGCTGCTGCGCATCTACGCCAACGCGGAGCCGTTGGCGTAGCGCCGAGGCCTTCAGCCTTTCACGCAAATGAAGCACTTCGACGACCACGCCACGCGCACAGCACTGGATTTCACGCGCCTCATCGCCGCTCTGCGCGCCGCCTTCGCCGCAGACGCCCAGGTGCCGTCACGCCACGTGCACGCCATCGAGGCTGGTGCGGACCGCGGCACCGTGCTGATCATGCCGGCCTGGAGCGCAGCCGGCTTCCTCGGCATCAAGACGATCAACATCTTCCCCGGCAACGGCGCACGCGGGCTGCCCGGCCTCCACGCGACCTACGTGCTGTACGACGCGCACACCGGCGTGCCGCTCGCGATGATGGACGGCAACGAGATCACCGCGCACCGCACCGCAGCCGCGTCGGCGTTGGGTTCGTCCTTCCTGGCTCGGCAGGATGCGCGGCGCCTGCTGGTGCTGGGCACCGGCCGTGTGGCACGGCTGCTGCCGGCCGCGCACGTGCAGGTGCGGGCGATCGATGAAGTGCGAATCTGGAACCACCGGCCGGAAGGTGCCGAGGCGTTGGCGGCGCAGTGGCGCAGCGAAGGCTGGAACGCGCAGGCGGCACCCGACCTGGAGACGGCGGCGCGAGAGGCCGACGTGATCAGCTGCGCCACGCTCGCCACCGCACCGCTCATTCGCGGCGAATGGCTGGCGGCGGGCTCGCACCTGGACCTGATCGGCAGCTTCACGCCGCAGATGCGCGAGGCCGACCCGGCCTGCTTTGCCGGCGCGAGCACCTTCGTCGACACCGACGAGGCACCGACGAAGGCCGGGGATCTGCTCGACGCCATCGCGGCCGGCACGCTCTCAACGGCGTCGATCGAGGCCACGCTGGCCGACCTGTGCCGAGCCCGCCACGCAGGCCGTGCCGACGCGCAAGAGCGCACGGTCTTCAAGGCCGTCGGCAGCGCGCTCGAAGACCTCGCGGCCGCCACGCTGGTGTGGCAGGCCGCGCATCCGTAGTCACTCGAACGTTCAGTCCAGCGAGACGTTCGCCTTCTTGATCACCTCGCCGAAGCGCTGGGTCTCGCTCTTCACGAACTGTGCGAACTGGTCGCGCGTGGTCGGGAAGGGCTCGTAGCCGAAGCTCTTGAACTTCTCCTGCACGTCGGCTTCGGCCAGGCCCTTCTCGACGTCGCGCTTGATCTTCTCGGTGACCGCCGCCGGCAGGCCTTGCGGCACGGCGATGGCGTTCCAGCCGGTCACTTCGAAGCCCTTGGGCCCGCCCGATTCGGCCACCGTGGGCACGTCGGGGAAGGCCGCCACGCGCTGCGGCGCCGCCACGGCCAGGAACTTGAGCTTGCCCGCGCGGTACAGCGGCCCGGCGGTGGCGCTGGTGCCCAGCGCGAAGGCCAGTTCACCGGTCGACACCGAGGTGTAGAGCTGCGTGGTCTCCTTGTAGATCACGTGTTCCATCTGCGTGCCGGTGGCCGACTCGAACAGTTCCGAGCCCAGGTGCACCGGGTTGCCGATGGACCAGGAGCCGTAGTTGAGCTTGCCCGGGTTGGCCTTGGCGTCGGCGATCAGGTCGCCCACGCTCTTGTACTTGCTGTTGCTCGGCACCGTGAAGAAGAAGTAGGTCTTGAACAGCGGCAGCAGCGTGTCGAAGTCCTTGGCCGGGTCGTAGGGCAGCTTCTTGAACAGCGACGGGTAGGCCGCGAGGTGCACGTTGTCGAGGATGAGCAGGTCGTGCCCGTCCTTCGCGCCGCGCTTCCAGGCATCGATGGCGATGAAGCCGTTGCCGCCCGGGCGGTTTTCGACCACCACAGGTTGGCCCCAGGCGCGCGAGAGCTTGTCGGCGACCAGGCGCGCGACACCGTCGGGGCCGCCGCCCACCGGGAAGGGCGTGATGATCCGCACCGGCTTGGTCGGGAAGGACTGTGCGCTCGCAGTGGCCGGCAGCAGGCCGCCGGCGGCCAGTGCGAGGGCCAGCGCCGTCAGGCTGCGGCGCGACATGATGGACTTGTGAAACATGCAGGGTCTCCGGTGTTGAAATGGGGTTGTCATTCGACGGTGGCGCCCGAGACCTTGACGATCTCGGCCCACTTGGCGTTTTCCTTCGCGATCAGCGCCGCGTACTCGGCCGGGCCGCCGAGCAGCGGCACCGCGCCTTCCACGTCCAGCCGCGACTGGAATTCCGCGCTGGCCGCCACCTGCAGCATCTGCGCCGCGAGTGCCTTCACGAAAGGATCGGGCGTGCCGCGCGGCGCGAGGATGCCGTAGGTCAGCGTGCTCTCGAAGCCGGCCAGCGCACGCACGCCGGATTCGGCCACGGTGGGCACGTCGGGCAGCGAGGGCAGCCGCTTGTCGCCGGTGACGGCGAGCGCGCGCAGCTTGCCGCCCTTCACCAGCGCCAGCGCGGGCGGGATCACGCTGAACATCATGTGCACCTGCCCGCCCGCCACGTCGGTGAGCGCGGGGTTGGTGCCCTTGTAGGGGATGTGATTGATCTGGGTGCCGGTGCGCTGCTCGAACAGCTCGCCGGTCAGGTGGCCGCCCGTGCCGCTGCCGCTGGAGGCGAAGTCGAGCTTGCCCGGCTGCGTCTTCGCGTCGGCCACCAGTTCGGCGACGGTGCGGATCTTCGACGAAGCCGGCACCACCAGCACCAGCGCCGACGAGGCGAACATCGCCACCGGCTGCAGGTCCTTGCGGGCGTCGAACTTCAGGCCCTTGTACAACGCCGGGTTGATCGACACGGTGCCGGTGTGGCCCAGCAGCAGCGTGCTGCCGTCGGGCGTGCTGCGCACGACCTGCTCGCTGCCCAGGTTGCCGCCGGCGCCGGGCTTGTTCTCCACGATCACCGGCTGCCGGCGCAGCTCGCCCAGGCTCTTGGCCATCTGGCGGGCGAACACGTCGTTGCCTCCGCCGGGCGCGAAGGGCACGACGATGCGGATCGGCTTCGCGTCGGGCTGCGCGCGCGCAGCCAGGCTCGCTGCTGCCAGTGCGCCCAGCAGCAGCCCGCGTCGGGCGAGGGCCATCAGACCCTTTCGAGAATGACCGCGATGCCCTGGCCCACGCCGATGCACATGGTGCACAGCGCGTAGCGGCCGCCGCCCTTGTGCAGCTGGTTGACCGCGGTGGTCGCCAGGCGCGCGCCGCTGGCGCCCAGCGGATGGCCCAGCGCGATCGCGCCGCCGTTGATGTTGACGCGGGCGTCGTCGTCCTTCAGGCCCAGCAGGCGCAGCACGGCCAGGCCTTGCGCGGCGAAGGCCTCGTTGAGTTCGATCACGTCGAGCTGGTCGAGCGTGAGGCCCGTGAGCTTCAGCACCTTCTCGGTGGCCGGCGCCGGGCCGATGCCCATCACGCGCGGCGGCACGCCGGCCGTGGCCATGCCGACCACGCGGGCGCGCGGCGTCAGGCCGTACTTGGCGGCGCTGGCTTCGTCGGCCAGTAGCAGCGCGCAGGCCCCGTCGTTCACGCCGCTGGCGTTGCCGGCGGTCACGGTGCCGTCGGGCCGCACCACGCCCTTGAGCTTGGCCAGCGACTCGAGACTGGTGTCGCGCGGATGCTCGTCCTTGTTCACCACGATCGCATCGCCCTTCTTCTGCGGCACGTGCACGGGCACGATCTCGCTGTCGAAGAAGCCCGACTTCTGCGCCGCCACCGCGCGCTGCTGCGAAGCCAGCGCCATGCGGTCCTGCGCTTCGCGCTCGATCTTGTAGTCGGTGGCCACGTTCTCGGCCGTCTCGGGCATCGAATCGACGCCGTACTGCGCCTTCATGAGCTTGTTGACGAAGCGCCAGCCGATGGTGGTGTCGTACACGTTGTTGGCGCGGCTGAAGGCGCTCTCGGCCTTGGGCATGACGAAGGGCGCGCGGCTCATGCTTTCGACGCCGCCGGCGATCATCAGGCCCGCCTCGCCGGCCTTGATGGCGCGCGCGGCGCTGCCCACGGCGTCCAGCCCCGAGCCGCACAGGCGGTTGATGGTGCCGCCGCCCAGCTCCAGCGGCAGGCCGGCCAGCAGGGCCGACATGCGCGCGACGTTGCGGTTGTCTTCGCCGGCCTGGTTGGCGCAGCCGTAGAGCACGTCGGTCACGGCCTGCCAGTCGACTTCCTTGTTGCGCTCCATCAGCGCCTTGAGCGGCACGGCGCCCAAGTCGTCGGCACGCACGCTGGAAAGAGCACCGCCGTAGCGGCCGAAGGGGGTGCGAACGGCGTCGCAGATGAAGGCTTGGTTGGTCATGCGTGTCTCTCTGGATGTGGAAATGTCAGGCGGCAAAATCAGGCAGCGATGGGCAGGCCCACCAGCTTTTCGAGTTCGGCGCGCTCCAGGCCCTCGACCTTGTCGATGAGCTTGAGGCCCGAAGGCGTGCACTCGAGGGTGGCGAGGTCGGAGTACACGCGCTTGACACAGCCGATGCCGGTCAGCGGGTAGGTGCACTGCTCGACGATCTTGCTCTCGCCCTTCTTGGTGAGCAAGTCCATCATCACCCAGGTCTGCTTGGCGCCGATGGCCAGGTCCATCGCACCGCCGACGGCGGGGATGGCGCCCTGTTCGCCGGTGCTCCAGTTGGCCAGGTCGCCGCTGGCCGAAACCTGGAAGGCCCCCAGCACGCAGATGTCGAGATGGCCGCCGCGCATCATGGCGAAGCTGTCGGCATGGTGGAAGTAGGCACCGCCCGGCAGCAGCGTGACGGGCTGCTTGCCCGCGTTGATCAAGTCGTAGTCTTCCTGGCCGGCGGCCGGCGCGGCGCCCATGCCGAGGATGCCGTTCTCGCTGTGCAGGATGACTTCGCGGCCGGCCGGCAGGTGGTTGGCCACCAACGTGGGTTGGCCGATGCCCAGGTTGACGACGGCGCCGTCGAAGATGTCTTGCGCGACGCGGGCGGCGAGCTGGTCCTTGGTGCGGCGTTGGTAGTTGCTCATGGTCATGCTGCCTTCTTGAAGCCGCCGGCCTGGGTGGCGACGCGGTCGATCTTGACGATGTTCTTGACGAAGATGCCGGGGGTGACGATGGTCTCGGGGTCCATCGCGCCCAGTTCGACGATCTCGTGCACAGTGGCGATGGTGCGGTCCGACGCCATGGCCATCACCGGGCCGAAGTTGCGGGCGGCCTTGCGGTAGGTGAGGTTGCCCCAGCGGTCGCCGGCCTCGGCCTTGATGAGTGCCACGTCGCCGCGGATCGGGTATTCGAGCACGTACTGCTTGCCGTCGATGTCGCGCGTTTCGCGTTCGCCGGCCAACTGGGTGCCGAAGCCGGTCGGGCAGAAGAAGGCACCGACGCCGGCGCCGGCGGCGCGGATGCGCTCGGCCAGGTTGCCCTGGGGCACGAGCTCGAGTTCGAGCTTGCCGGTGCGGTAGAGCTCGTCGAAGACGTAGCTGTCGGCCTGGCGCGGGAAGCTGCAGATGATCTTGCGCACACGGCCTGCCTTGAGCAGCGCGGCCAGGCCGGTGTCGCCGTTGCCGGCGTTGTTGTTGACGACGGTGAGGTCCTTGGCGCCCTGTTCGATCAGGCCGTCGATGAGCTCGTTGGGAATGCCGGCCGTGCCGAAGCCGCCGATGAGTACCGTGGCGCCGTCCTGGATGCCTGCCATGGCATCGGCGATCGAGCGCGCGATCTTGTCGATCATAAAAATTTGTCTCCGGGGTAAGGGAAAAGCCGAAGGCCTCGGCTTCAGGCTGGGATCACAATGTCTGCAAACTGTTCGTATAGCGAACATGTGTTCGTATAATGAATTTTAGGCAGAATCGATTCCCATGGCAACCCTCGACGCGCAACGCGATCTTCCAACGCCCGGCGACAGCTACGTGCAGTCCTTCGCGCGCGGGCTCCAGGTCATCCGTTCGTTCAGCGAAAAGGCGCCCCGCCAGACCCTCAGCGAGGTCGCGGCCGCGACGGGCCTCACACGCGCAGGCGCGCGGCGCATCCTGCTGACGCTGCAGACCCTGGGCTACGTGGCCTCCGACGGCAAACTGTTCGCGCTGACGCCCCGCATCCTCGACCTGGGCTTCGCTTACCTGTCCTCGATGCCGATCTGGAACCGTGCCGAGCCGGTGATGGAAGCGCTGGTGCAACAGGTGCAGGAGTCGTGCTCGGCGGCGGTGCTCGACGGCACCGACATCGTCTACGTGCTGCGGGTGTCCACCCACAAGATCATGCGCATCAGCCTGGGCGTGGGCTCGCGCCTGCCGGCATGGTGCACGTCGATGGGCCGGCTGCTGCTGTCGGAACTGGACGAAGAGGCACTGCGCAAGCGGCTCGACGATTCGGGCATCGAAGCCCTCACGCGTCATACGCTGACCGACATCGACACCCTCGTCGCCAAGGTCCAGCAAGCGCGCCGCCAGCGCTGGTGCCTGGTGAACCAGGAGCTGGAAGAGGGCTTGATCTCCATCGCCGCACCGATCGTGGACCGCAGCGGACGCATGGTGGCTGCGCTCAACATCAGCGGGCAGGCCAATCGGACCAGTGCGAAGGTGATGCAGGACACGATGCTGCCGCCGTTGGTGGAGGCGGCGGACGAGATTTCGCGGATGCTTTGATGGTTGCGCGTTGGTGCCTTTGTTCTTTTGCGGAAGCGCGCTGGATCTTTTGCAAGGTTAAGCCTGTGGGCGCCGCCGAAGGCGGTCTGCGGCCCGGGCTCCTGCTGGGGCGGTCGG
>NZ_LYVO01000072.1 GCF_001984055.1 Variovorax sp. KK3
GCTGCTGCACCTTCTCGAGCAGCAGGTGGTAGAGCGAGCCGATGCCGACGCTGCCGTAGCTCAGCGGCTGGTCGGGCGACTTGCGTGCCAGCGCGATCAGCTCGTCGACGTTGTTGGCCGGCAGGTCCTTGCGGGCCACGAAGACCATCACGGCATCGGCCACCGGATGCACCAGGCGGAAGTCCTCGGCCTTGAGCTTGACGGCCGCATTGGCCAGCGGCGAGAGGATCGTTTCGTTGGGCGATCCCTGGAAGATCATGTGGCCGTCGGCCGGCGCCGCCAGCACCTTCTGCGCCGCCAGCGCGCCGCTGACGCCGCCGAGGTTGTCCACCAGCACCTGCTGTCCCAGCTCCTTGCCGAGCGGCGTGGTGAAGATGCGCGCCGTCGCGTCCGACGGTCCGCCGGCGGGATAGGGGACCATCAGGGTCACCGGCTTGGTGGGGTAGGTCTGGGCGGATGCGGCGCCGGTGGCGAGCAGAAGGCCGCAGAGAAGCAGGCGCGAGCGCTGGAAGAGCGTGTTCATCGGAGCTCCGGAGGTGGGGTGCGGCAATCGTAGAAGTCGCGGTTTCCAACGTCCAATGCATTGTTGTCTGCATTAGCATGAGTCCGATGTATTGTTTTCCCGATCTCCTTCCATGACGCTGGTCCAGCTGAGACACCTGATTTCCGTTGCGCAAACCGGCTCGTTCAGCAAGTCGGCCGATGCCCTCTGCCTGACCCAGTCGGCCCTGAGCCGCAGCATTCGCGCGCTGGAAGAAGAGCTGGGCATTGTCCTGTTCGACCGCGTTGGCCGGCACAACGAACTCACGGCCTTCGGGCGCGAGATGCTGGAGCGCGCGCGCCAGCTGGTGTTCGAGGCCGACGAGCTGCGCGACAGCGGCCGCCAGCAGCGCGAAGGCGAGGGCGGCGTGTTCCGTGTCGGGCTCGGCTCGGGGCCGGGGGCGATGCTGATGACGCCCTTCCTCATGCACATGGCGACGCGGCACCCGAGGGTGCGCGTTTCGGTGGCACGCGGCGGCACCGACCTGCTGGCGCAGGCCCTGCGCGAACGCACGCTCGATGCGCTCGTGGTGGACGCGCGCTCGCTCAAGCCGGCGCCCGACCTCAACGTGAGCCTGGTGTCCGAGATGCGCGGCACCTTTCTTTGCCGCGACGGCCATCCGCTCACGCGGCTCGACCATCCGGTGCGCTTCGAGGACGTGCAGCACTATCCGATCGCGTCCATCCCCCTGAGCGACGAAGTGGCTCGCACCCTGGTCGAGGCTTACGGGCCCGAGGCGCATCCCGCGCATTGCGTGACCGTGCAGTGCGAGGAAATCCCGAGCCTGGTCGAGGTGGTGCGCCGCAGCGACGCGGTGCTGCTTTCCATCCGCGCGGCGGCACCCGACCTGGTCGAGCTGCAGATGGAGCCGCCACTCGACGGCATCGCGCGGTTCGGCCTGGTCACGCTGAGCCGGCGGACCGAGGCGCCGGCGCTGGTCATCCTGCGCAAGCTGGTGCAGGACCTGATGCACGACTGAGCGCCGCGCGCTTCGGCCTCAGGCGCCAGCGAAGGCGAAGTCGACCTCGGGCGCGAGCCCGCTCACGATGTGCGCGATCGACTTGCCCGAGCCGCAGGCATGGGTCCAGCCCAGCGTGCCGTGGCCGGTGTTCAGGAACAGGTTGGCCAGCCGCGTGCGGCCGATCAGCGGCACGTTGCTCGGGGTGGCGGGGCGCAGGCCGGTCCAGAACTGGGCCTGCGCGGTGTCGCCGGCGCCAGGGAACAACTCTTCCACGCGGCGCACGATGGCTTCGCAGCGCACGCGGTTGAGGTCGCGGTCGTAGCCGTTGAGCTCGGCCGTGCCTGCGATGCGCATGCGGTCGCCGGTGGCCGAGGTGTAGCGCGAGAAAACGAGCTTGTATTCGTCGTCGGTCAGCGAGACCTGGTAGGCCTTCGATGCGTCCTTGACCGGCAGCGTCACCGAGTAGCCCTTGGCCGGATAGATGGGCAGCCGGATGCCGAGCGGCGCCGCATGGATCGGCGACAGCGAGCCCATGGCCAGCACGACGGCGTCGCCGCGGATGCGCTGGAAGCGGCCTTCGCTGTCGGTGGCTTCGACGTGGTCGATGCGGCCGCCGGCTTCGCGCAGCGCGGTCACGGTGTGGCTCATCAGGAACTTCACGCCATCCGCTCGGGCCAAGGCGACCAGTTCGCGCGCGAAGCGGTTGGCGTCGCCCGATTCGTCTTCGGCCGTGTAGGTGGCGCCGGCCAGCTGCGGGCGGATGTGCGCCAGGGCGGGCTCGATGCGAACGGCCTCGTCGGCCGAGATCACGCGGCGCTCGCAGCCCAGGGCGCGCATCTGCTCGGCGGGCGCGAGCGCACCGTCGAACTCCTTCTGCGTCGTGTAGAAGTGCAGGATGCCCTGCGCGCGCTGGTCATACTGGATGCCCTTGTCGCTGCGCAACTGCTGCAGCAGGGCGCGGCTGTACGTGCCCAGGCGCACGATCTGCTCGATGTTGCGGCGCGTGCGCGCCGGCGTGCATTCGCGCAGGAAGGACAGGCCCCAGAGCCACTGGCGCATGTCGGCGCGCAGGCGAAAGAGCAGCGGCGCGTCTTCCTTGCCCAGCCACTGCAGCAGCTTGAGCGGTGCGCCCGGGTTGGCCCAGGGTTCAGCGTGGCTGACCGAGATCTGGCCGCCGTTGGCGAAGCTGGTTTCGGCGGCCGGCGTGGCCTGGCGGTCGACAACGGTCACGTCGTGGCCTAGCTGGCGGAGGTAATAGGCGGAAGTGACGCCGAGCAGGCCGGCGCCGAGAACGATCACATGCATTTCGAGAACCTTCGAGGTTGCAGTGTTCGAACGCGATGGACCGGCATGCCTGAGCAGATGAACAAGCAACCGGACGCTGCGTCCGAGTTGCCGCTCCCCCTGTCCTCGGTACCTGAGAGATTCACCCGCTGCGCCCGCAGCGGGTTTGCTCCTTCGGTGCATCGCGTGCTGCGATGGCTCTCCAGACGGCTTTGACAGTTGGTGCAGTACAGGCCCGCTTGCGCGAGCCGACCTGAGCGTTTATGGGAGTTTGCGCCTTCGGTGGGGCCGCCCCTGGCGGGCCCGCTCTCCTGCAGTGCGGCGGATTGTAGTGGGCGCGGGTCGAGCCACCAAGCCTCAGGTTCGGCGCAGCCGCGTGAACAGCTCGAACTCCCAGTTGCGCATGCCCAGCAGCAGCGTGTATCCCTCGCGCTCCTTGGGCGACAGCTTCTGGTCGGTCTGGTGCTGCTGGGCGAAGTCCTGCGCCACGCGCTGCAGGCGGTCGAGGAAGGCCGGCGCCAGCGACCGGCTGATGGAGCCGTGCACCAGCAGCAGGCCTTCGGCGGGGCCGTCGAAGCCGCCGCGATAGTAGTCGAGCACGACGTTCTCGCGGAAGAAATCCATCACCGGGCCGTGCGGGCGCCAGCGGAAGGTCTTGGCCAGCTTGAGCCGGTAGCGGTTGAGCGGCCGCAGCTCGATGATGCCGATGCGGTCGAGCTGGGCCAGGTAGCCGATGCATTCCGCCTCGTTGATGCGGTAGGCCGCCACGATCTGCTCCAGGGTCCATTGGCTCAGCACGCAGATGGCCAGCAGCAGCAGCTTCTTGTCCTTGACCACCGCCTTTTCCTGCTCCAGCGTCAGTTCCTTGAGCAGGGGCTGGGAGTCCGCGACACGCCGCGCCAGCTCGGCGAAGTCGATCTTGAGCGCGCGGCAGATCGCGTCCACCCGCGTCAGGGGCATGTCGCCCTTGGCCAGCATGCGCTTCACGCTCGATTCGGCCATGTCCAGCGACTTGGCCAGGTCCGCGTAGGTCATGTGGGCGGTCTTGAGCTCGTTCTTGAGGGCCTGGATCAAGTCGACGGTGGTGCTCATGGTTCGGGTATTGCCTTCTGATACCGGGGGGTGTGAAAAAGTACTCCGTATCGATTCTCGATGCCTCCCGCGCGATTGACAACCTACATTCCGCGGCACCGAATCAGACCCCCGGAGCCCGAAATGACCTTGTCTTTCCTGTCGTCGTTGACCCCCCGCGAACGTGCTCTCGTCTACTTCTTCGCCTCCCTGACGCTGGTCGCGATGTTCGGCCCGCCGCTGGTAGCCTCCGGCCTGGGCGGGGCCCCCTTCGCCGACGACCGCGGCCTGCCCGGCATTCCCCACGCGCTGGACGTGTTGAGCAACCTGCCCTTCGCGGCGCTCGGCCTCTGGGGCCTGCGCTGGCTGCACTGGCACGAGCGGGCCCACGAAGACGTGCAGGACACCGTGCCGCAGCAACTGCTGGCCCAGCCGCCGGTCAACCTGCTCGACTGCGCCTGGTTGTTCTTTGCCGGGCTGATCCTCACGGCCGCCGGCTCGGCCTTCTATCACCTGCAGCCCGATGCCCTGCGCCTGGCCGCCGACCGTGCCGGGATGACGGTGGCCTTCGCCGGGCTCATCGGTTGCGCGGTCTGCGAGCGGGTCAGCGCCCGGGCCGGCTGGGTGGCGGCCTGGTTCGTGCTCGGCAGCGGCCTGCTGGCGGTGGCCATCTCGCAGCAGACGGGCGACGTGCTGCCCTGGGGGATGCTCCAGTTCGGCGGCATGGTGCTGGTGCTGGTGCTCGCGATGACCCGTCCGGTGCGCGGTGCGATCGGGCTGCGCCTGGGCTGGGTGATCTTTTTCTACGGCCTGGCCAAGCTGTTCGAGATCTCGGACCACGCGATCTACGAGGCGACGCACCATCTCGTGTCCGGCAACAGCCTCAAGCACCTGACGGCGGCCATGGCAGCCCTGCCCGTTCTGCATGCGCTCCAGGCCATGGGGCGCGAGACGCTGCGGCACAATCCGAGCGCGGCCGCCGTGACGGCCTGAAGCTCAGGAGCCCGCAAGGGTCAATCGAATGACAACACCCGCCGATGCCGCCACGCTGGCCTGCGCGCCCGCAACGGACGCGCACGCCAACCAGTTCGCACTGCTGGGCCAGCGGCGCTTCGCTCCTTTCTTCTGGACCCAGTTCGCCGGCGCTGCGAACGACAACCTCTTCAAGTTCGCCTTCACCGTGATGGTGACCTACCAGCTGCAGCTGGCGTGGATGCCGCCGGCCATGGCGGGCCTGGTGATCGGTGCGCTGTTCATCCTGCCCTTCCTGCTGTTCTCGGCCACGGCGGGCCAGCTCACCGACAAGTACGACAAGACGAAGATGATCCGCTTCGTCAAGAACCTCGAGATCGCGATCATGGCGCTGGCCGCCTGGGGCTTCATGCGCGCCGACGCGGTGCTGCTGCTGGCCTGCGTGTTCCTCATGGGGCTGCACTCCACGCTCTTCGGGCCGGTCAAGTTCGCCTACCTGCCGCAGGTGCTCGATCCGCGCGAGCTCACCGGCGGCAACGGCATGGTCGAAATGGGCACCTTCGTCGCCATCCTGCTCGGGCAGGTGGCCGGCGGCCTGCTGGTCGCGCTGCCGGGCGTCGGCCACACCACCGTGGCGGTGGCGTGCCTGGCGCTGGCGCTGGTGGGTCGAGGCGTCGCGCAGGCCATTCCGCGGGCGCCGGCCACCGATCCGGGCCTGGTGATCAACTGGAACCCGGTCAGCGAGACCTGGCGCAACCTGCGCCTCGCCCATGGCAACCTGGTGGTGTTCCGCTCCTTGCTGGGCATTTCGTGGATGTGGTTCTTCGGCGCGGTGTTCCTGAGCCAGTTCCCCAGCTTCGCCAAGGAGGTGCTGCACGGCAACGAGCAGGTCGCCTCTTTGCTGCTGGTGGTGTTCTCGGTCGGCATCGGCATCGGCTCGCTGCTGTGCGAGACGCTGAGCCGCCGGCAAGTGGAGATCGGCCTGGTGCCGCTGGGCGCGATCGGCATGAGCGTGTTCGCCATCGACCTCTACTTCGCGTCGCGGGCGCTCCCGCCCGTGGCCGAGATGGGTCTCGCCGTCTTCGTCGGGCAGCCGGCGCATTGGCGGGTGATGGCCGACCTGGGGCTGCTGTCGCTCTTCGCCGGGCTCTACAGCGTGCCGATGTACGCGCTGATCCAACTGCGCAGCCAGCCCACGCACCGGGCACGCATCATCGCAGCCAACAACATCCTCAATGCGCTGTTCATGATCGCCAGCGCCGTCATCGCCGGGGCGCTGCTCCAGGCCGGCTTCACGATCCCGCAGATCTTCCTCTTCACCGGCATCGCCAACGCGGTGGTCGCGTTCTACATCTTCATGCTGGTGCCGGAGTACCTGCTGCGCTTCGTGGCCTGGGTGCTGTCGCGGCTGGTGTACCGCTTCGACGTGAAGGGCGAAGACCACATCCCCACCGAAGGCCCGGCCGTGCTGGTGTGCAACCACGTGAGCTTCATCGACGCGGTGCTGCTGATGGCGGCCAGCCCGCGGCCGATCCGCTTCATCATGGACCACCGCATCTTCCGGGTGCCGGTGCTCGGCTGGCTGTTTCGCCTGGCCAAGGCGATCCCGATCGCATCGCAGAAAGACGACCCGGCAGCCTACGAGCAGGCCTTCGCGCGTGCGGTGCAGGTACTGCGCGAGGGGGACTTGCTCGCCATTTTTCCCGAGGGGGCGATCACGCGCGACGGCAACCTGCAGCCCTTCAAGGGCGGGGTGATGAAGATCCTCGAAGGCGCCCGCGCCGAGGGCATCGAACCACCGGTGATCCCGATGGCGCTGACCAATCTGTGGGGCTCCTACTTCAGCCGCATCGAGGTGCGTGAAGGTGAGAACGTGGCGATGGTGCGTCCTTTCCGGCGCGGCTTCATGAGCCGGGTCGGGTTGCACGTGGGAAGCGCGATGCCGCGCGCCGAAGTGCAGCCGGAAGCCCTGCAGCAGCGCGTGAGCGGGCTGCTCGGCACCCAGCCCGGCTGATGCACTTTCTGCCCGACAGCTTCTGGTACACGGTCACCTGGTTCGGTGACAGCGGCCTGCTCCTGCCGGCGGCCGCGTGGATCGCCATCTGGCTGGGCGTGCGGACGAGCACGCGGCCCATCGCCTGGCGGTGGCTGCTGCTCTTCGGCGCCGGCGGCGCCCTGGTGGCGCTGTCGAAGATCGCCTTCATGGGGTGGGGCGTCGGCAGCGCCTTCCTCAACTTCACGGGGGTCAGCGGGCACACGATGCTGGCCACCAGCGTCTGGCCGGTGGCCTTCTGGCTCGTCGCTGCACACCAGTCGCCGCGTGTGCGCCTCTCGGCCGCCATGCTGGGTTGGGTCTTCGGTGCGCTGATCGGCCTGTCCAGGCTCGCGATCTACGTGCATTCCAAGTCGGAGGTGGCTGCCGGCTTCGCCGTCGGCCTGGCCGTCAGCGGCGTCTTCGTGTGGCTGCAGCACCAGCGCCCGCCGCCGCGGCTGCATTGGGTGCTGCTCGTGATCAGCATCTGCTCGCCCTTGCTCTTCCTGCGGCCCGGCACGCAGGCGCCGACGCACGACGCACTCGGCGTCATCGCCGCACGCCTGGCCGGCGTCGAGCGGCCCTTCACGCGCGCCGACCTGATGCAGGGTCGGCCCCGCGCCGGTATCAGATAGGGATACCGCAGGCGGCCGGATCCGCCACTGGTGCATCAATTTGAACCTCGCCGGAGTGGCGTGAACCATCATTCGCGCACCTTCACTACGCCGCGAGGCATTCATGCAACCCTCCTCCGCCAACGTCCTCCTCCAGCGCGACACCCGTGCCTGGCAAGTCCAGGTCTGGATTTCCTTCGGGCTGGCCGTCTTCCTCTGCGCAACGGGCCTGGCCTGGCTGCCGGGACAGGCACTGGACCGGGCTTTCATGGTGATGGGCTACATGTTCTGCCTCTCGGCCGCCTTCGTGCTGGCCAAGTTCGTGCGGGACAGCCAGCGCGGCGCGGTCCTCGGCGCCGGCGACACGCCGATGTGGAAGCTGGTTGTCTGGGGCGGCTTCTTCGCCGCCATGGCGCTGACCGGCTGGGGCCTGCTTCGCATGGAGGTCAGCGAGACCTACAAGGCCTTCCTGGGTGTGAGCTGGCTCTTCCTGATCAGCAGCGCCTTCACGCTGGCCAAGACGCTGCGCGACCGCCACGAGGCCGATCTGGCCGAAGCCCGCCTGCAGGGTCGCCGCGCCGCCCGCGCCGAAGCAGACGACGAGCAGTGAACTTTCGATTCGTTCAACCCCTCACTTCCGGAGAAAACATCATGAGAAGAACTTTCCTGACGGCTGTGATCGCGGCTTGTGCCGCATTGGCGGGGGTCGCCGCCCCGCTCCAGGCCCGGGCGCAAAGCGAGGCCTCGGCGGCGCTGTCGATGCTCCCCGTGGCCTCGGTAGTCGGCGCCGCGTCGGTGGCCGGCAGCGCGGCCAGTGCCGTGGTGGCGGTGCCGGCCGCACTGTCGGTGGCCGGGTCGGCGCTGACGGTGGTGGCGGTCGAGGCCTCGGCCGAGGGCACCGTCTATCTGCTCGAGCGCGCTTCCGATGGCGCCCGCGCCAGCGTCAAGGTGCTGGGCCGCGCCGTGAAAGGCAGCGCGGTGGCGGTCGGCACCGTGGTCACGGTCAGCGTGATCGGCACCGGCGTCGTGCTGTCGGCCGCGGGCGAGGTGCTGGCCTTCGTGCCCAACGCCATCGGCCGTGCGCTGCTCTCCAACGAGAAGCTGTCGTGAAGCGCGTTCCGACCAACTTCGGCGACTACGAGGCCGAATACCGGCGGCGCGTGCCGCGCATGCGCCGCTGGCTGCGGGCACTCCTGCAGACGCTGGCGGCCGCACTGGCCGTCGTGCTGGCCGGACTGTTCCTGTTTCCCATCAACGCCCACGCGGGCCGCTCTTGCGAAGAGCACCAGCCGACGCCGGCTGCGATCATCCGGGGTCTGGACCTGGCCCAGCGCACCGCAGACCAGCTCGATGCCAGCGGCGCCCGCGTGGTGGTGCTGGCCCGGGCCGGGCAGGATCTCGGCAAATACGGGCTGCGCTACTCGCATCTGGGCCTGGCCTACAAGACCGATGCCGGCGCCTGGCGCGTGGTGCACAAGCTGAACCAGTGCAGCACCGCGGTCGCGGCGATCTATCGTCAGGGCCTGGGCGATTTCTTCCTCGACGACCTGTGGCGCCATGAAGCCGCCTGGGTGGTGCCGGCGCCCGCCGTTCAGGCGCAGCTGCTGGCCCTGCTCAAGGCCGAGCCGGCGCAGATCATTCGGCTCCACCAGGCGCCTTACAGCGTCGTGAGCTATGCCTGGGGCCGCAAGTACCAGCAGTCGAACCAGTGGGCCATCGAGACCCTGGCTGCGGCGATGGAGCCCGGCACCATCCGCACCCGCGAACAGGCGCAGGCCTGGCTGCAGTTCAAGGGGTACGAGCCCAGCACTTTGAAGCTCGGCCCGCTGACGCGCCTGGGCGGGCGCATCAGCGCCGCCAACGTCGCCTTCGACGACCATCCCAACGAGAAGCGCTTCTCCGACCGCATCGAAACCGTGACGGTGGATTCGGTCTTCGCATGGATGCCACGCGCAGGCCTGGGCGCGGCGCCGGTGGTGCTCAAGCTCTAATTCACCCGAGGGTGTCCCTCGGCTCTTGCAGCCGGCGGGCACGTGTGTCGACAACAACGAGGAACTGAATGAGCAGCAAATCCCTGCGACTGTCCGAAAAATGGTTTCGTCGCGGCCTCTGGGTGGTCGCATTGGTGTTCGCATGCTTTCTGATCGGGCTGGGCAGCACGATCGTGGGCGACCTGCCGCGCGTGGAACGCACGCTCACGCTCGACGACTTCATCGACCGGGCCGCGGCCGAGCCGCTGCGCAAGACCGTGCGCGACAGCCAGCGCGCCGAGCAGGAGGCCACGCGCGAGCGTGAGCAGGCCGAGCTGGCGCTCATCGCCGCCCAGCAGGCGAGCCGCACCGCGCGCGAGACCTTCGGCAACTGGCTCGCCACGCGGCGTGTCACCGCGCAGCCCGACCAGGACACCGAACTGATCGCGCGCACCAAGGCGCTCGACACGCTGAAGGCCAAGGAGAACGAGGCCGAGCGCGCCGTCGGTGCCCAGCGGCAGGTCGCGCTCGATGCCCGCCAGGCGCGCCAGGGCGCGCAGGAAAAGTTGTCGGTGCTGGAGGAAGCGGCCGGCAAGGCGCTCGAGGCCGAGAGCCGCCGCGTCGAGCTGCGGGTGTTCGCCTACCGCCTCGCGCTCACGCTGCCGCTGCTGGTCGTCGCCGGCTGGCTGTTCGCGAAGAAGCGAAAGAGCACCTGGTGGCCCTTCGTCTGGGGCTTCATCCTCTTCGCGCTGTTCGCCTTCTTCGTCGAGCTAGTGCCCTATCTGCCGAGCTACGGCGGCTACGTGCGCTACGTGGTCGGCATCGTGTTGACGGTGCTGGTCGGGCGCTACGCGATCATCGCGCTGAACCGCTACCTGGCACGCCAGAAGCTGGCCGAGGCGCAGCCCGACACGGTGCGCCGCAACGAGTTGGGCTACGACACGGCGTTGGCCCGGCTGGCCAAAGGCGTGTGCCCCGGCTGCGAGCGGCCGGTCGACCTGAAGAACACCGAGATCGATTTCTGCCCGCATTGCGGCATCGGCCTGTTCGACCACTGCCGCGCCTGCGATGCGCGCAAGAGCGCCTTCTCACGCTTCTGCCACGCCTGCGGCACGGTGGCCGGGGCGGCACCTGCAGAGTTACTGGGGCCGCTTCAGGTCCAGCCGGCGTCCACCACGTAGTCCTGCGCGGTGCACATCCGCGAATCGTCGGCGGCCAGGAACAGCGCCATGCTGGCGATGTCCTCGGCCATCACGCGGCCGGGCAGGCACTGAGCGGCGTCGATCTGGGCCTCCGATTCCGGCTTGACCCATAGCTTGAGCTGGCGCTCGGTCATGACCCAGCCGGGCACGATCGAGTTGACGCGGATGCCGGCCTTGCCGAGGTCGCGCGCCAGCGAGCGCGTGAGGCCGCGGGCGGCCGCCTTGCAGGCCTGGTACACCGGGTAGCCGGCGCCCTTGATCATCCAGCTGATCGAGCCGAAATTGATGATCGAGCCGCCGCCGGCCGCGCGCATGTCGTCGGCCACGGCCTGCGCGGCGAAGAACTGGTGCTTGAAGTTGATCGCGGCCAGCGCGTCGAAGTCTTCGCTCGTGACGTCGGCCATCTCGTGGCGGCGGTCGTTGGCGGCATTGTTGAGTAGCACGCGGATCGGGCCGAAGCGCGCGCGCACGGCCGCGATGGTGGCCTGCAGTGCGGCCACGTCGGTGACGTCGCATCGCTGAAACACCACCGGGTTGTCACCCTGCAGCCGGCCGGCGAGCGCTTCGCCGGCCGTGACGTCGATGTCGCAGAAGCCGACCAGCGCGCCTTGCGCATGGAAGGCCCGCACCAGCGCTTCGCCGATGCCGGTGGCGCCGCCCGAGATGAAAACGCAGCGGCCCGCCAGGGAGGGATAGCGGGCCGATGCGAAAGAGGTCGATGTGGTCATGGTCTTGAGCCCTTGCAAAGAAGAACGCCGGTGCATTCTGCACATCGGGGCGCCTGCGTGCCACTCGCTTCCGATGTCCGGCGTATGGCTTCCGGCGTGTTCCCGCGCGCTGTCGTTCTCAGTACGCTTCACGCCTTTGTTGCAGGTGCGTTCCATGTTCAGCCAGCTCCTTCGCCGCCACGCCGCCGTCGGCCTTTATCTCGTGTCGATCGCCGCCGCGCTGGTGTCGGCCGCAAGCCTGGTGGCCTATGCGCAGGAGCCCGGCAGCATCCGCTTGTTCAAGGTGGTCTCGCCGCGTGACGACATCGTGGTGGGCATCGAGTCCGTGCAGCTGGGCGGCGGCAGCACGCCGGAGGTGCAGCGCTTCGCGGCGCTGGTGCAGGACAAGAGCCCGTTGACCGTCTGGCAGTACGCCGCGCAGAAGGATGCGGCGGGCGCGCTGGTGCAGGCGCCGATCCGGCAGGTCGCGCTGTTCCGCAACGAGCTGGTGCGCATCGAACCTTACGGGACGCCGCTGCAGATCAAGGCGCCGGGCGCTGCGAAATAGCCAGGAACACTCAGACCTCAGACGCCGCGCGCGCGGTCGGCCTTGAACTGCGTGCGAAACGCCGAATAGCGGCCCGCGTCGAGCGCCGCGCGAATCTCCTGCATCAGGTTCAGGTAGTAGTGCAGGTTGTGGATGGTGGTGAGCATCGGCCCCAGCATCTCGCCGCAGCGATCGAGGTGATGCAGATAAGCGCGGCTGAAGCCCTCGCGACCGCCTTCGTTCCACGACACGCCCGACGCGCCTGCGCAGGCATGGCAGGTGCAGCTCGGGTCGATGGGCTGCGGGTCGTTCTTGTGGCGCGCATTGCGCATCTTCAAGTCGCCGAAGCGGGTGAAGAGGGTGCCGTTGCGTGCATTGCGCGTGGGCATCACGCAGTCGAACATGTCGACGCCCTGTGCCACGCCTTCGACCAGGTCTTCGGGCGTGCCCACGCCCATCAGGTAGCGCGGCTTGTCCGTCGGCAGCCGGTGCGGTGTGTGCGCCATGATGCGCAGCATCTCTTCCTTGGGCTCGCCGACGCTGACGCCGCCGATGGCATAGCCGGGGAAGTCGAGCTCGACCAACTTCGCAAGCGATTCCTCGCGCAGGTTCTCGTACATGCCGCCCTGCACGATGCCGAAGAGCGCGTTGGGATTGGCCAGTCGTGCGAATTCGGCCTGGCATCGCCGCGCCCAGCGCAGGCTGAGTTCCATCGACGTGCGGGCCTCGTCCTCGGTGGTGATGTGGCCCTTGGTGTCGTAAGGCGTGCACTCGTCGAACTGCATGACGATGTCGCTGTTGAGGATGGTCTGGATCTGCATCGAGACCTCGGGCGTGAGGAACAGCTTGTCGCCGTTGACCGGCGAGGCGAACTTCACGCCTTCCTCGCTGATCTTGCGCATCGCGCCCAGCGACCAGACCTGGAAGCCGCCCGAGTCGGTGAGGATGGGCTTGTCCCACTTCTCGAACTGGTGGAGGCCGCCGAAACCCGCCATGACGTCGAGGCCCGGCCGCATCCAGAGATGGAAGGTGTTGCCCAGGATGATCTGCGCACCCATCTCGTCGAGGCTGCGGGGCATGACGCCCTTGACGGTGCCGTAGGTGCCCACGGGCATGAAGATGGGCGTCTGCACCACGCCGTGGTTGAGCGCGAGGGTGCCGCGGCGCGCGTGGCTGTGCGCGTCGGTGGCGAGGAGTTCGAAGTTCAGCATGTGTGCTTGTTCCGGATCAGGCTGCGCGAGCCAGCAGCATCGCGTCGCCATAGCTGAAGAAGCGGTAGCGCTCGCGGATCGCGTGGGCATAAAGGCCCATCACGCGTTCATGGCCTGCGAAGGCGCTCACCAGCATCATCAGCGTGCTCTTGGGCAGGTGGAAGTTGGTCACGAGCAGGTCCACGTGTTCGAACGCGAAGCCCGGCGTGATGAAGATGCGGGTGTCGCCGCTGGACTCGCCGCTCTTCGCCCAGGCTTCGAGCGTGCGCACGGTGGTGGTGCCGACCGCGACGATGCGGCCGCCGCGTGCCTTGGCCTGCGCGATGGCCTGTTGCGTGGCCTCGGGCACTTCGTAGCGCTCGGCATGCATCTGGTGGTCGGCGATGTTTTCGGTCTTCACCGGCTGGAAGGTGCCCGCGCCCACGTGCAGCGTGACGCTGGCGCGTGCCACGCCGCGTGCCTCGAGGTCGGCGAGCAGTGCTTCGTCGAAGTGCAACGCGGCCGTGGGTGCGGCCACCGCGCCCGGCACGCGGGCGAACACGGTCTGGTAGCGGGCTTCGTCGTCCTGCGAGTCCGCATGCTCGATGTAGGGCGGCAGCGGCACGTGGCCGCAGCGGGCCATCAGTGCGTAAGGATCTTCGCCGGTTGCGCTGTCGAAGCGCAGGCGGAACAGGGTGCCCTGCTCGTCGGGCCAACGCCCCAGCAGCGTGGCACTGAAGCCGCCGATCATCGCCAGCACCGTGCCGATGGGCGGCTTCTTGCTGACCTTCATGTGGGCGACCACCTCGTCGTCCTGCAACACGCGCTCGACCAGCAGCTCCAGCTTGCCGCCGGTCGGCTTCTCGCCGAAGAGCCGCGCCTTGACCACGCGGGTGTCGTTGAAGACCAGCAGGTCGCCTTCGCGCAGCAGCGAGGGCAGGGTCTTGAAGATGCGGTCGGCCGGCGGGTCGACCGTGCCGTCGAGCAAGCGCGAGGCGCTGCGCTCGGCCGCGGGATGCTGGGCCACCAGCTCGGGCGGCAGGGTGAAATCGAAATCGGAAAGCGTGAAGGCGCGCATGGGTCTTGAGGGCCGGACGGGCCCGTGCCAAGGAGGCGGGGGAAAGAGGATGTGGGAGCCGTAGAGGCGGGCAGAATTGTCCCATGCCGATCGCTGCCAAGTCCCCGTCCCCGGAAAAGCCCGCACAGGCTCCGGGCGCCGGGCCGAGCGTGGTGCAGCGGGCGCTGCGCAAGCTGGGCCTGGTGCGCGACATCGACTTCGCGCTGTACCTGCCGATGCGCTACGAGGACGAAACGCGCATCGTGCGGCTGGCCGACACGCGCGACGGCGATGTGGCGCAGGTCGAGGCCGTGGTGACGCAGAGCGAAGTGGCGTTCCGCCCGAGGCGCCAGCTGATCGTGACCATCGACGATGGCAGCGACACCTGCCAGCTGCGCTTCTTCAACTTCTATCCCTCGCAGCAGAAGCAACTGGCCGTTGGCGCGCGCGTGCGGGTGCGCGGCGAGGTGCGCGGCGGCTTCGTCGGGCGGACGATGATGCATCCGAACGTCAAGGCGGCAGGCACCGAGTTGCCGCAGGCGCTGACGCCGGTGTACTCGACCATCGCGGGCCTGGCGCAGCCGGTGCTGCGGCGGGAGGTGCGATCGGGCCTGGCGCGCTCGGTGCTCGACGAGACCATTCCCGCGGACCTGGCACCGGCCGGTGCCTGGCCCTTGCGCCGCGCGCTCAACTTCCTGCACTACCCGGCGCCCGACGTGGCCATCGCGACGCTGGAGGACCACAGCCATCCGGCCTGGCAGCGACTCAAGGCCGACGAGCTGCTGGCGCAGCAGTTGTCGCAGCTGCAGGCGCGTCGTGCGCGCGGGGCCCAGCGCGCGCCGGTTTTGTCGGAAGTGGCGGCCGAGGGATCCTTGAGCCGTGCCTTGCTGGCTGCCCTGCCTTTCGCCTTGACCGGCGCGCAGCAGCGCGTGGTGGTCGAGATCGCACGCGACCTCGCGCGCGAGGTGCCCATGCACCGTCTGCTGCAAGGCGATGTGGGTTCGGGCAAGACCGTGGTGGCGGCCCTGGCCGCGGCGCATTGCATCGACGCGGGCCACCAGTGCGCGCTGATGGCGCCCACCGAAATCCTCGCGGCCCAGCATTTCGGCAAGCTGGTCGGCTGGCTCGACCCGCTGCTGGCCGAGCGCGGCCTTCGCGTCGCCTGGCTCACCGGCAGCCAGAAGAAAAAGGAGCGCGACGCGATGACGGCCGCGGTCGAGAGCGGCGAGGCCGCGCTCGTGATCGGCACGCACGCCGTGATCTCCGAGAAGGTACGCTTTCGAAGCCTGGCGCTGGCGATCATCGACGAGCAGCACCGCTTCGGCGTGGCGCAGCGCCTGGCCTTGCGGGGCAAGGCCCCCGACGGCCTCGAGCCGCACCTGCTGATGATGAGTGCCACCCCGATCCCGCGCACGCTGGCGATGAGCTACTACGCCGACCTCGACGTGTCCACGCTCGACGAGCTGCCGCCGGGCCGCACCCCCATCGTCACCAAGCTGGTGGCAGAGCATCGGCGCGACGAAGTCATCGACCGGATTCGCGTTCAGCTGGAACAGGGTCGCCAGGTCTATTGGGTTTGTCCGCTGATCGAGGAGAGCGAGGCCGTCGACCTGCGCAACGCCACGGAGACGCGCGACGAGCTTGCCGGCGCGCTGGGCGACGAGGTGGGCGTCGGTCTGCTCCATTCGCGCATGCCCACGGTCGAGAAGCAGGCGGTGATGGAGGCCTTCACGGCCAATCGCCTGCAGGTACTGGTCAGCACCACCGTGATCGAAGTGGGCGTGGACGTGCCCAATGCCTCGTTGATGGTGATCGAGCATGCCGAGCGCTTCGGCTTGTCGCAGTTGCACCAGCTGCGCGGCCGGGTGGGCCGCGGCGCGGCGGCCTCGGCCTGCGTGCTGCTGTACGCGCCCAACGAGGGCGGACGGGTCGGCGAGGCGGCGCGCGCGCGCCTCAAGGCGATGGCGGAGACCGGCGACGGCTTCGAGATCGCGCGGCGCGACCTGGACATACGGGGCCCCGGGGAGTTCTTGGGTGCTCGGCAGTCCGGCGCGCCGCTGCTGCGCTTCGCCGACCTCAGCACCGACGTGATGTTGCTGGATTGGGCCCGCGAGCTGGCGCCGCGCATGCTCGATCGGCACCGAGCCCTGGCCGAGCAGCATGTCGATCGCTGGCTGGGCAGCAAGGCCGAGTACCTGAAGGCCTGAACGCCCCCAAGGCCCGAAGGCACAAGCCCGAATGCGGGCCGCCTGCCGGGCGAGCAATAATAAAAGAAAGCTATGACCCTCACCGAACTCAAATACATCGTTGCAGTCGCGCGGGAACGGCATTTCGGCAAGGCGGCCGAGGCCTGCTACGTTTCGCAGCCGACCCTGTCGGTGGCGATCAAGAAGTTGGAAGACGAGCTCGAGGTCAAGCTCTTCGAGCGCAGCGCCGGCGAAGTCACCGTGACGCCGCTGGGCGAGCAGATCGTCCAGCAGGCCCAAAGCGTGCTCGACCAGGCCGCCAGCATCAAGGAGATCGCCAAGCGCGGCAAGGACCCGTTGTCGGGCCCGCTGAACCTCGGCGTGATCTACACCATCGGCCCGTATCTGCTGCCCGACCTGGTGCGCCAGAACATCGCCCGCACACCGCAGATGCCGCTGGTGCTGCAAGAGAACTTCACGGTCAAGCTGCTCGAGATGCTGCGGGCGGGCGAGATCGATTGCGCCATCATGGCCGAGCCCTTTCCGGACACCGGGCTGGCTGTGGCGCAGCTCTACGACGAGCCCTTCATGGCGGCGATGCCGATGCACCACCCGCTGGCCGATCGCGAATCGGTGAGCTCAGACGAGCTCAAGAAGGAGACGATGCTGCTGTTGGGCACCGGGCATTGCTTTCGCGATCACGTGCTCGAGGTCTGCCCAGAGTTCGCGCGCTTCTCGAGCAATGCCGAGGGCATTCGCAAAAGTTTCGAGGGCTCTTCGCTGGAGACGATCAAGCACATGGTCGCCGCCGGCATGGGGGTGACCCTGGTGCCGCGCTTGTCGGTGCCTGCCGACGCGCTCAAGGCTCGCCCGTCCAAGGGCCGCGGCAAAGAGCACGACCAGATCGTGCGCTACCTGCCCGTGCGCGACGTGCAGGGCGGCGAGCCGCCGACGCGCCGCGTGGTGCTGGCCTGGCGCCGCAGCTTCACGCGCTACGAGGCCATCGCGGCCTTGCGCAACGCGATCTACGCTTGCGAGTTGCCGGGGGTGACCCGGCTGTCTTGACGCCATCTTTTCGAATGCGCTGCGAATGGCCGCGATAGAGTGCGGCTGTTGCGAAGCCTGCTTGCAGCTCCTAAAGTTTCCAGACCTTTTCACCACCTCAAGAAAGAGAACTCGCGCCATGGCCAGAGACGACAAGAAATCCAAACCCGCTTCCTCCGCCGGCAAGGTGCCCAAGAAGGGCGGCACCGTGGTCGCCCAGGAGTCGGGCAGCCGCAACGCGCCGATCATCAACATCGGCATCGATCGCGAGGACCGCGCCGCCATTGCGGAAGGCCTGAGCCGTGTGCTGGCCGACACCTACACGCTGTACCTGACGACCCACAACTTCCACTGGAACGTGACGGGGCCGCACTTCAACTCGCTGCATGCGATGTTCATGGAGCAATACACGGAGCTGTGGAACTCGACCGACGTGATCGCCGAGCGCATCCGCGCACTCGGCCACTACGCGCCGGGCTCCTATGCCGAATTCAGCAAGATCGCGACCGTGCCCGACGTGCCCCAGGACCCGCCCAAGGCGACGGAAATGGTGCGCATCCTGGTCAAGGGCCACGAGACCGTGTCGCGCATCTCGCGCGAGTTCATTCCCGTCGCGGAAGCGGCCGGCGACGACCCGACCGCCGACATGCTGACCGCGCGTTGCACGGTGCACGACCAGACGGCCTGGATGCTGCGCTCCCTGCTCGAAGACTGAGCCCCATTGCTCGTCGTGCGGCGGCCTGCCGGCCGCCGCGGCGGTGGCGCAAAATCGCGCCATGTCCGCCTCCATTCTTGCGCCACGCAGCCGTCTGTCGCTCTACCTTGACCTGATCCGCTGGAACCGGCCGGCCGGCTGGCTTTTGCTGCTGTGGCCCTCCTTGGCTGCGCTGTGGTTCGCCGCCGACGGGTTTCCGGGCTGGCATCTGCTGGCCGTCTTCGTGCTCGGCACCATCCTCATGCGCAGCGCAGGCTGCTGCGTCAACGACGTGGCGGACCGCGATTTCGATCGCCACGTCAAGCGCACCGCGCAGCGGCCCGTCACCAGCGGTGCCATCTCGGTGCAAGAGGCGCTGGTCGTCGGCGCGGCACTGGCGCTGCTGGCCTTCGGCCTCGTGCTCTCGACCAATCGCGTGACCGTGCTGTGGTCTTTCGCGGCGCTGGCCGTCACGCTGATCTATCCCTATGCCAAGCGCTTCGTGTCGATTCCTCAGGCGGTGCTGGGCATCGCTTTCAGCTTCGGCATCCCGATGGCTTTCTCGGCGGTGCAGTCGACCGTGCCTGCCTTTGCATGGTGGCTGCTGGCGGGCAACCTGTTCTGGGTGCTGGCCTACGACACCGAGTACGCGATGGTCGACCGCGACGATGATCTTCGGATCGGCATGAAGACGTCGGCCATCACCTTCGGCCGCTTCGACGTGGCGGCGGTCATGCTGAGCTATGCGCTCTATCTGGCCATGTGGGCCGCGGCCGGCGCGAGCCGCCAACTCGGGCCGATCTTTTACGCGGGCATCGCCATCGCGGCGGCGCAGGCGCTCTGGCATTGGCGGCTGATTCGCGACCGCACCCGGGAAGGCTGCTTCAAGGCCTTCCGGGCCAACCACTGGCTGGGCTTCACCGTGTTTGCCGGCGTCGTCGCCGGCTATCTGCTGCGCTGAACCCTGGCGGCAGACGGCATTAGCCGCGGCCGAATTCCTGGGCCAGTTCGCCGGCGCGCCGATGGGCGGCGCGGATCGCGGCCTTGAAGCGGTTCTTGACCTCGTCGGCTTCCATGGCGCTGATGGCGGCGTGCGTGGTGCCGCCCTTCGAGGTCACGCGCTCGCGCAGCACGGCGGGCGGCTCGGTGGCATCGCGCGCCAATGTCGACGTGCCGCCGAAAGTGCCGACGGCCAGCCGGTGTGCTTGATCCTGCGTCAGGCCCAATTCGATGCCGGCCTCGGTCATGGCCTCGATGAAATAGAAGACGTAGGCCGGGCCCGAGCCGGACACGGCGGTAACCGCGTCCAGCGCGCTTTCGGCGTCTACCCACATCAGTTCGCCGGTCGCCTCGAGGACCTGCTCCACGCGCTTGCGCTGCTCGGGCGTCACCGCCGGTCGGGCGAACAGCCCTGTCATGCCCTGGCCCACCAGCGCGGGCGTGTTCGGCATCGCGCGCACCACCTTCTCGGTGCCGAGCCAACGCGCGATGCTTTCGGAAGGGATGCCCGCAGCGACGCTGAGATGCAGCGCGTTCTTCGCAAAGGTGCCGGCAGCCGACGCCGCTTGGGCGAAGGTCTGAGGCTTGACCGCCCAGACGATCAGTTCGCAGCGGCCGAGGGGCACCCCGGCCTTTTCTTGCGCGGTGATTCCGAATTCGTGCTGAAGCCGCTCGCGCGCCTCGGCGGAGGGTTCGACCACTTCGAAGGTCTCGACCGGAACTTGTCGTTTGATGAGCCCGCCGATGATGGCGCTGGCCATGTTGCCGCCGCCGATGAAGCCGATCGGCGGCAGAGGTGCCCGCTCCTGGCGGGGCAGGAAGGTGACGGCGATGTTCATGTGGCTATCCAGTGAATTCGAAGGCGGCGAACTGCGTGACCTGCAGCGGATTGAAATTGTCGTCGCTCACCACCACCAGCAGGCGCTTGCCGTCCGCTCGCTGCGGGCCCCAGCACATGCCTTCGAAGTTGTCCAGGCGCGTGAGGCCCAGGGTGGTGAAGTCGGCGACCAGGGTCTTGGAGGCCGGGCGGTGATTGTCCGCGCTCAATCGCTCCAGGGGGAGTGTGTCGGTGGCGCCGCGGGTGTCGATCTCGTACAGGCGCAGCGAGTTGCCGGTGCCGGTGGCGTAGGCGCGCTCCAGCACCAGCATGCGGTGGTCGTCGATCATGAGGATTTCGCTCACGCCGTTGTCCGCGTAGGTGCCTGGAAGCAAGGGGCGCACAGGGATGGCGTCGGGCACATAGGCGATCTGGCGGCTCGGCTTGCCGCTGGCCAGGTCGACCTGCGTGAACCGGCAGGGGCCGCCCGGCGCTGCGAGGGTCGGGCTGGGGCCGTCCTGGATCAGCGCGTTTTCCATGGCGAGCCAGGCGTGCCGGCCATCCGACGTTAGGGCGAGGCCTTCCAAGCCGAGGTTGTCGCGCGGGCCGCGGCGGCGATCAGGGTCGGCGTGGAAGAGCGGCGGCAGGGGAATCTCCCTGATGAGCGTGCCGTCTCTCTGGGATTCGAAGAAGGCAGGGCCGAAGCCGCGGCGGACGTCGCCCTCTGTGGTCCACAGCAGCGTTCCGGTGTCGGGGCGCCAGCGCAGCGCCTCGGGATCGATCACGGGAACATCGGCGGGTGCTTGCCTTCTCGACGGCCACGCACTGCCATCGCGCTGGCGCAGCGTCATTCGACCGACGGCTTCGGGCCGAGCCCCTTTGTTGGAAGCCGCCCACTTCGCCGCATAAATGCGTGCCGGAGCGAAGTCTGATCTATCGTCGCAAAGAAGCAGGTACTCACCTTTGGCATGGTCGTAGTCGATCGCGGACAGGCCACCGATGGTGCTTCCGTCGAAATGCGGCCGGTGGGGCCATCGCGCCTCTGCCACAAACCGCAGGCGCGATGGCACCTTCGGAGCAGAGGGAGCGGCCTGCGTTACCCGGCAGCCGCCTAGCCCGAACGCCGTGACCAAACAGGCGCCCGCAAGGAGCAATCGGCGGCGGCCACGGTCGGACGGGGCGGGGAGAGCGGCGGTCAAGCCAGGAAGTCTATCGGCCTCGTACGTTGGCCAAAGTTGTCGGTTGACAGCCCAGAAGTGCCACGCCATAATCGCGGGCTTCGCCTTTCAAAGGCAAGAAGCTTCTGCCCAGCGGAAGCGCGTCGAAGTGGTTTCGGCGCGTGGACGACGGGCCCAAGACTGACCGCAACCGTCCTTCGATCCTCGGGGATCTCCAGGGACGGGGACCGGTACAAGTTGGGAATACACGAAATGATCCAAACTGAATCCAGGCTCGATGTGGCCGACAACACGGGCGCGAAATCCGTCCTGTGTATCAAGGTGCTCGGTGGCTCCAAGCGGCGTTATGCCAGCGTGGGCGACGTCATCAAGGTCAGCATCAAGGAAGCCGCCCCGCGTGGTCGCGTCAAGAAGGGCGAGATCTACAGCGCCGTGGTCGTGCGCACCGCCAAGGGCATCCGTCGCGCCGACGGTTCGCTCGTCAAGTTCGACGGCAATGCCGCCGTTCTGCTCAACGCCAAGCTGGAGCCCATCGGCACCCGCATCTTCGGACCGGTCACGCGCGAGCTGCGCACCGAGAAGTTCATGAAGATCGTGTCGCTGGCACCCGAAGTTCTGTAAGGACATCTCGCCATGAACAAGATTCGCAAGGGCGACCAGGTCATCGTGTTGGCCGGGCGCGACAAAGGCAAGCGTGGCACTGTGTCGCTGCGCAAAGACGACTCGCACCTCGTCATCGACGGTGTGAACCTCGTCAAGAAGCACACCAAGCCGAACCCCCTCAAGGGCACGACTGGCGGCATCGTCGAAAAGGCCATGCCCATTCATCAATCCAACGTGGCGATCTTCAATGCCGCGACCGGCAAGGCCGATCGCGTGGGCATCAAGGTCACGGACGGCAAGCGCGTGCGCGTCTTCAAGTCCAGCGGCGAAGAAATCAAGGTCGCCTAAGGGGTACTCACATGGCACGTTTGCAAGAACACTACCGCGAAAAGGTCGCGAAGGAACTGACCGAGAAGTTCGGCTACAAGTCGCCGATGCAGGTTCCGCGCCTGACCAAGATCACGCTCAACATGGGTGTGGGTGAGGCGGTCGCCGACAAGAAGGTGCTCGAAAACGCCGTCGCCGACTTGACCAAGATCGCCGGCCAGAAGCCCGTCGTGACGAAGTCGAAGAAGGCCATCGCCGGCTTCAAGATCCGCGAGAACCAGCCGATCGGTTGCATGGTGACGCTGCGTGGCGTCCAGATGTTCGAGTTCCTGGATCGCTTCGTGACGGTGGCTCTGCCCCGCGTGCGCGACTTCCGTGGTATCTCGGGCCGGGCCTTCGATGGCCGTGGTAACTACAACATCGGCGTGAAAGAGCAGATCATTTTTCCCGAGATCGAGTACGACAAGGTCGACGCCCTGCGCGGCCTCAATATCAGCATCACGACAACGGCCAAGACCGACGAGGAAGCCAAGGCGCTTCTCGCGGGCTTCCGTTTCCCGTTCAAGAACTGAGGTGACTTGTGGCTAAAGTAGCTTTGATCGAGCGCGAGCTCAAGCGAGAAAAACTGGTCGCAAAGTACGCCGCCAAGCATGCGGAACTGAAGGCGATCGCCAACGACGCCAAGAAGACCGACGAAGAGCGTGCGGTTGCCCGCCTGGGCTTGCAGAAGCTCCCGCGCAACGCAAACCCGACCCGTCAGCGCAATCGCTGCGAGATCACGGGCCGTCCGCGCGGCACGTTCCGCCAGTTCGGTCTGGCCCGCGCGAAGATCCGCGAACTGGCTTTCAGCGGCGACATCCCGGGTGTCACCAAGGCCAGCTGGTAAGCCAGGCAGGAGCAAACAACATGAGCATGAGTGATCCCATTGCCGACCTGCTGACGCGTATTCGTAACGCGCAGATGGTGGCGAAGCCCACTGTGTCGGTTCCGTCTTCCAAGGTGAAGGTCGCGATCGCGCAGGTGTTGAAGGACGAGGGCTACATCGACGGCTTCCAGGTCAAAACCGAAGCCGGCAAGAGCGAGCTCGAGATTTCGCTGAAGTACTACGCCGGCCGTCCGGTCATCGAGCGCATCGAGCGCGTGAGCCGTCCGGGCCTGCGCGTCTACAAGGCCAGTGCCGCGATTCCGCAGGTGCAGAACGGCCTGGGCGTCGCCATCGTCACCACGCCCAAGGGTGTGATGACCGACCGCAAGGCTCGCGCCAGCGGTGTGGGCGGCGAAGTGCTGTGCTACGTCGCTTGACCGAGACATCGAGGAGAACACTGAAATGTCCCGAGTAGGAAAAATGCCGATCGACATCCCGCAAGGCGTGGATGTGGCGATCAAGGATGACCAGATCAGCGTCAAGGGTGCGGGCGGTGCGCTCAGCCTGGCGCCCAATGCGCTGGTGAAGGTTGTCAGCAAAGATGGCAAGCTGAACTTCGAGCCCGCCAACGAGTCGCGTGAAGCGAACGCCATGAGCGGCACGATGCGCCAGCTGGTCAACAACATGGTGGTCGGCGTGACCAAGGGCTTCGAGAAGAAGCTGAACCTGGTTGGCGTGGGCTACAAGGCCCAGGCGCAAGGCGCCAAGCTCAACCTGCAGGTCGGTTACTCGCACCCGGTCAACAAGGACATGCCTCAGGGCATCACGGTGGCGACGCCCACTCCGACCGAGATCGTGATCAAGGGTGCCGATCGCCAACGCGTCGGCCAAGTGGCCGCTGAGATCCGCGCTGTTCGTCCGCCCGAGCCCTACAAGGGCAAGGGCATCAAGTACTCGGACGAGAAGATCGTGATCAAAGAGACCAAGAAGAAATAAGGGGCAGCAAAATGATGTTGACCAAGAAAGCACAGCGTCTTCGCCGTTCGCGCCAGACCCGCATCCGCATTGCAACGCAAGGCGTGGCGCGCCTGACGGTGAACCGCACCAACCTGCACATTTATGCCACCGTCATCTCCGACGACGGCACCAAGGTGATCGCCACGGCTTCGACGGCCGAAGCCGAAGTGCGCACCACGCTGGGTGGCTCGGGCAAGGGCGGCAACGCGGCCGCAGCCACGGTCATCGGCAAGCGCATCGCCGAAAAGGCGAAGGCTGCCGGTATCGAGAAGGTCGCTTTCGACCGCGCTGGCTTCGCCTACCACGGCCGCGTCAAGGCGTTGGCCGATGCGGCCCGCGAAGCCGGTCTGCAGTTCTAACCGGACACGAGATTCAAAATGGCAAAGATTCAGGCAAGAACGCAGAGCGAAGGCCCCGAGGACGGTCTGCGCGAGAAGATGATCGCGATCAACCGCGTCACCAAGGTGGTGAAGGGTGGTCGTATCCTTGGTTTCGCTGCACTGACCGTGGTCGGTGACGGTGACGGTCGCGTCGGCATGGGCAAGGGCAAGTCGAAGGAAGTGCCCGCCGCCGTGCAGAAGGCGATGGAAGAAGCGCGCCGCAATTTGATGAAGGTGTCGATCAAGAACGGCACGTTGCATCACCGCGTGACGGGCCATCATGGCGCCGCCTCGGTGGTCATGATTCCGGCGCCCAAGGGTACCGGCATCATCGCCGGCGGCCCGATGCGCGCCGTGTTCGAAGTCATGGGCATCACCGACATCGTGGCCAAGAGCCATGGTTCGTCGAACCCCTACAACATGGTTCGCGCCACGCTGGACGGCCTGCGCAACTCGACCACGGCGTCCGAAGTCGCGGCCAAGCGTGGCCTGACCGTCGAGCAACTCTTCGCCTGACCGGGAGCAGCTTCATGGCACAACAACAAACGCTCAAGGTGCAATTGGTCAAAAGCCCGATTGGCACCAAGCAATCGCATCGCGACACCGTGCGCGGGCTGGGTCTGCGCAAAGTCAACAGCGTGAGCGAGCTGGAAGACACGCCCGCGGTCCGCGGCATGATCAACAAGATCAGCTATCTGGTCAAAGTGCTCTAAGAGAGACGCATATGGAACTCAATGGCATCAAGCCGGCAGATGGCGCCAAGCACGCCAAGCGCCGTGTCGGCCGTGGTATCGGCTCCGGCCTGGGCAAGACCGCAGGCCGCGGTCACAAGGGTCAGAAGTCGCGCGCGGGTGGCTTCCACAAAGTCGGCTTCGAAGGCGGTCAAATGCCGCTGCAGCGCCGGCTGCCGAAGCGTGGCTTCAAGTCGCAATCGCTCAAGTACAACGCCGAAGTGACGCTGACCGCGCTGGAAAAGCTCGGTTTGGGTGAGGTCGACCTGTTGGCTCTCAAGCAAGCGGGGCTCGTTGGGCAGATCGCCAAGGTCGTGAAGGTCGTCAAGTCGGGCGAGCTGACCAAGGCCGTCAAGCTGACGGGTATCGGCGCAACCGCCGGCGCCAAGGCTGCGATCGAAGCGGCTGGCGGCAGCGTCGCCTGATCACAAGGGAAAGAAGGTCATAGTGGCAACCAACGCGGCGACGCTCGCAAAGACTGGCAAGTTCGGTGACCTCCGTCGCCGACTGGTCTTTCTGCTGCTCGCTCTCGTGGTCTACCGCATCGGCGCGCACATCCCGGTGCCGGGCATCAACCCGGATCAACTCGCACAGTTGTTCCAGGGACAGCAGGGCGGCATTCTGAGCCTGTTCAACATGTTCTCGGGCGGTGCGCTGTCGCGCTTCACCGTGTTCGCGTTGGGCATCATGCCGTACATCTCCGCGTCGATCATCATGCAACTGATGACCTACGTGGTGCCGACCTTCGAGCAGCTGAAGAAAGAAGGCGAGGCTGGCCGGCGCAAGATCACGCAGTACACCCGCTACGGCACGCTTGGCTTGGCGTTGTTCCAGTCCTTCAGCATTGCTGTGGCGCTGGAGTCGTCGGCAGGCTTGGTGATCGCCCCTGGTTTCGGCTTTCGCCTGACCGCGATGATCAGCCTGACGGCCGGTTCGATGTTCCTGATGTGGCTCGGAGAGCAGATCACCGAGCGAGGCCTGGGTAACGGCATCTCGATCCTGATCTTCGCGGGTATCGCCGCTGGCCTCCCCAGCGCGATCGGTGGCCTGCTGGAACTGGTTCGTACCGGCGCCATGAACGTGATCGCCGCGCTGTTCATCGTGGCAGTGGTCATCCTGGTCACCTATTTCGTGGTTTTCGTCGAGCGGGGCCAGCGCAAGATCCTGGTGAACTACGCACGACGGCAGGTGGGCAATAAGGTGTACGGCGGGCAGTCTTCGCATCTGCCGCTGAAGCTGAATATGGCTGGGGTCATCCCGCCCATCTTCGCTTCGTCGATCATCCTGCTGCCGACAACGGTGGTGAGCTGGTTCAGCACGGGCGATAGCATGCGCTGGATCAAGGACATCGCGAGCGCGCTGACCCCGGGCCAGCCGATCTACGTGTTGCTCTATGCAGCGGCGATCGTGTTCTTCTGCTTCTTCTACACGGCGTTGGTGTTCAACAGCCGCGAGACGGCAGATAACTTGAAGAAGAGTGGTGCGTTCATTCCGGGCATTCGTCCGGGTGACCAGACCGCCCGCTACATCGACAAGATCCTGGTTCGCCTCACGCTGGCGGGCGCGGTGTATATCACCTTCGTCTGCCTGCTGCCTGAGTTCCTGATCCTCAAATACAACGTGCCGTTTTATTTTGGCGGCACGTCGTTGCTGATCATCGTGGTGGTCACCATGGACTTCATGGCCCAGGTGCAGAACTACATGATGTCCCAGCAATATGAATCACTGCTCAAGAAGGCCAACTTCAAGACCTCTTAGCAGACGAAGTGAAGATGTCGAAGGACGATGTCATCCAGATGGTTGACTTGGGCCGGGCTCGCATCGTGTTTAAGGCGAAGTGAGTCGCCGGGTTGAACAGTTTTAGGAGAGTGAAATGAGAGTTTCGGCTTCGGTCAAGACCATCTGCCGCAATTGCAAGATCATCCGCCGCAAAGGTGTCGTGCGCGTGATCTGCACCGACCCGCGCCACAAGCAGCGCCAGGGTTGAGCACTACTGATTTAAGAGGACGCACATGGCACGTATTGCTGGCATCAACATTCCGCCGCACAAGCACGCCGAGATCGGCCTGACCGCCATCTTCGGCATCGGTCGTACGCGCGCTCGCAAGATTTGCGAAGCGAGCGGCATCGATTACTCGAAGAAGATCAAGGATCTGACCGACGCCGATCTGGAGAAGATCCGCGACCAGATCGCGCTTTTCACCATCGAAGGCGACCTGCGCCGCGAGACGACGATGAACATCAAGCGTTTGATGGACATCGGCTGCTACCGCGGCTTCCGTCACCGTCGCGGCCTGCCCATGCGCGGGCAGCGCACGCGCACCAATGCCCGTACTCGCAAGGGTCCGCGCAAGGCGGCGCAGTCCCTGAAGAAGTAAGGATAGACAAGCATGGCTAAAGCTCCTGCCAACAACGCCGCACAGCGCGTTCGCAAGAAGGTCCGCAAGAACGTTGCGGACGGCATCGCGCACGTGCACGCTTCGTTCAACAACACGATCATCACGATCACCGATCGCCAGGGCAACGCCCTGTCGTGGGCGTCCTCGGGCGGCCAAGGTTTCAAGGGCTCGCGCAAGTCGACGCCTTTCGCTGCTCAGGTCGCATCCGAAGTGGCGGGTCGTGCTGCGGTCGAACAAGGCATCAAGAACCTCGATGTCGAGATCAAGGGCCCTGGCCCGGGTCGCGAATCGTCGGTGCGTGCGCTGGCCGCGCTCGGCATCCGGATCAACTCGATCTCGGATGTGACGCCGGTTCCGCACAACGGCTGCCGTCCCCAGAAGCGCCGTCGCATCTGAGGCGAAGTCGCCAGGCGCAGCCAGCTCTTGGGCCGGCTGCGCGTTTTGTTTTTTGTTTTTGACAAGCCCACCGCCGTCGGCTCTCCGCTGATGGCTCCCGCAGACGACTCTGCGGCAGATGAACAAAGGAAGATCAAGTGGCACGCTACCTCGGCCCCAAGGCCAAACTCTCCCGCCGCGAAGGCACCGACCTTTTCCTCAAGAGCGCCCGCCGCTCCATTCAGGACAAGGCGAAGTTCGACTCCAAGCCCGGTCAGCACGGTCGCACCTCCGGCCAACGCACCTCCGATTTCGGACTGCAACTGCGCGAGAAGCAGAAGGTCAAGCGCATGTACGGCGTGCTCGAGAAGCAATTCCGCCGCTACTTCGAGGAAGCCGATCGTCGCCGTGGCAACACCGGCGCGAACCTGCTGTTCCTGCTCGAATCGCGGCTGGACAACGTCGTGTACCGCATGGGCTTCGGCTCCACCCGTGCCGAAGCGCGCCAGCTCGTGTCGCACAAGGCGATCACGGTCAATGGCCAGTCGGTCAACATCCCGTCGTACCTGGTCAAGACCGGCGACGTGGTCGCGGTGCGCGACAAGTCGAAGAAGCAGAACCGCATCGTCGAGGCGCTTCAACTGGCCCAGCAAGTCGGCATTCCGGCCTGGGTCGAAGTGAACATCGACAAGGCCGAAGGCACCTTCAAGAAAGTGCCCGATCGCGACGAGTTCGGCGCCGACATCAATGAGTCGCTGATCGTCGAACTGTACTCGCGCTAAGCAGGCGAGAACGACCCGCCGATCGGCGGGCCGAACGTTGATTTTTTGTTCCCTGCCGCGATCGCCGCGGCCGGGCACTTCACCAGCCTTACCGGTGTAACGAGCCGGGGGTATTGAGAGGAAGTCTGCATGCAAACCACCCTGTTGAAACCCAAGACCATTCAGGTCGAGCAACTTGCCGCCAACAAAGCCAAGGTCACGCTCGAGCCTTTCGAGCGCGGCTATGGCCACACGCTCGGCAACGCGCTGCGTCGCGTACTGCTTTCCTCGATGGTGGGCTACTCTGCCACCGAAGTGACGATCGCCGGCGTGCTGCATGAGTACTCCTCGATCGACGGCGTTCAGGAAGACGTCGTCAACATCCTGCTCAACCTGAAGGGCGTGGTGTTCAAGCTTCACAACCGCGATGAAGTCACGCTAAGCCTGCGCAAGGATGGCGAAGGTGCGGTGACGGCTTCCGACATCCAGACGCCTCACGACGTCGAGATCATCAACCCTGATCATGTCATCGCCCATCTGTCGCAAGGTGGCAAGCTCGACATGCAGATCAAGGTCGAGAAGGGCCGCGGCTATGTGCCCGGCACCATGCGTCGCTATGCAGACGAGCCGACCAAGTCGATCGGACGTATCGTCCTCGACGCGTCTTTCTCGCCGGTGAAGCGCGTGAGCTACACGGTCGAAAGCGCCCGCGTCGAACAGCGCACCGACCTCGACAAGCTGCTTCTCGAGATCGAGACCAACGGTGCGATCAGCGCCGAAGACGCCGTGCGCGCCTCGGCCAAGATCCTGGTCGAGCAACTCGCGGTGTTCGCGCAACTGGAAGGGGGTGAACTCGCCGCATTCGACCAGCCTGCGCCGCGGAGCGCCCAGCAATTCGATCCGATCCTGCTGCGCCCGGTCGACGAGCTCGAACTCACTGTGCGCTCGGCCAATTGCTTGAAGGCCGAGAACATTTACTACATCGGTGACCTGATTCAGCGCACCGAGAACGAGCTTCTCAAGACCCCGAATCTGGGTCGCAAGTCGCTCAACGAAATCAAGGAAGTGCTTGCCTCGCGCGGCCTGACCTTGGGGATGAAGCTCGAAAGCTGGCCGCCGGCTGGTCTCGACAAGAGGTAATCGAGAGGCGACGAGCCCGTTCGGGCCTCGTCCTTCTCATTCATTCGTAACTGGTGAACGCGAGGTACCTGACACGGCCCCGCGCATTGATAAGGAAAGGAACTCACCATGCGTCACGGACACGGACTCCGCAAACTCAACCGCACCAGCTCGCACCGCCAAGCGATGCTGCAGAACATGATGAATTCGCTCATCGAGCATGAAGCCATCAAGACCACGGTGCCCAAGGCCAAGGAACTGCGCCGCGTGATCGAGCCCATGATCACGCTGGCGAAGAAGGATACCGTCGCCAACAAGCGGCTGGCGTTCAATCGGCTGCGCGACCGCGACAGCGTGGTCAAGCTCTTCGGCGAACTCGGCCCGCGCTATCAAGCTCGGCCGGGCGGCTACACGCGAATCCTGAAGATGGGCTTCCGCGTCGGCGACAACGCCCCGATGGCTTTGGTCGAACTGGTGGATCGTCCTGAAATTTCCGATACCCCTGCTGACGAGCAGGGCGAAGAATAAGCTATAATATTCATCTGCCGCGCGATGGAGCAGCCTGGTAGCTCGTTGGGCTCATAACCCAAAGGTCGCAAGTTCAAATCTTGCTCGCGCAACCAAATTGAAGCGGGACTCACCGCTGATTTGCAAGACGCCCACTTTGGTGGGCGTTTTTGTTTTTGCCTCCGGTTGGCATTCAATTGGCGTTTGGTGACCTGGCTCGCGAAGATCGGTGGTTGAGTGGGGCATCTGAGGATTCGGTCGAGCTTGACGGCTCTTGCTTCCTATCCAGTAGGTAGAAGCTACTCGTTTTGGCCAAACTTTCCCCCAAACCGCGATTCTGTGTGACAAAAGTCATGGATCGAGCCCCGGTCGGTGCTTAACATTTAGGCCACAAGTTCACGCTCAACCGAGCAAATAAGTCCACGCCTGGCGGAGGCAACAATTTCATGACTGAGACTTCCATTTCGCGAGAACTCATCGAAAACGCGATGGACGCAGTCCAGAAAGCCGTCGATTCAGTATTCACGAATCAGCCGGCCGTTCCGTTCCACTCGAACACCGATCTGCTGGCGCTGGACGAAAAAGAACGCGAAGAAATTCGCCGGGATGAAGCGGCGAATTACCGCGACCGCCCGACGCTATCCGCCCTCAGTTTTTGTCTTACCTCGGCTATTTCGCTGCTAGCCATTGCTCATTCGCTGATCGACCAGCCGGAAGTCTTGTCGCCGATGGAGCGCGAGGAGCTTTGGAAGAAGTTGGCCGCAGACACGAAGGTGGCCGGTCGGGCCGCGTACCGGGCGGCGCTGATCCTGTCCGACCCCAACGCCGAGGGCGGCAACCATCCCTAAGGCGCTGCGCGGTTGTTGAGCGGAATCCAACGCTCCAACACGGCGGAGAGCGGAACTAAAAGCAGAGGCCCGAGGCCTCAAAACCTCAAGGTCCGAGGCCTGACGCTCAAGGCCAAAGTCCCAAGCCTCGATCAATCGCACTCAGTCAGGCACAACCGCCGTGACCTCGATCTCGACCTTGGCACGTGCCTCCACCAGCGCAGCCACCTGCACGCAAGTCATCGCCGGAAAATTGCGACCCATCGCGTCTCGATAGACCGGGCCCAGTTCGCTCAGGCGCCGGTTGTATTCATCTCGATCGGTCACATACCAGGTCATCCGCACCATGTGTTCCGGTCCGGCGCCGCCTTCGCGCAGGATCTCCACGATGTTGCGCAGGGCTTGGCCGGTCTGTTCTATGAAATCGTCGGAGACGAATTGCTGCTGCGCATCCCAGCCCACCTGGCCGCCGACGAAGAGCATCGTGCCGCGCGCGGCGACGCCGTTGGCGTAGCCCTTGGGAGGTGCCCAGCCGGGCGGTTGCAGGAGTTTGTTCATGGTGTGTCTTGCCTCAGTTTGAATCGTTGGAGCTTGCCGGTCTCGGTGCGCGGCAGGCCGGCGACGAACTCGATCTCGCGTGGGTACTTGAAGGGAGCGATGGTGGCTTTGACGTGGTCTTGCAGTGTCTTGACCAACGCTGCGTCACCGGCATGGCCGGGCTTGAGCACGCAGAAGGCCTTGACGATCATTCCGCGTTCCGCGTCGGGCTTTCCGATCACGCCGCATTCGGCCACGGCCGGATGCTGGAGCAACGCATCCTCCACCTCCGGACCGCCCACGTTGTAGCCCGCCGTGATGATCATGTCGTCGGCGCGTGACTGATAGAAAAAGTAGCCATCCTCGTCCTGCACGAAGGCGTCGCCCGGGTAGTTCCAGCCCTGCTTCACGTAGTTGGCCTGGCGCGGGTCGTCCAGATAGCGACAGCCGACCGGCCCGATCATGGCCAGCTTGCCGACGGTCCCGCGCGGCACTTCGTTGCCGGCTTCGTCGACCACTTTCGCGGTGAATCCTGGCACGGCTTTGCCGACGGCGCCTCGCCGCACCTCATTCCCTGCTGCCGAGATGTAGATGTGAAACACCTCCGTGCCGCCGATCCCGTCCAGCATTTCGATGCCGGTGGCGTCCTTCCACAGCACGCGTGTCGCGTCGGGCAAGGCTTCGCCGGCGCTCACGCTGATGCGCAGCGTGGGCACGCCCAGGGCCTTGGCGAAGGGCGCCATCTGCCGATAAAAGGTCGGCGCGGTATAGCTGATGGTCGCGCCGACCTCGCGGATCGTCTTGACCATGCCTTCCGGCGTGTACGGCGCGTCATTGAAATACACCGAAGCGCCGGCCCACATCGGAAAGATCAGCAGCCCGCCGAGCCCGAAGGTGAAGGCCAGCGGTGGCGACCCGATCACGATGTCGTCGCTGCGCGCACGCAGCACATGACGCGGCCACGTCTCGCACATCGCCAGCACATCGCGGTGCGTGGTCACAGGCGCCTTCGGCTTGCCCGTCGTGCCCGATGTGAAGGCCAGCAGGGCGATGTCGTCGGTGGCGGTCGGGCATGCGGCGAACACACCGCTCTTCGCGGCGGCCCGCATCTCAAGCGACCCTTCCACCTGCGGCTGGTTGAAGGCAAGCACTGCCGCGAGCACGGGATGAGCCCGCTGCGCAGTCTGCAATTCATCGAGCAAGCGACCATCGCACAACGCGACCACCGGCTGCGCCTTCTCGATGACGTCGCCCAGTTCCTTGGCGCGCAGCAGCGGCATGGTCGCGACCGCGATCAAGCCCGCCTTCACCACGGCCAACCAACTGAGGGCCATGCCGATGGAATTGCCGCCGCGCAACAGCACCCGGTTGCCCGGCACCAAGCCGAGGTCGTCGACCAGTACTTGCGCGATGCGATTGACTTCGACCGCAGCCTCGGCGTAGCTCAAGGTCCGGCTCGGCGAGCGCAGCATCGGCCGATCGGCCCAGGGCTTGGCTGCGGCCTTGTCGAGCAGTTCCTCCACCAGATTCAGCTGGTCCGGCAGCTGCAGTTCGGGCAGGTCGTAACGAAAGATCGGCAACTGGTCCGCCGGCGGCAGTCGGTCGTGTACGAAGCGATCGACCTGTGCGCTCATGACGCACTCCGCAAGACCGACTTGCCGATGATCAACTGCTGCACTTCCGTCGCGCCTTCGTAAATGCGCAGCGACCGGATGTCGCGATACAGGCTCTCGACCTTCGTGCCGACCTTCACGCCCAGGCCGCCGTGCATCTGCAGCGCCATGTCGATGACGCGGCTGGCGTTCTCGGTGGCGCACATCTTGGCCATCGCCGCCGCGGCGGTGATGTCGCCTGCTGGCGGGCCGCCGCGTGCTTCGCTCTCGTCGCGCATCCATGCCGCGCGGTAGGTCAGCAGCGCCGCGCTGTCGATCAGCGCGGCCATCTCGCCGAGCTTGGCCTGCGTAAGCTGGAAGTCGGCCAGCGTCTGCCCGAACATGCGGCGTTTGCTCGCATGATGCACCGCCTCGGCCAAGGCGCGGCGCGCCATGCCCAGTGCTGCGCCGGCCACCGATGCGCGAAAGATGTCCAGCGTCCGCATCGCAAGCTTGAAGCCGCCGTTCAACTCGCCGAGCTGCGCCTCGCGCGGCACGCTGCATCCTTCGAAGCGCAGCGTTGCCAGCGGATGCGGCGCCATCACGTCGATATGCGCCGAGGTGTCCAGGCCTTGCGCGCTCGCATCGACCACGAAAGCCGTGATGCCCCGCGAGCCGGCATTCGCATCGGTCTTGGCGAACACGCAATAGAAGTCCGCGATGCCGCCATTGCTGATCCACGTCTTCTCGCCGTCCAGGCGCCAGCCTTGCGGTGTGGCCGTGGCCTGCATCGCCATCGCGCCCACGTCGGAGCCGGCGTCCGGCTCGGAGAGCGCGAAGGCGGCGATCTTCTCGCCCTTCGACACGGCGCGCAGGTAGTCCTGCTGCTGTGCGGCGGTGCCGGCCAGCGTGATGGCCCCGCTGCCCAGTCCCTGCATGGCAAACGCGAAATCGGCCAGCGGCGAATGAAAAGCCAGCGTCTCGCGCAGCAGCACCAGTGCACGCGAATCCAGCCGCTCGAGCGCGCCACCCGATGCCGCGGGCACGCAGTAACGTAGCCAGCCGCCTTCCCCCAAGCGCTTTACCCAGTCGCGGCAGGCCGCGCGATCGTCGCGCTCGTCCACCGACTGGGCAGCCGCCCATGGCAACAGCTCGCTCGACAGCGCACGGTGCGCTTCATCGAAGAAAGGCAGCGCCAGGTGCGCTGTCGAAGGATGCGTCGCGGATGCTGCCATGTCTTCAGTCTCCACCGAACACCGGCTTGCGCTTGGCCGCGAAGGCTTCGAAGGCGCGCTTGAAGTCGTCGGTCTGCATGCAGATCGCCTGCGCTTGCGCTTCCGATTCGATCGCCTGATCGATGGTCATCGACCACTCCTGCGACAACATGGTCTTGGTCATGCCATGCGCGAAGCTCGGGCCCTCCGCGAGCTTGCGCGCCACCGCGCTTGCAGCAGGCAGAAGCGCATCGCTCTCGTGCAACGCGTTGAAGAAGCCCCACGCATGGCCTTCCTGCGCGGTCATGGCGCGCCCCGTGAACAGCAGCTCCGAAGCGCGGCCCTGGCCGATCACGCGCGGCAGCAAAGCGCAGGCACCCATGTCGGCGCCGGCCAAGCCGACGCGCGTGAACAAGAAGGCGGTGTTCGTCGCCGCCGTGCCGTAGCGCAGGTCGCAGGCCAAAGCGATCATGGCGCCCGCGCCGGCGCACACGCCGTCGATCGCACCCACGATGGGCTGCGGGCAGTGGCGCATGGCCTTCACCAGGTCGCCGGTCATGCGGGTGAACTCGAGCAGCTCCGGCATCCGCATCTTCGTCAGCGGGCCGATGATCTCGTGCACGTCGCCGCCCGAGCAGAAATTGCCACCCGCGCCGTTCACCACGATCGCCTTGACGTCGCTCGCGAAGTACAGCGCGCGAAAAAGGTCGCGCAGCTCCGCATAGGAGTCGAAGGTCAGCGGGTTCTTGCGCTCGGGCCGGTTCAGGGTCACGGTGCCGACGCCGGCTTCGAAGGCCCAGCTGAAGTGCTCGGCCTGGTAGCCGGCCTTCGGCTCGAACTGCGCGCGCATGGGATTGCCTGCGCCGATGTAATGCTTCATACGGTCTCCGCCAGTTGCTGATGGGAATGCTGCTTGACCTTGCCGAGCAGCTTGTGAAGTTGCGTGATCTCCTTCGCGCTGAGTCCCGCGAAGGCGTCGACGATCCAGGCCTCGTGCTGTTGCGCCATCTCGTTGAACAGCCGGCGCCCGCGCGTCGTGAGCCGCACGCGCCAGGCGCGGCGGTCGCCCTCGACGTCGACGCGCTCCACCAGCCCTTCGGTCACCAGCTGGTCGGTGATGCCGGTGACGTTGCCGCCGGTGACCATCATGCGACGCGACAGCTCGTTCATCTTCATGCCGTCGGGTGCACGCTCCAGCTGCGACATCAGGTCGAAGCGAGGCAAGGTGGTGGCGAATTGCTCGCGCAACCCGTTGCGCACCTGCTTCTCGATCAGCTGCGTGCAGGTCAGGAGACGCAGCCAGAGCCGCAGTTCGTCCGGATGTTCGCTGTGGGCCCGCGCTTCGAGGTCCATGCTATTGCTCCTCTTCCTGATTGCGGGGCGCGTTGCTCGCCGCCATGGCGGCAGCCAGCTGCTGCTGCTTGGCGATCTCGCGGTACATCTGGTCGCGGCCGCTCAGGTACTGGCGCGGCCATTCGATGTCGCGGCTCTGCAGCTTGGCGGTCTCGTGCAGCGTCCACGCCGGGTCGGCCAGATGCGGACGCGCCACGGCGCACAGGTCGGCGCGGCCGGCCGCGATGATGCTGTTGGCCTGGTCGGCGTCGGTGATCGCACCCACCGCGATGGTCGAGATGCCGACCTCGTTGCGGATGCGATCGGCGAACGGCGTCTGGTACATGCGCCCATACACGGGCTTCGCCGCCCGCGTGGTCTGGCCCGACGACACGTCGATGAAGTCGCAGCCGGCGTCCTTGAAAAAGCGCGCGATCTCGACCGCGTCGTCGGCCGTGTTGCCGCCCGGCGCCCAGTCGTGCGCGGAGATCCGCACGCTCATCGGCCGCTCGGCCGGCCACGCCTCACGCATGGCGCGGAACACTTCCAGCGGGTAGCGGCAGCGGTTTTCCAGGCTGCCCGCGTACTCGTCGGTGCGCTGGTTGGTCAGCGGGCTGATGAAGGAGGCCAGCAGGTAGCCATGCGCGCAGTGCAGTTCGAGCCAGTCGAAACCGGCCTCCGCGGCCCGCCGCGTCGATGCGACGAATTGGTCACGCAGCTCGTCCATGTGCGCGCGGGTCATCGCGGCCGGCAATTGGTTCTGTTCGCCGTACGCCAATGCGCTCGCCGCCAGCAGCGGCCAGTTGCCTTGGGGCAGCGGCTCGTCCATCTCGTCCCAGCCGAGCTGCGTCGAGCCCTTCGGCCCGCTGTGGCCCAGCTGCATGCCGATCTTGGCGCTGCTCTGCGCGTGCACGAAATCGACGATGCGCTTGAAGGCGGCCGATTGCTCGTCGTTGTAGAGCCCCGTGCAGCCGGGCGTGATGCGACCCTCGGGTGTGGGGCTGGTCATCTCGACGAACACGATTGCCGCGCCGCCCAGCGCACGCGCGCCCAGGTGCACGAGCAGGAAATCCTGCGGCACGCCGTCGACGGCACTGTACGTCGCCATCGGCGACACCATGATGCGGTTCTTGAGCGTGAGCCCGCGCACCGTGAGCGGCATCAGCATCGGTGGCAGGGCCTTGCCGCCGGCGAGCCACTGCTCGTAGCCGCCCAGCCAGCGCGTGTCGCGCAGGCGCAGGTTCTCGTGGCTGATGCGCTGCGACCGCGTCAACAGCGAATACGCGAACTGCTCGATCTCCATGCCCGTGTAGCGCTTCACGTTCTCGAACCACTCGGTCGAGTTGCGCGCCGCGTTCTGGATCTTGAGCACCTCGACGCCGCGCCGCGCCTCGTAGGCCTCGAGCACCGCGTCGACCTCGCCGCCGCCAGCGAACTCGTTGCACAGGTCGATCGCATCTTCGAGCGCGAGCTTGGTGCCCGAGCCGATCGAGAAGTGGGCGGTGTGCGCCGCATCGCCCATCAACACCACCGGCACGCTGCGGCCATTCACGTCGACCCGATGCGTCCAGTGCTTGCACACCACGCGCGGAAAGCGAATCCAGTTGGCCGAGCCGCGCAGGTGCGTCGCATTGCTGATCAGCGCATTGCCGCCCAGGTACTTCGCGAACATCTTCTCGCAGAAGGCGATGGCCTCGGGCTGCTCCATCTGGTCCAGCCCGTGCGCCTTCCAGACTTCTTCGGGCGTCTCGACGATGAAGGTGGAGGTGTCGTTGTCGAATTGGTAAGCGTGCGCCTGAAACCAGCCGTGCTCGGTCTGCTCGAAGGCGAAGGTGAAGGCGTCGAAGGTCTGGTGCGTGCCGAGCCAGACGAAGCGGCATTGGCGCAAGTCGACGTCGGGCTCGAACACGTCCGCATAGCGCTGGCGGATGCGGCTGTTGAGGCCGTCGCTGGCGATCACCAGGTCGGCGTCGTACTGCGCGGCAAGGGCCTGGTCGTCCGTCACGTCGGTTTCGAAGACCAGCTTCACGCCCAGCGCCAGGCAGCGCTCCTGCAGGATGTTGAGCAGCCGCTTGCGACCGATGCCGCAGAAGCCGTGGCCGCCCGAGCGCACCTGGCGGCCCTTGAAGAACACCTGGATGTCGTCCCAGTGGTGGAATTCGTTGCCGATCAGCGCTGCCGTGTCGGGGTCGGCCGCGCGCAGGTTGTCGAGCGTCTGGTCGCTGAGCACCACGCCCCAGCCGAAGGTGTCGAAGGGGCGGTTGCGCTCGACCACGGTCACCTCCAACGACGGCTTCCTGGCTTTCATCAGGAGCGCGAAGTAGAGGCCGGCCGGGCCGCCGCCGATGCACAGGATGCGCCGAAGGTCAGATGCGAAGCTATTCATGGATCAATAGTTTAGACCTAAACAATTGGCTGTCAACTCAGGGCAAGCCCGGAGGGGAAATTCGGGGGGTCGGTTGACGACGCTGCGCGCGCTGGCAAAAATCGGTCCATGCCAAGCCTGTTGCCGAAGATCGAGTCGCAGCTGTCATCGCTGCAGGTGCCCGTCACGCTTCAGCTGCCCGATGGGCGCCAGTTCGGCCGGCCCGGCTCGCGTGTCACCCTGGCGTTCACCGAATGGTCGGCGCTGGCCAAGCTGGCGGCACGCCAACTGGGCGCCCTCGGCGAGGCCTACGTCGAAGGCAAGGTGCAGATCCAGGGTGCCATGCGCGACCTGATCGACGTCACGGTCGGCCTGCTGCCGCACAACCCGGCCCAGACCACGGACACCTGGTGGTCCCGCCTGCAGCACAGCGCGCGCTCCCGCAGCCTGCATTCGCTGGGCAAGGACGCCGAGCAGATCCAGTTCCACTACGACGTCTCCGACGACTTCTATGCGCTGTGGCTCGACCCCCGCCGCGTCTACTCATGCGCCTACTTCCGCGACGACTCCATGACGCTGGCGCAGGCGCAGGAGGCCAAGCTCGACCTGATCTGCCGCAAGCTCATGCTGCAGCCCGGCGATCGCTACCTGGACATCGGCGCCGGCTGGGGCGCGCTGCTGTTGTGGGCCGCCGAACACTACGGCGTCGACGCCACCGGCATCACGCTGTCGAAGAACCAGCACGCCCACGTCAGCCGGCTGATCGAAGAGAAGGGGCTCGCTGGCCGGGTGCGCGTGGAGCTGCGCGACTACCGCGAGCTCGACGAGAGCCGGCCCTTCGACAAGATCTCGTCGGTCGGCATGTTCGAGCATGTGGGCAGTGCCAACATGGGCGCCTATTTCGGCAAGATCAATGCGCTGCTCAAGCCCGGCGGCCTGGTGCTGAACCACGGCATCACCTCGGGGCAGGTCAACTATGCCCAGCTCGGCGCGGGCTTGGGCGACTTCATCGAGAAGTACATCTTCCCGGGCGGCGAGTTGCTGCACGTCACGCGCATCCTGCGCGAGACCGCCGCGGCCGGCCTCGAGATGGTCGACACCGAGAACTTGCGGCCGCACTACGCACGCACGTTGTGGCATTGGTCCGACGCGCTGGAGGCGCACTTCGACGATGCGCGCGAGGTGCTCGAGCGTCATAGTGGCAAGGACAAGGCGGGACGTGTATTGCGCGCCTATCGCCTGTACCTTGCAGGGTCGGCCATGAGCTTCGAGCAGGGCTGGATCGCGCTGCACCAGATGCTCGCGACCAAGCTCGACGGAAAGGTCAAGGCACAGCCGCTGCACGGCGCGCAATCGGTGTACCCTTTTGTCCGCGACTACATCTATAAGTAAAGCGAGGCTTCCATGCTCTATGAATTCAAATCACGCGCCGCTCCCCCCTTCAAGATGCTCGAGACGCATGCCCGGCAGCTGTTCGACGTCATCGGCAAGACGCCGTCGAAGCAGGGCGTGATCACCGTCGACCAGATGCCTGCGGCCATCGCCGCGCTAGAGGCCGCCATCGCACGCGAAGGCAAGAACTCGCACAACCACGACGACTATGCGGTCGAAGGCCATGACGACGAAGCCGAGCGCCAGCACGTCGGCCTGCACCAACGCGCCGTGCCCCTGTTGCACATGCTCAAGGAATCCCAAGCCGACGGCAAAGACGTCACCTGGGGGGTCTAAGCTCTCCCCCAGGCTCCCCCACTTCGTGTGGTCCGCCAACCCCCTCACCGGGGGCGACACCAGCGGCCCGGCAAAGCCGGTTCCGCGGTGTCTCGCGAACAGGCGTGCGCGGTGCGCCGCCGCTTCGGCCTGTACGAACTAGTTGTGATGTCTCAATAGGTTGTTCACCCGGAAGGGTCTGGGAGACTGGA
>NZ_LYVO01000073.1 GCF_001984055.1 Variovorax sp. KK3
GGCCGCGCCTGGCAGGTGGTCCAGCCGGAGTCGGTGACGATCACCGAACCGCCGTTCCTGTCGAGTGCCACCAGCTTCGCGCCCTGCCGCGCCTCGGGGCCCAGGGTGACGGGGCCTTCGTCGAAGAGCAGGCGACCGTATTGCCAGCAGCGCAGGCGGTACTTGCCGGAGCCCTTGTGCTTGCTCGCCGGCGCGGCGTCCGGCACCGGGGGAAGAGGCGGCAGGGATGCCGCTGTGCGGTCGTCGGCGGTGGCGGCTGCCGCGGTGACGGTGGCGACACCGGCCGTCGCCCCGAGGGGCATCTGCAGCACGGCGACCACGGCGACTGCGGCGACTGCGGCAAGACCGGTGACGGCGGCGAGGCGGAGGCCCAGGCGCTTGCCACGGCCGGGCTGGAATTCACTTGGCTTGGACACGGATGTTCTCCTGGGCGAGCGTGCCGCCGTTGGCTTTGAAGAAGGCGGCACGAACGGTCTCGAGCGTGGCGCCGGGGATGGGTTCGAAGTCGGTGCCGACCAGGGTCTGCGGCATCGAGGCCATCACGTCGCGCTGGGTCGCGAAGCACGAGATGGTTTCGGGCACGCCCTTCGTGTTCATCGACAGCTGGAAGCGCATCGCACCGGGCAGGGCCAGCGGCTGGGACGCGGCGACGCGGGAGTCGCGGGAGAAGCGGTTCGGGAAGAAGCGGATGACCTTGGCTTCCTCGTCCTGCAGGTAGCAGTAGACATGCGCATCGTGCGACGGTGCGAGCGACAGGTTGATCGCCTCGCCGCGAGCGAAGCGGGTCTGCTGCTTCGGTGTCGACAGCGCGAGCTTCAGCGACGCGGGCTGGGCCTGGGCCGGGGCTGCTTCGGCTGCCGGTGCCGCTGCGGCCTTGGCGACGGCCGCGGGGGCGGGTGCCTGCGGTGCTGCTGCTGTCACGGGCGCCGATCCGGGTGCGCCTGCCACCGTGGGCGGTGCGACGTAGCGTGCCGGCTGGTCGGGCCGCTTGATCTTCGTGTGGTCGGCGGCGAGGAAGGCGTAGAAGAATTCCTCGTTCAGCACCGCCTCGCGGCTCAGGCCCAGCGCGGCGCGGTAGTTCGCGATCGCCTCGTCGATGGCCGGGTTGAATTCGCCGTCGATCGGGCCGTCGTAGAACCAGCGGCGGCGCAGCTGGTTCTGGAAGTAGGCGATCAGCTCGACGCGGGTCGACGCCATCGCGTGGTACCAGTCGAACATCTCGAGGCGGGTTTCTTCGTTCTTCTTGGGCTCGTACACGCCCAGGCAGGTCCAGTAGGGGGTCTTGGTCAGCTTGCCGATCAGCTCGACGGCCGCCAGCTCGACCAGCCCGCGCAGCGCCTGCGTCTGGCCCTCGGCCTTGGCCAGGTTCATGCTGTAGTTGATGCCGAACTTGTGGTACGCCGCATCGCCGTCGATGCCGCTGCCCTGCTTGAGGATCATCACCGAGTTGCGCGATGTGACGCCGGCCAGCACGGCCATGTCGCTGGTGGTCAGCACGCTCAGGTCGAGCGCCAGCATGCTGGAGCCCGCGTCCTTGGCGGCGCCGAGGTTGATGAAGGGCGAGAAGCCGATGCCCGCGTCCTTCTGGTTCTTGACCAGGTTCTCGTCGAACTGCGACACCGAGCCCTTGATGTCGTACAGCGGAATGGCGTTGTAGGCGGCGGCGTTCTGCGCCGAGGCCAGGTAGCTGATGACGTTGGACGTGTCCTTGCCGAAGGCGACCAGGCGCACCGCCCGGCTGCGCCGCGACATGTCGGACACCGACGAGATCAGCATGTCGCGCGTGCCGGCGTTCAGCTTCTTGGTCTCGTCGGTGATTTCTTCGGTGAGCATCGTGATGTCGCGCACGCCGTAGTCCAGCAGCAGCGTGTCCATGCAGCGCAAGGCATGCGAAAAGCCCGTGATCGAGCGCTGGGGCCGGTCTTCCGGACCCTTGCGCAGCTCGTTGGTCTGGTCGATGGTGGGTTGCTTGACCTCGAGCGTCTGGCAGCCTGCGAGGGTCGCGACGGCGGCGGCGAGTGCGAGGCAGCGCAGGACTTTGGGCGGGTTCATGTCATGTCTCCCTGTTGCGGGACGTGCTCAGCGGCAGCTGCCGCGGCCGACGATGTTGATGGCGTTGGGGGCGAAGACGAACACTTCGCGCGGCGATGCGCCGATGCGGCCGCCCGTGTCGATGTTGCCGATGCTCTGGCTCCCGCAGCTGCTGGAGTCCTGGGTGTTGCCCTGGGACTTGCCCTTCTCGTCCATCTCGCGCTCCTTGGCGCTGATGCGGATCTTTTCCTTGGCGATCTTGGCGCGGAAGCGCGTGTCGACGCCCATCAGTTCCTGCCCCGCGAAGGCGTGGGCGCCGGTGCCCAGCGCGATGGCGGCGAGGACGATGCGGGCGGTGGTGGCGAGGCGTGCGTTCATGAAGTTCTCCTGAGGTTTGTCCTGAAGGTTGATGGCGGCGATGACTGCTTCCACCTCATGGGTTGCGTCGTCTTCGCAAACGGTTCAAGCGAATTCATCGATGCAGTGCTCGCGGGGCCGGCATGACAAAGCCCGCCGGCGCAGCGGTGCGCGGGCGGGCCGGATGGCCGTTCGGCAGCGCCTCGCAGCGCTGCGGATGTGGCGGCGTCGACTTACTTGGCGACCCCCACGCTCTGGTCGGCCGTGGACAGGAAGCCCGCCGCGGTGTTGACCTGGCCGGTGCCGAAGATGGTCGAGTTGTTCAGCTTGCCGCTGCCTTGCGCTCCGCCGATCTGCTGGTGCGCCGAGGCCAGGAAGCCGCCGGCCACGTTGCTCACGCCGGTTGCGCCGACGAAGCTGCCCTGCACCTTGCCGTCGCCCTTGGCGAAGCCGATCTCCTGGTCGGCCGTGCTCAGGAAGCCGGCGGCCGTGTTGTTGACGCCCTGGGCGACGATGGCGGTCTGGCCGATCTGGCCGTTCTGCGTGGCGCGCGCGATGCTCTGGTTGGCGCTCGACAGGAAGCCGACCGAGCTGTTGACCGCGCCGTTGACGATCACGGCGGTGTTCTTGATCTTGCCGTTCTGCTCGGCCACGCCGACGTTCTGACGTGCGGTGGACAGGAAGCCGGCGGAGGTGTTGACGGTGCCGGTCGAGAACACGCCGGAGTCGGTGATCTCGCCGGCCACGGCGGCACCGACGACGAGGGCGAGGGCGGCGAGGACGGACAGTTTGGGAGCAGCTTGCATGGTGGTTCTCCTGAAGGGGTGGTTGAAGGGGTCCGCTCATGGGTTGCGGCCTGTTCGCAAACGGTTCAAGCGAATCGCAAAAGGCCGCCGCGGCCCGCCCACGAAAAAGCCCGCCGGCGCGGGTGCGCGGGCGGGCCGGGTGGCAGAGCGGCGCGTAGCCGCGGGGTGGTGACAGCAACTTACTTGGCGACGCCGATGCTTTGCTCGGCGGTGGACAGGAAGCCGGCGGCGGTGTTCACCGAGCCCGTGGCGATGACCGTCGAGTTCGACAGCTTGCCGTTGCCTTGCGCGCCGCCGATCTGCTGGGTGGCGGTGGACAGGAAGCCGGCTGCCGTGTTGCTCGCGCCGTTGGCGATGACCGTCGAGTTCTCGACCACGCCGTTGCCCTTGGCGAAGCCCACTTCCTGACGGGCAGTGCTGAGGAAGCCGGCAGCCACGTTGTTCAGGCCGTTGGCGATGACCGTGCTGTTGGTGATCTTGCCGTTTTGCGTGGCGCGGCCCACGCTTTGTTCCGCCGTCGACAGGAAGCCGGCAGCCGTGTTGTTGGCGCCGTTGACGATCACGGTGCTGTTCGTGATCTTGCCGTTCTGCTCGGCCACGCCGATGTTCTGGCGAGCCGTCGACAGGAAGCCGGCGGAGGTGTTGACGGCGCCGGTGGACAGCACGGTGGAGCCTGCGATTTCGCCGGCGATTGCGCCACCGAAGGCCAGACCGAGAGCGATGACGACGGAAGCTTTGCGAACGATTTGCATGATGATCTCCTGAGAAGTTGCTGAGGGTTGGTTGCTGGTGGGGCTTGCCGAATTGCTTGCCTTCCCGCTCATGGGTTGCGGCCCGTTCAGAACCGGTTCAAACAAATTCGCGGCCGTTCACCGAATCTTTTTTAGGCGCCGGTAGCGGCGGGCCGGCGTAGGATCGCCCGTCATGCTGGACAGGGCTCCACCGGAACCGCCTTTGTTGCCCCCATCGCCGCCGCCCATTCCGCCCACTCCGCCCCCTCGGTCGCGCCTGACGGGATTGCGAGGCACGCTCAATGCCCTGCGCAACTTCGGGCTGGTGGGCCTGGGCACGCCCCGCGCCGGCGACTACGACAGCTTCACCGCCAGCGACGGCCAGTCGGTGCCCGTGTACGTGCGCGGGGACGGCCCGCCGCTGGTGCTGGTGCACGGCGTGGGCTGTTCGCACCGCGACTGGAAGCCCGTGGCACGGCAGCTCGCGCGGCGCCATTGCGTGCTGGCCTGGGACGCACGCGGGCACGGCAGCTGCCGGCCGGTGCTCGGCAGCATCACACTGGCCCGGCTGGCGACCGACCTGGCCGAGATGCTCGATCACTTCGGGCTGGAGCGCCCGGTGCTCGTCGGGCATTCGATGGGTGCGCTGGTCTTGATGCAGTACCTTCGCGAGTACGGCACGCAACGCGTGGCGGCGGCGGCGCTGATCGACCAGTCGCCCCGCATCGTGACCGACGAGGACTGGCGCATGGGGCTCTTCGGCGGCTGCAGCGCGGCCATGCTGTCGGGCCTGATCGCCGGCGCGCGGCAGGACCTGGCCGAGACGCTGCTGAACGAGATCGGCGCGCTGGGTGGCGACTGGCTGCGGCGCCGGCTCGACATCGACGCGCCGCTCGGGCGCCTGCTGCGGCGGCGGCTGGGAAACATCGACATCCGGCCGCTGCTCGACCTGGCGGAATCGATGGCGCAGGCCGACTTTCGCAGCTCGCTGGCGCGGCTCGATGCGCCCTTGTGGGTGGTGCTGGGGGCGCGCAGCCCGCACTACGCCGGGCTGCCGCTCGAAGCCTGGTATCGGGACACGGTGAAGCATGCGCAGGTGACGGTGTACCCGCGGGCCGGCCATTCGCCGCACGTCAGCGAGCCGCTGCGCTTCGCGCGGGACCTGCAGCGCTTCATGGCCGACCACGCGTGAGGGGCCGCGGCCCGTTGCCGACAGACAGGCCTACGAGCCGCAGCGGCCCTTGTCGTTCGACTTGAAGCAGAAGTCGGCCGTCAGGCTCGACGACTCCCAGGGCACCTGCACGCGGCCGGTGTCTTCTGCCACGGCGATGCGCACGCGCTTGAAAAGCTGCTCGATCTGCAGGCCCGGCGTCTGCATGTTGGTCAGCAGGTGGCGGGCATAGACGCTGTGCTTGCCGCTGGCGCCGTCGAGTGCCACGCCGTTCGGCGCGGTCGAGAAGGCCACGAGCGTGCCCACGGGTGCATCGAGCGTCGCCAGGCCGCCGGGCGTTGCGCCGCGGAACTTGAGGCGCCGGCCGTCGGGGCCGACGATCACGCCGCCGGCGAAGGGGTTCACCCGGCACGCGTCGAGCACCACGATGTTGATGCCGGTGCGGATGGCGCTGAGCCGGTCGACGAATTCGCCGATGTCGGCGCTCTGCTTCGGAATTTCGTCCTCGGTCTGCGGGTCGGCGTCGACCGGCACCAGGTAGTTGCGGCCCCTGACCTGCACGCCGTGGCCGGCGTAGAACAGCATGCGCACGGCGGCCTTGGGGGCACGGATGGAGAAGTCGCGCAGCGACTCGATCAGCTCCGGCAGCTTGGTGTTCTGGCGCAGAACGACTTCGTAGCCCAGGCCGCGCAGGGCATCCGCCACCGCGGCGGCGTCGCCGGACGGATTTTTCAGCGGGGCGTTGCGGTACGAGCCGTTGCCGATCACCAGGGCGATACGCGATTCGGCGCCGGCGCCTTGGGCATGGCCCATGCCAGGGCCGAAGGGGAGGGCCGCGGCGCCCAGCGCGCCCTGCAGCAGCGTACGGCGGGTCAGCAGCATGGCCATGGCGTTCACTCCCGGGGCGGCACGCCTGGCGCCAGCGAGGCGGCCTGGACGATGGGGGCGTTCTGGACCTTTGCCAGGGCGGCCGCCTCGCTGCCGGCCGGCACCCGCAGGTAGTAGTCGCCCAGCTGGCCCGGGCCGCCGGCCAGCTCGCCCTGCACCTGCACCAGCAGCAGGCGGATGTCGGCTTCCTTGGCGTCGGGTGCGAAGGCGACCTTGAGCATCGGGCCTTCCTTGACGCTCACGGCGTTCAGCGCGCGGATCTGGTCGGCGTCGTCGCGGGCATGGCCCAGCAGGTTCAGGATGACGCCGCCCTGCACGGCCACCAGCGCCAGGCCGGCCAGCGCGTAGCTCGGGCGCATGCCGAAGTTGCCGAATAAGGCGCCGATGCGCTCGGACAGCGTGGGCCGGTCGCCCTGGATGAGCCGCATGGTGCGCGCCAGCCCGATGGTGGCCGGCACGGCCGGGGCGTTTTCCTGGACGCGGGCCTGGAGCGAGCGGTACCAGTCGAGCTCGCTGCGGGCGTCGGGATGCTGGGCGAGGTAGGTCTCGACCCAGGCCTTGTCTTCGGCGCCCAGCGAGCCGTTGACGTACCAGGGGAGAAGTTCTTCGAAACGGTTGTTCATGATGCCTGTGCTCGTGCGGAAGGGCGATGTGGGGGCACGGGACCTTCCCGTGGCGCATCTGGGTTGCAGGAGTCGGGCGGATGGTTCAGATTATTTTTGCGCGCATGTCCGGTGCGTCGCAAGTGTTCGTCAGGAAGCGAGCGCACCTTTGGCCTCGGCAGCGGTGCCTTCGTCGCGCAGCAGCGACTGCAGGCATTTCTTGATCTTCTGCCGGGCGTGGAAGAGCCGCGTCTTCACCGTGCCTTCAGGGCAGTTCTGCACCTCGGCCACCTCGGCCAGGCCCATGCCCTCGTAGAAGACCAGGTGCAGGCATTCGCGGTGCTCGTCGGAGAGCTTGCCCATGCAGTGCTGCACGCCCTCGCGCCGCTGCTTGCCCGCCAGCTCGGCGAAGCCGTCGGGTGTGTCGGCGGCGGTGGTCTCGGCGATGTCGTCGAGGTCGCCATGCACTTCGTCGGGCCGGCGGCTGCGGTACACCATCAGCGCCTTGCGGCGCGCGATGCCGATGAGCCAGGTGGCGAACTGCGAGTCGCCCCGAAAGCGGTCGGGGTGGCGCCACACCTCGTAGAGCGTGTCGGCCAGCACTTCCTCGGCCCGGGCGTGGTCGTTGAGCATGTTCAGCACATAGGCGTAGACCTTGCGGCTGAAGGCCTTGTACAGCTGGCGGAACGCCGCCTGGTCTTCGCGGCCGATGCGTACGAGCAGTTGTTTGACCTCGTCGTTGTCCATGCGGGCGTGGGCCTTGGCGGGTGGCGGTGACGCAATATACGCCGGAGTCACCAGATGGAGCCTGTGCCTTTCGGGGTATGGCGCAGCGCTATGCCGTTCATCCTGCACACGACGAAAGGCCCTCCGTCAACTTGCGTTCGTCCGGAGGGCCCCCGCAGTCCCGGATTGCCACGATGGGTGTTGCCGGGACTGTGATTTGATTGTTGGCCAAGGCGCCATAGTTCGAGTGGGAGATGTCCTGCTCGACCTTCTGTCCGGTGCGCCACGCTGATGCGGCGTCGCACGGCAGTCCTCCGTCAATCCACTCGACGCTGGCTCGGAGCGTGGGCGGAACCCTGCGCCAGGCTCTGCTGCGATGCCTCCTGCACCAGCTGCGCCGCCCAGCGTTGCGCGCTCGACGATCGCGACGGGTGCAGGTGCAGCAGGCTGATGCGCACCGGCTCGATGCGAAACGGCGGGTCGTGCAGCACGATAGCGGGGCCGGCGTCGGCGAACACGCCGCGCGCGAAGGTGCCGAGCAACTGCGAGCTGGCCACCACCGGGGGCACTTGCGAGTAGGCAGGCACGATGCATCGAACGTTGCGGACATGCCCATTGGCGCGCAGCGTCGCGTCCACTAGCCCGATGCCGCCGCGTTGCCGCGCCACGGCGATATGGCCGCTGGCAAGATAGGTGTCGAGGTCCAGCGGCGCCGTGCGCCTGCCTGGGTCCGGGCTTTCCGCACGCGCGGAGGCGACGACGATCTCGTCGGAAAACAGCGCTTCGCACAGCACTTCCGACCGGGTGACCAGCGGATCGCCCACGATGGCCAGATCGAGTTCGCCGCCCAGCAACAGGCCCTCGGCATTGAAGCGATCGACGATGTGCACGATCAGCCGCACACCGGCACCTGCCTGAGCGATCCTTTGCCAGATCGAAGGCGACAGCAGTTTCTGCGCATGGTCGGTCATGCCGATGCGCAGATCGAAGCCGTCCCTCGCCGGATCGAAGGTGCGACGCCGTTCGTGAAGCCCGTGGATCAGGCTGACGGCTTCCTTGATGGCCGGGTAGACCTGCTGCGCTTCCGCGGTCGGCCACATTTCGCCGGCACGCGCGACGAACAGCTCGTCGCCCATGATTTCGCGAAGGCGCGACAGCGAATGGGACAGCGCCGACTGCGTGCGGCCGAGGCGCCTTGCCGCGGTGGTGACGCGCCGCTCCTCGTAGATGGCGAGAAAGGTCAGCAGATGCTGGATCTCGACACCGAAGGGCCGGCCCGCGTCCCTTTGATGCGACGGCGGCTCAGCCGCGTTCATGCTGCACATGAAAACTACTCATGGCCGGATGGCGCGCCGACACGCGTGTGATCGGGCCGGCACCAGTAGGATTTGAAGACGGGGCCTCGTGGCTTTGATGGACAAGGAATGCGACATGCAGCCTGTGCAAGCACCTTTGGGGCCGGAAAGCGACGAACGGGAACGGTACCTAATGGATCATCCGGATTCCGAGGAGGAGATCCCCATCATCGACATCGCAGAATATCTGCGCGGCGACCCCCAGGCAACCGAGGCAATCGAAGCTACAGCGACGCAGCTGCGCGAGGCCTCCGAACAGGTCGGCTTCTTCTACCTCACCGGGCACGGCATTTCGCCAACCTTGCTGGCGCGAATGTTCGACGCGGCACGCCAGTTTCACGGCCTGCCGATCGAGAAGAAGAGCGCACTCGCGCTGAACGAACACAACGCAGGGTACCTCGGCATGAGCGAGACGCTGAGCAAGGTGTCCGCCATCGTGGCGCACAAGCCGAATCGAAACGCCGCGTTCCTGATCAACCGCGAGCGCGATGCCGACGACCCTGACGTGATTGCAGGGACACGCTTCCACGGCCTCAACCAATGGCCGAATGAGCACGACGCGCCGGGATTTCGCGCCGCGCTGCTCGCGTACTTCGGCGCCATCGAGGCGCTCGGCAAACGACTGATGCCGCTCTGGGCGCGGGCGCTCGGCGTCGGCGCCGGCCACTTCGGCCAGGCCTTCGAGCGGCCGCACATCATCATGCGCGTGTCGCACTATCCGCCGCACCTCGACCGCGAGGAAGGGCAGTACGGCCTGGCGCCGCATACCGACAACAGCCTCATGACGCTGCTGGCGCAGTCCAACGTGCCGGGGCTGGCGGTGCGCATGCCGTCCGGCCACTGGCGTCTTGCGCCATCCGTCGAAGGCGCGCTGATCGTGAACACGGGCAACCTGATGGTCCGCTGGACCAACGATCGGTTCCTGTCCACGAAACACCGCGTGATCAACGCCTGTGCGACCGATCGCTATGCCTTCCCCGTGTTCTTCGGCCCGAACGCGAAGACGCTGATAGAGACCCTGCCCACGTGCCTGGCCGCGGACGGCGCCACCCGTTACCCGCCTGTGCATTACCAGGAGCTGATGGAATGGTATTTCCAGCGCAGCGGCTGAATGGTGCGGCTGAACGTTCAAAACCATCGAGGAAATCGCTCATGCCCTCTCGTCGCCACTCGCTTGTCCGCTTCGTGATTGCGCTGCTGCTGGGCCTGTGCGGCCTGCAGGCGTCCGCTGCGTGGCCGGACCGGCCCGTCTCGCTGATCGTGCCGTGGCCCGCGGGCGGATCGACCGACGTCATGGCGCGCATGCTTTCGCCGTTGTTGTCCGAACAGTTGGGGCAGCCGGTCATCGTCGTCAACCGGGCAGGCGCGACCGGCAACATGGGCGCCGAGTTCGTGCTCCAGCAGCCCGCCGACGGCTACAACATCTTCTTCGGCGCCGCCTCGCACCTGATCAACTCGGCGCTGTACGCGCACAACGGCCGCGCCCTGCGGTACGACATCGTCACCCAGTTCGACTGGTGCGCCGCGATCACCGATTCGCGCATGGTGGTCGTGGTCAATCCCAAGGTGCCTGCGAACAACCTGCGCGAGCTGGTCGAACTGACACGGCGCAGCGCGCCGCCGCTGAGCTATTCGAGCGCCGGCGCCGGCTCGATCCAGCATCTCAGCGGCGAGCTGTTTCTGCGCACCGCGGACCTGACGATGTTGCACGTGCCCTACAAGGGCATCGCGCCATCCATCAATGACCTGGTCGCCGGCACCGTCGACGTGAGTTTCGAAAGCCTCTATCCGCTGCTGCCCTTCATCAAGACCGGCAAGCTGCGCGCGCTGGCCACGCTGACCGCCGACCCCGTGCCGGGCCTCGACGGCGTTCCGACCGCGATATCCCAGGGATATCCGGGCCTGGTGGTGGCGGGACCGCAGTTCGTCGGCGTGCCCAAGGGAACGCCATTGGACATTTCGAGCCGCATCACCCGCGCATTCGAAACCGTATTCGCGAATCCCGAGGTGGTCCGCAGGCTCGAGGAAGCGGGCCTGGTCGTGAGCTTCATGCGGCGCGAAGAAGCGACCCGGATGATCCGAAGCGAGCGGGACAAGTGGGCCAAGCTGATCGAGAAGGCCGACATCAAGGTCGACTGAAGTCCGCTGTACTTCGGAGGAGCCTGTGCGGCTCGAGCACGCGGCTGCGGGCGGTGTAAATGCCTGTCTCGGCTCGGAATTTTGCCCTGACCGGAGAGAGTCGATCTGCGGAGCCAGCATTTCTGGGATAACGCAGCACAAGCCGTCCTCTGTGGCGTCATGCTTCGTCCCCAGGTGGGACTTCCACCACTCGCAGGCTACCTCCTACCCTTGAGCGTGCTGCTTACATTGTCGGTCGGCAGGCTTAGCCACAGGTCCAGATGGTCGCAGACCACAGTGCCCAGGTTGGTTGATGCGGTTTGACTACTCGGGAAGGTAAACGGCCCAAGATGGCTTGATAGGTCCGTCCAGGGCGGCGTGTCCTTCAGCTTCGTGGCTCGGTTGCGCGCGGCGTGGAATCGCACAATGGCGGCACGCACTTCTTTGCGCCGTCGCTCCGATCCGCGGGCTGCCGCTCGAATCCCGGCTCGCATGAGTTTCGGCTCCGCTGCGCGCACTGTGCCCCTGGGCGGCTGGCTGACTGAGCGGGGCGCAATCTCGGCGGTTCGGGCGTCAGATAAAAGCCGTGACAGACTCATGCTTACCCCATACTGTCCGACTGTCGAAAGGGGAGTTACCATGGCTGACCACTGGGTGGAGGTTGCTTCTGCTGTCGGTACCGTTGCCGCGGTAGTGGTGGCACTGTGGCTGTCGCGGACTCAGCAGGCGCGAGTTGATGCTGACGCATTGTCGAAAGCACGACTCCATGCTTCGCGCATTTCGGCAAGGCTTGGCGCGGTTGCAGGCGGATTGCGCAGTTTGTTGGACGACGCAACCAGTCGAGCGCAAGAGTTGCCTGACAGTTCGACACGTGTGAGAGGTTTGATTCTGATGCTGATCCGGGTGTATCCCAAAATGCAGCTTTTCGAACCCGACGTCGAGACACTCGCGGCGCTCGTCCCTCTGCCCAACCAGTGTGCTCACAGGATCGCCCGCGCTTACGACCTGCTCCATGAATTGAGAGCAGATGTGATTGGTGTAGAAGCGACAGAAGTCACCAGTGCCTCGGAGCTCGCGCAGTTAAAAATTTTGAACGTTTGGACGGGCAAGCTGGCTATGGCGGTCACTCTTCTGGAAGCCGCTGTGAAGCAATGCGAAGATGCTACCGAGCTTGGCGCTCCAGTTCCCGGGTATGAATAGGGTGCCGCCCTTGACGCAGACGCATGGCGCGCGGTGCTTGGCGGTTGCTCGCTTCGGACGGGCGGGGCGGGGCGAGCAGGGGCCGCGGCAGACGGGTCGAAGCGCTATTGGTCGATTAGAGGGATAGTCGAGTTGCGCGCAGCGGAAGGGCTTGAGTAGTTCATCTGCATGTTCGTCGTGTGAGCCAACTGCTCAAGCCCGAGAGTTGCTTGGAACACTTGCCCTGACTCGTATATGGAGTACAGATGGCCGCCGGCAAACAGTGCTTTCTTGACTTCGGTCACAAGCCCGTATTCCTTTGCCTGCTGAGGATTAAGTGTGGTCCGGTCTAGCATGTCTTTCTCCACATCATGCAAGCTCTTGGTCGAGGTGTCGGCGATCACCCGCGCGATATTCTGAGCATCGATCTTCACGCTCTTAAGGTGCTCCTCGAGACCCTTTTCGTCAAGAGTCATCGGGCCCGTTGTGTTGAACGACACGCCATGGATAAGGAATCGGGCATGTGGAACACAGATCCGCTCCTGACCTGAACAAAAAATCACAACCCCGATTGAATCGACCGAACCAAAGTTGTAGGTCGTCACCGGTATTCCCAGTCCCCGCAGGTAATTGTGAGCAGAGAGGCCGTGGAACACCGAGCCACCAGGCGATGAGAGCATCAGGTGCAGGTGCTTTGCACCAGCATTTAGCGCTTGATCGATCGACTGAAACAGCGGTGTCACTGTCTGAGGGATCACGGGCGCCATGAAGCGAATCCACGCCTGCTGCTCTCTGGGCACGGCGGCTGCCGCCGATGCGGCCTTTGCCTTCTTTGCTGTTGCCATCAGTTCTCCATCCTCGGACCCGAGAGTATCCACGTTTCCAGTTGTTGCAATATGCTGGATGGCAGACCCAAATCATCCGAGGCGCGGATTTTGCCCGGTCCGGCGACCTGCGAGGGGGGTGCTGCGTGTGACGAATGCCACAGGCCGCTGTCGTGCTTTCCGGTCATGATCCGGCCCATGATCCCCGAACTCCACATCAGCAAAGTGCAGAGCAACCTCTACGAGGCGCGCCTGCTGGACGGCAAGGAAGAGATCTTCCCGTCCGAGTTTTACGAGTCCATCACCGACGCGATTCGCGGCGTGGCAGAGGACTTCCCGGCCGAGATCTCCGAGTTCCTCGAGGTCGGCTACGTCGACGTGTCGATCGGCACCCAGTGGGTCGGCAAGATGAAGGCCGAGCCAGCGGCGCTGGCTGAGCAGCTTGTCAACCTGGCGGCTGCAGTCTGGCAGTCGCAGGAGGAGCGCGGCGCGTGTGTGCGCCAGTCCGCATGAGCATCGGGAACGACCACGGGATCATCGGATAGTCTTCAAATTCAGCATGGCAATCTACCCGCGGACTGTCTCGGCCTATGCGAAGCTTCACCGCGCGCGCAGGCACTACGAGGAACTAATCAAGGCCGTCGAAACTTACATGCGTTCAGAGCCGTACCAAGTGGGCTTTGAGCACCGCCAGGGGAAAGGGCCAACCTATTTCGTTTCGGCCGTGCACTCAGTTCCTGCTGACATCCCGGTCATGATCGGGGACATCTTTCACAACCATCGAGGAAGCCTCGACCATCTTGCATATCAGTTGGTCTGGGTGGCTACTGGGAAGGAGCCGGTCGGGATGAAGCAGCTCTACTTTCCCGTCTGCGACAGCAAGGAGCAGTACCTCAAACGGCAGTCGTCCGGCGACCAGTTCTTCCACAGCATCTCCTCCAACATGAGGAAGGCGATCGACGACATTGCGCCTTACAAAGGTGGAAACGACGCGCTTTGGAAGCTGGGCATCCTCAACAATATCGACAAGCACAAGACGCTTGTTGCGTCAGCCGGTATGGGTGTTTCTATCAATCCAGGATGGGGAACCTTGCTCGGGCCGCCGCCAGATGACCCCTCTATACCAGAGGACGTGCGCAAGTCGCTCCTCGACGCACGCAAGATGCTTGATGATGCAAACGTGTTCCTCAGATTAGCAGAGCCCATCTTTCCAATGAAGGCCGGCGACGCGTTTCTCCACGGGGTCGGGCAAAACGCGCCGGTGAAAATTCAGTCCTATTTCGCGCTCGGCGTGCCTGGCCTGATCCCACCACGACCTATCGGCGAGGCGATCACTGAAATCGCCACAGCAGTTGAAGACGTTGCAACGAGGCTCGAGTCCTTTTTTGTCGAACCGTAAAAACGTTTGCTCGCGAATCCCAATTCAACGAATGCGCCTGGCGCGCTCAAGCGCACGGGCGCTCTGCGCGGCGATCTGATCCTGCGTCGCCTTGCTGGCTGGTGCAGCACGAAGGTATTGTTGACCGTCATGCCGCCACCGAAGTTGCCGCGATTCAGGTTCGCGGCCGCCTGCTTCGCGTTGAGCACGTACTCGTTTTTGTGAACGATGCCGGCGACGTCGTTCGTGTTGCCCGGGCCCGTGAAGGCCCCAAGCAGCCCAGCCCTTCATAGAGATCAGCGCGCCGAGAGCGTCGCCGCCGGCCGCGCCGACAGCGTTGGCGCCGGCCATGGCGAAACCACCGCCGCTGAAACAGGCTCGAAAACAAGCCTCCGAGGCCGCCACCGCTGCCGCCTTTATTGCCGCCCTAGAGAGGAGAGCGGATCGGCGAACCGCACGTAAAGAGGGTTGGATGCGTTCGCACCCAGCTTCGACCCATCGATCCCGCCGAGGTTGACGCCGAGGAGGTCACCGCCTAGCTTGGCCAGCGGCCCCGTGATGTTCTCCTTGACGAAGTTGCGGGCGACGTCGCCTTGCAGGTCTTCGAGCAGCTTCTTCGCGTCGAACTTCTTGCCGGTGAAAAGGTTGACGAGCTGGTCCTCCAGGCCCTTGAGCGCGTTCCCCACCGTCTCCTTGGTGTGTTTGGCGATGTTGCCGGCCTCGTCGGCGTAGTTGCGCAACGCCTCGCTCGCGCCGACGATCCAGCTCTTCTGAGCCTCGTCGATGGTGGAGTACATGCTCTTGAACGAGTCGATCGTCTTGCCTTGGTACTCGGCATTGAGCTTCAGCAGGGTGTCGTATGTGCGGCGGCTTCGGCCGTCAGCTTTCCACCAGCATTGAGCTCAGCCTGCGCCCGCTGGTTCTGCAACTCCTGCCGACGCTGGGCAAACTGTTCCTCGATCTGCTGAAGGCTCGACATGTAGTCGCGGAACTTGTTCCCTTGACCCAGGCCGGCGATCTGGCGCTGATATCCACGCTCCGTGGTCGCAAAGAGATACTCAGCCGCTTGTCGTGCCGAGAGAATCGATGCGGCAATGGCCCGGTAGGCAGCTTCGGACTCGACTTCAGCACCTTCACGGCCGTCACGCCGTCTCCCTGCACCTTGGCCAGCTTGGCAGTGGTGACCCCCAACCGTACTTTGTTCCCCTGCCTGTTCCCCTAAATGCGGTGCGCCCGATGGGTCGATCATGACTGAACATGATCGAAACTTTCACATTCTGTCGAGGAGAAGTCAGCGACGGTGACGAAACATGATCCGTCGTGATTGGCTAAGGTGGCCTGCCCGGAGGGAATCGAACCCCCGACAACCTGCTTAGAAGGCAGGTGCTCTATCCAACTGAGCTACGGGCAGTGAGGAAGGTGCGCGATTTTACGGTGTGGCGGGACGGCGTCGGCGGTGGACGACAAGGGCAGGGGACTTCGCCCGAGGTACTTCGGCACGGTTCGGCGCCAAGGTTGTCTTCATTTGGAGAACCGCATGAACGCAGACACCCGACCGCAGCGCAACAACGAGGAACCCGAGATCGCCTTCGAAGAGTCGATTCCCCTGGACGGCCGGGATCCGGTGGGCGAGCAGATGATCGAGGACCTGGGCAGGAAGCAAGGCAAGTACGAGAAAGCCGACAAGGTGCCGCCGCAACCACCGGCCGAGCCGATGCCGGAGCAATTGCCCGTGAGTTGATGGGCTGCGACGGTGTGCTTGATGAGATCAACGGCCGGGCGCATCATTCGCAGCCCCATTGCCACGGAGTTGCTGGATGAGCACCAAGGCTGCACGGCGCGAATACCTGCAAGCGGTCGCAGAGTTTCAACGGGCATGCCGCGATTTTTCTCGCGGGATGTCCGAGGTGCTGCCGCCGCCGCAAGCGCAGGAGCCCGGTGACGCAAGCTTCATCGCTCGCACGCTGGGGCCGAGCAGGCCGGCGAAGCGTGCGCCGCAAAGATCGCGTGAGGCTTTGAACATCGAGAAGAAGGCCTGATGCCACCGATCCCGGCCGCACCCTCGAAACAAAAAATGCCGGTACGGACGCATTCCATACCGGCATTTTTCTTAACCAAGTGGTCGGGGCGAAAGGATTCGAACCTTCGACCCTCTGCTCCCAAAGCAGATGCGCTACCAGGCTGCGCTACACCCCGACGAGCCCGCGATTCTAGCCTGCGCGGGCCTCGGTTCCCGGCTCAGCGCCGGTCGTATTGCGTTTTACCGAACAGAATTTCTCTGGCTTTGTCGTCCGTGATGGGTGCGCGCAGGTCGGCCAGCACCTTGACGCCGCGCTGCACCGCAGGCCGGGCGGCGATGCCTTCGAACCATTTCTTCAGGTGCGGGAAGTCGCCGAGCACGATGCCCTGGCCTTCCCAGTTGCGCAGCCAGGGGAAGATCGCAATGTCGGCGATCGAATAGCTGTCGCCAGCGATGAAGGCATGGTTGGCCAACTGCCGGTCGATCACGCCGTAGAGGCGCTTGGCTTCGTTGGTGTAGCGGTCGATGGCATAGGGCAGCCTTTCGGGCGCGTAGAGCCGGAAGTGGTGGGCCTGGCCCAGCATCGGGCCGACGCCGCCCATCTGGAACATCAGCCACTGCAAGGCTTCGTAGCGGGCGCGGTCGCCTTCGGGCAGCAGCTGGCCGGTCTTGCCCGCCAGGTAGACCAGGATGGCGCCGGATTCGAACAGAGAGATCGGCTTGCCGTCCGGCCCCTCGGGGTCGGTGATGGCCGGAATCTTGTTGTTGGGGCTGATCTTCAGGAAGGCCGGCTCGAACTGGTCGCCCTTGCCGATGTTGACGGGGTGCGCACGGTAGGGAAGGCCGCACTCCTCCAACATGATGTGAACCTTGTGGCCGTTGGGTGTGGGCCAGGAATAGACGTCGATGGGTGCTTGGGGCATGCGCAGATTCCACGGGTGAAAGACGGCCGGCCAGCATAGCGGCCGGCGCGCTTTCATGCAGGGCGCGGCCGGATGCCGGCGCCCTCGTCGGGGTTCAGCCCACGACCGCTGCAGGCGCCAGGTGCTTGTGGATGAGCGCCACCACCGCCGCGCCTTCGCCGATGGCGCCGCCCACGCGCTTGACCGAGCCCGAGCGCACGTCGCCCACGGCGAAGACCCCGGGCACGCTGGTTTCGAGCGGCGCCGCAGGGCGAGACGGAAAGCCGCGGCTCGCCGGTGCGCCGGTCAGCACGAAGCCGTTCTTGTCGACCGCCACGCCGCAGCCCTGGAGCCAATCGGTTTCGGGCACCGCGCCGATGAAGAGAAAGATGTTCTGCGCGTCGCAGTTGTGTTCGACGCCGCTGCGGCGATCGCGCCAGCTGGCGCCCTTCAGTCCCGTGTCGGGGTCGCCGATCAGTTTGACGAGCTCCGTGTGGGGGTGCAGCTCGATGTTGCCGGTGGCCTCGATGCGGTCGATCAAGTAGCGCGACATGGTGGCTTCGAGCGAAGGCCCGCGCACCAGCAGATTGAGCTTGGACACGTGCTGCGACAGGAACACCGCGGCCTGGCCGGCCGAGTTGCCGCCGCCGACCAGCGCGACTTCCTGCTGCTCGCACACCTTGGCTTCGAGCGCCGAGGCCCAGTACCAGATGCCGCGGCCTTCGAACTCGGGCAGGCGCGGCACGTCGGGGCGGCGGTAGCGCGCGCCGCTGGCCACCACCACCGTGCGGGCCCGCAGGTGACGGCCGTCGGTGAGCTGGACGCGCAACTCGCCCTTGTCTTCGGCCCGGGTGCAGTCGAGCGACTCGACCTCGGCCGGGATCATCATTTCGACGCCGAACTTCTGCGCCTGCACGAAGGCGCGGCCGGCCAGCGCGCCACCCGAGATGCCGGTCGGGAAGCCCAGGTAGTTCTCGATGCGTGCGCTGGCGCCGGCCTGGCCGCCGAAAGAGCGGCAGTCGAGCACGATGACGCGCAGGCCTTCCGACGCCGCGTACACCGCGGTCGCCAGGCCGGCCGGGCCGGCGCCGACCACGAGCACGTCGAACAGTTCGTCGTGCTCGGCCGAGTCGACCATGCCGAGGCAGCGCGCCAGCGCGCTTTCGGTCGGGTCGACCAGCACCGCACCGTTCGGGCAGGTCACCAGCAGTTCGGCGCCTTCGTACTGCTCGAGCAGCGCGCGGGCATCGGCGTCTTGCGTGGCATCGACCACCTGGTAGGGATGGCCGTTGCGACGCAGGAAGTTCTGCAGCCTCAACAGCCCGGCGCACTGCGGCGGCCCGATGAGCACCGGGCCGCTTTCGCCCGATTCGATGAGCGCGACCCGGCGCAGGATCATCGCGCGCATCAGGCGCTCGCCCAGGTCGGCCTCGGCAATGATCAGCGCGCGCAGGCGCTCGGGCGGCACGAGCACGGCCTCGACATCGTCCTGCGCATGGCCGTCGACCAGCGCGGGCCGGCCCGACAGCTGGGCGATCTCGGCCAGGAACTGGCCGTGGCCCTGGGTGCGGATCGGCACGGTGCGGCCCAGGCCATCGCGCTGGGTGATGGCGACGTGGCCCTCGAGCACGAGAAACATGCCCGGCCCGGGTTCGCCGGCCTGGAACAGGCAATCGCCCCGCGCATAGCGGCGCACTTCGCCGAACTGCTTCACGCGGGCGATATCGCACGGGCTCAGCTCGGGGAACATCTGGTGGTTGCGGGTTTCCACTTCCACGGCGGCGGGGGTTTCGGCGGTCATATCAGGCTTTCAAGGGCGCAACGTCCGGCATTAGACGCCGAAAGTATTCGCCGCACGCAGCGGGTCACGCAACTGCCATCGAATCGACATGCGAGTTTCACCGCAGGCTCCCAGACTCCGTCGGCAGAAAGGGACATAGCCGCATGAAAGAACTTCCCACGCCGACGTTTCCGTTCTCGCAACTGGGGTTGCGCCATGCCCTGTGGCCGGTGCCGGCCGCTGCGCGCAGGGTCGATGCCATCGCCGTGCCTGCCGTACAGGGCGTGCCGGGCGTAGCCCCCGTCATCGCGCCCCCGGCGGCGGACGCCGGCCGCGGCGGCATCCATGTGAGCTGGGCGCGCCATCAGGACGAAGTGCGCGCAGCACAGCGCCTGCGCTACCAGGTCTTCGCCGGTGAAATGGGCGCGCGCCTCAACACGCCGCTGCAAGGGCACGACGTCGACCTGTTCGACGACTTCTGCGAGCACCTGCTGGTGCGCGACGAGGCCACGCGCGAGGTGATCGGCACCTACCGCGTGCTGACCCCGGCACAGGCCCGCCGGGTGGGCAGCACCTACAGCGACACCGAGTTCGACCTGACCCGGCTGCGCGACCTGCGCGAGCGCATGGTCGAACTGGGACGCAGCTGCGTGCATGCCGAACACCGGCAGGGCGGCGTGATCCTCGCGCTGTGGGGCGCGCTCGCCGCCTTCATGAACCGCAATCGCCTCGACACCATGATCGGCTGCGCCAGCATCCCGATGTGGCACAACGGCGTGACCAGCGGCGACGCGGCCGCCAGCATCTGGCGGCAACTGTCGGCCACGCACATGGCGCCGATCCAGTACCAGGTGCAGCCGCGGCTGCCCTTGCCGGTGCATCGCCTGAACGACCAGCTCGACATCGAGCCACCCGCGTTGATCAAGGGTTACCTGCGGCTGGGCGCCAAGGTGCTGGGCCCGCCGGCCTGGGACCCGGACTTCAACACCGCCGACCTCCCGATGCTGATGCGCATCGACGACCTTCCGGCGCGTTATCGCAAGCATTTTCTGGGCAGCTGAGGGCGATCGACACCGATTGACAGCCCGAAAGTCCCGTCACACAGTTGTCACGGAAGTGTCACGATGCCGTTCGACACTGTCGCGTTCTCGCTTGTATCCATTCCTGTGCCGGTTGCTCCAGACAATTTCTCCTCTTCGCCCATCGCCGACAGCCCGCCCGCGGCCTCGGCGCCGTCGCTGACCCTCCTCGACCGCGACCACAGCATCCTGGCCTTCAACGAACGGGTGCTCGACTGGGCCACGCGGCCCGAAGTGCCGCTGATCGAACGGCTTCGCTACCTGTGCATCGTCTCGTCCAACCTCGACGAGTTCTTCGAAGTGCGTGCCGCGCCGCACCTGGCGGCCTTCACGGCGGGCGACCGCAAGGGCACCTACACGGCCGATTCCTTCAACCGTCTTTCCGAGGCGGCCCACACGCTGGTGGCGCGGCAGTACGCGCTGTACAACGACGAGCTGATGCCCACCTTCGGCAAGGAAGGCATCCGCGTCATCTCGCACGGCGAGCGCAACGCGGCCCAGCGCAAGTGGGTGGGCGACTATTACGAACGCGAGGTGCGGCCGCTGCTCATCCCGGTCGGGCTGGACCCGGCTCATCCGTTTCCGCAGGTTGCCAACAAGTCGCTCAACTTCATCGTGCGGCTGTCGGGCAAGGACGCCTTCGGCCGCGAGAACCCGATCGCCATCGTCAAGGTGCCACGGGTGCTGCCGCGCATGATCGCGATGCCGGCCAAGGTATCGGGCGGCAAGAAGCTCTTCGTGGCCCTGTCGAGCATCGTCCGGGCGCACCTGCAGGGCATGTTCCCGGGCCGCGAGGTGGGCGATTTCTCCCAGTTCCGCGTCACGCGCCATTCCGACCTGGCGGTCGACGAGGAAGACGTCAAGAACCTGCGTACGGCCCTGCGCCAGGGCCTGCAGCACCGGCATTTCGGGCAGGCGGTGCGGCTGGAGGTGTCGGCCAGCTGCGCCGAATCGCTGGCCAGCTTTCTGCTCGCGCAATTCGGGCTGCCGCCGCAGGCGCTCTACCGCGTGCATGGGCCGGTGAACCTGGCCCGGCTGACGCAGCTCATCGACCTGCTGGACGAGCCGCAGCTGCGCTTCGCGCCCTATCAGGCTTCGTACCCTGTGTCGCTGGTGCCGGGGCAGTCCTTCTTCGAACGGCTGCAGGCCGGCGATGCGCTTATCCATCAGCCCTTCGAAAGCTTCGAGGGTGTGCTCGCCTTCTTGCGCGAAGCGGTGCAAGACCCGCAGGTGCTGGCGATCAAGCAGACCATCTACCGCACCGGCGCCGATTCCGAGCTCATGGACCTGCTGCGCGAAGCGGTGCGCCGCGGCAAGGAAGTCACGGTAGTGGTGGAGCTCAAGGCCCGTTTCGACGAGGAAGCGAACATCAACTGGGCGGAGATGCTGGAGTCGATCGGCGCCCAGGTGGTGTACGGCGTGGTCGGCTTGAAAACCCACGCCAAGATGCTGCTGGTGACGCGGCGCGAAGGCAAGAACCTGCGGCGCTACGGGCATCTGTCGACCGGCAACTACAACTTCCGCACGGCCAAGCTCTATACGGACATCAGCCACCTGACGGCCGACCCGGCCCTCACGGCCGACATGGAGGCCGTGTTCGTGCACATGGCCAGCCAGAGCCGGCTGCCCAAGCTCAACCGGATGTGGGTGGCGCCCTTCGACCTGCATCGCAACACGATCGCGCGCATCGAGGCGCTGGGCGCCGCCGCGGCGCGTGGCGTATCGACGCGCATCGTCGCCAAGATGAACGCGCTGACCGACGAGGCGATGATCGCCGCGGTGGTGGCGGCCGGCCGCAAGGGCGTGAAGATCGACCTGATCGTGCGCGGCGGTTGCACGCTGCCGGCCCAGGTGCCGGGCCTCACCGACAACATCCGCGTGCGCTCGGTGATCGGCCGCTTTCTCGAACATTCGCGCGTGTTCTACTTCCGCGAAGGCGACGACGAGGCGCTGTACCTGTCGAGCGCCGACTGGATGAATCGCAACATGCTGCGCCGCATCGAGCTGGCCTGGCCGGTGACCGACCCGGTGCTGCGCCAGCGCCTCATCGACGAATGCCTGGTGGCCTATCTGCACGACGGCCGAGATGCCTGGGACCTGGGCGCCGACGGCATCTACCGCCGCGTGGACCACGACACGCATCTGGGCGAGGAGGGTGCGCCCCGCGCCGTGCAGGCCCACGGCGCGCAGACGGCGCTGATGGTGCGCTATTCCTCGCGCGGGCGGGCGCGCGCCGCGAGCCGCAGCTGAGGTGCTCATGGACCTGATCTTCTGGCGCCACGCCGAAGCCGACGACTGGACCGAGGGCTGCGATGACCTGCAGCGCTCGCTGACCTCTCGCGGCGAAAAGCAGGCCAAGCGCATGGCGGCCTGGCTCGACCGCCAGCTTCCCGAAGGCACGCGCGTGGTCTGCAGCCCGGCGCGCCGCTGCGAGCAGACCGTGCTGGCATTGGGCCGCAAGTACAAGCTGCGCAGCGAACTCGCGCCCGACACCACGGCCGATGCGCTGCTGGGCGCTGCGGGTTGGCCCAACGGCCGGTCGGTGGTGCTGCTGGTCGGGCATCAGCCCTCGCTGGGGCAGGCCATTTCGCTGCTGCTCGGGCTCAAGCAGGACAGCTGTCCGGTGCGAAAAGGCGCCGTCTGGTGGATTCGCACGCGCGAACGCGACGGCGACACGCAGACGGTGGTGGTGACAGTGCAGTCACCGGAACTGCTGTAGGCCGCCCCAGCTTCCTGGACTCGTCGGCTCGAAGGCCCGTCAGCAGCCTTCGAGCTGCAGCCGCCACGTCGTCTTCTGCCAGGCCAGCACTTCCTCGCGCAGCAGGTGTGCCGACTGCGGGTAGAGGTCCGACCAGCCGCGGCGGCAGCCCAGCACGAAGAAGCGGCTGTCGGCCCGGACCAGTTTGAGACCGTCCAGATCCGGGTCGCGTCGGGCGTGGCTCAGGATCACCGCCAGGCGCAGGGCGATCAGCTGCGGGACGAAGCTCTCGTCGTCGAGCGTGCCTTCGAGCTTGCGCAGCTTGCCGCGATGGCCCAGCACGAGTTGGCTGAGCCAGTGCATTTCGTTCACCGCGAACCCCGGTGCGTCGGTGTTGTCCAGGATGTAGGCGCCGTGCTTGTGGTATTCGCTGTGCGAGATGTGGGTGCCGATCTCGTGCAACTGGGACGCCCAGCCGATCTTGCGCAGGTTGCGCCCGGCGCGGCTGGTGGTGCTGGCGCCGCGCGAAGCGGGTTCGAGCTGCAGGAACAGCGCTGCGGCCGTGTCGCCCACGCGGCGGGCCTGGGCGGCGTCGACCGAGAAGCGGTTGGCCAACCGGGCCACCGTGCTGGTGCGCAAGTCGGCCACGCTTTCGTCGCGCTGCAGCAGCTCGTAGAGCACGCCGTGGCGCAGCGCGCCCTGGGCGACGCGCATTTCTTCGATCTCCAGCAGGTCGAACACGGCCCGCAGCACGCTGACGCCGCCGCCGATCACGGCCTTGCGGTCTTCGCGCATGCCATCGATGCGCAGCCGATCGGCGCTGCCGGCCTTCAACAGGCGGTCGAGCAGCCAGTCCAGGCCTTCGCGCGTGATCAAGCCCGGCTCGCCGCCGGCGGCCGCCAGCACGTCGCCGACCGCGCCGATGGTGCCGGACGCGCCGTAAGCCACGTCCCAGCGGTCGGGCACGTAGGTGGCCAGGGCATCGTCGAGCACGGCCTTGGCGGCGATTTCGGCCGCCCGGAAGGCGGCAGTGTTGAACTGGCCCTCGGGAAAGTGCTTCATCGACCAGGCGACGCTGCCGACCCGGTAAGACTCCGTCACCTTGGCCTCCAGCGCCTGGCCGATGATCATTTCGGTGGAGCGGCCGCCGATGTCGACGACCAGCCGGCGCTCCCGGTCGGAGGCGTCGGTGTGGGGCAGCATGTGCGCCACGCCCTGGTAGATGAGCCGCGCTTCCTCGCGACCGGTGATGACGTCGATGCCGAAGCCCAGGATGGTGCGTGCGCGCAACAGGAATTCGTCGCGGTTGCGGGCTTCGCGCAGGGTCTGGGTGGCCACCGCGCGAACCTGCGAGCGCTTGAAGCCGGCCAGCCGCTCGCCGAAGCGGGCCAGCGCGTCCCAGCCGCGCTGCATGGCCTCGGGCGTCAGGTTGCGGGCCGAGTCCAGCCCGTTGCCCTGGCGAACGGTCTCCTTGAGGTATTCGGCGCGGTGGATCTGGCCATGGTCGACCCGGCCGATCTCGAGCCTGAAGCTGTTCGAGCCGAGATCGACCGCGGCGAGGCGGGTTCCGTTTTGCATGTTGAGATGGAGAAGACCAGGCACCGATCGTAGCCGCATGGCCGGGCCGCACTGCGTAGGCAGGGGCCGCGCAGCGGGGTCTCGAGGCTAGGCGGCGCCCATGACGGTTGTGTGACAGCGTCATACGAACTGCAGGCCTCCAAGGGTCGCTTTCCCTCTGTACGGGGGTGTCATATCGATGTCACACAAGCTTCCTAGAGTCGCGGCCAAGTCCCCAAGACGGGGTTGTTTGCATATCCAGAAGGAAGCTTCATGAAAACGACGTTCAAGTTTGCAGCCGCCGGCCTGTTTGCCGCGGCCCTGGCCCAAGTTCCCGCCTTCGCGCAGGACGCCACCGGTGCCGGCGCAAGCTTCCCAGCGCCGCTGTACTCCAAGTGGGCCGCCGACTTCAACAAGGCCACCGGCGCCAAGATCAACTACCAGTCGGTCGGTTCGGGCGCCGGCCTCAAGCAGATCGATGCCAAGACCGTCGATTTCGGCGCCTCCGACATGCCCCTGACCGACGAGGAACTCAAGAGCAAGGGCCTGCTGCAGTTCCCGACCGTCATCGGCGGCGTGATTCCCGTCGTGAACATCCAGGGCATCAAGCCCGGCGAACTCAAGCTCAACGGCCAGGTGCTCGGCGACATCTACCTGGGCAAGATCACCAAGTGGAACGACCCGGCCATCAAGGCCATCAACGCTTCGCTCACGCTGCCCGACGCCACCATCGCCCCGGTGCGCCGCGCCGATGGCTCCGGCACCACCTTCCTGTTCACCAACTACCTGAGCAAGGCCAACCCCGACTGGAAGGCCAAGGTCGGTGACGGCACGGCGGTCAACTGGCCCACCGGCGCAGGCGGCAAGGGCAATGAAGGCGTGGCCCAGTTCGTGAGCAAGCTGCCGAACTCGATCGGCTACGTCGAATACGCGTACGTCAAGCAGAACAAGATGACGTTCACCCAGATGCAGAACGCCTCGGGCAGCTTCGTCAACCCGGACGACGATGCCTTCAAGGCCGCCGCGGCCGGCGCCGACTGGTCCAAGACCTTCTACCAGGTGCTGACCAACCAGCCCGGCAAGGATTCGTGGCCCATCACCGGCGCCACCTTCATCCTGATGCACAAGAGCCAGGACAAGCCGGCCCAGGCCACCACGACGCTCAAGTTCTTCGACTGGGCCTACAAGAACGGCGACAAGACCGCCGGCGACCTCGACTACGTGCCGATGCCCGAGAAGGTCAAGGGCGCCATCGCCACCGCCTGGGGCGACATCAAGGACACGTCGGGCAAGCCCGTCGCCTTCAAGTAAAGCGGACCGGCGCGCATGAGCACTCCGCTCGACAACGCGCCGCCTTCGGAGCGACCTGTGTCATCCACTTTCCCCGCTGGCGCCAATCCCCTCGACCTGCAGGCCGAGGGCTCGCACGCCACCCTGAGTCCGCCGCCCGTGCGCAAGCCGCGCACCGGCGCCACCGCCGATCGCCTGTTCGGCTGGGCCGCCAAGGGCGCAGCGCTGCTGACGCTGGCGCTGCTCATCGGCATCCTGCTGTCGCTGTTCGCCGGCGCCTGGCCCGCCATCGCGAAGTTCGGCCTCGGCTTCCTCACGAGCAGCACCTGGGACCCGGTACAGAACGAGTACGGCGGCCTGGTGATGATCTACGGCACGCTCGCCACGTCGCTGATCGCGCTGATCATCGCGGTGCCGGTGAGCTTCGGCATCGCGCTCTTCCTGACCGAGATGTCGCCGGCCTGGCTCAAGCGGCCGCTCGGCACCGCCATCGAACTGCTCGCCGCCGTGCCGTCGATCGTCTACGGCATGTGGGGTCTGCTGGTGTTCGGTCCGATTCTGTCCACCTACGTGCAGCAGCCGCTGCAGAAGCTGTTCGAAGGCGTGCCCTACCTGGGCGCGCTGGTGTCCGGCCCGCCGGTAGGCATCGGCATCCTGTCGGCCGGCATCATCCTGGCGATCATGATCATTCCGTTCATCGCCTCGGTGATGCGCGACGTGTTCGAGGTCACGCCGCCGCTGCTCAAGGAGTCGGCCTACGGGCTCGGCTCCACCACCTGGGAAGTGGTGTCGAAGGTGGTGCTGCCCTACACCAAGGCCGGCGTCATCGGCGGCATCATGCTCGGCCTGGGCCGTGCGCTGGGCGAGACGATGGCCGTCACCTTCGTGATCGGCAACACCAACCAGCTGAATTCGCTCTCGGTGTTCGAGGCGGCCAACAGCATCACCTCGGTGCTGGCCAACGAGTTCGCCGAAGCCGGCGCGGGCCTGCACCAGGCTTCGCTGATGTACCTGGGCCTGGTGCTGTTCTTCATCACCTTCGTGGTGCTATCGCTGTCGAAGCTGCTGCTGCAGCAGATGCAGAAGAGCGAGGGCAAGAAGTCATGAGCCGCAGGCCCGCTCACAAGGCGAATATCGCAGCGCGCAGCGCGGAGGTTTATCTATGACCACAGCCGAGCAACTGTTGAGCACCAAGGCGCTCAACGAAACCCGCGCGGCGCGCTTCGCGACGCGCAAGCGCATCAACGTCATCGCACTGTCGCTGTCGCTGGCCGCGATGGCCTTCGGCGTTTTCTGGCTCGTGTGGATTCTCTGGGAAACGCTGCGCCTGGGCGTGGGCGGACTGGCGATCGCCACCTTCACCGAGATGACGCCTCCGCCCAACGAGGCGGGCGGCATCGCCAACGCGATCTTCGGCTCGCTGGCGATGGTGCTGCTGGCCACCTTCGTCGGCACGCCGATCGGGATCATGGCCGGCATCTACCTGGCCGAGTACAACCCGAAGGGCTGGCTCGCGAGCGTGACGCGTTTCGTCAACGACATCCTGCTGTCGGCGCCCTCGATCGTGATCGGCTTGTTCGTCTACGCGATCGCGGTGGCCTACTTCAAGAGCTTCTCCGGCCTGGCCGGTGCGCTGGCGCTGGCGTTGATCGTGATCCCGGTGGTGATTCGCACCACCGAGAACATGCTGCAACTGGTGCCACCGGGCCTGCGCGAGGCCGCCTACGCGCTGGGCACGCCGAAGTGGCGCGTCATCATGAGCATCACGCTGCGCGCTGCCCGCGCCGGGGTGGTCACGGGCGTGCTGCTGGCCGTGGCGCGCATCGCCGGCGAGACGGCACCGCTGCTCTTCACCGCGCTCAACAACCAGTTCTGGACCGCCGACATGACCCAGCCGATGGCCAGCCTGCCGGTGACCATCTTCAAGTTCGCGATGAGCCCTTACGAGAACTGGCAACAGCTGGCCTGGGCCGGTGTGTTCCTGATCACCGTCGCCGTGCTGGCGCTCAACATCCTGGCCCGCGTCGTGACGCGCAACAAACTCTGACAACCATGGCAAACACCACCGTCGCAAAAGCGGAACGCGCGAAGATCTCGGTCAAGGACCTGAACTTCTACTACGGCAAGTTCCACGCCCTCAAGGGCATCAACCTCGAGATCCCCGAGAACAAGGTCACGGCCTTCATCGGCCCGTCGGGCTGCGGCAAGTCGACCCTGCTGCGCACCTTCAACCGCATGTTCGAGCTGTACCCCGAGCAGCGCGCCGAAGGCGTGATCTCGCTGGACGGCGAGAACCTGCTGACCTCCAAGCAGGACGTGGCGCTGATTCGCGCCAAGGTCGGCATGGTGTTCCAGAAGCCCACGCCGTTTCCGATGTCGATCTATGACAACATCGCCTTCGGCGTGAAGCTGTTCGAGAACCTGAGCGCTTCCGAGATGGACGACCGCGTGGAGTGGGCGCTCAAGAAGGCCGCGCTGTGGACCGAAGTGCGCGACAAGCTGCAGCAGAGCGGCTCCGGCCTCTCGGGTGGCCAGCAGCAGCGCCTGTGCATCGCGCGCGGCATCGCGATCAAGCCCGAAGTGCTGCTGCTCGACGAACCCTGCTCGGCGCTGGACCCGATCTCGACCGCCAAGATCGAGGAACTGATCGCCGAGCTCAAGAACGAATACACCGTGGTCATCGTGACGCATAACATGCAGCAGGCGGCCCGTTGCAGCGACTACACCGCCTACATGTACCTGGGGGACCTGATCGAGTTCGGCGCCACCGAAGAGCTGTTCTTCAAGCCGAAGCGCAAGGAAACCGAGGACTACATCACCGGCCGTTTCGGCTGAAAGGAGCGACATGACCGAAAAACACCTCTCCAGCCAGTTCGACAGCGAGCTGAACACGGTCTCTTCGCGCGTGATGGAACTCGGCGGCATGGTCGAGTCGCAGATCAACCAGGCCGTGTATGCGCTTGCCCAGTTCGACACCGACGCGGCCGACCGCGTGATCGAGACCGAGGTTCGCGTCAACGCGATGGAAATCGAGATCGACCGCGAGCTGTCGTCGATCATCGCGCGGCGCCAGCCGACCGCGCGGGACCTGCGCCTGTTGATCGCCATCTCCAAGACCACCGCCAACCTCGAGCGCGTGGGCGACGAGGCCAACAAGATCGCTCGCATGGTCAAGTCGATCATCGAAAGCGGTTCGGCACGGGCCCTGCCTTCCACCGAGCTGCGCATCGCGTCCGACCTGGCGTCGGGCCTGCTGCGCAAGGCGCTCGACGCCTTCGCGCGCCTGGACACGGCGGCGGCGGTGTCGATCCTCAAGGACGACGACCTGATCGACAAGGAATTCGACGGCTTCGTGCGCAAGCTGGTCACCTACATGATGGAAGATCCGCGCACGATCTCCGCCAGTCTCGACCTGCTGTTCCTGGCCAAGGCCATCGAGCGGATCGGTGACCATGCGAAGAACATCGCCGAGTTCATCATCTACATCGTCAAGGGTGCCGACGTTCGCCACACGTCCATGCAGGAAATCGAATCCGCATTGCAGTAGGCTCCCGATCGCTCAATGAAAAAACCCAGAGTCCTGATCGTCGAAGACGAGTCCTCGATCGCCGAGCTGATCGCCGTCAACCTGCGCCACAACGGCTTCGAGCCGATCTGGGCGGAAGACGGCGACTCGGCCCAGCGCGAGATCGACGCCTTCCTGCCCGATCTGGTGCTGCTCGACTGGATGCTGCCCGGCCAGAGCGGACTGCAACTGGCGCGCCAATGGCGCAAAGACCCGCGCACCAAGGCCATCCCGATCCTGATGCTGACCGCGCGCGGCGACGAGCCCGACAAGGTGGCGGGCCTCGACGCCGGTGCCGACGACTACATCACCAAGCCTTTCTCGACGCAGGAGATGCTGGCGCGCATCCGCGCCGTGCTGCGGCGCCGTGCGCCGGAGGTGGTGACCGAGCGCGTCGAGATCGGCGAGCTGGCGCTCGACACGGCCACGCACCGCGTGACTTGGCAGGGCGCACCGCTCAAGGTGGGCCCGACCGAGTTCAAGCTGCTCGGCTACCTGATGCAGCATGCCGAGCGCGTGCACAGCCGCGCCCAGCTGCTGGACAAGGTCTGGGGCGACCACGTCTACATCGAGGAGCGAACGGTCGACGTGCACGTCAAGCGCCTGCGCGAATCGCTCGGTCCGGCCGCGCTGATGGTCGAGACGGTGCGCGGCGCGGGCTACAGGCTCACGGCCCAGGTCGCGGTTTGAGGCGCGCGCCGGCCGAGGGCCGGCGGCACAATGGGCGGGCATGCCGTTTCGTATCACTACCTTTTTGCTGGCCTCCGGACTCGGAGGCGCTCTCGTCGCGGCATTGGCCGGCCTGCATTACCTGTGGCTGGGCGCCTGGCTCGGCGCGGTGGCGTGGCTCATCGTGGACGCGCTGCGTGCCCAGCGCTTGCTGCGCGTGCTGCGCAACGATGCCGCCGGCTTGCCGTCGCGCGGCCCGGGCGTGTGGGGCGAAATGGCCGAGCGCATCCGCAAGCTGTTGCGCACGCGCGAGCAGCAGACCCGGCAGGCCGAAGACCGGCTGCAGGAATTCCTGGCCGCCATCCAGGCCTCGCCCAACGGCGTGGTGCTGCTCGACGAGCAGGGCCGCATCGAGTGGTGCAACCAGACGGCGGCCGGCCAGTTCGGCATCGACGCCGAGCGTGACCTGCTGCAGCACCTGGCCAACCTCGTGCGCGACCCGGCCTTCGTGGCCTATCTGGCCTCTTGGAACTACAGCCGCGACGTGGTGATCGACGCGCCCTCGAAGCTGCAATCGCACCGCGGGCACGTCGTCCGGCTGTCGGTGCAGGTGCATCCCTATGCCGGCAACCGCCGCATGCTGCTGACGCGCGACATCACGTCGCTCGAACAGGCCGAGGCGATGCGGCGCGACTTCGTCGCCAACGTCTCGCACGAGATCCGCACGCCGCTGACGGTGCTGGCCGGCTTCGTCGAGACGCTGCAGAACCTGCCGCTCGATGCGCAGGAGCGGTCGCGCTACCTCATGCTGATGAGCCAGCAGTCGCATCGCATGGAGACGCTGGTCAACGACTTGCTGACCTTGTCGCGCCTCGAAGGCAGCGCGGCGCCGCCGGCCACCCGCTGGACCCGCATGCGCGCCCTGATGGCGCAATGCGAGGACGAGGGCCGCGGCCTGTCGAGCCGCCTCCATGCGCAGGGGCACCGGCTGAGCTTCTCGATGGAAGACGATTCCGAGATCGCCGGCGCGGCCACCGAGCTGCAGAGTGCGATGTCGAACCTGCTGAGCAATGCCATCCGTTACACGCCGGGCGGGGGCGAGGTGGCCGTGAGCTGGCGCCTGCTGCCCGACGGCCGTGGGGAGTACGCGGTGCGCGACAGCGGCCCGGGCATCGCGGCCGAGCACGTTCCGCGGCTGACCGAGCGCTTCTATCGCATCGATCGCAGCCGCTCGCGGGAAACCGGCGGCACGGGACTGGGCCTGGCGATCGTGAAGCACGTGGCGCAGCGCCACGGGGCCGAGCTGCGCATCGACAGCGTCGTCGGCAAGGGATCGCGTTTCGCGCTGGTGTTTCCGGTCACGCGGCTGCGGCAGGCGCCGCAGATGAGCGTCGCTGCTGCCGCCTGAGCGTCGTCACCAGCAAGAGCGTCAGCAGCAGCGCGGCCAGCAGCAGGGCCAGGCTGCTCATCAGCCAGAAGGCCAGCGGCGACTGCATGGCCGGCCACGGTCCGATGCCCCGGTAGGCCAGCAGGTAGCTGCCGCCCAGCCCCACCCCCCACAGCAGGGTGCAGTAAAGCACCAGCGGCATCACGGTGACGCGGTAGCAGCGCAGCACGAACACGCACAGGGTCTGCACCGCATCCGCGAGGTGGTAGAGCGCGGTCGCCATCAGCAGGGTCGCGCCGAGGGCGACCACGTCGGGATTGCTCGAATAGGTGCCGGCGAGCGGCTGTCGGAACAGGACCATGACGGCGGCCAGCACCAGCGCGCAAAGCAGGGCGAGTTCGAAGCCGCGGGCGCAGGCACGCCGTGCCAGCGTCGGGTCGCCTGCGCCGAGCCAGAAGCTGACGCGCGCGCTGGTGGCGATCGACAGCGACAGCGGCACCATGTAGGCCACGGCGGTGAGGTTGGCCGCGATCTGGTGGGCGGCGGACGCGGCCGTGCCCAGGCGCGCGATGAAGAGCGCCATCAGGGTGAACGAGGTGACCTCCACCAGCACCGCCAGGCCGGCCGGAATGCCCAGCCGGGCGAACTGCCTGAGCTGCTTCCAGTCGGGTGCTTCGATGCGCTGCCACAGGCGGTAGTCGCGGTAGAAGGATTCGTTGCGCAGCAGCCAGACGGCGCAGGCCAGCAGGCTCCAGTTCACGACCAGGGTCGCCCAGCCGCAACCGACCAGTCCCATCGCTGGCACGCCGGCGCCGCCGAATGCCAGCCAGATCGTCAGGGGCAGCTTGAGCACGAGCGAGCCCACCTGCAGCCAGGTGACCAGCTGCGGCCGGCCGAGGCTCTGGTTGAGCGTGCTGAACAGGCGGAACAACAGGGCCGGCGGCAGCGCGAAGGCCAGTACCTGCAAGTAGGCCTCGACGTCGCCGCGCATCGCCTGCGGCACCTCGGCCCAGCGCAGCAATGGCGCCGGAAAAAGCAGGATCGCCATGCCGAGCACCGTGGCCAGCAGCACGATGTAGAGCGACTGCCTAACCGAACGGCCGACCTCGTTGGTGCGCTGGCCGCCATGCAGCTCGGCCCAGACCGGCAGCAGCGCCTGCACCAGGCCCATGAGCGAGACGAAGACGCTGATGAAGATCGCCGAGCCCACCGACAGCGCCGCGAGCGCGCCTTCGGCGTAGCGGCCGGCCACGATGGTGTCGGTGACACCGAAGGCCATCACGGCCAGCTGGCCGGCCAGGACGGTGCCCGCGTGCCTGGCGATGATCCGCCGCTCGCTCGTCAAGACCCGGTTCTTCGCTGGTAGAGCAACAGGTCGTCGCTGGGGCTGGTGGGGCGGCGCAGGGTGCCGATCAGGCTCCAGCTCTCGAGGTTGACGAGCGTGTGCAGGCGCCCGATGGCTTCGGGGCTCACCACCATCCAGGGGCAGGCAGGGCCGCCCAGCAGGGGTTGCAGGTTGATCTGTCCGTGATGGCGCAGCGCGGCGATGTGCGGCCGGCTCAGGGCCAGTTCCGACATGCAGGCGGGTTGGCCGACCCGATCGACGATGGCGCGCACCTGCGGCGCATAGCTGCGCGCGTAATCCAGCACGGGCAGCCACAGCGTCATCAGCAGCATCCAGCACAGAGCCGCGCCTCCGCCCGGCAGCACGAGCGTCTTCCAGAGCGCGGCGCGGTGCCGGCCGGTGCGCCAGCGCACCAGCCAGGCCCAGGCGATCGTGGCGACGATGGCGAACACGAGGGCGGTGATCGAGAAATGCGGGACGAAGCCCGGCGCCAGCTTGGCCACGTTGGCCGCGGTCTTGGCCGGAAAGCCGGTCTGCATGGCGATCCAGATCACCCAGATCAGGATGGCCGTGCCGCTGAAGAAAAGCAGGGTGAACCAGTCGACCAGCGCTGCCACGCTACGCCGGAAGGTGGGCAGCGCGAAGGCGGCCAGGGTGGCGAAGGCAGGCAGCGCCAGCAGCAGCGAACGCTCGGAGAAATTGGTGGTCCAGGTGGCGGCCAGCGGCACCAGGGCGAACCACAGCGGCAGCGCGACGTGGCGCGCCCCGAGCTGCCGGCGCCAGCGCCAGAGCGTCCACACGGCCAGCGGCCAGGCGGGCCAGGTGAACCACAGCAGCAGCTTGGCCTGGCTGCGCAGTTCGCTGCGCACCGATTGGCCGGGCAGGCTGCCGGGCAACTGGATCTTCCATTGCAGCAGATCGAGCCAAGCCGCCAGCAGCCCGGCCAGCAGGGTGGCGCCGAAGATGGCGGCGATGGCGCCGATGCCGTAGCCCGGCTCGTCGTCCGAGACATCGTCGCGCGCGCGTCGGCGGCGGTCCAGCGCCAGGAAGACGACGCAGCCGGTGCCCAGCGCCAGGCCCACGGTGGGGCCACCGCTCAATGTCATGCCGCACGCGCCGACCACCAAGGCGATGGAGGGGGCGAGGCGGTGGTAAGGCAGCGCGGCGACGCCGTAGAACAGCTGGGAGGCGAAGAACAGCTGGGCCAGCGCGGGCGTCGTTTCATGCCCCAACTGGGCCAGGCCCAGGCTGGCGATCAGCGCGAGCAGGGCGCCGTCGGCGATGGCTCGGGCGTAATCGGTGGGGCGGGCCTCGCCACCGAAGGCGAAGGCGACGGGTTGCGCCTGGGTGGTCCGGGCCAGGTAGTACACCGCATACCAGGTGGAGGCGAGGGTGCCCCACAGCAGCAACGCGAAGGCGATGCGAACCGCCAGGTCGGGGTTGATCCACACCGGCGCGATCTTGATGGCCCAGGCGCCGATCCAATAGGGAATCAGGGCCGGGGTTTCGGGGCGCAGCCCGAGCAGCGTCGGGTCGAGCCAGCGCGAGAGGCCTTCGGTGCTGCGGGCCAGTTCGGCCATGTAGCCGAACGCGGCGATGTCGGCGCTCTTCCACGGGCCGCGCCCCAGCAGCCCGGGCATCAGGTACGCCACGCACAGCAGGATCAGCGCGATGCGCGGCAAGCGGCGCACGGCACCCTGGGCAACGATGGCTGGCGTCGGCTGGTTCAACGGAAGAGGAAAGCGGGAGAGGGCTGAAACAAAAAGGGCAGCGCGGTAAACCGGGCTGCCCTCGACTCGGAAGCGCCTGCCTTACTTGGAGGCGGCACCGCCGGTCTTGCCGAAGCGGTTGCGGAAGCGTTCGACGCGACCGCCCATGTTGTCCACCGACTTCTGGGTGCCGGTGTAGAACGGGTGCGATTCGCTGGAGGTGTCGAGCTTGAAGAGCGGCAGCTCGCGGCCGTCGTCGGTCTTGCCCATTTCCTTGGTGTTCACGCAGGAACGGGTAACGAACTTGAAGCCGTTCGACAGGTCGACGAAGAGGACCTCGCGGTAGTTCGGGTGAATGCCTTCTTTAGCCATGGTGTTTTCCTTTGATCGATGCGAGAGCCACAAGCTCGAACGCCAGGAGATGCGTTCCACCGGCCGGGCGCCGGGCTGCACTTTTCGCGAAGCCGGCGATTATCGCATACTGCCAGCTTTGGGCGCCAGCGCCGTTTTGTCATATGAACTCACGTCCTTTGCGCGCCGGACTGGTCGGCTTCGGCTTCGCCGGCCAGACTTTCCATGCACCCGTGCTGTCTGCCGTGCCGGGCCTGCAACTCGGTGCGGTGGCCAGCTCGCAGCCGCACAAGGTGCATGCGGAATGGCCCGGCGTGGACGTGGTGCCCGACGTGGCCGCGCTGCTGGGCCGCGCCGACATCGACCTGGTCGTGGTCGCCACGCCCAACGCCCAGCATCATCCGGTTGCGCGGGACGCGCTCGCGGCCGGCAAGCACGTCGTCGTCGACAAGCCCTTCACCCTCGATGCGGCGCAGGCGAGAGAACTCGCGACGCTGGCACAGCGACAGGGGAGGCTGCTGTCGGTGTACCAGAACCGACGCTTCGACTCGGACTACCTCACGTTGAAGGCGTTGCTTGCCAGCGGCGAGATGGGCCGTCCGGTCTACCTCGAATCCCATTTCGACCGCTATCGCCCGCAGGTCCGCGAGCGCTGGCGCGAGCAGCCGGTGCCCGGTGCCGGCCTGTGGGTGGACCTGGGTTCGCACCTGCTCGACCAGGCCGTGCAACTCTTCGGACGACCCGACACGCTGCAGCTCGACAGCGCCATCTTGCGCGACGGCGCGCTGGTCGAGGACTACTTTCACGCAGTGCTGCGCTACGAGACGGGAGCGATTTCGCCGCTGCGCGTGGTGCTGCACGCGACCACGCTCGCGGCCCACGCCGCGCCGCGCTACATCGTGCACGGCACGCGCGGCAGCTACATCAAGCGAGGGGTCGATCCGCAGGAAGATGCGCTACGTGAAGGCCAGCGGCCCGGCGGTGAAGAATGGGGTGCCGACGCGTCGGAAGGCGAGCTCACCATCGCGACCAACGACGGCAGCTTCCGGATGCGCAAGCTGCCGACGCAAGCCGGCAACTACGTCGCCTACTACGCGGCGGTGCGCGACGCGATCCTGGGCAAAGGCCCGAACCCGGTACCGCCCGAGCAAGCAGTGGAGCTCATGGAACTGCTGGACCTCGGCCGCCTGAGTGCCGAGCAGGGTCAAGCAATGCGCACCCGGTAAACACCACGCGGCAAGCGCAGCGAAGCCTGTTCGGGAGACGCCGCGGAACCGGCTTCGCCGGGCCGCTGGTGTCGCCCCGGAAGGGGGTTGGCGGACCACACGAAGTGGGGAAGCCTGGGGGAGAGCTTATCCCCCGCGGCGCATCATGTCGAAGAACTCGATGTTGGTCTTCGTGGCCTTCATGTTCTTCAGCATGAGCTCCATCGACTCGATCTCGTCCATGTTGTACATGAGCTGGCGCAGGATGCGGGTCTTCTGCAGGATCTCCGGCGGCAGCAGCAGTTCTTCGCGGCGCGTGCCGCTGCGGTTCAGCTGGATCGACGGGAACACGCGCTTCTCGTAGAGGCGGCGGTCCAGGTGGATTTCGGAGTTGCCGGTGCCCTTGAACTCTTCGAAGATCACTTCGTCCATGCGGCTGCCGGTGTCGATCAGCGCCGTGCCGATGATGGTCAGCGAGCCGCCTTCTTCTACGTTGCGCGCTGCGCCGAGGAAGCGCTTGGGCCGCTGCAGCGCGTTGGAATCGACACCGCCAGTCAGCACCTTGCCGGAGGAGGGCACCACATTGTTGTAGGCGCGGGCCAGGCGGGTGATCGAGTCGAGCAGGATCACCACGTCCTTCTTGAGCTCGACCAGGCGCTTCGCGCGCTCGATGACCATCTCGGCCACGTGCACGTGGCGGGCCGCCGGCTCGTCGAAAGTGGAGGCGATGACCTCGCCACGCACGGTGCGCTGCATTTCGGTCACTTCTTCGGGCCGCTCGTCGACGAGCAGCACCATCATGTGGACCTCGGGGTAGTTGGCGCTGATCGCGTGCGCCATGTGCTGCATCATGACCGTCTTGCCGCTCTTGGGAGGCGCCACGAGCAGGGCGCGCTGGCCCTTGCCGATGGGGGCGATGATGTCGATGATGCGGCCCGTGATGTTCTCTTCGCCCTTGAAGTTGTCGCGCTCCAGGCGCATCAGCTCCTTGGGGAACAGCGGCGTCAGGTTCTCGAACATCACCTTGTGCTTGTTCGCCTCGGGCGCGCCACCATTCACCTTGTCGAGCTTGGTCAGCGCGAAGTAGCGCTCGCCGTCCTTCGGGATGCGCACTTCGCCCTCGATCAGGTCGCCGGTGTGCAGGTTGAAGCGGCGCACCTGGCTCGGCGAGATGTAGATGTCGTCGGTGCTGGCGGTGAAGCTGGTGTCGGGGCTGCGCAGGAAGCCGAAGCCGTCCGGCAGGATCTCGAGCACGCCGTCGGCAAAGACCTGCTCGCCGGCCTTCGCACGCTTCTTGATGATGGCGAACATCAGCTCCTGCTTGCGCATGCGGCCGGTGTTCTCGATCTCCAGTGCTTCAGCCTGCTTGAAGACTTCAGACACATGGAGTGCCTTGAGTTCGTTTAAGTGCATGGAACGACCCCGTGCGGGGAAACTGTCGGAAAGAACCAGGGGGGAGGTTTGAGGAGAGGCGAGGAGGCCTCACAAACCGGGGAACTCGATCCGGCTGCCAGAAAGAAGAGCCGGAGAACTGCGGAGGATTATGACAGTAAAACGAGAAGGGCTGCCAGCGCATTGCACGCTGCCAGCCCTGGGGATTGCACTCAGGCGAGCTGCTGGTCGATGAAGGCCGTCAGCTGGGCTTTGCTCATCGCGCCGACCTTGGTCGCCGTCAGTTGGCCATCCTTGAACAACATCAAGGTCGGGATGCCGCGAATGCCGAACTTGGCAGGGATGTCGCGGTTCTCGTCGACGTTCATCTTGGCGATCTGCAGCTTGCCTTCGTACGTGGCCGAGACCTCGTCGAGGATCGGCGCGATCATCTTGCAGGGACCGCACCACTCGGCCCAGTAGTCCACGAGCACGGGCTTGCCGGACTGGAGCACGTCGGCTTCGAAAGAAGAATCGGAGATGTGTTTGATGAGTTCGCTGGCCATGGGTGTGTCCTTCTTTGCTGGATGACTCGTTGATTGAGGGTGCAGCTAAAGTGCGGGCCATTGTGACAGAAACCAAGTGATGGCGTGGTCGGCCCACGCGCTATGGCCGCGATAGCCAAAGCCCTACAACGAGCTTCGATGAACCCCCCCGAAACCCACCCCGCGCACGACCTCTGGCGCGACCCTGCCGAGGGCCTGATCGCCCGCATTGCGCGCCTGCTCGCCGAGCGCGAGGTGCATCCGGCACGCACCGTGGTGCTGGTGCCCTACGCCCAGTTGATGCAGGTGGCACGCGGCATGTGGGCCGCCTCCGGTGCCACAGGATTCGCGCCTCGTTTCGAGACCACGCGCAATTGGGCGCGCAGCGTGGGCGGCTTCATGCCCGGCACCGACGACATCGCCTTCGACATGGCGCAGGACCTGATCACCGCGCAGTCGCTGCTGGCCCGCACCGGCTTCGGCACTGCGCGCAATGCATTGGCGGGGCGCTTGGTCGAGATCGCGCTGCAGTTGGCGCCGCTGGCTGCTGCCGAGCTTCCCGACGAGCGTCTTGCCTGGTCCCGGCGCGTGAACGATGCGCTGCTCGCGGGCAAGGGCTCGGAGTGGTTCGACACCGAGAGCGCGCTCAACGGCGTCGCGCTGGCCTGGGCTGCGAACTCCGCCTATGCGACAGACTTGTTGCTCGCGGGCGGTGCACTGGCCACGGCCGATCAGCTGGTCGTGCTCGAAGGCCTGCAACGCGATCCATTGGCGAACAAGCTCGCGGGCCTCTTCGGCGAACGCGCGCTGCGCCT
>NZ_LYVO01000074.1 GCF_001984055.1 Variovorax sp. KK3
GCCCGGGTCCAGGAACACGCCGAGCCCGACCGTCATCGCGTAGACCGCCACGAGCCGAGCCGCGGCGACGGCACGCCAGGCAGGTCCGCGGGAGGTATGGAGCACGGCATCGGGAAACATGGCACGTCGGGTCGATGAAGGGGGTCGCCTGCCGTCGGCACGCGTCATGGGGTCATTGTTCGAGACCGACGCCGCCCCGAGTTGCCCCTGCGTCCCAAGATTGGAGGAGGCGTCTACCATCGACACCCCTTCCCTGCCCCGGCCCACGCCACCGTCCGCCATGCCGACCCTGTCGCTGTCGCTGTCCCACGCCCAGGTGGCGATCGAAGCGGCGGCCACGCTGGCCTTCGCGTTGTCGGGCCTGATCGAGGCGGCGCGCAAGCGGCTCGATGCGGTGGGCGTCTGCGTGGTCGCCGGCCTCGCGGCCTTCGGCGGCGGCACGCTGCGCGACGTGCTGCTCGACCGGCGGCCCTTCTTCTGGGTGCAGCACGCGGGCTGGCTCTGGGGTCTGCTCGCGCTGTGCATCGCGGCGATGTTCTTCATGCGCTCGCGGCACTTCGCGCCGACCGAGCGCGCGATGCAGTGGCCCGACGCTTTGGGACTGGGGCTGTTCGCGGCCAGCGGCACGCAGATCGCGCTGGGCACCGGCCAGCCGGCCATCGTCGCGGTGCTGATGGGCTTGGTGACGGCCGTCTGCGGCGGCGTGCTGCGCGACATCGTCTGCAACGAGATCCCGCGGGCGTTCAGCGACCACCGGCCCTATGCGCTGTGCGCCTTCGCCGGCGGCTGGCTGGTGGTGGGCGCAGAGTTTCTGGGCCTGCCGCAATGGCTCGGGCTGGTGGCGGCCGCGAGCACCGCGACGCTGCTGCGGGTGCTGGCGATGGTGCTGGGGTGGCGCCTGCCGGCGTGGCGATCGGAGTAGCGGCCTCGGCCGGCGGCTTCAGAGCCCGAATTCGGCGCGGATCGCCGCGCTGTGTTCACCCACGCGCGGCGCCCCGCGCGCACTGAGCGCGCGGCTGCCGTCGATGCGCACCGGCGCGCGTGTCGTGCGCACGGGCGTGCCGTCGCCGCGCTGCACGGTCTGCAGCATGTCGAGCCTGCCGAAGGCCTGGCTTTGCAGCAGGCGCGGCCAGTCGAGCACTTCGGCGCACCACACGTCGGCCGGGCGTAGCCGGTCGAGCCAATGCGCGGTGTCCTGCTGAGACAGCTCGACGGCGATCAGGCGCTTGATCTCGTCGCGCTTCGTGAACGCGTCCTCCGCGCCATAGGCTTCGAGTGCCGGCAGCGGCAGCGTGGCGGCCAGCTGGCCGAGCGGCATCATCGCGAGCGCCAGGTAGCCGTCGCGCGTTGGGTAGATGCCGTAGGGCGCCGCGAGGTAGGCGTTGGCATTGCGGAAATCCGCGCGGGCCGGCGGCCGGTTGCCGTCGTTCAGGTGGGTGGTGAGCAGTTCGAACTGCAGGTCGATCAGGGCCTCCAGCAGGCTGGTCTGCACCAGGCCGCCCTCGCCCGTGATGCCGCGCCGCACCAGTGCCGCGAGGATGCCTTCGGTGAGCACGTGGCCGGCCAGCATGTCGGCGATCGACAGTCCCAGCGGCACCGGGCCTTCGCCTTCGTGGCCGTTGAGCCAGGTCACGCCCGAGAGCGATTGCGCGAGCAGGTCCTGCCCCGGCATGTCGGCCCAGGGGCCGCTTTCGCCGTAGCCCGACACGCCGGCGTAGACCAGGCGCGGATTGAGCGCGCGCGCCGCTTCGTAGCCCAGGCCCAGGCGGTCGATGACGCCGGGGCGGAAGTTCTGGATCAGCACGTCGGCCCGCGCCACCAGCCGCTTCAGCGCGGCCAGGTCGTCGGCCGACTTGAGGTCGACCGCCAGGCTCTCCTTGTTGCGGTTGATCGCATGGAACAGCGTGGAGTCGCCACCCACGTCGGTGTCGGTCAAGTACAGCGTGCGGCAGATGTCGCCGCTGCCGGGGCGCTCGACCTTGATGACGCGCGCGCCGAGATCGCCCAGGCGCAGCGCGGCCGAGGGGCCGGAGAGGAACTGCGCCAGGTCGAGGACGAGCAGGCCTTCCAATGGCGCCGTCATCGCTCGCGCCCCTCGTCTCGAACCCTTGCTTTGCGCACGGAGCAACTCATGAAGACAGGCTCTCCTGGAACATCGCGTTGAGCGCCTCGACGATCGCGCGCGCCGGCTCGCCGTTCAGCAAACCTTCATTGAGCCGCTGGGACGCCGCGTGCTGGAAAGGCATGTAGCCATCGTGCCGGGGCCGGACCCACGCGCCTTCGAGCGTGGCGCGCGTCGCGCGGTAGAAGTCGCCCGCGGCGGCATTCACCGCGTCGTCTTCCCATGCCGCCGCGTGGCCCGGCTGACCGCCGGCCGCAGCGAACGGGCCGCGCTGTGCCTGCGCATCGGCCACCCACACGGCGAAATCGAACGCCTCGCCAGCGTGCGCCGTGCGTGCCGACACCGCGATGCCCGTGCCGCCCAGGGCCGAGCCCTCGCAACCCCGCCCCTCGATGCGCGGGATGTCGGCGAAGCCCAGCCGCACGGGCCGGAAACCGGCCCACGCATAGTTGACGTAGCCGTAGATCAGCGGCACGCAGTCGATGCGGGCGTCGGGCTGGGCCATGGCTTCGAAGACCGCGATCGGGTCCATGCCCAGGCACTGCCGATCGACCAGCCCGATCAGCTCGCGTAGCTGCTCACAGATTTCGGCGGCCACGTCCAAATCGAACAGCGCCGGGCCTTCCACGCGGCCCGGCGCGCCCCGCTGCGCGCACAGCGTGTAGAGGCACATCAGCGAATGGGGCGGGCGAAGCGGCAAGGCCACCCGTCCGTCGCGCGCGAGCTGCATGACCTCGTTCCAGTCGGCCGACGCCGCCGCCAGCCGATCGGGCCGCCAGGCCTGCACCTGCGTGGCGGCGTCGATGGGCAGCGCCCATTGGCGGCCTTCCCAGTGGTAGCTGTCGAAGGAGCGCCCCACCGTGCCCTGCGCGATCGACGCGAGCCGGGCTTCGTCGAACGGCAGCAGGCAGCCTTCGCGCGTGACCTGGCCCACGTGCGGGTGGTCGATCACGATCAGGTCGTACTGGCGGGCCAGTTCGTCGACCGGAAAGGACTCGAAGTCCTGCAGCGAGCGGCGGTCCCAGCGGATCTCGACGCCGGTGCGCTCTTTCCAGAGTGCCGAGCAGGCGGCGAGCGGATCATGGCCGCGCGGGTGGTCCCACGTCATGCCCTTGAGGATGATGTTCGTCATGCGTCGTCGAAAAGAATGAGGTTGGCGCTACTGCACGGCGCCCGTGCCGTACAGCAGGTTCGGCAGCCACAGCGACAGCTGCGGAAACACCGATAGGATGATCAGCAGCACCATCATCACGGCCAGGTAAGGCACCACCTCGCGCGAGTAGTCGCCCATGCGCACCTTGAGCGTCTGCGACGAGATGTACATGAGCCCGCCCACCGGCGGGGTGATGCCCGCGATGGTGAGGTTGGTGATGAGCACGATGCCGAAGTGCACCTTGTCGATGTGCGCGCCCTCGATCAGCGGCAGCAGCATCGGCGTGAGGATGATCAGCGCGGCCGACCCTTCGATGGCGGTGCCCAGCACGATCAGCACGAGGTTGATGAGCAGCAGCAGCTGGATCGGGTCCTTGGTGGTGCCCGCGAGCCAGCCCGACATCGCCTGCGGCACCTGCTCCCACGACAGGTAGAAGCCGAAGGCCGAGGCGGCGCAGATCATCATCATCACGCTCGCCGAATCGCGCACCGATTCGGCCAGCACCTCGGGCAGCTGGCGCAGCTTCATCTCGCGGTAGCCGAAGATCGCGACCAGCAGCACGTAGAGCACGACCACCGCGCCCGACTCGGTGGTGGTGAAGACGCCGTAGCGCGTGCCCAGGATGATGACCACCGGAATCGACAGCGCCCACAGGCCATCGACCAGCGCGTGGCCCAACTCCCTCGCGTTGGCGCGCTTGGCCCGCTGCGGCTTGTAGTTGCGCTTGATGGCCAGCACGTGCGTGGTGAGCATCAGCGCCACGGCCAGCAGCAGGCCCGGCACGATGCCGGCCGCGAACAGCCGGCCGATCGACGCCTCGGCCAGGAAGCCGTAGATGATGAGCCCGATCGACGGTGGGATCAGCGCCGTGATGATGGCTGCCGACGAGGTGATGACCGCGGCGAAAGACGCGCTGTAGCCGCGCGCCACCATCTGGTTGCCGATGGTCTTGGCCAGCATGGCGGCATCGGCGTTGGCCGAGGCGGTGAGCCCGCCCAGCAGCGTGGCGAGCACCGTGCACATCTGGGCCAACGCGCCCGTCATGTGGCCGACCAGCACCTCGGCCAGGTTCAGCAGCCGGCGCGTGATGCCCGACGCGTTCATGATGCAGCCGGCCAGCACGAACAAGGGCAGCGCCAGCAGCGACACCGACTCGGTGCCTTCCGACATCTGCTGCGCGAAGTTGGCGAGCGGCATCTCGCCCAGGTTGAGCAGGAAGAAGCCGAGCGCGGCGATGGCCATCGACCAGGTGATGGGCGTCTGCAGGGCCAGCAGCACCAGCATCAGGATGGCCGGCAGCCAGAGGTGAAGCGAACTCACAGGGACATCTCCGAAGACGGCTGCCATTTCCAGCCGGTGGCCCAGGGCTTGAGCAGCAGGTGCTGCACCAGCATGAGCAGCGAGGCGAAGGCCATCGGCCCGTAGACGACGGAGCGCGGCATGTCGATGACCACCACGCGAATCGAATGCGCGATGACCGACTGCCATACGAACATGGCCGTGAGCGTGACGAAGAGCGCGGCCAGCAGCCACCAGTTGAAGATGAAGATCGCGCGGCGCACGGCCGGCGGAAACATCGCGACCAGCGCATCCACGTCGGCATGCATGCGCCAGCGGATGCAGGCCGCAGAGCCGAAGAACACCAGCCACCCGAAGGCGATGACCGCGACCTCGAAGGTCCACGAGGCCGGCTGCGGAAACAGGTAGCGCGTGACCACTCCCCAGGTGATCGACAGCACGATCGCGACCGCGCAGACGACGCCGATGGCTTCGTCTGCGCGGCGCAGGCTCAAGAGAGGCCCTGGCGAGGGCCCAGGGGATGCCGCACCCGCGGCATGGGCGACCGGTTCAGTCATTCGATCTTCTTGTTGTCGGGTTCGACCGGGCCGGCGGCTCAGCGCGTCATTGCGGCACGGACCTTGTCGTACATGCCGGGCGTGAGGCCCGGCACCTTGGCGTAGGCCACGCGCGCCTTCTCGGCGAAGGCCTTGTTGTCCACGTCGGTGACGATCTGCACGCCGTTCTTCTTCATCTCTTCGGCGTAGCCGGCGTCCGAGGCCAGCGTGAGCTGCGTCAGCTCGGCGCCGGCCTTTTTGCCTTCGTCGAGCAGCACGGCCTGCAGGTCGGGCGGCAGGCTCTTGAAGAAGTCGGTGCTGGTGACCATGGCCACGTACATGGTCTGGTGCGCGGTGGTCGACAGCACCTTGCGCACTTCGTAGAGCTTGGAGCCGACCAGCGAGCCGTAGTTGGCCTCGGCCGCATCCACCACGTTGGTCTGCAGCGCGTTGTAGACCTCGCCCCACGGCAGCGCGGTGGGCCGGCCGCCGAGCGCGGTGAAGGTCTCCAGCATGATCGGCGACGGCGGCACGCGCAGCGTCATGCCGGCCATGTCGGCCGGCGTGCGCACCGGCTTGCTGCCGAGCAGGTGGCGCACGCCGAACAGGCCGTCGGCCACGATCAGCTTCAGGCCCTGCTGTTCGAGGCGGCCCGACAGCTCCTTGAACACATCGGAGGCGAAGAGCTTCTTCGCCTCGTCCTGGTTGCCGTAGAGGTAGGGGCCGGCCAGGATGCCGACGTCGGGCACGAACTGGCTCAGCTGGCCGTAATCGGTCACGCTCAGCACGCGCGCGCCGCCCTTGATCATCTCGTTGACCTTCTTCTGCGGGCCGAGCTGGTCGCCGGTGAAGATGTTCAACGTGATGCGGCCGCCCGAACGCTCCTTGACCCGGTCGGCGAAGGAATGCATCACCTTCACCACCGGCTCGTTGGGGTTCACCTGCGAGGTCGAGAAGCGCAGGTTGTAGCTTTGCGCGGCGGCAGGTGCGGCGGCGCAGAGCGCCAGAGCCAGGCCTGCGGCAAGGGTGGAAAGGGTCGAAGCGAAGGTGCGGCGAGATGTCATGCGTTGTCTCCAGAAATGGCGCATTGCGCGCATTGGTGTAATTCCTATATGAACGCAATGTTCATATATGAAATCATGAAGGGCAGTGCAGGGCTTGTCGATTAGGGTTTTCAAGGGCAAGCCGGTCTCGCTCCCATGTTTATGAATCTTCCATGAATCGAATGTTTGCTTATGCTTGAATCGCAAGACCAGGACGGATTGCCGCTCGAAGGCCTGCGGGTGCTGGACTTCAGCCAGTTCCTCGCCGGCCCCTCGTGCGCGCTGCGGCTGGCCGACCTGGGCGCGGACGTCATCAAGGTCGAGCGCCCCGATGTCGGCGACCTGTGCCGCGGCCTGGTGCTGGCCGATCAAAGCTTCGAGGGCGACAGCGCCCTCTTCCACACCATCAACCGCAGGAAGCGCAGCTTCGCGGCCGACCTCAAATCACCGGACGACCTGGCGCGCGTGAAGGCGCTGATCGAGCGCTCCGACGTGATGATCCACAACTTCCGACCCGGCGTGATGGAGCGCATCGGGCTCGATGCCGGCACGGTGCTGGCGCTCAACCCGCGCATCGTCTACGCGGCCGTCACGGGCTATGGCGAGGAAGGGCCGTGGAAGGACAAGCCGGGCCAGGACCTGCTCGTGCAGTCGCTCTCGGGCCTGGCCTGGCTCAGCGGCGACGCGGGCGCGGAGGGCGACGGCCCGCCGGTGCCGGCCGGCGTGTCGATGATCGACGTGATCACCGGCGCACACCTGGTGCAGGGCATCCTCGCCGCACTGCTGCGCCGCGGCGTGACGGGGCGCGGCGGCCGGGTCGACGTGAGCCTGCTCGAATCGGCGCTCGACCTGCAGTTCGAACCCTTCACCGCCTTCCTCAACGGCGACGGCACGCAGCCGCAGCGCACCGCCGAGAACCATGCGAGCGTGCATGGCGCCGCGCCCTACGGCATCTACCGCACGCGCGACGGCTTCATGGCGGTCGCGATGACGCCGATGGACCGGCTCGCCGAGCTGATCGGCAGCCAGGCGCTGGCCGACATGGCGGCCGACCGCACCGTCTGGTTCAAGGACCGCGACGCGCTCAAGCGGCAGTTGCAGCGGGACTTGCTCGTTCAATCCAGCGCACATTGGCTCGGCATCCTGGAGCCGGCCGGCGTCTGGTGCGCCGAGGTGATGAGCTGGCCGCAGCTCGCCGCGCACCCGGCCTTCACCACGCTCGGCATGACCCAGACCATCCGCAGCGCCGGCGGCGCAGCGATGCAGACCACGCGCTGCCCGATCCGCATCGACGGCCGGCGGCTCTACAGCGAACGGGGCGCGCCGCGCCTGGGCGCCGACACCGACGCCATCGCTGCCGAACTCGGCCTGCCGGGCCGCGCCGGCACCACCTCATCCCATTCATCACCATGACCCACGAACAATTCTTCGAAGACTACGTGCTCGGCGCCACGCGCACGACCACCGGCCGCACCATCACCGAGGCCGACATCGTGATGCACGCCGGCCAGACCGGCGACTTCTTCCCGCACCACATGGACGCCGCCTGGTGCGCCACGCAGGACTTCGGCCAGCGCATCGCGCACGGCACGCTGGTGTTCAGCGTGGGCATCGGCCTGACGGCGACCGTCATCAATCCGCGCGCCATGTCCTATGGCTACGACCGGCTGCGCTTCGTGAAGCCGGTGTTCATCGGCGACACGATCTACTCGAAGGTCGAGATCACCGACCGGCGCGACCACCCCAAGCGCGCCGGCCACGGCATCGTGGTCGAGACGGTGACGATCACCAACCAGCGGCAAGAGACGGTGCTGGCCTGCGAGCATCTGCACATCGTCGAGCGGCGCGGTCTCCAAGCGTAGGTCAGGACTAAACTGCGAGCCCGATGAGCCCTCCCCGCACGAGCACCGCCCCCGAGACGAATCCGGTCGACGCCGAACGCCGCAGCAAGTACGCGGTGCCGGCGGTCGAGAAGGCGCTCGACGTGCTGGAGCTGCTGTCGGCGCAGGCCGTGCCGATGACGCAGGCCCAGCTCGCCCGCGCGCTGGGCCGCGAGCCCGGCGAACTGTTCCGCATGCTCAGCGCACTGGAAGCGCGCGGCTACCTTCGGCGCGAGGACAACGGCGGCTACGTGCTCACGCTCAAGCTGTTCGAGCTGAGCCGCACGCATTCGCCCCATGAGCAACTGCTGCGCGCGGCCACCGCGCCGATGCGCGAGCTGGTCGACACCATCCGCGAGTCGTGTCACCTGAGCGTGCTGCATCGCGACCAGTTGCTGGTGCTGACGCAGGTCGATGCGCCGACCTCGATCCGCCTCTCGGTGGAAGCCGGCTCGCTGCACTCCGCGGTCGACACGCTGTCGGGCCAGGTGCTGCTGGCCAATTCGCCCGAGGCCGAGCGCGACGACCTGCTGTCGCGCCGCGCCGAGTTCCTGCGCAAGAGCGCCGCCGACCGCAGCGCCTACCTCGCCATGCTCGGCAAGATGCGCGACGACGGCTGGGGCTATGCCGAGAACGCGCGCTTCGTCGGCGGACGCGACCTCAGCGTGCCCGTGGGCAGCGTCCGCAGCCACACCCGCGCGGTGCTCACCATCGCATCGCTGCGCGGCACGCATGCGCCGGACAACGACCTGTTCGACCTGCTGCCGCGGCTGCAGAAGTGCGCGGAGGACATCGCGCGCATCGCCGGAATCGCGGGCATGGCCTAGTCGATCGTCAGGTCTTCGCGGCTGCCGTCGCCAGCAACGACGCAAGCGACCAACGGCGTCGCGTGTGCGCGATGCCGATCAGCTCCTTCAGCTTCGCGCGGCCGACACCCCCCCGGGCCACGAGCATCTTCACCACCTCGGTGCGCCCATGCTTCACCGCTGCCGTCAACGGCGTCGTGCCGTCCTGGCGGGCCTTGTTCGCGTCGGCCTTGGCATGGACCAGGGCAGCAACCACCGTGACGTAGCCGTTCCTGGCAGCCATCAGCAGCGGCGTCGACCCGTCGTATGCCGCAAGGTCGACCTCGGCTCCAGAGGCGATCAACAACTCGACGACGCCGACGTGGCCGAATTCAGCCGCCATCAGCAGCGCCGTCGCACCGCGGTCGCAGGCCAGGTCGATCGAGGCCCCTGCCTCCAGGAGCACCTTCATGATTTTGCGGTAACCGTTCTTGGCAGCCTCCATGAGCGGCACCGTTCCGTCGAGCGTCGCCTGATCGCATTGCCGCACGCGTGAGGGCCGCGTTCAGGTGCACCGTGTTCTCTGCCTCGGTCAGCGTTCTCTGTGACACCGCATGGAGCGCTTCTCGAAGCCCCTCTACGTCGAGGGGCAGCCCTTCGGCTGTGACTGCCGTCATGCGATCGATACGGTGGGTGACTTCGTCCGGCCCCATCTGGTCGGGCGCGCACTCCTCGAAGCGCAAGACCTTCCCTCCCATGGGCTCGCCCATCGCGTCTTCCGACGCCACCACGAAGCTCAGACTCTGCGATGACTGGTAGAGCGCCTCGGCGTACTCGCCGATCGGGTCTGGCGTGACGCCGCGCGCGCGGTATTCGCTCAAATTCCGCAGTTCTTCCAGGATGGACAACTGGTTGTCGGCCATGAAGCTCGTGCCCGTGCCGCCCTGAAACTTGCAGACCACCCCGGGCTGCATCACCGATTCATCGGCAGCGATGCGCTGATCGTCGATGCAGATCTCGCACGAATACACCGAGAAGCGGCGGAAGCCCAGGGCCACCAGCCGCGCCAGCAGTTCGGCTGTCGAAAAGTCTTCGTGCGGCTCCCCGAGTTCGAGCTGGTGCCCTGCCTCGCCGGCCGAACAGCCATGCGCCCAGATCAGCACGCGGGTTCGGGAGCGAGCCTCGGGCGGCACGGCGCATGCCTTCTGCACGACGTCGTCGATGGTGAACGGCTTGCAGCCTTCGCCCATCGCGTGCATGTGCAGCCCTCGGGTCGCAGCATCGAAGCTGGTCGACGCGCGTCCGAATTCATCGTTGCTCGGGCCGATGACCAACAGCACGTGCAGGTCGAAGCCCCACGATCGCTCGGGCAGGCGCCTGTCCGCGATGGAAGCCGCGTCGAGTGCACGGGCGCGTGCGCGCAGATCGGGGACGGAGAAGCTTCGCACGCTGCGATGCGACGCGGACGCAAAAGGGTTCATGGCTCCTCCCCGCAACGCAGCGCCTGCCGGGGTCGTTGTTCTGGATGGGCGCGGATCATAGCGGCGCTGGGCGCCCCTGGCCGCGACGCCTCAGCGCAACGGCAGGTACATCGTCGCCTCCACCTCCACGAGCACGTCGTCCCCCGGCAGGAAGCGAGAGACCTCCACCACCGTGCTGACCGGCGGCTCGCCCGGGTAGAACAGGCCGCGCACGCGGTTGTAGAGCGCGTAGTCGGGCAGGCGACGGAAGTACTGGACCAGCTTGACCACGTCGCCCATGGTGCCGCCGTGCTCGACGGCGATCTGGCGGATGCGCTCCAGCACGAACCAGCTCTGCGCCACGACAGGCGCCTCGAACACGTCGACCGACATCTGGCCGGTGGCGTAGCCCAGGCCGCCCAGCGCATCGCGGGCAGCGTCGGGAATCTGGTCGTAGCCCATCACGGCGCGGCGCGTGGCCGGGTCGACGGCGACCACGCCGCTCATGAAAATGAAATCGCCCACGCGCTTGGCGGCCGCGTAGTTGGCCATCGGTTTGCCCATGCTCATTCGTTCGTCTCCAGTTCGTTGTCCAGGGTTCGTTGTCTACGGTTGGCTCTTCTCGAGTTCGCTGCCCGCGCGGATGACGGTGCGGCGTCGGCCGCGCGGGTCGAGCAGTTCGTATTCGTCGCGCGCGGCCAGCAGCACCAGGTCGGCCGGGCAGCCGGGCGCGATGCGGCCATCCCAGGCCAGGCCCAGGGCACGCGCGGGGCTGAGGGTGATGGCGTCCAGCCAGTCGGTCGCCGGGGCCAGGTGCGCCATCTGCACGCCGAGGCCGAAGGTCTCGACCAGGTCGTAGCCGCCATATGGGTAGAACGCGTCTTGCACGTTGTCGGTGGCCAGGCTGGCGCGCAGGCCGAGCTCCGCCGCCTCCCGCAGCCGGGTGATGCCGCGCTCGACCGGCGTGCGATTCCACGCGCCCTGCAGGTAGAGGTTGGTGGTGGGCAGCGCCACCAGGTGCAGGCCGGCCTCCACGCAGAAGCCCAGGGTCTCGCGCGCAAAGGCGTCGTCCTGCGCGGCCAGCGAGCAGGCATGGCCGCAGACCACCCTGCCCTGCAGGCCGCGCGCGATGGTCAGTTGCGCGATGCTGCGCAACCCGGTGGCATCGGCATCGAGGCCTTCGTCCACGTGGAAGTCGAGCGACAGCCCGTGCGTCTGCGCCAGGTCGAACACACGGCCCAGCTTGTGGACGATGCCGTCGTTGCGGTAGACGAAGGCGCCAAGCACGCCGCCGGCGCGCTGCACGGCCTGCGCGATGCGTTCCCCGGCAGCGGCATCGGCGAATACGTCGAGCGGGACCAGGGCGACGAACTGCATGGCGACGCGGTCTTGCCAGCGGGCGCGCAGATCCTCGAAGACGGCGAGCGACGCCGGTGCGTCGGCGCCGGGCCAGTCCAGGTGCGTGCGAAGCGCCCGCGTGCCGGCCTGCCAGGCTTCGTCGAGCGCGCGCTCCATGCCGGCGTGCAGCGCCTCGGGCGTGGCCGCGGCCTGGTGCGCCGCCATGCGCTCGATGGCCGCGAACAGGCTGCCTTCGGCCGCGCCGACGTCTCGTACGGTGTAGTTCTTGTCGATGTGCACATGCGCATCGACCAGCGCGCTCAACAGGGTGCCGCGGGCTGGCTCGCGGGTGGGTTCGATGGCGGCGACCTGGGCGCCCTCGATGCGCAGGTCGAACACCTCGGCATCGCCTGCGGAGAAAGCGCGAAGGCGTGGCGGGATGCGAAGGGCTTCGAGGATCATGGGCGCACCCCGGCCGCTTTCAGCAGGAACTCGGTGACCTGCTCGGTGAGATAGCGCCGGTCTTTCTCGTCGCTGTGGGGCACGTCGCGGAAGTAGGCCACCTGGGCCGCATGGTCGGCGTAGAACTGGGTCACGGCCCAGAGGTTGAAGAGAAAGAGCATCGGGTCCACCGGGTCCATCAGCCCGCGGTGGATCCAGTTCTGGATGACGGCGGCGGCCTGGTCGGTGCGCTGCTTGCTCGTGCCCATCATCTCTTTGATGACCGGCGCGCCGCGCATCATCTCGGCCGCGAAGATGCGCGAGCGCAGCGGATGCTCGAACGAGAACGCCATCTTGCGATGGATCAGATCGGTGAGCACCTTGCGCGGGCCGAAGGCCTCGTCGCTGAAGCCGAACACGCCGATCCAGTCGTTGATGATGTCCTGCAGCACCTGGCGGTAGAGCGCTTCCTTGCTGTCGATGTAGTAGTGCAGCTGCGCCTTCGACAGCCCTGCCTTGTCGGCGATGGCCTGCGTCGACGCGCCCGCCAGGCCGTCGGCGGCGAAGACCTCGACCGCGGACTGGTAGATCACGCCGAGCACCTGCGTGTACTTGCGCGAGCGGCCGCGCGTGGCGGGTGCGTCGGGTGCGTCCGGTGCATCAGGCTCGGCGCCCGTCGACAGGGCGGCAGGATCAGGGGTGCTGTTTCGTCTGGTCATCGACGGCATGGTGCCAGAGCGATGGCGCGTGCCCGACGCGTGCTTGTGGGGCCTCACAGGTCGAGCACCAGTTCGTCGCCCTTGGCTCGGGAGCAGCACAGCGCGACCTTCGCGTGTCGCTCGCTGCCGGTCAGGCAGAAGTCGCGATGCTCGGCGCCGGCACCGTCCGCGCCCACCACGCAGGTGCCGCACAGGCCCTGCTCGCAGGACACGGGAATGTCGATACCGAAAGCGTGCAGCGCATCCACCGCCGTCTGGTCGGCCGCCACCGGCACGTGGATGCCGCGCCGTGCGAGCCGCAGCGTGAAAGGCCGGCCGCCGGCCACGGCGGCGCCGTCGGGTGCAGCGAAGTACTCGGCATGCAGTGCCTCCTCGGGCCAGTGCGAAGCGGCCTCGCGCACGGCCGCCATGAAGCCGCCGGGGCCGCAGACGTAGAGGTGCGTGCCGGGACGGCGTTCGGCCAGCAGTTGCCGCAGGTCGATCCTGCGCCCGCCCTCTCCTGCTTCGCCGGTGTCGAAGTGCAGCCGGACGTGCGGTGCCAGCAGGGGCGAACGCAGGGCCTCGGCGAAGGCCAGGTGCTCCTCGCCGCGCACGAACAGGCAAAGCTCGAAGTCGGCGCCCTCGCGCGCCAGCGCCTGCGCCATCGCCAGCAGCGGGGTCATGCCGATGCCGCCTGCCAGCAGCAGATGGCGGCGAGCCTCGGGGCGAATCGGGAAGGTGTTGCGCGGGGCGCTGATCGCGATGAGGTCGCCTTCGCGCAGCCGGGCATGCATCGACGCCGAGCCGCCGCGGCTCACGGCCTCGCGCTTGACGCCGATCAGGTAGGCCGACGCCGACGCCTCGCCGTGCGCGCGCGCCAGCGAATACTGGCGCGAAAAGCCGCCTGGCATGTGCACGTCGATGTGGGCGCCAGCCTGGTACGAGGGCAGTTCGCGGCCGGCCGGATGGGCCAGCTCGAAGGACAGGATCTCCGGCGTCTGGCGCGCGATGCGCGCCACCCGCACGGTGAGGGTGCGTTCGGTCATGGCGCTACTTCGCGGCCGCCTTGCGCAGCTCCAGCCCCGTGCCCTTGTTGACGAACTGCGTGGTGTAGGCGTCGGCGTAGTTGAAGTCGCTGTCCTTGTACAGGCCGGCGGCGACGGCCTTGCCATGGAAGTCCTTCATGCGCGCATCGCTGATCGCGCCGATGCCCTGCGTGGCCGCGTCGCCCACGTCGATGTGCTCGCGCAGGATCGGCAGCGACTTCTCGATGTACTCCTCGCTGATGTCCGGGTTGATCTTGCGGATCAGCGCATCGGCCGCCTTGCGGTCGCCGTAGAGGTAGTTGTAGTAGCCGATGTTGGAGGCCTCCACGAAGCGGCGCACCAGGTCGGGCTTGGTCTTCACCAGGTCTTGCCGCGTCTCGATCACCATGCCGTAGGTCGACCAGCCCGCGTCGGCCAGCGAGAGCACCACCGGCTTGAAGCCGGCCTGCTTCTCCACCGCCAGCGGCTCCGAGGTGGCATAGGCCTGCTGCACCGACTGCTTGTCGGCCAGGAACTGCGACAGGCTGTAGTTGTAGGGGCGAATCTGCTCGTCGCGCATGCCGTAGGCCTTCTTCATCCACTGCCAGTAGCTGATCTGGCCGTCCTTGGCCAGCAGCACGGTCTTGGCCTTGGTGAGGTCGGCGAACTTCTCGATGCCCTGCCCCGGGTGGGCGATGATGGCCTGCGGGTCTTTCTGGAAGTAGGCCGCGACGACCACCGTCGGCACCTTCTGCTTGATGTTGTCGAAGGCCATCAGCATGTTGCCGGTCATCAGGAAGTCGACCTTGCCGGCCGGCAGCATGGGCCGGTTGTTGACCTGCGGCCCGCCCTGCTGGATGTCGACGTCGAGGCCGAACTTCTTGTAGGTGCCGTCGGCCAGCGCCTGGTAGAAGCCGCCGTGCCCGGGCTGCGCGCGCCAGTTGGTGGCCAGCACCACCTTGTCTTGCGCGACGGCTGCGATCGCGCTGCAGGCGAGCATGGCGGCCAGCACGGGGCGGGCGATGGAAGAGGCTGAGGCTTGCATGGTCGGTCCTTTCGTGGGGTGTCTCGGAGTGAAGGTCAGGCTTCGCGCGCCATGTCGGGCGTCCAGCCGCGGGTCTTGCCGGGGTTCATCAGGCCCATCGGATCGCTCTGCTTCTTGAAGTCGATCTGCTGCGTGTCGATGGTCTTCATGCCGCCGTCCTCGATGGTCACCACGTGCGGGTTGAAGATCACGCAGCCGCCTTCGGACTCGATCTCGCGGATCAGCTCGTACTGGTGGGCCTCGCCTTTCCAGCGCACCAGCAGGATGGCGAAGGTGCCGTACTCGCCGCCGGCGCGGGCGAACTCGTGGTGCTGCAGCACGTCGTCGCCGAACAAGGCGATGTGCCGGTCGACCACCGCGGGGTCGAAGGGTTGCGCGTAGGCGACCTGCAGGTAGGTCCAGCTGCGATCGACCTTCAACGCCTGCAGCGTGGTGTGGTTGTAGGCGCATTCGTAGGCCGGCGGCAGGCCCATCGCGTGCAGCGCGGCCTCGGTGCCGGCCAGCGAGATGCGGCCGCCGTGCGCTTCGGCGAGCGCATGCAGCGCCGGCATCGAGCCGGGCGCGGCCATCATGAACATCGCATGCCGGTCGGGCGGGAAATGCTCGCCCAGGTTGGCGTAGTACGGCGAGAAGCGCGCATCGACGGCGGACAACAGGAACAGCTCGATCGCCGGCGTGCTGGCCGCCACGCCGAAATCCATCACCTGGCGGTACGACGGGAACAGCGCGATGCAATGCACCCAGTCGACCGCCGGGCTCAGCGCCACTTCGACGTCGAGGATGACGCCGTTGGTGCCGTAGGCATGGTGCACCTGCTGGATTTCGTCGCCCGCGAGTTCGATCACGCGCGGCTCGCGCTCCACGGTCATCACCCGCGCCCGCAGCAGGTTGCCAGGATCGCGCAGGATGCCGTGGCGGATCGAGCCGATGCCGCCGAAGCCACCTGCGATGAAACCACCGATGGTCGCCACGTGCCAGGTGGACGGCCACATGCGCAAGGCCTGGCCGGTCTCGGCCACCGCCGCCTCGATGTCGTGCATGCGTGCACCGGCCTGCACGCGCACGCGGCCGGGGCCGATGTCGAGCACGCGGCACATGGGCGTGACGTCGAGCACCAGCCCGCCCGAGAGCGGCACGCACTGGCCGTAGTTGCCGGTGCCGCCGCCGCGCACAGTGAGCGGCAATTGCCACTTGGCGGCCACGGCTGCGGCCTGGCGCACGTCGTCCTCGGTGCTGACCTTCACTACCAGGTCGGCGACGCAGCCGGCGAGCTGTTCGGTGAGGATCGGGCTGTACCAGTAGAAGTCCTTCGACAGCTGCTTGCGCTGGCCGGGCGAGGCGATCACGTTCAGGCCGTGCAGGTCGCGCGCCACGGCGTCCCAGTCGACGGTGCGGGCGGGCATGCGAGAAGAAGCCTGGGCGAATGCGCCCTCGGCAATGGTGACGGCGTCCATGGCTTAGCGCTCGCCCCGCATCTCGCTCTCGTGCCAGTGCCCCAGCACCATGCGCGAGAGCGCCGCGAAGACGATGAAGATCGCGATGCCCAGCAGCGACACCAGGAACAGCGCCGCGAACATCATCGGGATCTCGGTGCGGAAGCTCGACTCCAGGATGCGCGATGCCAGCCCGGTCTCGCGCCCGGCCGTGCCGGCGGTGAACTCGGCCACCACCGCGCCGATCAGGCTCAGCCCGCCGGCGATCTTGAGGCCGGCCATGAAGTACGGCAGTGCGCTCGGCGCCAGCAGGTAGCGGAACATCTGCCAGGGCGAGGCCCTGTAGAGCTGGAACAGGTCGCGCAGGTTGCGGTCGGCGCTCTTCAGGCCGATGACGGTGTTCGACAGGATCGGGAAGAAGGCCACGATCCAGGCGCACAGCAGCAGCGCGGCGGTGGTGCTGGAAACGTAGATCAGGATCAGCGGCGCGATGGCGACGATGGGCGTGACCTGCAGGATCACCGCGATCGGGAACAGGCCGATCTCGACCCATTTGAAGAGCGCGAAGCAGATCGCGAGCAGCACGCCGCCGACGATGGCCGCGGCCAGCGCCAGCAGCGTGAGCTTGACGGTGAACCACAGCGCCGACGAGAGCGTGCCCCAGTTGTCGATGAGCGTCGTGAAAACCAGTGAGGGCGCAGGAATGATGTAGTGCGGCACCTCGTAGACGCGCACCAGCACTTCCCACAGCACCAGCAGCGCCGCCACCAGCGCGGTGGGGATGGCGACGCGCAGCATCGACTCGCGCCGGCGCAAGCGGTCTTCGTGCGTCTGCAGGTCGGCGGCGGAAGGCGCGGCAGCCTGCAGCTCGGCCAGCGAAGGGTTCTCAGTGATCGATGTCGACGCCATGGAGGGCTCCGTGCAAGGATTGCGACACCGCCGCGCAGTGGGCGTTGTAGCGGGTGGACGTGCGGTAGGCATCGCCGCGTGGATAGGGCTCGTCGACGCGGATCTCCTCGACCACGCGGCCGGGGCGCGGCGCCATCACCACGATGCGGTTGGACAGGTAGACCGATTCGTAGACGCTGTGCGTGACGAAGATGATCGAGAAGCGGTGCTCGCGCCAGATCGCGAGCAGGTCGTTGTTGAGCTTGATGCGCGTCATCTCGTCGAGCGCGGCGAAGGGCTCGTCCATCAACAGGAGCCGCGGCCGCGTGACCAGCGCGCGCGCGATCGAGACGCGCATCTTCATGCCGCCCGACAGCTCGCGCGGGTAGACCTCGGCGAAGCGCGACAGGCCGACCATCTCGAGCGCATCCTTGACCACGGGCGCCGCGGCATCGCGCGAGACCCCGGAGAGCTTCAGCGGCAGCCAGACGTTGTCGAAGACGCGCGCCCAGGGCATCAAGGTCGGCTCTTGGAAGACGAAGCCGAGTTCGCGGTCGCGCCCGGCCTGGCCCGTGCCCGCATCGGCCCAGGCCAGCGTGCCCGAGCTGGGCCGCGTGAGGCCGGCGATCAGCCGCAGTGCCGTGCTCTTGCCGCAGCCCGAGGGGCCGAGGAAGCTGATGAAGTCGTGCTCGCCGCACGCCAGGCTCATGCCCTGCAGGGCCAGGGTGCCGTTGGCGAAACGCTTACTGACGTTGTTCAGGCGGACCAGCGCCGCCGCGTCGTGCTGCGCCATGGTCATTGCCAGGCCGGTTCGTTGGCGAGGCGCTCGAGGGGGAAGCGGTCCACTTCCTGCAGCAACTCGGTGAATCGGCGGCCGACGTGGTCGAGCACCGCCGCGCCCTTCGCGGCCGTGGCCAGGGTGGCGTCGCCGGCCGCGCCCTGCGGATTGATGTCGTGCATCTGCCAGCCCAGCTTGCCGCTGGGCGTGATGGAGAGGAAGCGGTTCTCTTCCGCCAGCTCTTCGGTCATGGAGCGGAAGCGACGGAACTCCGCGGGGCGCACGTCGTCGGGCGTGAGGTGCAGCATGACCGAGCTTTCCAGGTCCCCGGCGTGCACGCCGTGCCGGCCTTCATGCGCGCTGAACAGGCCCTCGGGCAGGCCCAGCGTGTACCAGTTGGCCGCCACCACCATCATCCCGTGGCGCTCGCGCAGGTCGCGGGCCACGATGTCCATCACCGACATCTGCCCGCCGTGGCTGTTGAAGAGCACGAGCTTGCGCACGCCGGCCTTGGCGACGCAGTCGCCGATCTCCATCCACATCGCGATCAGTGTCGATGCCGAGATGGTCAGCGTGCCCGGGTAGCGTGAATGCTCGTTGCTCTTGCCGTAGGCCACGGTCGGCAGGAAAAGCACCGGAAGGTCGTCCGGCAGGTGCGGCAGCGCGGCGCGCACCATGCCGTCGATGGTGGCGGTGTCGGTCGACATCGGCAGGTGCGGACCGTGCTGCTCGGTGGCGCCCACCGGCAGCACCGCGATGACGCGCGATCGATCGAGGCGCGAGAAGGCTTCGCTGGTCCAGTCGGACCAGTAGCGGCTGTGGGGTCGTGGGGCGTTCATCAGCTAGGCCTCGCCAAATGGTTGGTGTGCCTAAATTATCCATTCGGATAAAAAAGATGCGCCATGGTTTTCCCTTATCTTGCAGGGAATGGATACATCTTTTGATCGATTGGTCGATCTTGATTCCGACGCCGCGAGCGCCTGGGCCCGGAACCTCTACGCCGCGCCCCTGACCTCCTCCACCATCCGCTCCAGGCGCCGAACGTCCACCAGCACCAAGGCCCTGCCCTCCTTCGCCAACAGGCCGTCTCGGCGCAGGGCGTTGAGTTCCCGCGTCACCTGCTCGCGGTTGGTGCCGATCTGGCTCGCCAGTTCGGCATGCGTCGGTGCCGGGTCGAGCCGCGCCTGGTTGTCTTGCACACCCGCGGCCTGGCCGATGCGCAGCAGCTCCGCATGCACGCGGTTCTGCACGGCCAGCGTGCTGAGGTCGATCACGCGCTCGGAGAGTTGCCGCACCAGCCCGGCCAGGTTGCGCAGCACGCGCTCGGCGACCGCGGGCTCGTCGCGCAGCAGCGCGAGGAAGGCGACGCGGTCGAGGCTCGCGACCACGCTGGGCTGCAGAGTGACCACGTCAGCCGAGCGCGGGCGACCGTCGATGGCGGAGATCTCGCCGAAATGCTCGCCGTCCTGCGCATCGCGGAAGGTGACCTGCCGGCCGCTGGCGGCGTAGGTGGTCACGCGCAGACGGCCCGAGACCAGGAACACCACGTCGCTCTTGTGCTCCGAACGCAGCATCAAAGGCTGGCCGGCCGGCAGGCTTTGCCACTGGCATTGCCGCGCCAACTGTTCGAGCCGCTCGCGCGGCAAGTCCTTCAGCAGGGCGATGCGCTGCAGGCCCAGGGCCGAACGCTCGGACGACATGGGGGTACTCACGCTGGAGGGGCCCTCGTTGTGAAAGCTGTGCGCAAACGCACAGTCAACCGGTGGCGCTTGCACGACAGTGGCTTCCGTGATGAATGCGATTTCCGCTGCCATCACATCAAAACCACCAGCTCAGGAGATTTCATCATGAATACGAAGCAAGTTCTCGTTGTCTCGTTGATGGCATGGGCGGGCCTGGCCGCCGCCCAGACGGTCCCGGCGGAAGCCTGGGTCGGCGCGCCGCTGCCCACCACCGCGAGCATGGCCAGCCGCGCCGATGTGATGCATGGCTACATGGCCTCGGCCGCCATGGACGCCCGCACGCCGCAGGAGCTGCGCGTGGGTCCGGCCGACGCGCCGACCGGTGCGGTGAGCCGCGCCGAGGCGGTGGCCGATCTCAACATGTGGCTGCGGGCCGGCCTCGGCCAGACGGCGTACCGCGAAGGCTACGACCCGATGCGCGCCGACAACCGCGCGCGCATGGCGATGTACCAGCGCCTGCGCAACGGCCCCGAGTACCAGGCCGAGCTGTCGCGCCTCACCGGCACCGGTGAACGCACGACCGCAGCCCAGGGAAGCGGGCAGCCCGCCGCGGAATGAGCGGCAGGCTTGCCAAGGTGCGCCGACGCATGAGCGGCAGGCTCGCGAAGGCGCGCCGCCGGGTGGCCGGGCTCAGCCGGCCGCTGCGGCGCGCAGCTTCTTCTCGCTCATGCGCTTGGCCAGGCGCGGCAGGATGAGCACGGCCAGCACGATGATGACCAGCGCGATCGACATCGGCCGCTGGAAGAACACCGCAGGGCTGCCTTCGCCGATCGACATCGCGTTGCGCAGCTGGGCCTCGGCCAGGGGCCCCAGGATCATGCCGACCACCACGGGCGCGGTCGGGAAGTCGAAGCGCCGCATCACCACGCCCAGTACGCCGATCGCGTAGAGCAGCACGAGGTCGAAGGAGCTCTGGCGCATGCCGTAGGCACCCACGGTCGCGAAGATCAGGATGCCGGCGTAGAGCTGCGGCTTCGGGATCTTGAGCAGCTTGACCCACAGGCCCACCATCGGCAGGTTGAGCACCAGCAGCATGATGTTGCCGATGTAGAGCGAGGCGATCAGCGCCCACACCAGCGCGGCCGAGGTGGTGAAGAGCTGTGGGCCCGGCTGGATGCCGTAGTTCTGGAACGCGCCCAAGAGAATGGCCGTGGTGTTCGAGGTCGGGATGCCCAGCGTGAGCAGCGGAATCAGCGCGGCCGTGACGGTGGCATTGTTGGCAGCCTCCGGGCCGGCCACGCCTTCGATCGCGCCCTTGGTGCCGAACTCGGCGCGGTCGACCGGGTCTTTGACCAGCTTCTTTTCCATCGCGTAGCTCAGGAAGGTCGGAATCTCGGTGCCGCCGGCCGGGATGCAGCCGAAGGGCGTACCGATCGCGGTGCCGCGCAGCCAGGCCGGAATGGAGCGCTTCCACTCGCGCTTCGTCATGTGCACGCGGCTCAGCTTGTTCTGCGTTTCCTCGACGCGCCCCTCGTACAGCACCGCGTAGAGCACCTCGGCCACCGCGAACAGGCCGACTGCGACCAGCACGATCTCGATGCCGTCGAGCAGTTCGGAGATGCCGCCGGTGTAGCGGCCCTGGCCCGAGATCTGGTCGAGCCCGATGCAGCCGACCGCCAGGCCGATGAAGAGCGCCGTGAGCCCACGCAGCGTGCTCTTGCCCAGCACCGCGCTCACGGTGGTGAAGGCCAGCAGCATCAGCAGGAAATACTCCGGCGGCCCCAGCTTCACGGCGAAGTCGGCCACGAAAGGCGCGAACAGCGTGACGATGACAGTCGCGATGCTGCCGGCCACGAAGGAGCCGATGGCGGCGGTGGCCAGCGCGGCGCCAGCGCGCCCGTTCTTGGCCATCTTGTTGCCCTCCATCGCCGTCACCATGCTGGCCGTTTCGCCCGGCGTGTTCAGCAGGATGGAGGTGGTGGAGCCGCCGTACATGGCGCCGTAGTAGATGCCCGAGAAGAAGATCATCGAGGCGGTGATGTCCACCTTGCCGGTGATGGGCAGCAGCATCGCCACCGCCACCGCCGGGCCGATGCCGGGCAGCACGCCGACGGCCGTGCCCAGGGCGCAGCCCACGAGGCACCACATCAGGTTCGCGGGCGTGATGGCGGCCGCGAAGCCCTGGATCAATGCAGCGAAGATGTCCATGTCAGATCCATCCGGTGGCGGTGAGGCCAGGCAGGTTGATGGCCAGGAACTTGGTGAACATCCAGTACACCGGCGCCGCGATGAGGAAGCCGGTGACGACGTCGTTGAGCCAGGTGCGCGGCGCGTTCACGCCGGCCTGCCCCTTCGAGCGCCGCAGGCCCTGCACCGCGAGGAAGTAGCACAGCGTGCAGCTCAGGATGAAGCCGATGTAGGTGATCAGGCCCGCGTTGAGCAGCAGCCCGGCCGACACCCACGCGAAGCCGCTCCAGTAGCAGGGCTCGCCGTCGGACGCATCCATCTCGCGGAAGCCGCCGGTGCGGGCTTCCCAGATGATCCAGGCGCCGCAGATGGTGAGCGCCACCGAGACGAGCCACGGCAGGAAGTTGGGGCCGACGCCGCCGTAGCCGGCCTCGGACGAGATGCCGGTCGCGCCGTAGGCCAGCGCGAGGCCGGTGAGCAGCACGCCGGCGCCGACCAGCGTCTGCGGCCAGACCGCGGCCTTCGGCGGTGGAGGCTCGAACGGGTCGCGGGCGGCGAGATGGGCAAACCCACTCTGCGTGGGGTCGGTGTTGGACATTGTTCTGGACCTCGCGTGTGAACGGGAAGGGAACGAAGAAAGAATGGCGCGCGCCGCATCGCGGCGCGCGGTCCCGACCGCGCGCGGTGTGGCGCGCGGCGGTGGCGATCAGACCATGCCGGACTTGTGCATCGTCGCGCGCAGGCTCGCGAACTCCTCGTCCACGAACTTGGAGAAGGCGTCGCCCGACAGCACGGCGGGGGTCCAGTCGTTCTTCTTCATGGCCTCGGCCCACGACGGCGTCTTGATCGCGGCCAGGATCAGGTCGATGAGGGCCTTGCGTTGCTCGGGCGTGATGCCGGGCGCGCCGTACACGCCGCGCCAGTTGCCGATCTCGACGTCGATCTTCTGCTCCTTGAGCGTGGGCACGTCGATGCCGGGCAGGCGCTGGGCCGAGGTGACGGCGATGGCGCGCATCTTGCCGGTCTTGATGTACTCGGCGAATTCGCTGTAGCCGCTGCCGCCGACCGTGACGTTGCCGCCAAGAACCGCCGCGGTGGCTTCGCCACCTCCCCGGAAGGCCACGTAGTTGATCTTCGAAGGATCGACGCCGACCTTGGTCGCGATCATGGCCGCGGCGATGTGCTCCGTGGAGCCGCGCGAACCGCCGCCCCACTTGACGCTGCCCGGGTCCTTCTTGAGCTGCTCGACCACGTCGGCCATGGTCTTCATCGGCGAGTTGGCGGGCAGCACGAACACGTTGTATTCGCTGGTCAGGCGCGCCAGCGGCGTGGCCTTCGACAGGTCGACCGGCGGCTTGCCGGTGATGATGCCGCCGACCATGACGGCGCCCATCACCATCATCGCGTTCGGGTCGCCCTTGGAGCCGTTGACGAACTGCGCCAGGCCCAGCGCGCCGGCGGCGCCGCCCTTGTTGTCGTAGGTGACGGTGTCGGCGAGCTTGCCGTCGGTCAAGGCCTTGCCCAGCGCGCGCCCGGTGGTGTCCCAGCCACCGCCGGGGTTGGCGGGGAGCATCATCTTGATGTTGGGAGCAGCCCATGCCGACAGCGGCAGGGCACCGGTGGCGGCCAGGGCGGCCAAGGACTTCAGAAAGGTATCTCGACGCATGCGTGTCTCCTTTGGGGAACTTGTTGGCAGAACGCCGCTATGATGCGCCGCCCCGCTGTCAGTTGGCTGTCCGACACACTGGGGTAAACACCGAAATTCCGGCGATGAAGCTGCTGCTAGTCGAAGACGATCCGTCGATGCAAACCACGCTGCAGCGCACCCTGGGCCGCCGCATGATCGACGTGCGACTGTGCGGCGACGGTGCGCAGGCGCTCGCGCAGTGGCGCGCGCTCGAGCCCGACGTGGTCGCGCTCGACCTGAGCCTGCCCAACCTCGATGGCCTGCAGGTGCTGGCGCAGGCACGCGCCGAAGGCCTGCGCACGCCGGTGCTGCTGCTGACCGCGCGCGGCACGGTGGGCGACCGCGTGGTGGGCCTCAACACCGGTGCCGACGACTACCTGCCCAAGCCCTTCGACCTGGATGAGCTGGAGGCGCGCATCCGCGCCCTGCACCGGCGCAACCAGAGCTCGGCCCCGGAATCCGCGAACGCGCTGCAGCAGGTGGGCGGGCTGCGCTACGAGCCCGACAGCGGCGCCATCTACCACCGGGCCGACGTGCTCGAACTCACGCCGCGCGAGCTGGCGCTGTTGAAGGCGCTGATGGTGAAGCCCGGCCACGCGGTGTCGAAGGAGCGCCTGTTCGAGCTGGTCTTCCCCGGCGAGGCCGACGTGCAGTACGAAGCGGTCGAGGTGGTGGTGTACCGCCTGCGCAAGAAGCTGGCCGGCACCGGCGCGCTGCTGATGACGCTGCGGGGCCTGGGCTACCTGCTGCGCGAAGAGTCGGCATGATGCGCGCCGCCTCGCTGCGCGCCAGGCTGCTGGTCGGCATCCTGGCGCCGGTCGCGCTCTTCATCGTGATCAACAGCGTGAGCCTTTATCGCCAGAGCCTGGCGGCCGCGACCACGGCCTACGACCGCACCCTGCTCGCATCGGCCAAGACCATCGGCGAACAGCTCGACGTGGAAGGCTACGACGAACTTGCTTCGCTGCGCGCCATCGTGCCCTACTCCGCGCTCGAAGCCTTCGAAGCCGACACGCAGAGCCGCATGTACTACCGCGTCTCGGCGCTCGACGGCGAGATGATCTCGGGCTTCGCCGAGCTGCCCTTCTGGCGCGGCAAGCTGCCCAACCGACCACCCTATGCGGCGCTGGTCGACTTCTACGACGCGCGTTTTCGCGAGCAGCCGGTGCGCGTGGCGGTGCTGCTTCAGCCGGTGTCCGGCGCACGCGGCCGCGGCATGGCGGTGGTGCAGGTGGCCGAGACGCTGGAACTGCGCGAAACGCTGGTGCGAAAGCTGCTCGTCGACATGATGTGGCGGCAACTGGTGCTGCTGGCCGTGATCGCCGGCGTCACCGTGTTCGTGGTGCAGCGCGCGACCCGGCCGGTGCGCCGGCTGGGCGAAGCGATCGAGGAGCGCGCCGCCGACGACCTGTCGCCCATCGACGCGCCAGATGCCCCGCGCGAGCTGCGGCCGCTGGTCGACGCCACCACCCACGTCATGGGCCGCCTGCAGCGCCTGCTGGACCACCAGAAGCGCTTCGTGCGCGACACCGCGCACCAGCTGCGCACGCCGCTGGCCGTGCTCAAGGCCCAGGTGCAGTCGGCACGCCGCGGCGACATGCCGACCGACGAGGCATTCGGCGAGATCGCCGCCACGGTGGAGCGCGCCACCGCGCTGGCCAACCAGATGCTGTCGCTGGCCAAGGTGGAGCAGCTGCGGCAGCAGCCCGAATCGCAGACGCTGGATCTGGCCGAGGCCGTACGGGGCATCGCGCTCGACCTGTCGCCGCTGATGGCCGACAAGGCGCTGGACGTGGAGCTGTCGGTCGGCGAATCTCCCGTGCTCGTGCGCGCGCACCACTGGATGCTGCAGGAGCTCGCGCGCAACCTGCTGCACAACGCGATCAAGCACAGCCCGCAAGGCGGCGCGCTCGCGGTGCGCGTGCAGGCGGACGACGGCCAGGCCCTGTTCGTCGTCAGTGACGAGGGGCCGGGCATCTCCGACGAGCTGCGCCAGCGCCTCTTCGCGCCCTTCGCCGCGGGCGACCCCGGCAGCGGCTCGGGCCTGGGCCTCGCCATCTGCCGCGAGATCGTGCTGGCGCTGGGCGGGCGCATCGCACTCGACAACCGGGAAAGCGGCGGACAGCGACGCGGGCTCGACACCGTCGTGCGCCTGCCGCTTGCTGGCGACAATCACTGACTTCGGAGACTGTTTTTTTCCATGGACCGACTGCGCATCGACAAATGGCTCTGGGCCGCGCGCTTCTACAAGACGCGCACGCTGGCCGCGGACGAGATCGGCAAGAACCGCATCCAGGTCAACGGCGACGTCGCCAAGGCGTCGCGCGAGGTCAAGGCGGGCGACCAGGTCACGATCCGCCTCGGTGGCGGGCTCGAACGCATCGTGTGGGTGCGCGGCCTGAGCGGCCAGCGCGGCCCGGCGCCGGTGGCGCAGAAGCTCTACGAGGAAACCCCCGAAAGCCTGGCCGCGCTGGCGGCCGCACGCGAGCAGCGGCGCATGGGCAGCGAGCCGGCGCTGAGCATCGAGCAGGGCCGGCCCACCAAGCGCGATCGGCGCGACCTGGACCAGGCCCGCCGCGTCGACTGGGACAACCGCTGGAGCGCCTCGCTCGAGCCCGACGACGACTGAGGGCAGCTGCCGGGCGCGCGACGCCATCGCGTACCCTCAGGACTCATCCACCGACAAGGAGCCCCCCGGACATGGCCAGCTTCAAGAAGTACCGCCCCGGCAGCAAGTTCAGGCTGGCCGACATCGACCCCGATGACACGCCATTTTTGGAAGGCGACGAAGACGCCCAGCGCGCGCAACTCGACCAGCTCGCAGGCGAGCTCGACGAACTGCAGAACCTGCTGGTCGCCGAAGGCCGGCGCAAGCTGCTGCTGGTGCTGCAGGGCATGGACACCAGCGGCAAGGACGGCACCATCCGCTGGGTGTTCTCGCGCACCTCGCCGCTGGGCGTGCGGGTCACCGCCTTCAAGGCGCCCAACGACGACGAGCGCGCACGCGACTACCTGTGGCGCTGCCATGCGGTGGTGCCGCGCACGGGCGAGATCATGGTCTGGAACCGCAGCCACTACGAAGACGTGCTGGTCCCCGTGGTCGAGGGCTGGATCGACAAGTCCGAGCAGCAGCGGCGCTTCGCGCAGATCGACGACTTCGAGCGCCTGCTCACCGAGACCGGCACAGTGGTCGTCAAGTGCATGCTGCACATCAGCAAGAAGGAGCAGCGCGAGCGGCTGCAGGCGCGCATCGACGAACCCGACAAGCGCTGGAAGTTCAAGCTCGACGACCTGGCCGCGCGCAAGAAATGGGACGCCTACCAGCAGGCCTACGAGCAGGCCTTGCGCGCCACGTCCAGCCGCCATGCGCCCTGGCACGTGGTGCCGGCCGACAGCAAGCGGCATCGCAACCTGATGATCGCCCAGTTGCTCGTCAAGACCTTGCGCGACATGAAACTGGCCGTGCCCCCCGCCGACGCGGCGCTGGACGGCCTGGTCGTCAAGTAGCACCGGCCGTTCGTTCGACCTTCGTCTCTCCTCCATATGGCGTATTGAGGGGGCCGGATCGCGGTGGGAGACTGCCTTTCACGCGATCACGATCACGCGCCCGCGCAACCTCGAAGGACCATCATGGACGTCTTGACCCTCTCCGAGCTGATGACCGGCCTGATCTCGGTGATCGGCACCGGCATCCTCTTGCTGATGACCACGAGCCGCGTGCCGAGGGCGCTGCACGACGAGATCGCGCAGCGCGTGGAACGCTCCATCGCGGCGATCGACGCCTGCGACGACAGGCGCCGCCGCTGAAGCGCTTTGTCTTTCGCGGCAGGGCTCGGCGGCCGTGTCCTGCGGTCGACTGCTCGTGCTCGCATCGCACGGCGAGCGAAGGATCATGCGTGCTGCCTGGAGGTCGAAAGTATCAATCTGCGCCAAAGCCAACTTTCGAGCCTGCGGGCGCGCGGTTTCGAACCGTCGACGATTTAACAACGTAGGTTCTTTTTCGCCCTCTGCCGTGCCTGTCGCGCACGCCAGCGACGACACTCCTCGAAAGTTTTTGTGTCGGCTTTTTCGAGGACTGGTCATGGACTCCCCCGATCTTGAAACCGTTGAGCGAACGCGCGCAGTCATCGAGGAGCTGATCGCCTACCGCAGCCATCTGTCGGTTTCGGTCCCCTACTTCGCGCCCACCAACATCGGCTCGCTCACGCCCGACGTGCAGCAGAACGAGTCGCGCATCAAGGAAGAGAACGACTACGGCAACCGCGTGCGCGCCGCCATCCAGATGAGCCTGGCCGCCGCCGCCGCATCGATGCGACTGGCCGAATCGTTGATGCACGACGACGCGCAGCTCGGCATGCGCGAACGCCAGCAGAACCTCGCACGCTGCGCGCAAGAAGCCCAGAGCTGCCGCGACGTCGCAGGCCACGTGGTCGCACTGCTGTCGGGCAAGGAGGCGCCGAAGGTCGATGCGCTGATGGAAATCCGGCGCTTGAAGTCGGCGGTTCACGATCGCTTCGGGCGGTGGCCTGGGAGCAAGTAGGCGGCGACGCGCGCTGAGCCTCCGTTGCTCGCTGACTCCCATCGCGATATCGGCAAGGATCGACGGACGAAAAACGAAGGGCAAGAAAAAGCCCCGCTGCAGAGTCTGCGCGGGGCTTTGTTGTTCTTGGCGGAAACGGAGGGATTCGAACCCTCGATGAGGCTCTACACCCCATACTCCCTTAGCAGGGGAGCACCTTCGGCCACTCGGTCACGTTTCCAGCAGTCCGCGATTATGCCAGCTTATGCGGCAGGTTGATCGAGATCGAAGGCCTTGTGCAGCGCGCGAACGGCGAGCTCCATGTACTTCTCGTCGATCACCACCGAAGTCTTGATTTCGCTCGTGGAGATCATCTGGATGTTGATGCCCTCCTCGCTCAGAACGCGGAACATCTTGCTGGCCACGCCCACGTGGCTGCGCATGCCGATGCCGACGATGCTGACCTTGCAGATCTTGGTGTCGCCGACGATGTCCGCCGCGCCCAGCGTGGGCAGCACTTTTTCCTTGAGCAGGTCGATGGTCTTGGCGTAGTCGTTGCGGTGCACCGTGAAGCTGAAGTCGGTGCGGCCGTCCTTGCTCAGGTTCTGGATGATCACGTCGACCTCGACGTTCGCATCGGCGACTGCCCCCAGGATGTGGTACGCGATGCCGGGCTTGTCGGGCACGCCGAGCACGGAGATTTTGGCCTCGTCGCGGTTGAACGCGATGCCGGAGACAACGGCTTGTTCCATGTTTTCGTCTTCCTCGAATGTGATCAGGGTGCCGGACTTGGCCTCTTCCTTGAGGTCGATGTCCCAGGGCGTGAAGCTGGACAGCACGCGCAGCGGCACACGGTACTTGCCAGCGAACTCGACCGAGCGGATCTGCAGCACCTTGGAGCCCAGGCTCGCCATTTCGAGCATTTCCTCGAAGCTCACGGTGGTCAGGCGCCGGGCATCGGGCTCGACGCGCGGGTCGGTGGTGTAGACGCCGTCGACGTCGGTGTAGATGAGGCATTCGTGCGCCTTCATCGCCGCTGCGATCGCGACCGCGGAGGTGTCGCTGCCGCCACGGCCCAGCGTGGTGATGTTGCCGGCCTCGTCCACGCCCTGGAAGCCGGTGATGACGACCACTTTGCCGGCTTCGAGGTCGGCGCGCACGCGTGCATCGTCGATGCTTTCGATGCGGGCCTTGGTGAAGGCGCTGTCGGTTTTCACCTGCACCTGCCAGCCGGCGTAGCTGACGGCCTGCATGCCCTCGGCCTGCAGCGCGATGGCCAGCAGTGCCGACGAGGCCTGCTCGCCGGTGGCGGCCAGCATGTCGAGCTCGCGGTTGTAGTCGTCGGCCGTCTTGCCGGGTGCGAGCTCTTTGGCGAGGCCGAGCAGGCGATTGGTTTCGCCGCTCATGGCGCTCGGAACGACCACCATCTGGTGGCCCGCGCGCGCCCACTTGGCGACGCGCTTGGCGACATTGCGGATGCGCTCGGTCGAGCCCATCGACGTGCCGCCGTATTTGTGAACGATCAATGCCATGGGTGAAGTCAAGAGATGAATTCGGATGCCTGCCGCAGTGCAGGTGACCGTGAGCCCGTCACGTGCCCGAGGGGCCTGTTTCAGCGCAAGGCCGCAGGCTGCGACGGAGGCCGGGCATTGTACCAACGCAGCACATCGCCCTCGCGCTGGACGTAACCGTCCGCAACCTTGATGCGGATGCGGTGGCCGCGGGTGCTGCAGGCCTCGATCTGGTCGAGCAGTTGTTCGAGCTGCGCTTCGCTCGGCACGGCGTCGTGCTCGCGCCGCAGCCAGTGGCGCAGCACGTTGGCCAGGCGCTCGCGCGGCAAAGTGCGCAGGGCAGCCAGCGTGGGCGGAAGTCCGGCGGTCTCGCTGTCGGATGCGGCGACCTCGGCCAGCAGCCGCGAGGCCCTGGCCGCGTTGCGGGCCGAGCGTGCGAAGGTCTCGCGAAACTGGGGCAGCGTCGCGGCGAGCGCGGGCAGCAATTGCAGGCGGATGCGGTTGCGGGTGTAGCGCAGGTCGGCGTTGGTCGGGTCGTCGACGTGGACCGTGCCGCTCGCCGCGATCCATTCGCGCAGCGCGACGGCCGGGACATCCAGCAAGGGTCGATGGAAGTCGATGCCATGGCGTTTCATCCGCCGCGGCATGCCGGCCAGCCCGTCGAGTCCGGCGCCGCGGCCGAGCGCGATCAGCATGGTTTCGACCTGGTCGTCGGCGTGCTGGGCCAGCGCCACATCGTGAAGGCCGTTTGCCTGCGCGAGGCGCGCCAGCGTGGCGTAGCGTGCACGCCGTGCCGCGTCTTCAGGGCTTTCGCCGGGCGCATGCCGAGCGTCGACGCGGCCGACATGCAGCGGAACGTCGAGCGCCTTGCAGGTGGCGCGGCAGTGGGCTTCGAAGTCGTCGGCCGCGGCTTGCAGGCCATGGTGCACGTGGAGCGCGAACACCTGGCCCGGCCATCGGGCCGCGGCAGCATGCAGCAGCGCGGTCGAATCGGCGCCGCCGCTGTACGCCACGCCCAGCGGCAACGGCGCCGCCCAGGATGCCAGCGCGGGGGCGGCGGGATTTTCCATGACGAAGTGGCGGGCCGGCGCCAGTCCGCCCGGTCTACTTGGCGCTTTCGGCCTTGGTGTCGGCGAAGCGGCCGTAGCCTTGCAAGCGCTCGTAGCGACGGTCGAGCAGTTCCTTGGAGCGCAGGTCGGCGACCTGGCGGTAGGCGTCGTTGAGCGCACGCTTGAGGAAGGCGGCCATCTGCCGGTGGTCGCGGTGCGCGCCGCCGACGGGCTCGTTGACGATCTTGTCGACCAGGCCCAAGGCCTTGAGCCGGTGCGCGGTGATGCCCAGCGCATCGGCTGCTTCTTGCGCCTTGTCGCTGGTCTTCCAGAGGATGGAGGCGCAGCCCTCGGGGCTGATGACGGAGTACACCGAGTACTGCAGCATGAGCACCTGGTCGCCCACCGAAATGGCCAGCGCGCCGCCTGAACCGCCCTCGCCGATGATGGTGACGATGACCGGCACCTCCAGCTGCGCCATCTCGAAGATGTTGCGCCCGATGGCCTCGGACTGCCCGCGCTCTTCGGCGTCGATGCCCGGGTAGGCGCCCGGCGTGTCGACGAAGGTGAAGACCGGCAGCTTGAACTTCTCGGCGGTCTTCATGAGGCGCAAGGCTTTGCGGTAGCCCTCGGGCTTGCTCATGCCGAAGTTGCGTGCGGTGCGCTCCTTCGTGTCGCGGCCCTTCTGGTGGCCCAGCACCATGCAGGGCGTGCCGTTGAAGCGGGCCAGCCCGCCGACGATGGACAGGTCGTCCGAGAAGTGGCGGTCGCCGTGCAGCTCGACGAAGTCGGTGAAGATCTCGTGGATGTAGTCCAGCGTGTACGGGCGCTCAGGGTGCCGGGCGATCTTGGTGATCTGCCAGGGCGTCAGGTCGCTGTAGATTTCCTTGGTGAGCTGCAGGCTCTTCTTGCCGAGCTGGTCGATCTCTTCGGAGATGTCGACGGCCGATTCGCTTTGTACATAGCGCAGCTCTTCGATCTTGGATTCGAGCTCTGCCACGGGTTGCTCGAAGTCGAGAAAGGTTCGTTTCGCCAACGTCTTCTCCTGTTGTCAGTATGCGACCACCGGGAGGGGGTCGAGCGATCGCCAAATATACCAAGTCGCGACGCTGCAATAGGGGGCCCAGGCGACAGCTACCTCGCGGGCGTCGCTGCGGCTGACCGGATCGCCCGAGAAGTAGCTCTGGCTGATGCCGGCGATGAGGCCCAGGTCGTCCAGCGGCAGCACGTTGGGGCGCAGCAGGTGGAAGATCAGGAACATCTCGGCCGTCCAGCGGCCGATGCCGCGGATGGCGACCAGTTCCTCGATGATCATCTCGTCGGCCATCTGGTCCCAGGCTTCGACGTGGACCACGCCCGCGTCGAAATTGAGCGCCAGGTCGACAAGGTACTCGATCTTGCGGGCCGACAGGCCGGCCGCACGCATGTCGTCGACCTTGAGGCGCAGCACGTTCGCCGGCGTCATCTTGCGGGGCAGCCGGGCGAAGCGGTCCCAGACGGACTGGGCTGCCTTCACCGAGATCTGCTGGCCGACGATGCTGCGGGCGAGCGTGGTGAACGCGTCGCCGCGCGACTCGAGGCAGGCGTCGCCGAACTGCGGGATCAACCGCTTCATGACGCGGTCTTTCCTGGCGAGGTACTTGCAGGCCTCTTCCCAGTAGGGCGGTGTCTGGACCTGGACTTCGGGCTTCTTGCTGGCAGGAGGCATCGCGCTTTTCATGCCCTCACTTGACGGTGGTCCAGCTGGTGCCGGTGGGTGAATCCTTGAGCACGATGCCCTGGGCCAGAAGGTCGTTGCGGATGCGGTCGGCCTCGGCGAAGTTCTTCGCCGCCTTGGCCGCCGCGCGCTGGGCGATCAGCGCCTGAATGGCGGCGTCGTCGAGCGTGCTGCCGGCCTGCAAGAAGGCCTCCGGGTCGCCCTGCAGCAGGCCCAGGCAGCCACCCAGCGCCTTGAGCAGGCCGGCCGTGCGGGCCGACCGCGTGCGATTGACATCGCCCGCCAGTTCGAACAGCACGGCCACAGCCTCGGGCGTGCCGAAGTCCTCGTTCATCGCGGCTTGGAAGCGCGCGGCATGCGGATCGGCCCAGTCGATCTCGACCGCTTCGGGCGCGACCAGGTGAAGTGCCGTGTACAGACGCTTGAGCGAAGCGCGGGCATCGTCGAGGTGCACGTCGCTGTAGTTGAGCGGACTGCGGTAGTGCGCACGGACCACGAAGAAGCGCACCGTCTCGGCGTCGAACTGCTTGAGCACGTCGCGGATCAGGAAGAAGTTGCCCAGGCTCTTGGACATCTTCTCGTCGTCGATGTTGATGAAGCCGTTATGCATCCACGTACGGGCCAGCGGCTGGCCAGTGGCGCCCTCGCTCTGGGCGATTTCGTTCTCGTGGTGCGGGAACTGCAGGTCCATGCCGCCGCCGTGGATGTCGATCGTTTCGCCTAGCAGCTCGCAGGCCATGGCCGAGCATTCGATGTGCCAGCCCGGCCGGCCGGGGCCGAACTCGCTGGCCCACTTCACCTCTTCGGGCTCGGTGGGCTTGGCGCTCTTCCAGAGCACGGGGTCGAGCGGGTCTTCCTTGCCGTCGAGCACAGCGACGCGCTCGCCGGCATGCAGCTCGTCGAGCGACTTGCCGCTGAGCTTGCCGTAGCCTGCGAACTTGCGCACCGCATAGTTGACGTCGCCGTTGGTCGAGCGATAGGCCAGGCCCTTGCCTTCGAGCGTGGCGATCATCGACAGCATCTGCGGCACGTATTCGGTGGCGCGCGGCTCGTGCGTGGGGCGCTCGATGCCGAGGGCGTCGGCGTCCTCGTGCAGCGCATCGATCATGCGGTCGGTCAAGGCGCGGATGCTCTCGCCGTTCTCGACCGCACGACGGATGATCTTGTCGTCGATGTCGGTGATGTTGCGCACGTACTCGACCTCGTAGCCCGAGGTCTTGAGCCAGCGCTGCACCACGTCGAAGGCGATCATCGATCGCGCATGGCCCAGGTGGCAGTAGTCGTACACCGTCATGCCGCACACGTACATGCGCACCCGAGGGGGTTGCAGCGGAGAAAACTTCTCCAGTTCACGCGTCAGCGTGTTGTAGATGCGAAGACTCATGGATACCGAAAATGCCGACATGCGCCCGCGCGACACGGACGATCGACAGAGATTTTTTCAGGGGTGAGGATGCTATGGCAACGAGGGGATGAACGGAGCCCCTCGGCTACAATCCCGTGCCAGTATAAACGGCCGCAGCCGTTCAATTCCGGGTGTTTCGAGGCCCGCGTTCCATCCAACTGTCGAGGCTCATGAAGCACGCCGCAGCCCCCTCCTCTTCTTCTTTCATCGTCCGCTTCCTGTCGGTGCTTCTGTTCGCGCTCGTGGCCACTGCGGCTCATGCGGACGACTACGGCGACGTCAACGCGCTGCTGCGCCAAGGCAAGGCCGACGAGGCACTGGCCAAGGCCGACGCCTACATCGCCGGCAAGCCGCGCGATCCGCAGATGCGCTTTCTGCGCGGCGTGGTCCTCACCGAACAAGGCAAGCAGGCCGACGCCATTGCCGCCTTCACGCAGCTCACGCAAGACTTCCCCGAACTGCCCGAGCCCTACAACAACCTCGCGGCCCTCTACGCCAACCAGAGCCAGTTCGACAAGGCGCGCGCCGCGCTCGAAATGGCCATCAAGCTCAACCCGAGCTATGCCACCGCACACGAGAACCTGGGCGACGTTTACGCCCGGCTGGCAGGCCAGTCCTACGGCCGCGCGCAGCAGCTCGAGGCAAGCAACACCACGGTGGCGCCCAAGATCACGCTGATCCGGCAGCTGTTCACCACGCCCGGCAGCGGCAACCTGCCGTCGGCGCCTGCCGACACGCGCCGGCCCGTGCGCCGCTGAGGCGCACGCTAGCCCGACTGCCGCGGCACCGCCGGCAACTTCGTCATCACCGCCATCGCACCCATCGCCATGCCCATTTTTTCGCGCCGCACGGCGTTGGTCCTCGTTTCCACATTGAGCATCGCCGGCGCCGCCTGGGCGCAGCAGGCCGCGCCGCGCGTCAAGCTGCAAACGTCCGCCGGCGACATCGTGATCGAGCTCGCGCCCGACAAGGCGCCGAAGACGGTCGACAACTTCCTGCAGTACGTCCGCGACAAGCACTACGACGGCACAGTCTTCCACCGCGTGATCGACGGCTTCATGATCCAGGGCGGCGGCTTCACGCCCGACCTGCAGCAGAAGCCCACGCGCGCACCCGTGCCGCTCGAGGCGAACAACGGCCTGAAGAACGACAGGTACACGGTCGCGATGGCGCGCACGTCCAACCCCAACTCCGCGACCTCGCAGTTCTTCATCAACGTGAAGGACAACGCGATGCTCAATGCGCCCAATCCCGACGGCTACGGCTACACGGTGTTCGGCAAGGTGGTCGCGGGCAACGAGGTCGTCGACAAAATCCGCGCGGTGCGCACGGGCAACAAGGGCGGCATGCAGGACGTGCCCGTCGAAAGCGTCACCATCCTGTCTGCCACCCCCGTGGCGAAGTAAGCCACTTCACAACCAGCCAGCCGGCAAACAAGCAAACAAGGAGCCCTCATGAGCAACCCCCAAGTCGAACTGCATATCAAGGACCAGGGCGTCATCACCCTCGAACTGGACCAGGACAAGGCACCGAAGTCGGTCGAGAACTTCCTCGCCTACGTCACCAAGGGCCACTACGACAACACCGTGTTCCACCGCGTGATCCCCGGCTTCATGGTGCAGGGCGGCGGCTTCGAGCCCGGCATGTCGCAGAAGGCGACCGGTGCCGAGATCCAGAACGAGGCCAACAACGGCCTGAAGAACGACAACTACACCGTCGCCATGGCCCGCACCAGCGCGCCGCATTCGGCCACCGCGCAGTTCTTCATCAATGTCGCGGACAACGGCTTCCTCAACCACACCGCGCCGTCGGCGCAAGGCTGGGGCTACGCGGTCTTCGGCAAGGTGATCGAAGGCAAGGAAGTGGTCGACAAGATCAAGGCCGTCAAGACCGGCCGCAAGGGCTTTCACGACGACGTGCCGCTCGAAGACGTCGTGATCGAGAAGGCGGTCGTCAAGTCCTGACCCGATGACGGCATTCGCCGAGCTCGTGGCTCCTGCGGGGTGGCGCACGGTCGACTTGATGTCCGACCTCCATCTGCAGGCCTCGGAGCCGGCGACCTTCGAGGCCTGGCGCGGCTACCTGCAGACCACGCCGGCCGATGCGATCTTCATCCTCGGCGACCTGTTCGAGGTCTGGGTTGGCGATGACGCGGCCGGCGAGCCCGGCTTCGAGGCGCAGTGCGCCGAGCTTCTGCGCGAAGCCACCACGCGCCGCCCCGTTTTCTTTTTGCACGGCAACCGCGACTTCCTGGTCGGCGCCGCCTTCGCCGCGCGATGCGGCGTGCGGTTGCTCGACGATCCGACGGTGCTGGTGCTGCACGAGCGCCGCTGGCTGCTGAGCCACGGCGACCTGCTCTGCCTGGAAGACACCGAGTACCTGCGCTTTCGGACCGAGGTGCGCGCACCGGCCTGGCAAAAGGCCTTTCTCGCGCGGCCGCTGGCCGAACGCCGCGCGCTTGCCCGTTCGATGCGGGCACAGAGCGAAGACCGCAAGCGCACGCCCGGCATGGTCTGGGCCGATGTCGATGCCGATGCGGCACGCGCCTGGCTGCGGCAGGCCAATGCCAACACGCTGGTGCACGGGCACACGCACAAGCCGGCGACGCACGTGCTCGGTACCGGGCTGTCGCGCATCGTGCTGAGCGACTGGGACCTGAAGGCACACCCTGCCCGCGCGCAGCTGCTGTGCCTGTCGAGCGCCGGCGCCCAGCGCGTCGACCTGCGCTGATGTTCGGCTGGCTGCGCGGGCTGCGCACGCCGCCGTCCATTCCTGATTCGGCCTGGCAGGCGACACTGGCGCGCTACCCCTTCCTTGCCGACCGCTCCGTCGACGACGTCGCGCGGCTGCGCACGCTGGCAGCGGAGTTTCTGCGCGACAAGGAATTTCACGGCGCTCACGGCTTCGTTATCACCGACGAAGTGGCGCTTGCGGTGGCGGCGCAGGCAGTGCTGCCCGTGCTTCATCTGCCCGGGGGCCTGCGCTGGTACGACGATTTTGTGGGCATCGTCATGCATCCCGGCGAGGCGGTGGCGCGGCGCAAGACGGTCGACGAAAGCGGCGTGGTGCACGAGTACGACGAAGTGCTCGCCGGCGAGGCCATGGACCGTGGCCCGGTCATGCTGAGTTGGCAGGACGTACTGGCCGGCAGCATCACCCAGGACTCGGGCTACAACGTCGTGATCCACGAATTCGCCCACAAGATCGACATGCGCAGTGGCGACGCCGACGGCTGCCCACCGCTGCCCGCCGGCTTCGGGGGCACGTCGACGGCGCGCGATGCGCGGATCGCCTGGTTCTCGGTGCTGCAGCCTGCTTACGACGACTTCCGCGAGCGAACCATCGTCGCCGAGCGCTTCGGCGGCGAAGAGCCCTGGCTCGATGCCTACGGCGCGACCTCGCCCGCGGAATTTTTCGCCGTGGCTTGCGAGGCCTACTTCGTGAATCGCGACAAGTTGACCAGCGAGTTCGCCGGCCTCACCGGCCTGTTCGACGAGTTCTTTCAGCGCTCGACCGCCGGCTGAGGGCGCGGACGCGCTGCGCGCGCCCTCGCCCCTTCGCCAGCCGCTCTCTTACTTGCGCAGCAGCGCCTTCAATGCATTTTGCAGGCGGCGCGCCGATGCAGCATCGTGCGCGGTCGCCAGCACGGTACCGGCGTCCTGCCCCCAGGTCTGCGCCGGCGCCGGATCGCCACGGCGCGTCAGCAGCTTGAGTTGCAGCGCGCGGCGTGCGTCGAGCTGTTCGGCCGGGGTGGGCACTTCGGCCGCCATCTCCAGTCGCAGCAGGGCTTCGGCGGCGTCATCGGCCTTCGACGATGGGCCGGCGGTCAGCGCCTGCGACCATTGGCCACGAACCGCGGGCGTGACGGCCCTGCCCAGTTCCTGAACGCTCGGCAGCTTCGACGCGTCGCGCTGCTCCCAGGCGCCCAGCACCTGGGTCAGGGCCTCGCCGTGGGCCTGGGCGGCCAGCTTGCGCAAGGCCATGTCGGCGCGCTCCAGCGCATCGCGCTGTGCGCGGAAAGCGGTATCGCCGAGGCGCGGGCCGCGCTCTTCGCGTGGCGGACGGTCGCCGAAGCGGCCGGCGCCGGGGCCGCGATCGCCGGCGCGTGGCGCGCCGCGGTCGTTGCCGCCGCGTGAGGGCGGGCCACTGCGACCATCGCGGCGGTCGCCGAAGCGGCCGCCGGCGCCGCGTGCAGCGGGTGCAGCGTCGCTCTTGCGGTTGCCGGGCCGGTCATCGCCGCGCACGGCGATCACGGGCTTCGGCGCGGGCTTGGGCGGTGCCGCGGGTGCCGGTGCTTCCTGGGCCTCGCCGGCATCGGCGCGGGCCGATGCATCGGCGCCATCGGCAGGTGCCACCAGGTCGGCAGCGGGTTCTGCCGATTCGCTGGCGGCAGCAGGCGGCGTGTCGCCGGC
>NZ_LYVO01000075.1 GCF_001984055.1 Variovorax sp. KK3
GTGCCGCCACGCGGCAGCGCCCGCCGCACGGCACTCAGGATGCAGAGCGCCGACGCGTCGTCGTGGTCGTGGATGACGCGCACGAGCGTCGCGATGTCCGCGCCCTCCGGCAACGCGTCTGCCAGAAAGCTGCCGCCTTCGATGCGCACGCGCTCGCCGATGCCGGCCGCCGCGCAGCGTCGGCGCGCGCGCTCGGCCACCGCCGGCAGGTCGAACAGCATGAGCCGCAGCGACGGCGCGTGCGCGGCCGCGCCGATGACGAAGCTGCCCTCGCCCCCGCCCACGTCGAGCAGGCAGCGATGGCCGTGCAGCGGATAGGCGTCGAGGATCTCGTCGCACACCAGCGGCTGCGACGCCGCCATCAGCGCCGAGTAGCCGGCCACGCTGTCGAGAGGCAATCCTTCCGGCCGCGCTGCGCCCGCATAGGGCCAGTAGCGCGCCAAGGCGGTCTCGCGCGACCCACTGCGCAAGAGTGCCACCGGATCGGCCAGGTCGGCATACAGCGCGCGGTGGTGCGCGACCAGCGCTGCGAGCGCGGTGTTGTCGACCATGGGCGCGCCGAGTTCGCCAAGGCCGAAGCGGCCGCCGCTGCGGCGCTCCAGCAGGCGCAGCGCCACTGCCGCGGCCAGCAGGCGTTCGGCCGACTCGGACGGCAGGTCAGCCTGGTGCGCGATGTCGCCGAGCGTCATCGGCCCGCGCGCCAGTGAGTCGAAGAGCCCCAGCTCCACGCAGGCCAGCAGCACCTGCGAATACACGAAGCCGGCCACCAGGTCGAACAGTGCCGCCGCACGCTGTTGCGCGATGGGCCGGGTCGGTGCGAACGCGGCGGCGCGGCGCTGGAACGCACGGCTCGACAGCAGGCGATCGCGCAGCGCCAGCCAGCGGTCGCCCCACGCCGCGCGCCATGAAGGTGCTGCGGGCCGGCTGGCGACCGGCAGGGTTTGCACGTCGAGTCCCGGTGGCGACCGCTGCGAATCAGGCCGCCGCGCGCAAGGCTTCGGCGCGCGATGCCTTCGGCACCAGGCGTTCGGCCTCGTGCCGGACCAGCGCACGAAGCCCCTCCGCCCCCGCGCACTCGGGCACGGCGCCGATGGCCTGCGCGACCAGTTGATCGAAGTACTCGGCGGCGCCCTCGAGGCCGAGTTCGGTCGCCGCGCTGGGCCGTAGCAAGGCCAGGTCGCGGCCGGCCGGCTTGCCCAGCACGCTGGGGTCGCCGATCACGTCGCGGATGTCGTCGGCCGCCTGGTAGGCCTCGCCGAGCCAATCGCCGAAGGCGCGCCAGGGCTCGGGATCGGCACCCGCGGCCTGGGCGCCGCCCATGGTCGCCGCGGTGAACAGGGCGCCGGTCTTGGCACGCTGGTACTCGCGCAGGTTCACGCGCGGCTCCGACTCCCAGGCCTGGCCCGCCACGGCGCCGAAGGGCATGCCGACGCTGGACGCGACCATGCCGAGCAACGCAGGCAGGCGCTGCGGCGAGTTCGCCGCGCCCGAGGTCAGCGTCTGGAAGGACAGGATGATCAACGCATCGCCCGCCAGCACCGCCAGGCTCTCGCCGTAGGCGTAATGCACCGAGGCGCGGCCGCGCCGCGTGGGTGCGTTGTCGAAGCAAGGCAGGTCGTCGTGGACCAGCGACGCGCAGTGCAGCAGCTCGATGGCGCTGGCCGTGGCGCTCGACAGGCCGGGGTCGTCGTCGCCGCACGCCGCCGCCACGGCCAGGCACAGCTGCGGCCGTACCCTGGCACCGCCGGGGAAGACCGCATGCCGGATCGCGCCGGCCAGCTTGGGCGGGCAACCGGGCGCTTCGCCTTGCGAAACGGCCATGGCGAGCGCGTGCTCGATGCGTGTGAGCGGCTTCATCGCATACCCCTTGTGTAATGTCTCATTGTCATTTTGTAGTGTCACGTAGAATAGACACATGCTTTACCACCGTCAACCAGGCAAGCGATGAAAGACGATCGCGTCCTGGTCGTCGGTGCCGGCATCGGCGGGCTCGCCGCCGCACTGGACCTGGCGTCGCGCGGCCTCGAAGTGCGCGTGCTCGAACGCGCGCCGACGCCGGGCGGCAAGCTGCGTGAGGTGGAGATCGGCGGCGTCCGCATGGATGCCGGCCCCACCGTCTTCACCATGCGCTGGGTGTTCGACGAACTGCTCGCGCACGCCGGCGCGCGGCTCGAAGACCAGCTGAGCCTGCAGCGCGCCGAAGTGCTGGCACGCCATGCCTGGGACGACGGCTCGCGGCTCGACCTGTTCGCCGACGTCGAACGCAGTGCCGATGCGATCGGCAGCTTCGCGGGCGCCGACGCGGCCCGCGGCTACCGCGCCTTCTGCGACCGCGCACGCCAGATCCACGACGCGCTCGAACATCCCTTCCTGCGTGGTGCGCGGCCCACGCCGCTGTCGCTGGTCGCACGCGCCGGGCTGCGCGGCATGCCGGCGCTGGCCCGCATCTCGCCCTTCGGCAACCTGTGGGACGCGCTGGGCGGCTACTTCCGCGATCCGCGCCTGCAGCAGCTGTTCGGCCGCTATGCAACCTATTGCGGGTCGTCGCCCTGGCTCGCACCGGCCACGCTCATGCTGGTGGCCCACGTCGAGCAGCAGGGCGTGTGGCTGGTCGAAGGCGGCATGCACCGCATCGCGCAGATGCTGGCGCGGCTGGCCACCGAGCGGGGCGCGCATGTGCAGTACGGCGCGGACGTTGCCGAGATCCTGGTCTCGGGCGGTCGCGCCACGGGCGTGCGCCTCGGCGACGGCGAGCGGATCGAGGCCGGGGCCGTGGTCTTCAACGGCGACGTCGCGGCTCTGGGGCGCGGGCTGCTGGGTGCCCCCGGCGCGCGCGCCGTGCCTGCCGCGCCGCGGGCGGAGCGCTCGCTTTCGGCACTCACCTTCAACCTGCGCGCCGAAGCCAGCGGCTTCGCGCTGCTGCGCCACTCGGTGTTCTTCTCGCGCGACTACGCGGCCGAGTTCGACGACATCCTGCGCCGCGGCCGCTTGCCCACCGAGCCGACGGTGTACGTCTGCGCGCAGGACCGTTCGGCGGCCCACGACGCGCCGGCACCCGAGGGTGCCGAGCGGCTGCTGTGCATCGTCAACGCGCCCGCGTCGGGCGACATCGACGCCTCGGATGCCGCGGGCGCCCCTCATGCCCTCCACCCCGAAGAGGTCCAGACATGCCAGCACCGAACCTTCGACCGCCTGTCCCGCTGCGGCCTGCGGCTGGACTTCCAGGACACGCAGATGCAGGCCACCACCCCGCAGCACTTCGACCGGATGTTTCCGGGAACGGGCGGCGCGCTCTACGGCCAGGCCTCGCACGGCTGGGCGGCGAGCTTCTCGCGCCCGGGGGCGCGCAGCCGGCTGCCGGGCCTGTACCTCGCAGGCGGCAGCACGCACCCGGGGCCGGGTGTGCCGATGGCGGCGCTGTCGGGCCGGCGCGCAGCGGAGAGCCTGATGGCCGACCGCGCTTCGACATCGAGGTCGCGCCCGGCGGCTACGCCTGGTGGTACGTCGATGCGCTGAGCGACGACGGGCAGCACGGCCTCACGCTGATCGGCTTCGTCGGCAGCGTGTTTTCGCCCTACTACGCATGGGCGCGTCTGCGGCACGGCGGCACGGCCGACCCACTGGACCACTGCGCGATCAACGTGGCGCTATACGGCGAGTCGCGTGGCGAGGGGCGCTGGGCCATGACCGAACGACGCCGCACCAGCGTGCATCGCGACGCCACCGCACTGCACGTCGGCGCGAGCTGCATGCGCTGGGATGGCGACGCGCTCGTGATCGACATCGACGAGCTGACCGCACCCGTGCCGTCGCGGCTGCGCGGTCGCGTGCGGGTGCATCCCCAGGCGCTGGCGCAGCGCTCGTTCGACCTCGACGCCGCAGGCCGGCACCGCTGGCGGCCGATCGCGCCGTGCGCACGCGTGGAGATTGCCTTCGAACGGCCATCGCTGCGATGGCAAGGCACCGGCTACGTGGATTCGAACACCGGCGAACGGCCGCTGGAGGCCGACTTCACGCGCTGGTCGTGGTCGCGCAGCGCGCTCGGCCACCGCCGCTGCGCGGTGCTGTACGACCCGGTGCGGCGCGATGGCACGAACGCGCTGCTCGCGCTGGACTTCGATGCCCAGGGCGACGCGGCGGCATTCGACGCGCCACCGCCGGCCCCGTTGCCGCGAACCGGCTGGCGCCTCGACCGCGCCACGCGCTGCGACGCCGGTGCGGCACCTGCGCTGCGACGCACCCTCGAAGATGCGCCGTTCTACGCGCGCAGCCTCATCGAGACCACGCTGCTGGGCGAGCGCGCGGTGGCCGTGCACGAGAGCCTGTCGCTCGCGCGCCTGGACACGCCGTGGTGCCGCGCGATGCTGCCCTTTCGCATGCCGCGCGCGCTGCGCTGACGAGAGGCCGCGCGGCCCTACGGCTCCCGATGTTCGCCCGGCCTCACGGGTTTGGCGCGCTTGGGCCTTCGCTTGTCGCGCCGCAGGCCGTACAGCTTCCACAGGCCGAGGCCCACCACCACGCCTAGCACGCCCAGCATTTCGAGCGTGATGATCAGGCCCGAACTCACGGCCGGGGCCCTCAGGCGGAGGCGGCCGGACGGGTGGCCTCGCCGCGCTCTCGCCGCTCCATCCGGTCGAACAGCTCGATGACCCAGACCACGCTTTCCGCCGGGCTGCGCCTGCCGGCCGCCGGCGTGCACGGGTGGCGCGATGCAGGCGGCATGGTGGCGGCGACGGCGTCGACCAGGAACGCGTTGGCCGACAGCACCGGCCAGCCCGCGTCGGCACGGCGCGGCCGCACGGCCACCAGCGCCCGCAGCAGCAACGCGCCCTTGCGCGACGCGGGCACCACGGCACGGCGGCTCACCGAGTCGCAGCCTGCGCGCCGCACCTGGGCGCCGATGTCCGCATAGAGAAAGCGCGCGGCATTGATGCCCGGCCGGCAGGTCAGCGGCAACTGCGCCACGCCGCTGCCCACCCGCGCGTACAGCAGGTCGGCCGCCTCCAGCACGCGTTGCACCACCGACCCGAGGGCCGCAGTGAAGACGGGCCGGGCCAGCCAGGCATCGGGGTCGATGCCGGCTTCGCGCATCCACTGCCGCGGCAGGTAGAGCCGGCCCATGGCCGCGTCCTCGCCGACGTCGCGCGCGATGTTCGACAGCTGCATCGCCACCCCGAGTTCGCAGGCGCGCGCGAGCGCGTCCGGTGCGCGGACGCCCATCAGCAGCGACATCATCGCGCCGACCGTGCCGGCCACGCGGGCCGCGTAGTCGAGCAAGGCGTCGAGCGTCTCGTAGCCGCGGCCTTCGGCGTCCCATGCGAAGCCGTCGACCAAGGCCTCGGGCAAGGCGCGCGGGATGCCGTACGCCGCCACCACGCCGGCCAGGGCGCGATCGGCAGGCAACGCGAGCGCCGAGGCCGGTTCGGCCGGGTCGTAGATGCACGCGAGCCGCGCGCGCAGCATGGCCACCGCGGCGGCTTCGTCGGCGCCTTCGTCCACCGCATCGTCGGCCATGCGGCAGAACGCGTAGAGCGCGCACGCCGCATCGCGCACCTCGCGCGGCAACAGCAGCGAGGCGGCGAGAAAGCTGCGCGAGCCATGCCGCAGCGACGCGCGGCAGGCGGCGATGTCGGAGGCATCGACGCCGACGCGCTGCGCGGCCTGCGCGTTCCCCGTCCGGGCCTCAGCCGGCGTGTCGGGCAAGGTCGGAAGCGAGCGAGTCTGCATGGGGCACCACCGTGTCGAGGATGCGGGCCGATGAAAGAACGCCGGGCAGGCCGGCGCCGGGATGCGTGCCCGCACCGACGAGGTACAGGCGCTCGATGTCTTCGCTCCGGTTGTGCGGGCGGAACCACGCGCTTTGCGTGAGCACCGGCTCGAGCCCGAAGGCCGCGCCGCGGTACGACGAGAGCCGGTCCTGGAAGTCCTGCGGGGTCATGACGCGCGAGCTCGCGATCTGGTGTTCGAGCCCGGGCAGCAGCGTCGCCTGCAGCCTCTGCTGGATCGCCAGGCGATAGGGCTCGGCACGCCGCTCCCAGTCGATGCCGCTTTGCAGGTGCGGCACCGGCGACAGCACGTAGAACGCATCGCAGCCCGACGGCGCGAGCGACGGATCGGTGGCGGTCGGCCGGTGCAGGTAGAGGCTGAAATCGTCGGCCAGCTGCTTGCGCACGAAGATGTCCGACAGCAATGCCTCGTAGCGCGGGCCGAGCAGGATCGTGTGGTGCGCCACGTCGGGGTAGCGGCGACGCGTGCCGAAGTACCACACGAAGAGGCTCATCGAATAGCGTGCCTTGTCGATGCGGCGATCGGTCCAGCGCCTGCGGTGTTCGGGCGCGACCAGGTGCCGGTAGGTCCAGGCCGAGTCGGCGTTGGAAACCACCACGTCGGCATGCAGCGTGCGGCCATCGGCCAGCCGCACGCCGGTGGCGGTGCGCTTCTCCACGACGATCTCGGCCACCGGCTGGCGGCACAGCACGCTGCCGCCCTGCCCTTCGATCAGCGACACCAGCCCCTTCACGAGGCTGCCCGTGCCGCCCATCGCGAAGTGCACGCCCCAGCGGCGTTCGAGGAACGCAATGAGGCAATAGACCGAGGTGGTCGCGAACGGGTTGCCGCCGACCAGCAGCGACTGGAAGGTCAGCACCATGCGCAGCCGTTCGTCGCGCACGTGCTTGCTGGCCAGCGAATACACCGTGCGGTAGCCCTCCAGCCTGGCCAGCTGCGGCAAGGCACGCGCCATGTCGCTCCAGCGGTCGAAGGGCACGTGGCCCAGCGCCTCGAAGCCGACCTTGTAGATGGCCTCGCTGGCCTTCAGGAAGTTCTCGTAGCCCTGCACGTCGCCGGGTGCGAGCCGCGCCACTTCGGCACGCATGGCCTGCGCGTCGCCCGAATAGTCGAAGCTGGTGCCGTCGTCGAAGCGGATGCGGTAGAACGGAAACACGGGACGCAGTTCGACGTCGTCGGCCATGCGCTTGCCGCACAGGGCCCAGAGCTCCTCGAACAGGAAGGGCGCGGTGATGACGGTCGGCCCGGCGTCGAAGGTGAAGCCGTCCTGCCGATGCACGTAGGCACGGCCGCCCGGCGCATCCAGTTGCTCCAGCACCGTCACGCGGTAGCCGCGCGCGCCGAGCCTCACCGCAGCCGCGAGTCCGCCGAAGCCGCTGCCGATGACGATCGCCTCGGGGCGCGTTCGCGGCATGCGTTCGCCCACGGTCCCAGCACGAACCGGCGGCGCGTGCTGGACTGTGGTTGTCAACATCTTGCACATGGTATGAGTGTCAGGTTAAATTGACAACCATGGTCTGCCCGACTCTCGAACTTCGCGATCTGGCGTGCGTGCGCGGCGGCCGCGCGCTGTTCAGCGGACTGAGCCTCGGCCTGCACGCCGGCCGGATGCTGCGGGTGCGCGGCGCCAACGGCGCCGGCAAGACCAGCCTGCTCCGGCTGGTCTGCGGCCTGCTGCGGCCCACCCAGGGCGAGGTGCTGTGGCAAGGCACGCGCATCGACGCGATGCGCGAAGGCTTTCATCGGCAACTGATCTACATCGGCCATGCGGCCGCGTTGAAGGACGACCTCACGGCAGGCGAGAACCTGCAGTCGGCCGCGCGCCTCGCGGGTTGGCCGACGAGCCGCCGCGCGGTGTCGGCCGCCCTCGCCGAGGTCGGCCTGCCCGGTTGCGACGCCACGCCGGCGCGCGGCCTGTCGCAGGGCCAGCGCAGGCGCGTGGCGCTCGCGCGCCTGGTGCTGGGCGCGCAGGCGCCGCTGTGGGTGCTCGACGAGCCTTTCGACGCACTCGACGCCACGGCGGCGGCGTGGCTGGTGCGGTGCACCGCTTCGCAGGTGCGACGCGGCGGCACGGTGCTGCTCACGAGCCACGACCCGGCACTGGCATTTCCCGCCGACATGCCGCAGATGGAGCTGGTGCTGTGAACACGATCGCCGCTCCTGCCCCCGTTGCTGCCGCTATTCCTGCACCCTTCCCGGCGCCGCCCGCGAACGAGGCCGGCCTGCTGGCCGGCGTGGCCCGCCTGGTCGAGCGCGACCTGCGCCTGGCCTGGCGGCGCCCCACCGATCCGCTCGCCGCACTGCTCTTCTTCGTGATCGTGGCGAGCCTGTTCCCGCTCGGCATCGGCCCCGAGCCCGAACTGCTTCGCCGCATGGCGCCCGGCATCGTCTGGGTGGCGGCACTGCTGGCATCGATGCTGTCGCTGACGCGGCTGTTCGCCGACGACTTTCAGGACGGCACGCTCGAATCGCTGCTGCTGTCGCCGACGCCGCTCGCGCTGCTGGTGCTCGGCAAGGCATTCGCCCACTGGCTCTGCACCGGCCTGCCACTGGCGCTGGTGTCGCCGCTGCTGGCGCTGCAGTACGGCCTGGTGCCGGAGGCAATGGGCGTGTTGGCCGCATCGCTGCTGCTGGGCACGCCGGCGTTGAGCCTGATCGGCGCGATCGGTGCCGCGCTCACCGTGGGCGTGCGCGGCGCCGGCATGCTGCTGTCGCTGCTGGTGCTGCCGCTGGTGGTGCCGGTGCTGATCTTCGGCGCCGGCGCGGTGGATGCCAGCACCGCCGGCATGGGCGTGGCCGGCCATTTCTCGCTGCTGGGCGCCATGCTCGTCCTGGCCTTGGCAGGCGCGCCATGGGCCGCCGCCGCCGCGTTGCGCATCGCGCTCGAATGAGGGGACCCGCCATGTCGTTCGTCACCACGTCGCTGCCACCTCGTCGCGCATCCTCGTTCAGCCTGTTCGCGCTGGCGTCGCCGGCCCGCTTCTACCCACTGGCCGGCCGCATCGCGATGGCATCGGCAGTGACGGCGGCGCTGCTGGCGGTGGCCGGGCTGGTGATCGGCCTCGGCATGGCGCCCACCGACGCGCAGCAGGGCGAGGCCTACCGGATCATCTTCGTGCACGTGCCGGCGGCGTGGATGTCGATGGTGCTGTACGTCGCGATGGCCTTCTGGGCCGGCATCGGGCTCGCATTCAACGCGCGGCTGGCGGCGATGTTCGCGCGGGCGCTGGCGCCGACCGGTGCGCTCATGACCTTCCTCGCGCTGTGGACCGGCGCGCTCTGGGGCAAGCCGACCTGGGGGGCGTGGTGGGTGTGGGACGCACGGCTCACGTCGGAGCTGATCCTGCTCTTTCTCTACCTCGGCTTCCTGGCGCTGCACGGCGCCATCGACGACGTGCGGCGCGCCGATCGCGCGGCGGCCGTGCTCGCGCTGGTCGGCGTGGTGAACGTGCCGATCATCTATTTCTCGGTGAAGTGGTGGAACACGCTGCATCAGGGCGCGTCGGTCAGCCTGTCGAAGGCGCCGAGCATGGCGACGCCGATGCTGACCGGCATGCTGGTGATGGTCGCGGCCGCCTGGCTCTACTGCATCGCCGTGAGCCTGTGGCGGCTTCGCAGCCTGATCCTCGCACGCGAGCGCGACGCGGCATGGGCCGCCCGCGCGCTGGAGGCGCCATGAACTGGAACGGCTGGGACGACTTCTTCGCGATGGGCGGCTACGGCCTGTACGTGTGGGGCGCGTTCGGCATGTGCGCGCTGGTGGTGGCGGTCGAAGCGCTGCAACTGCGTGCCACGCGGCGCGGCCTGCGGGTGGGTCGGCAGGCGCAGATCGACGCGGCTGGAGAGCGCTCGTGAAAGCGCGCAGCCGGCGCGGTCTCGCGATCCTCGCAGGCCTCGCGGCGCTGGGCATCGCGAGCGCGCTGGTGCTCAACGCGTTTCGCAGCAACCTCGTGTTCTTCTTCAGCCCCTCGCAGATCGCATCCAAGGAGGCGCCGCTGGAACGCGGCTTCCGCCTGGGCGGCCTGGTCGAGCAGGGCAGCATCCGGCGCAGCGCGCAGGGACTGACCGTGCATTTCGTCGTGACCGACATGGCACGCACGGTGCCGGTGGTCTACACCGGCCTGCTGCCCGACCTGTTCCGCGAAGGCAAGGGCGTGGTCGCGCAGGGCCGGCTCGGCGCGGACGGCGTGTTCCGCGCCGACCAGGTGCTGGCCAAGCACGACGAGAACTACATGCCGCCCGAGGCGGCGCAGGCGCTGGAGCAGGCGCGCCGAGGCAGGCGCGAGGTGGCCGAGCCGTGATCCCCGAACTCGGCCACTTCGCGCTCGTGCTCGCGCTCGCGATGGCGCTGGTGCAGGGCTCGCTGCCGCTCGCCGGCGCGGCGCGCGGCCATGCGGGGTGGATCGCGCTCGCGCGCCCGGCGGCGGTGGCGCAGTTCGTTTTCTTGGCCATCGCCTACCTGGCGCTCACGCAGGCTTTCGCGCTGAACGACTTCTCGGTGCTGTACGTGGCGCAGCATTCGAATTCGTCGCTGCCGATGGTCTACCGCATCACCGGCGTGTGGGGCGGGCACGAAGGCTCGATCCTGCTGTGGACGCTGATCCTCGCGGGCTGGACCCTGGCCGTGGCCCTGTTCGCGCGGCATCCCGACGACGCGATGCTCGCCCGCGTGCTGGGCGTGATGGGCCTGGTGAGCTGCGGCTTCCTGCTGTTCACGCTGTTCACCTCCAACCCCTTCGAACGCCTGCTGCCGGCCGCTGGGGAAGGCCAGGACCTCACGCCGCTGCTGCAGGACCCGGGCATGGTGATCCATCCGCCAATGCTCTACATGGGCTACGTCGGCTTCGTGGTCGCCTTCGCCTTCGCGGTGGCCGCGTTGCTGTCGGGGCAGCTCGACGCCGCCTGGGCACGCGCCTCGCGCCCCTGGACCACGGCGGCCTGGTGCTTCCTGACCTGCGGCATCGCGCTCGGCAGCTTCTGGGCTTACTACGAACTCGGCTGGGGCGGCTGGTGGTTCTGGGATCCGGTGGAGAACGCATCGCTGATGCCCTGGATGGCCGGCACCGCGCTGATCCACTCGCTGGCCGTGACCGAAAAGCGCGGCGCCTTTCGCGCGTGGACCGCGCTGCTCGCCATCGCCGCGTTTTCGCTTTCGCTGCTGGGCACCTTCCTGGTCCGTTCGGGCGTGCTGAGTTCGGTCCACGCCTTCGCGACCGACCCGGCGCGCGGCGTGTTCATCCTGATGTTCCTGGCGCTGGTGGTGTGCGGGTCGCTGGCGGTGTTCGCCTGGCGCGCACCGAAGCTCGAAGCGACGGTGCGCTTCGAACTCGTCTCGCGCGAATCCATGCTGCTGGCCAACAACGCGCTGCTGCTCGTGGCCTGCGCGGCCGTGGCGCTGGGCACGCTGTACCCGCTGGCCATCGACGCGCTCGGGCTCGGCAAGCTGTCGGTGGGCCCGCCTTACTTCGAGGCGGTCTTCGTGCCGCTGATGGCGCCTGCGCTCTTCCTGATGGGCATCGGCCCCTTGGCACGGTGGCGGCAGGCGCACGCGGGCGACCTGGCACGGCGGCTGCGCTGGGCCTTGGGCGTGAGCGCGGCAAGTGCCGTGCTCGCCCCGCTGGCGCTGGGCCGCTGGACGCCGATGATCGGCTTCGGCCTGCTGCTGGCCACGTGGATCGCGAGCACCTGCGCGCTCAACCTCGCCGGCAAGCTGCGCGGCCACGCGCCCGGCGCGTGGGGCGCCCGGCTCGCGGCGCAGACCGGCAGCTACTACGGCATGCTGTGCGCCCACTTCGGCGTGGCGGTGTTCGTGGTCGGCGTCACCATCGTGGGCGGCTACTCGGTCGAGCGCGACGTGCGCATGGGGCCGGGCGACACGGCCACGCTGGGCCGCTACGTGTTTCGCTTCCAGGGCGTCAGCGAGCAGCGCGGGCCCAACTACATCGCGGCGCGCGCCACGATCGCGGTGACCCGCGGCGATGCGCCGCTGACCACGATGTCGCCCGAGCGGCGGCTGTACGTCGCGACCCGCACGCCGATGACCGAGACGGCAATCCACCGCCACTTCACGCGCGACCTCTACGTGTCGCTCGGCGAACCCGTGAGCCCGTTGCAGTGGAGCGTGCGCATCCACTACAAGCCCTTCGTCGGCTGGATCTGGGGCGGCTGCCTGCTGATGGCACTCGGCGGCCTGGCGGCGCTGTGCGACCGGCGCCGGCGCGCGACGCGCTCGTTGCCGCTGCGGACCGCGCCGGGCGGTGCGCACGCGCCCGCCATGCCCGCCATGCCCGCCATGACGGAGCTGCCGGCCTTCTTCAACGAAACGAGGCATTCGTGAAGCGCACCGCCATTCCGCTGCTCGTCGCCGGTGTGCTGGTCGCGTTCATGGCCGCAGGCCTGACCCTGAAGCCGCGCGACGTGCCCTCGCCGCTGATCGGCAAGCCCGCGCCCCGCTTCACGCTGCCGGTGCTCGAGCAGCCGGGCCAGACGCTCTCGGTGGAAGACATGCGCGGCAAGGTCTGGCTGCTCAATGTCTGGGCGTCGTGGTGCGTGGCCTGCCGGCTCGAGCATCCCCTGGTGCTCGACGCGGCGCGAAACGGCCAGGTGCCGATCTATGGGCTCAACTACAAGGACGTGCCCGCCGACGCGCAGCGCTGGCTCGAACGCTTCGGCAACCCCTACACCGCCTCGCTGTCGGACCGCGAGGGCCAGGTCGGCATCGACTTCGGCGTGTACGGCGTGCCCGAGACCTTCGTGATCGACAAGACGGGCGTGATCCGCCACAAGATCACCGGCCCGCTCACGCCCGAGACCCTGCGCGACACCGTCATGCCGCTGGTGAGGAAGCTCGATGGCTAAGCACGAGTTGATCGGCTGGGCATGCGCGCTGGCCGCATGCGCGGCGCTGGGCGGCGAGGCGCAGCCCGTGTCCGCCGATCCGCAGCTCGAAGCGCGCGTGCAGGCGATCGCCGCCGAACTGCGCTGCCTGGTGTGCCAGAACGAGACGCTCGCGGCATCGCAGTCCGCCCTGGCGACCGACCTGCGTGCGCAGATCGGCCAGCAGCTCACGCAAGGGCGAACGGCGGACGAGATCAGGGAATACATGGTCGAGCGCTACGGCCAGTTCGTGCTGTACCGCCCGGCCTTCAACGCGACCACGGCGCTCTTGTGGCTCGGGCCATTCATGCTGCTCGGCGGGGCCTTGTTCGCTTTGATCCGAATCGTGCGTCGCCATGAGCGCGGCGCTCCGGCACCATGACCGCCTTCTGGATCGCCGCCTGCGGGCTCGCCGCCCTCGCCTGGCTCCTGCTGTCGGCGCCCTTGCATCGACTCGGAGCCCCGGCCGCCGAGCCATCGCGACGAACACGCGCATGGCTCGGCGTCGCCGTCAGCGCGTTCGCGTTCGTGGTCTACGGCTTCCTCGGCAACATCGATGCGTTGCGGACGAGTCCGTCGCAGGCGGCGTCGGCGTCACTCTCCACGCAAGCGGAGACGGCGACGCCTTCAGCCGCGGTCGCGAGCGAAGCACCGGTCGAAGCCGTGGAGGCGATGCTCGACGCGATGGTGATTCGCATGCAGGCGCAAGCGCCGGGCACTGTCGATGCGGCCGGCTGGCGCCTGGTGGCACGCTCGTATGCGTCGATCCGACGCTACGACGGCGCGAGCCGCGCCTACGGTCTTGCCATCGAGCTGGCGCCGGACGATCAGGCCCTGCGCGCCGAGCTGGCCGACTTGCAGAAGTCCCTGCAGGCCGGCGCGCGCTAGCGATGCGCTCAGCGCTTGGGTGTGCGCATCCAGTCGACGATCAACCAGACGAGCGGCGCACCGATGATCCATACGGGCAGAAGGGCCTTCATCGCGTTCTCCTGTGGCTAGAGATTCCGAACGCTGATCGCGAGTCATCGCGCACGGCGTACGTGCCGCTGCGCAGCGGGTGTAGGCGAGCGACGCGACTTCGGCGCATTCGCGCTCAGCCGCGTGGGACGAAGCAGCCGGCGGCTCGGCTGTCCTGGCGGCCGCGATGAAGCTGCGCTCCGCGCCTAGCGCACGAGCGCAGGCGCCAGTATGGCCCGGCCATTAGCCAGCACCTGCACGCCGCGCTCCTTCACGCTCGCGCGAAACGCGATCTCCTCGCTCCCCAGCCGCCAGCAGTCCAGCATCAGCGTCTCGCCGGGATACACCGGCGAGGTCAGCCGCGCGCGCATCGACTTCATGCGAGATGCATCGTGCCCGCAGAACTGCGCGAGGATGCCGCGGCACGCATTGCCGTAGGTCGCCAGTCCATGAAGGATGGGCCTGGGAAACCCGGCCTTCGATGCGACGGCCGGATCGACGTGCAAAGGATTCAGGTCGCCCGAGAGCCGGTACAGCACGGCCGCATCGGCACGGGTCGGCAGCTCGATGCTCAGTTCGGCCGCTGCATCGGGCGTGGCCGGTACGGCGGCTGCGGCTTCGTCACCGCCCCCGTTCCTCGAAAAGCCACCATCGCCGCGCAGGAACAGCACCATCTCGACCGTGGCGACGAGCCGGCCGTCCGCTTCGTCCGTCAGCGCTTTTTCCACATGCATCACAGCGCCCTTGCCCTCGCCCTTGTCGACGATTCGGGTGACGCGGCTCTCGCCGATCAACGTGGCGGCGGCGGGCAACGGCGAATGAATCGTCACGCCCTGCTCGCCGTGCACGAGCTTCAGGTAGTCGATGCCCAGTTCCTTGCGATCGCGCATCCAGAAGCCCGGCGAAGCCAACACCGCGGCCATGGTCGGCACGGCCTGCAAGTCTTTCTCGTAGACGAAGCGCAAATCCTCCGCGGACAGCGGGTCGGCCGCGAAGCCGACGCCCAGTGCGTAGAGGATGGTGTCGCGCGCGGTGTAAGCATGGCGCACGGGGCCGGAGCGCCAGGCCTTGGTCTTTTCGTAGTCGATCATTCTTCGTCGTCCTCCCTGGGCCAGCGAAACTGCGCCGGCTCCTTGGCAGCGAAGCGGCGGATGGCTTCGCGGAAATACGCGCTCGACGAGGCGATGACCTGCGAGGACGCTTCCATCTCCAACATGGTGTCGAAGTCGCTTTGCAGCGTGGCCGCCAGTGCGCGCTTCGAGAGGCTGAAGGCCGTGGGCGATGCGCGTGCCAAACTTCGTGCGAGCGCCGATGCGCGCGGCATCAAGGCCTCGGGCGCGAGGGCTTCGAGCGCCAGGTTCATGCGCACGGCTTCGTCGGCGCCGAACTCGCGCGCCGAGTAGATCAGTTCCTTGGCCCGCTGCATCCCCACCACGCGCGGCAGCTGATACCACGCGCCGACGTCGGGCACCAGCCCGATGCGGTGGAACACCATCGCCATGCGCACGCGCGTGCTGACCAGAACGATGTCGGCGTACAGCGCCATGCTGAGCCCGGCGCCGAACGCCACGCCGTCGACCGCGGCGATCAGCGGCTTGTCGAGCGCCATCAGCGCGCGCGCCAGGTCGGCATAGCGCGCCATGCCGGCGCGGCGCTGCTCCACGGTGCGCGAGGCGCCCTCGCCCATGCCCTTGACATCGCCGCCCGCGCAGAAGTCGCCACCGGCGCCGGTGAGCACGACCGCGCGCACTTCGTCGTCCGCACACAGGGCGCGCAGTGCGGCCGTCAGCGCATCGGTCGTGGGGATGTCGATGGCGTTCTTCGCCGCCGGCCGGTTCAGCGTGAGCACGGCGACGCCGTCCGCACGCTCGAGGAGGACGCTATCACCCGCAATGGTGCCCGCCATGCTGGTCACAGCGAGATGTGGAAGCCGCCGTTCACGCCCAGGTGCTGGCCCGTGACGTAGCTGGCGCCGTCGGAAAGCAGGAAGCACACGCTCTTCACCACCTCGCCGGGCGAGGCCCAGCGGCCTAGCGGAATCTGCGCCAGCATCTGGTCGCGGAATTTCTCGCCGCGCACCACCTCGGTCATCGGCGTCTCGACCACGCCGAAGCAGATCGAATTGGTGCGGATGTTGTAGCGGCCCCATTCGCGCGCCGCGGTCATCGTCATGCCCAGCATGCCGGCCTTGGCGGCCGCGTAGTTGATCTGCCCGATCGAGCCCTTGCGGCCCGCGTCCGACGAGATGTTGACGATCGAGCCGCCGGTCTTGTCGCCGCCCTTGGCGCGCTCGACCATGTGCCGGCCGGCCGCGCGCATCCAGTAGAAGGAGCCGGTGAGGTGGACGTCGATCACCTCCTGCCACTGCTGGTCGGTCATCTTGTCGATCATGGCCGGGCGGATGATGCCGGCGTTGTTCACCACGCCGTGCACGGCGCCGAACTTCGCCACCGCATCGGCCACCGCCTTGTCGGCCACGGCCGGGTCGGCCACGCTGCCCTGCACGGCGAGCACGCGATCCTGCGGCAGCGGCGACACGGCAGCGTCCAGCGTCTGGCCGTTGAGGTCGACGGCCACCACGTTGCCGCCCAGTTCGATGGCCAGTTCGACGATGCCCTTGCCGATGCCCTGGCCGGCCCCGGTGACGACGATGGTGCGCCCTTGCAGGCTGACGATGGGATCCACTGTGTTGCTCCTTGCGTGTCGGATGTGCGGGTTCGGAGATTGTCCGATGGTTGAACCAATGATATCCTACCCGTGAACATTGGCTGGAGCAATCAAGATGACGATCAAACGCAAGGCCTGCATCGCGGGCGCCTACGAGCACCCCCTGCGCAAGGCCCCCGACAAGACCGTGGCGCAACTGCATGCCGAATGCGCCAAGGGCGCATTGCAGGATGCCGGCCTCACGCTGCAGGACGTGGACGGCTACTTCTGCGCCGGCGACGCGCCGGGCCTCGGCGCCAACAGCATGGCCGACTACCTGGGCTTGACCCGGCTGCGCCACGTCGACAACACCGACACCGGCGGCTCGGCCTACCTGATCCACGTCGCGCATGCGGCGCAAGCCATCGCGGCGGGCAAGTGCGACGTGGCCCTGATCACGCTGGCGGGCCGCCCGCGCAGCGCGGGGTCGAGCGGCGTCGCGCCGCGCCTGGTGACGCCCGACACGCCCGACGTGCCCTGGGAGATGCCCTACGACCCGATCACGGTCAACATGTACGCGCTGGCCGCGGCGCGCCACATGCACGAGTTCGGAACCACTTCCGAGCAGCTCGCATGGATCAAGGTGGCCGCAGCCGCCCACGCGCAGCACAACCCGCACGCGATGCTGCGCGAGCCGGTGACCGTCGAGGAAGTGCTGGCCTCGCCGATGATCTCCGACCCGCTGCGCAAGCTCGACTGCTGCGTGGTCAGCGACGGCGGCGGCGCGCTCGTGGTGGTGCGGCCCGAGATCGCCGCGAAGCTCGAGCGGCCGGTCGTCAACGTGCTCGGCGCCGGCGAGACCATCAAGGGCCAGCTCGGCGGGCAGGTCGACCTCACATGGTCCGGCGCGGCGGTCTCGGGGCCGATCGCGTTCACGGAAGCAGGCGTGACGCCCGCCGACATCCAGTACGCATCGATCTACGACAGCTTCACCATCACCGTGCTGATGCAGCTCGAAGACCTGGGTTTCTGCAAGAAGGGCGAAGGCGGTCGCTTCGTGGCCGACGGCAACCTGATTTCGGGCGTGGGCAAGCTGCCCTTCAACACCGACGGCGGCGGGCTTTGCAACAACCATCCCGCCAATCGCGGCGGCATCACCAAGGTGATCGAGGCCGTGCGCCAGTTGCGCGGCGAAGCGCATCCGAAAGTGCAGGTGCCCGATTGCAGGCTGGCCCTGGCCCAGGGCACCGGTGGCCTACTCGGCTCGCGCCACGGCAGCGCCACCCTGATCATGGAAAGGCAATAAGCGATGACCACCGTTCACACCGACCGTCCGCTCGCGGCACCGCAAGTCGACGCGGCGACCGCGCACTACTGGGCCCAGGCCAAGGAAGGCCGGCTGTCCACGCGCCGCTGCACCGACTGCGGCAAGCTGCATTGGTACCCGCGCGCGCTGTGCCCCTTCTGCATGGGCGACACCGAATGGGTGCCGCTCGCCGGCCAGGGCACGATCTACAGCGTGAGCGTCACGCGCCGCGCCGGTCCCGTGCCTTATGCCATCGCCTACGTGACGCTCGACGAGGGCATCACGATGCTCAGCAACATCGTCGACTGCGACCTCGACAGCCTGAAGATCGGCGATCGCGTGGTCGTCACCTTCAAGCCGGCCGACGGTGGCGCGATGGTGCCGATGTTCAAGCCCGCCTGAACGCGCATGGACACGCTCGACTTCGCCGCGGAAAACGGCGTCGGCTGGATACGCCTCACGCGGCCCGAGATCCACAACCCGGTGGACGTGGCGCTGCGAACCGACCTGATGGCGGTGCTCGAACAGGTGCGCAACGATCCCGCCGTGCGCGTGCTCGTGATCACCGGCGGCGCCGGCGCCTTCTGTGCCGGCGGCAATCTCCATGCCCTGCAGGAGCACGCGCAGGCCGGGCCGGCCTACTGGCAGCGGCGCATCAACGCCGGCCTGCGCCTCACCGACGACCTGCTCAACATCGGCTGCCCCGTGATCGCCGCGATCGACGGGCCGGCCATCGGCGCCGGCTTCGCACTGGCGCTGTGCGCGGACATGATCGTCGCCAGCCCGCGTGCGAAGTTCGCGATGGCCCATCTGCGGCTGGGCCTGGTGCCGGACCTCGGTGCGTTGTATCTGCTGCCGCGCATCGTCGGCCTGCAGCGCGCGAAGGAGCTGGTGTTCTCCACGCGCGACGTGACCGCGGAGGAAGCGCGCAGCCTCGGCATCGTGATGGAAGTGCAGACCAGCGAAGCGATCGAGGCACGCGTGCGCGACATGGCCGAGCGCATGGCGCAGGCCGCGCCGACCGCCGTGGCGCTCACGAAGGCGATGTTGAACGCCTCGCTCGACGGCGATCGGCAGAGCGCGTTCGCGCTCGAAGCCGCGAGCCAGGCCGCGGCCTTCGCGGCGCCGGAGCCGGCGGCGCAGGTCGAAGCCATCCTGGGCAAACGGCGGCCGGCCTTCGCCGGCTTGAGATCCGCGAGGGACTGAGACGCCTCAGGCGAAGTGCGACGCGAAGAAGGCCTGCGCCTTCTGCGCCGCACGCCGGGCGCGTTGCGCTGCCGGCAGACCGGCATCGGCGACCACCGGCGTTTCCAGTTCGATCTCGGCATTCGCCGGCAGCGCGGCGACCAGCCCCTCCACGTCCAGCCCGCCATCGCCCAGGTACATGCGTCCCGACATCGCTTCGTCGAACAGCGAGGTCGACGGCGCGCGCACGGCTGGCGCGTCGCACAGTTGGGTGAGGTAGATGCTCGCCGCGTCGAGCGCCCGCACCTCGGCCACGCCCGCACCCGAACGCGCCAGGTGCAGCGAATCGATCAGCAGGCCGACGTTCCGCGCGCCGCTGTCGGCGATCACGCGCTGCGCATCGCCGATCGACTTCAGGCTGCTCATCGGCATGAACTCGAGCGCGATGCGCACGCCGGCATCGGCGGCCGCGCGTGCGTAGTCGCGCAGCAGGCCGCTCACGCGCGCGAGGTCGGGCTCGAAGCAGCTCTGCGCGATCAAGCCCGCGCCCGTTCGCCGCGCGGCCTCGACGTTGGCGATCAGAGCGGACAGGTCCGTCTTGTCCGAGAGGTAGCAGCCGCAGACGCTCGAGATGCGAACGCCCAGCGCGCCCGCCCGCGCGCGCACGCGCTCGAAGCCGCCCGCTTCCGCGCCGGGGCCCGGCCACGGGTCGCCGGGGTTCCGCCCGCTGATGCGCAGGCCTGCGGCGCCGAAGCCGGCTTGTGCGGCCGCCTCGAGCACGTCGAGCGGCGCCGCTTGCGCGCCGAGGCATAGAAAGCCGAGCGTCAACGCGCGAAGCTCGCGGTGACGCGGGTCTCGGGGCACACCACCGCTCATGCCACCGCTCATGAATTGAGCGTGATGCCCAGCCGCTTGATCAGGTCGCCCCAGGTCTGGCTGTCGGCCAGCGCCAGCTTGCGGAACGATTCGCCATGCACCAGCGACGGCAGGCCGCCGCCACGGCGCACCGCGTCCTGGAAGGCCGGATCGGCCTGCATGTCCGCCACGGCCTTCAGCAGCTTCGCGGTGACCGGCGCGGGCATGCTGGCCGGGCCCACCATGCCGAAGAGCTGGTCCGGAATGCGTGCGGCCAGGCCCGATTCGGTGAGGTTGGGCACGTTCGGCAGCGCCGGATCGCGCCCTTCGCCCGTCACCGCCAGCGCCTTGATACGCCCGGCCTGGATCAGCGGCAGCGAGGTGGCGAGCGAGGCCACGGTGTATTGCACGTCGCCGGCCATCATGGCGGCATCGGTCTCGTTGCCCGTCTTGTAGGGCACGTGCACGGCCTTGATGCCGGCGGCCGCATTGAACTGCTCCACCGCCAGGTGGATGCTGTTTCCGACGCCGCTGGAGCCGAAGTTCAGCGTGCCGGGCTTGGCCCGCGCCAGCGCGATGAAGTCCTGCAGCGTGTCGACGCCCAGCTTGGGCGACACCGTCAGCACCTGGCGCGAGGTCTGGATCAGGCCCAGGTAGGTGAAGGACTTCTCCACGTCGTAGCCCGGGTTCTTGATCAGGTGCGGCGCCGAGGTCAGCGAGGTGGTGGTGCCCATGCCGATCGTGTAGCCGTCGGGCTGCGCGCGGGCCACCGCGGCCATTCCGATGGTGCCCGAGCCGCCGAGCTTGAGGTCGACGATCACGTTCTGGCCCAGCCGCCTGCCCAAGTCGTTGGCGATCAGCCGCGCCAGGATGTCGACGGCGCCGCCGAAGGGCGAGATCAGCGTGATCGGCTTCTCGGGCCAGTTGCCCTGCGCGAGCACGCTGCCCGGGAAGGTGGTGGCGGCGGTGACGGCGGCGGCACCCGCGGCGATCTGCAACAGGGCGGCGCGGCGGTGGAGGCGTGGGGCAGGCATGTCGTGGCTCCTCGTACGAATGTACGCAGAAGTCTAATGGACTGACCAATGGATGATTCCTGGGTATTACCCCGAAGCCGCGCCACCCGACGCATCTTCCGTTTTGAAGAATTGAAGATTAAAATGGTAGAACCAATTGCACGTTCACTGCGGACTCGCACGCACCGCTTTCCGCTTTTTCACCGCTTCCGACCCATCACCCCACGGAGCCCCCACCATGCTCACCCCTGAAGACAACGAAACCCTCGTCCGCGTCGGCCCGGGCACCACCATGGGCCAGCTGATGCGCCTGTACTGGCTGCCCTTCCTGCCCACCGCCGACCTGCCGGCCGGCGGCATGCCGCAGCGCGTGCGTCTGCTCGGCGAAGACCTGATCGCGTTTCGCGACAGCGAAGGCAAGCTGGGCCTGGTGGACCAGGCCTGCCCGCACCGCGGCGCGCCGCTGGTCTTCGGCCGCAACGAAGACTGCGGCCTGCGCTGCGTGTACCACGGCTGGAAGTTCGGCACCGACGGCCGCGTGCAGGACATGCCGGCCGAGCCGGCCGACAGCCGCTTGAAGGACAAGGTGCGGCTCAAGGCCTACGCCTGCCGCGAGCGCAACGGCGTCGCCTGGGCCTACATGGGCCCGCAGCAGGACGACCCGCCGCCGCTGCCTGACATGGAATGGAACCTGGTGCCCGCCGAGCGCGTGCACGTGAGCTTTCGCGTGCAGGAATGCAACTGGCTGCAGGCGGTCGAAGGCGAGATCGACTCCGCCCATGCCCCCATCCTGCACGGCCGCATCGACAAGCAGGGCGCCATCAGCGACTGGATCGCCAAGCGCGACCTGCGGCCAACCTTCGAATGCCAACGCCAACCCTTCGGCATGAGCGTGGCCTCGCGCCGCAAGCTCGACGACGACACCAGCTACTGGCGCGTCAACCAGTTCCTGCTGCCCTTCTGGACGCTCGTGCCGCCGCAGTCGCAATACCCGGAGCTCTCGGGCCATGCGTGGGTGCCGCTGGACGACCACAACACGCTGTGCATCATGTTCTCGTACCACCCGTCGGAGAAGCTCTACGACAAGAGCCGCGCGCTGTTCGAGAACGGCCACGCGGGGCGCGAGACCGGCCACGCCAGCCAGGAAGCCTTCGCGCCACGGCCGGCCACCGAGCCCTTCGCCAAGTACTGGACCAAGTACACGCGCCAGAACGGCTACCTCTTCAACTACGACGCGCAGACCAAGACCTGGTTCTCGGGCCTGCCGGGCCTCTGGGTGCAGGACGCGGCCTGCCAGTCGGGCGTGGCCTCGATCTACGACCGCAGCAAGGAGCACCTGGGCATCAGCGACACCGGCGTGGCGATGACGCGGCGCCTGCTGCTGGAGACGGTGCGCAAGCTGCAGGGCAGCGGCATCGAGCCGCAGGGCGTGCGCGAGCCCGCCACCTTCATGGTGCGTGCCGCGTCGCTCACGCTGCCGGCCGGCGTGCCCTGGCAGGAGCACCGCGAGCACACGGTGGCGCGGCTGGACGCCGGCTTCGGCTACGCGCCGTGAGCGCGACGAAGCTCCTGTTGCGGCAGCTGCGGCGCGAGGCCGAGGGCATCGTGTCGTACGAGTTCGTCTCCGCCGACGGCGCGCCGCTGCCGCCCTTCACGGCCGGTGCACATATCGACCTGCAGCTGCCCGAGGGCCTGTCGCGCAGCTACTCGCTGGTCAATGACCCGGCCGAGCGGCACCGCTACGTGGTAGCGGTCGACCACGCGGCCGACAGCCGCGGCGGCTCGGCATGGATGCACACGGTGCCGCGCCCGGGCCACCGGCTCGACGCCGGCGCGCCGGTCAACGACTTTCCGCTCTACGAGGACGCGCCGTTGTCGGTCTTCATCGCGGGCGGGATCGGCATCACGCCCTTCATGGCGATGATCGCGCGCCTGAACGCGCTCGGCCGCCGCTGGCAGCTGCACTACGCGGTGCGCTCACGCGAGCGCGCGGCCTACGTGCAGGAGCTGCACTCGCTCGACAGGACCGGCGATGCCGTGGACCTGCGCTGCACCAGCGAGGACATGGGCCGCCCCGACATCGCCGCCATCGTGCGCGAGGCACCGCCGGGGTCGCACGTCTATTGCTGCGGGCCCAACGGCATGCTCGATGCCTTCACCGCCGCCTGCAGCAGCCTGGCGCCGCAGCGCGTGCACCTGGAGCGCTTTTCCGCCAGCCAGGAGGCGGCCACCGCCGGCGGCTACGAGGTGAAGCTCGCGCGCAGCGGCAAGACGCTGCAGGTCGAGGCCGGCAGGACGCTGCTCGACACGCTGCTCGATGCCGGCGTCGACATCCAGTACTCCTGCTCGCAGGGCATCTGCGGCACCTGCTGCACGCCGGTGCTCGAAGGCACGCCCGACCACCGCGACGACTACCTGACGGACGAGGAAAAAGCCGGCAACCGCGCCATGATGGTCTGCTGCTCGGGCAGCCGCACGCCGCGCCTGGTGCTGGACATCTGACGGCGCCCTGAGCCGGAGCCGCGCGGGCCGACTGCCCGAAATGGCGCTTCGGAATGGTTAAGATCGCCGCCGTTCGCCGCCAACCAGGGAAGAAGAAAAATGCAGAAACCGACCTGGCCGGTCCCGCGCATCGCGGGCGCACTGGCCACCATGCTCGTCATCGCCTTCACGGCCACGGCCTTGCGCCCCGCGCGCAGCCAGGCCGCTGCCGGGCGCCACAAGGTCCAGCGCGACCTCGTCACCGTGTTCGAACACACCACCGACTACGTGGTGCAGGCCGATTCACGCGGCCGCATCCACTACATGAACCCGGCCCTGCGTCACGCCCAGGGCATCGGCCGCGATGCGCCGATGGACGGCGTCGACGTCACGATCTTCAACACGCCCGAAACCAACCGCCTGTTCGTCGACACCATCCTGCCCGCGGCGCGCGACCGGGGCGTCTGGATCGGCGAGACCACGATCTTCGTCGCAGGCGGCCGCGAGCTGCACGTCGACCAGATGGTCATCGCCCACAAGGGGCCGGACGGCCGCGTCGGCCTGTACTCGTCGATCATGCGCGACATCAGCGACCAGATCGCGCTGCGGCACGAGCAGCAGCGCCTGGCCGCCTCGCTGCGTTCGGAAAACGTGCACCTGCTGAAGGTGGCGCAACGTGATCCGCTGACAGGCCTGCTGAACCGGCTGGGCTTCGAGGTGATGCTCGAAGAGCACCGCGATACCCGTTCGCTGAGCCTGCTGTACATCGACCTCGACCGCTTCAAGCCGGTCAACGACACGCACGGCCACGCGGTGGGCGACGAGCTGCTGCAGCACTTCGCGCTGCGGCTGCAGATGCTGGCGCAGCCCTTCGACGCGGTCGCCCGGCTGGGCGGCGACGAGTTCGCCATCGCGCTCACCGGCGACCGCAGCGCCGGAGACGTCGATGCGATGGCCGACCGCGTGGTGCAGGCCGCGCACGAGCCCTTCGAGCTGGCCGGCGGCCTGCGCCTGCACATCGGCGCCAGCGTCGGCATCGCGCTGGGCGCCGATGCACCGCCCGGCTGGCCCGCGCTCATCGCGCATGCCGACCGCATGCTCTACCGGGCCAAGGCGGCCGGCCGCGGCCGCCATGCGCGCGAGATCGAGCGCGAGGCCGAGAACGACGCGCTCAATTCTCCTGCTTGAACTCGCCGGTCGACAGCTGCAGCCGCTTGAGCTTGTCGTAAAGCGTCTGCTTGGGCAGCCCGAGCGCCTTGGCTGCCGCGGTCACGTCGCCGTGGCAGCGCCGCAGCTCCTCGGTGATCATGGTCCGCTCGAAGCGCTCGACCTGGGCCGGCAGGCTGGCCGGCAGCTCGCCGCCGCCCGCCGCCGGCAACAGGCGATCGCCCGGCAGGCTCAGCACGAAACGGTCGGCCACGTTGCGCAGCTCGCGCACATTGCCGGGCCAGGTGTGGGCCATCAGCTCGGCCAGCTGCGCGCCGTCGAGGATGGGCGCCGCACGCTGGTAGCGGCTGGCGGCCTGCAGCATGAAGTGCTCGAAGAGCAGCGGAATGTCCTCGCGCCGTTCGCGCAGCGGCGGCAGCTCGATGAACGCGACGCCGATGCGGTAGTACAGGTCGGCACGGAACTTCTGACGGTCGCTCAGCGCCTTCAGGTCGTCCTTGGCAGCGGCGATCACCCGGCAATCCACCGGCACCAGCTTGTTGGAGCCCAGCCGCTCGATGGCGCGTTCCTGCAATGCCCGCAGCAGCTTGATCTGCACCGCCATCGGCATGCTCTCGATCTCGTCGAGAAACAGCGTGCCGGCCTGCGCATGCTCGAACTTGCCGATGCGCACGCGCGTGGCGCCCGTGAAGGCACCGGCTTCGTGGCCGAACAGCTCGCTCTCGGCCAGCGACTCGGGCAGGCCACCGCAGTTCACCGGCACGTAGTTGGCGCGGCGCCGGTCGCTGTGGTCGTGCAGGCAGCGCGCCACCAGGTCCTTGCCGGTGCCGGTTTCGCCGTAGATCACCACGTCGGCCGAAGTACCGGCCAGGTTGAGCACCTCGCGCCGCACGCGCTGCATCTGGGCCGAGCGGCCCAGCAGCGCGGCCTCGATGCCGTGCCAGTTCTCCAGGTGGTCGCGCAGCTCGCGCACCTCGAGCGTCAGCGCGCGCTTCTCGCAGGCACGCCGCACCACGGCCACGAGTTGCTCCGACGGAAAGGGCTTCTCGATGAAGTCGTAGGCACCCTGCCGCATCGCGTGCACCGCCATCGCGATGTCGCCATGGCCCGTGACCAAAATCACCGGCAGCTCGGCATCGACCGCGCGGATCTCGCTGAGCCACTGCATGCCGGTCATGCCGGGCAGCTTGACGTCGCACAGCACCACCGCCGGCCCGCCGAAGCGGATGCGCGAGCGCGCCTCTTCCACGCTGGCGAAGCCGTCGACCGTGAGGCCTGCCAGCTCCAGCGCCTGGGTGCTGCCCAGCCGAACGTCTTCGTCGTCGTCGACGAAGACGACGCGAATTTCCTGCTTGTCGCTCATGAAACGGTTTCCTGTGCAGCCACCATCGGCAGCTCGATCGTGAAGCAGGCGCCCGAGCCGCCGATGTTGGCCGCCCGCAGGCTGCCCCCCAGCTCGCGCACGATGTGGGCCGAGATCATCAGGCCCAGGCCCAGCCCGGCGCCGGCCGGCTTGCTGGTGACGAAGGGGTCGAACAGCCTCGGCAGGATGTCGGCGCGGATGCCGGGGCCGGTGTCGCAGACCTGGATCTGGCAGCGGTGCTCGGCCACCGGATGGGCGCCGGCCTCGATGCGCAGGCGCCGCAGCGGCGAGCCGGCCATGGCGTCGACGGCATTGCCCATCAGGTTGACCAGCACCTGCTCGAGCCGCGCCTCTTCGGCCCAGGCGCACAGGCTCTCGGGCTCGACGTGCACCACGAGTTCCACGCCCTTCTCGCGCAGCCGCTCGGACAGCAGCAGCTGTGCATTGCCGATCGACTGCTGCAGGTCGACCCGCACGCGCGACAGCGTGTTCTTGTACGCGAAGGCCTTGAGCTGGTAGGTCAGCTTGCCCAGGCGGTCCACGAGGTGGCCGATGCGCTGCAGGTTGCCTTTCACGTCGCCGAGCCGGTCGTGCTCCAGCAGCACGCAGGCGTTGTCGGACAGGGTGCGCAGCGCCCCCAGCGGCTGGTTGAGTTCATGGACCATGCCGGCCGACATCTGGCCCAGCGCCGCCATCTTGCCGGCGTGCACCAGCTCGCCCTGCGTGGCGCGCAGGTCGGCCTCGATGGCCTTGCGCGCCTCCACTTCCTCGCCCAGCATCGCGACCGCATTGCGCAGCTCGGCCGTGCGCAGCACCACCTTCGATTCCAGGCCGTCGTGCGCGGCCTGCAGCGCGGCGCGGCTGGCCAGCTTGGCCCGCACCGCGCGCTGGCGCTGCACCAGCACGGTGGCGACCAGCAGCAGCACCATCGCGCCCAGCGCCGCCATCACAGCCAGGTTGCGCGCGCTGGCACGTACCGGCGCGGTGTCGTCCAAAGCCACCACGCGCCAGCCGGCCGGGTCGAGGGTGCGCGTCATGCCGAGGTACTGCAAGCCGTCGAGCGCGATCTCGGCGGCAGGCCCGTCCGGGTTCGCCGTCTCGCGCCAGTCCAGCGGCACCAGGGCGGCATCGCCATAGGGCCGGGTGCCGGCGATGTCCGCCATCGCTTCGGGCCCCAGCGGCGCGAGCGGCCTGAACTTCCAGCCCTCGCGCGAGGACAGGATCACCACGCCGCGCTCGTCGAGCACCAGCACTTCGCCGGGCAGCTTGCGCCACGCCGATTCGGCAGTCTCCAGGTCGACCTTCACGGCCGCCACGCCGCGCCGCTGCCCTTGGCCGAACAAGGCATAAGACAGGTAGTAGCCCGCGCGCCGGCTCGTGAAGCCGACACCGTAGAAGCGGCCGCGCCCGCGCGCCAGCGCGTCCTTCACGTAGGGCCGGAACGACAGGTCGGTGCCCACCGGCGTGCCGGGGTCGTTCCAGTCCGAAGCCGCGAGGCACACGCCCGACGCGTCGATCATGTACAGGTTCGACGCACCGGCCGTGGCGTTGATGCGCTCCATCACGCGGTTGGCCTGCTCGCGCAGCTCCGCGTCGTCGGGCTTGTCGAGCAGCGCGAAGACGGTGGGCGTCACCTCCAGCAGCGAGGGCAGGTAGTCGAAGCGGACCAGGTCCGCCTCCAGGCCGGCGCCCACCATGTCGAGCCGGTGCTGCGTGGCCTCGCGCAGGCGCTCCAGCCCCGAGCGCATGGCCACCGCATGGCCGGCCAGCGCGGCCGCCCCGATGATCGCCAGCGCCACGAGCCAGCCCAGCGCGCGTCGCACGACTGCTTTCATCCCACTCCTCAGCGTCTCCGGCGGCTCCCGCGGTTCCTCTGGCCCCCTCGGCAGGAACCTGTCGCCGGACGGGGCGATGTTAGGCCCGCCGCCATCGCCCGCCCGCGCGGACAAACGCTCTTGCGCAAACATCCTCTTTGATGGCCGCCCTGCCGTGCCTCGGCTACTGCATGTGCTGGCCGCCGTTGATGGCGATGTTGGCGCCGGTGACGAAGGCCGCCTCTTCCGACGCCAGGTAGATGATGAGCCCCGCCACCTCTTCGGGCTTGCCCAGCCGGCCGACCGGGATGTTGGGCAGGATCTTGGAGTCCAGCACTTCCTTCGGGATGGCCGTCACCATCTTCGTGCCGATGTAGCCGGGCGAGATGGTGTTGACGGTCACGCCCTTCTTCGCCACTTCGAGCGCCAGTGCCTTGGTGAAGCCGTGCACGCCGGCCTTGGCCGCCGAGTAGTTGGTCTGGCCGAAGGCGCCCTTGGAGCCGTTGACCGACGACACGTTGATGACGCGTCCCCAGCCGCGGTCGACCATGCCGTCGGCGACCTGCTTGCTCATGTTGAACAGGCTGTCGAGGTTGGTGCGCAGCACCGCGTCCCAGTTGACCTTGTCCATCTTGCGGAAGGTCATGTCGCGCGTGATGCCGGCGTTGTTGACCAGCACGTCGACCGGCCCGAGCTGCTCCTGCACCTGGGCCACCGCCTGGGCGCACGAATCGATGTCGGCCACGTCGCAGGGCACGGCCACGATGTCGTAGCCCTCGGCCTTCATCTGCGCCACCCATTCGGCATGCTTGGTGTTACCCGGCGAATAGGTCACGGCCACCTTGTAGCCGCCGTCCACCATCTTGGTCGAGATGGTCTCCCCCAGGCCGCCCATCCCCCCGGTCACCAGGACCACGCGTGCTTTCGTCATGAGTCTTCTCCTTCTTGGTTGAAAAACGATCGTCAAAAATCTTCAAGCGCGCTCGACCGCCAGCGCGATGCCCATGCCGCCGCCGATGCAGAGCGACGCCAGGCCCTTGTTGGCGCCGCGGCGCTGCATCTCGTGCAGCAGCGTCACCAGGATGCGGCAGCCCGAGGCGCCGATCGGATGCCCGATGGCGATGGCGCCGCCGTTCACGTTGACCTTCGAGGTGTCCCAGCCCATTTCCTGATGCACCGCGCAGGCCTGGGCCGCGAAGGCTTCGTTGATCTCCAGCAGATCCAGATCCTGCGGGCGCCAGCCGGCGTTCTTCAGGCACATGCGCGAGGCCGGCGCGGGGCCCATCCCCATCAGCGCGGGGTCCAGCCCGGCCGACGCGTGGGCACGGATCACGGCCAGCGGCTTCAGCCCGAGCACCGCGGCGCGATCGGCCCGCATCACCAGCACGGCGGCCGCGCCGTCGTTGATGCCCGATGCATTGCCCGCCGTCACGGTGCCCGCCTTGTCGAAGGCCGGGCGCAGCCCGGCCAGGCCCTCGGCGCTGCTCTTGCGGTTGATGAACTCGTCCTTGTCGAAGACGATCGGGTCGCCCTTCTTCTGCGCGATCGAGAAAGGCAGGATCTCGTCGGCGAAGCGGCCCGCGTCCTGCGCGGCGGCGGCGTTCTGCTGAGAGGCCAGGGCCAGCGCGTCCTGGGCCTCGCGCGACACGCCGTACTTCTTGGCCACGTTCTCGGCCGTGATGCCCATGTGGTACTGGTTGTACACGTCCCACAGGCCGTCGACGATCATCGAATCGATCATCTTCCAGTCGCCCATGCGCTGGCCGTTGCGCGAGTTGGGCAGCACGTGGGGCGCCGCGCTCATGTTCTCCTGCCCACCGGCAATGACGATCTCGGCATCGCCGCACTGCACGGCCTGCGCCGCCAGGATGACGGCCTTCAGGCCCGAGCCGCAGACTTTGTTGATGGTGAGCGCCGGCACGTGATGCGGCAGGCCGGCCTTCAGCACGCTCTGGCGCGCCGGGTTCTGCCCCGCGCCCGCCGTGAGCACTTGGCCCAGGATGACTTCGCTGACCGCATCGCCGGGCACGCCGGCGCGCTCCAGCAGGCCCTTGATGACATGGGCCCCCAGCTCGGGAGCGGGCGTGGCGGCCAGGCTGCCGCCGAACTTGCCCACCGCGGTGCGGGCGGCGGCGACGATCACAACATCGGTCATGGTGACTCCTTCTTTCTCTCTGATGGATGGATGAAATGGGAAACCGGGATCCGGGGGTGCAGGGTGCGGCTTCAGGTCGCCTGTTCCCTCACGTACCGGCCCGGCGCGGGCTCGATCACGGGGTGCGCACGGCTGCCCGCCTTCTTCGGCGCGGCGACCTGGGCGCCGGCATGCGTGGCCAGCCAGCGCGTCCATTCGGGCCACCAGCTGCCGGGCACCGACTCGGCGGCGTCCAGCCAGCGCTGCGGCTCGGGGCCGACCTCGCCCACCCAGTGGTTGCGCTTGCGGGCGGCCGGCGCGTTGATGACGCCCGCGATGTGGCCGCTGGCGCCGAGCACGAAGCGCACGTCGCCGCCCAGCAGCCGCGTGCTCGCATAGGCCGTTCGCCAGGGCACGATGTGGTCGTCGCGCGAGGCATAGATGAACGACGGTACGTCGATGCGGCCGAAGTCCACCGACTCGCCGCACTGCACCGTGCCGCCGGGCACGCGCAGGCGGTTCTCGAGGTAGCAATTGCGCAGGTACCAGCAGAACATCGGCCCGGGCAGGTTGGCGTCGTCGCTGTTCCAGAACAGCAGGTCGAAGGCCGGCGGCGCCTTGCCCTTGAGGTAGCCGTTGACCACGTAGGGCCAGATCAGGTCGTTGGCGCGCAGCGAGGCGAACACCTGCGCCAGCTCGCGCCCGTGCAGCACACCACCGCCGCCGATGGCGGCCTCGCGCAGCGCGAGCATCGGCTCGTTGACCAGCATGCCGATCTCGCCCGGGTCGTGGAAGTCGAGCATGGTCGTCAGCAGCGTCAGGCTGGCCGCCTTCTGCTCGCCGCGCGCGGCCAGCACCGCGAGCGCACAGGCCAGCAGCGTGCCGCCGACGCAGAAGCCCAGGGCATCGATGCGCTCGGCGTCCGCGATCTCGCGCGCCACGTCGATGGCGGCGATCACGCCCTCCTCGACGTAGTCGTCCCAGCCCAGGTGGCCCTGCGCCTGCGACACGTTGCGCCACGAGACCAGGAACACCGTGTGCCCCTGCGACACCGCATGCGCCACCAGCGAGTTGGCCGGCTGCAGGTCGAGGATGTAGAACTTGTTGATGCAGGGCGGCACGATCAGCAGCGGCCGCTCGAACACCTTGGCCGTGCTCGGCGCGTACTGGATGAGCTGCATCAGCTCGTTCTCGAACACCACGCTGCCCGGCGATGTGGCGACGTTGCGGCCGACCTCGAAGGCCGTCTCGTCGGTCATCGAGATGCGGCCGCGCGCCAGGTCCTGCAGGAACAGGCGCATGCCTTCCACCAGGCTGGCGCCGCCGGAGTCGACCGCCGCGCGCATCGCTTCGGGGTTGGTCGCCAGGCAGTTGGCGGGGCTCAGCGCGTCGAGCACCTGCCGCAGCGCGAAGTGCCACTGGGCCTTTTGCTGCGCATCGGCCGGCGCCTCGTCGATGGCGCCGCGCAGCAGCTTCGCATAGCTCTGGTAGTGGCGCACCGCCAGGTCGAAGCGCGGATCCTCGCGCCAGGCCTGGCCGGCGAAGCGGCGGTCGGCGGCATCGGCGGCATCGGCCGGTTCGCCGACGGGCCAGATGGCCGCCACCTGCCGCAGCGTCTCTTCCTGCCAGGCACTCAGCGTGCGGGCCGCGGCCATCAGCGACAGCGGCACGGGCTCGGCATCGGCACTGGCCGGCGGCGGCTCCGGCGCGGCGCCGAAGCTGCGCAGCATGGCCTGCTGCGCATCGAACAGGTCGGAAATCCAGCGGCCGAGATCGGGCACGGAAGGGGGAAGGGGCGCACTCATGGAAAAGAAACTCCTCAATGCAGCTTCACGTGGGGTTCGGTGCGCCGCACGATCAGGCGCGCGAGGGTGTCGAGCGCCACCTTCGGAAAGCCGTGCAGCGCCAGTTCGTGCATCTTGTAGAGCGACAGGTACATGAGCCGCGCGAACATGCCCTCGACCATCAGGCTGCCGCCAATCAGCCCGCCCATCATGTTGCCGACGGTGCTGAACTCGCCCAGCGACACGAGCGAGCCGAAGTCGCGGTAGCGGTAGTCGGCCAGCGGCTTGCCCGCCAGCCGGCGGCGGATCTGCCTGGCCATGTGCGACGCCTGCTGATGCGCCGCCTGCGCTCGCGGCGGCACGAAGCCGCCCTGCCCCTGGTTGGCCTGCGGCCAGGCGCAGGCCGCGCAGTCGCCGATGGCGAAGACGTTCTCGTCGCGGCTGGTCTGCAGGGTCGGCAGCACCACGAGCTGGTTGATGCGGTTGCTCTCAAGCCCCGCCAGCTCTTTCAGGAAGTCCGGCGCCTTCACGCCGGCCGCCCACACGATCAGCTCGGCCGGCAGCACGCGGCCGTCGGCCAGGCGCACGCCGACGGGTTCGACCTCGGCCACCTTGGCATCGGTGAGCACGTCCACGCCGAGCTTGCGCAGCAGGTCCTCGGCCGAACTCGACAGGCGCGGCGGCAGGGCCGGCAGGATGCGCGGCGCGGCCTCGACCACAGTCACGCGGATGTCCTTGTCGGCATCGACGCGGTCGAGCCCAAAGGCCACCACCTCGCGCGTGGTGCGGTGCAGCTCCGCGGCCAGCTCCACGCCGGTGGCGCCGGCGCCGATGATGGCCACGTGCAGCTGCTCGGGCCGCAGCGGCGCCCTCTGGGCATGCGCGCGGATGCAGGCGTTGACCATGCGCGAATGAAAGCGCCGCGCGTCGGCGGCAGACTCCAGCCGCATCGCATGCTCGCGCACCCCGGGCGTGCCGAAGTCGTTGCTCTGGCTGCCCAACGACAGCACCAGCGTGTCGTAGCCGAAGGCGCGCTGCGGCGTGACCTCCTGGCCCTCGTCGTCGACGTGCGGCGCCACCAGCACTTCGCGCCGTTCGCGGTCCAGGCCCACCATTTCGCCTACGCGGTACCGAAAGTGGTGCCAATGCGACTGGGCCAGGTAGCCCACCTCGTGCGCGCTCATGTCCATGCTGCCTGCCGCGATCTCGTGCAGCTTCGGCTTCCAGACGTGGGTGCGGTTCTTCTCGATCAGCGTCACCTCGACCTGGCCGCGCCGACCGAGCGTGTTGCCCAGCCGCGTGGCCAGCTCGAGCCCGCCCGCGCCGCCGCCGACGATGACGACGCGGTGCGGCGCGGCGCGGGTGGATGTCGCGGCGTCCATGGGTTTCTGCGGCCTGTGGCTCAGCGGCGGGCCGGTGCCGATGCCGTCACCGGCATGTGCTGCTCGACGGCATCCAGCACCACCTCAGGCTCCTCGGCCGCGGCGGCGGTTTCGTTGTTGAGCTGCTCGTGCATGCGCTTGGTGTCGAGGTCGCCGGTCCACTTGGCGACCACCACCGTTGCCACGCCGTTGCCGATCAGGTTGGTGAGCGCGCGTGCCTCGGACATGAAGCGGTCGATGCCCAGGATCAGCGCGAGCCCCGCCACCGGCACCGTGCCCACGGCCGACAGCGTGGCCGCCAGCACGATGAAGCCGCTGCCGGTGATGCCCGCCGCCCCCTTCGACGTCAGCAGCAGCACCGCGAGCAGCGTCAGCTCCTGCGTCAGCGTCATCGGCGTGTTGGTCGCCTGCGCGATGAACACCGCCGCCATGGTCAGGTAGATCGACGTGCCGTCGAGGTTGAACGAATAGCCGGTCGGCACCACCAGGCCCACCACCGACTTGCGCGCACCCAGGTTCTCGAGCTTGGCCATCATGCGCGGCAGCACCGATTCGGACGAGGACGTGCCCAGCACGATCAGCAGCTCTTCCTTGATGTACTTGATGAACTTCCAGATGCTGAATCCGTGGAAGCGCGCGATCAGCCCCAGCACCACGAAGATGAAGATCAGGCAGGTCAGGTAGAAGGTGCCCATGAGCTTGCCCAGCGAGAACAGCGTGCCCACGCCGTACTTGCCGATGGTGAAGGCCATGGCGCCGAAGGCACCGATGGGCGCCACCTTCATGATCATGCCGACGATCGAGAACAGCACGTGCGAGCCCTTCTCGATGATGTCGAACACCAGCGTGCCGCGCCCGCCGAACTTGTGCAGCGCGAAGCCGAACATCACCGAGAACAGCAGCACCTGCAGGATCTCGCCCTTGGCGAAGGCATCGACCACCGTGCTCGGGATCACGTTGAGCAGGAAGTCGACGGTGCCCTGCATCTTGCCCGGGCCGGTGTAGGCCGCGATGGCCTTGGTGTCGAGCGTGCTCGGGTCGACGTTCATGCCGTCGCCGGGCTTGAACACGTTGACCAACACCAGCCCCACGATCAGCGCGATGGTGCTCACGACCTCGAAGTACAGCAGCGCCAGCCCGCCGGTCTTGCCGACCTTCTTCATGTCTTCCATGCCGGCGATGCCCACCACCACGGTGCAGAAGATGATGGGCGCGATGATCATCTTGATGAGCTTGATGAAGCCGTCGCCCAACGGCTTCATCGATTCGCCCAGCGCGGGATAGAAATGCCCGAGCAGCACCCCGATGATGATCGCGGTGATCACCTGGAAGTAGAGTGATTTGTAGAAGGGCTTGGGAACCGACCCCTTGCCCGCGTCCATGGTGGTGTCCATTGCTGTCTCCTGTCGATGAAAAGGAACTGGCTAGCCCGCGCGCTGCGCGCCGGCGTGGACCGCCGCGACGGCGGTCATGTTCACGATACGCCGGACGGTGGACGAAGGCGTGAGGATGTGTACCGGCCGGTCGGCACCCAGCAGGATGCCGCCCACCGTGATGCCGCTGCCGGCGGCGATGCGCAGCAGGTTGTAGGCGATGTTGGCGGCGTCGACGTTCGGCATCACCAGCACGTTGGCGGCCTCGGTCAGGCCGGCCTCGGGGAACTCGCGCTCCAGGATGCTGCGCGACAGCGCCGCGTCGCCGCGCATCTCGCCTTCGACCGCCAGGCCGGGGTCGCGCAGCTTCACGAGCTTGAGCGCTTCGCGCATCTTCTGCGCCCCGGCCGCATTGGAATCGCCGAAGCTCGAATGCGACAGCAGCGCCACGCTGGGCGTGATGCCGAAGCGGCGCACCGCCTCGGCCGCCATCAGCGCGGTCTCGGCCACCTGCTGCGGCGTCGGGTCGGCGTTGACGTGCGTGTCGCAGATGAAGAGCTGGCGCCCCGGCAGCATGAGCATCTGCACGGCCGCGAAGGTGCAGGCACCGCTGCGCAGGCCGATCGCGTCGCGCACGTAGGCCAGGTGGTCGTGGAAGCGGCCCACCGTGCCGCACAGCATGGCATCGGCGCGGCCCTGGCGCACCAGCATCGCGCCCAGCAGCGTGCCGCGGCCGCGCATCTCGGCATGGGCCAGCGCGCGCGACACGCCGCGGCGCTGCACCAGGCCGTAGTAGGCCTCGGCCGCTTCGTCGTGCACGGCCGGGTCCATCGGGTCCACGCATTCACAGTCCTTGCCCGGCGTGAGGCGCAGGCCGAACTGCGCGATGCGCTCGGCGATGGCGTCGGGCCGGCCCACCAGCAGCGGGCTGGCCAGGCCCTCGTCGACCACCACCTGCGCGGCGCGCAGCACGCGTTCGTCTTCGCCCTCGGCGTACACCACTCGCCGCGGCGCGCGCTTGGCGGCGGCGAACACCGGCTGCATCGCGCCGCCAGACTGGTAGACGAACTGGCCGAGACGCTGGCGGTAGGCCTCCAGGTCTTCGATGGGGCGCAGCGCCACGCCGCTGTCCATCGCGGCCTGCGCCACGGCCGGCGCCACGGCCTCGATCAGCCGCGGATCGAAGGGCTTCGGGATCAGGTACTGCGCGCCGAAGCGCAGCCCCGCCGCGCCGTAGGCCTGCGCCACCACTTCGGGTATCTCGGCATGGGCGAGGCCGGCGATGGCACGCACGGCCGCTAGCTTCATCTCTTCATTGATGGTGGTCGCCCCCGTGTCCAGCGCGCCGCGGAAGATGAAGGGGAAGCACAGCACGTTGTTGATCTGGTTCGGATAGTCCGAGCGGCCGGTGCCCAGGATGGCGTCGGGCCGCACGGCCAGCGCGTCCTCGGGCAGGATCTCCGGCGTGGGGTTGGCCATCGCGAAGATCAGTGGGCGCGGCGCCATGGTGCTCACCATGTCGGCCTTGAGCACGCCGCCGGCCGACAGGCCCAGGAAGATGTCGGCGCCGGGCATCACTTCGCCGAGCGTGCGCGCATTGGTCTCGCGGGCGTAGCGGGCCTTGTTGTCGTCCATGCCCTCGGTGCGGCCCACGTAGACCACGCCCTTGGCGTCGGTGACCACGATGTTGTCGGGCTTCAGGCCCAGGCTCACGATGAGGTCGAGGCAGGCCAGCGCCGCCGCGCCGGCGCCGGAGGCGACCAGCTTCACCTCGCCGATGTCCTTGCCCACCAGGCGCAGTCCGTTGAGGATGGCGGCGGCCGCCACGATCGCGGTGCCGTGCTGGTCGTCGTGGAACACCGGGATCTTCATGCGCTCGCGCAGCTTCTTCTCGATGTAGAAGCACTCGGGCGCCTTGATGTCCTCGAGGTTGATGCCGCCGAAGGTCGGCTCCATGCGCGCGATGGTGTCGATGAGCGCATCGGGGTCGTCCTCGGCCAGCTCGATGTCGAACACGTCGATGCCCGCGAACTTCTTGAACAGGCAGGCCTTGCCTTCCATCACCGGCTTGCCCGCGAGCGGCCCGATGTTGCCCAGGCCCAGCACCGCGGTGCCGTTGGTGACCACGGCCACCAGGTTGGCACGCGAGGTCAGGCTCATCGCCTCGGCCGGGTCGCGCGCGATCTCCATGCAGGCCTCGGCCACGCCGGGCGAGTAGGCCAGCGCCAGGTCGCGCTGCGTGGCCATCGCCTTGGTGGGCGTGACCGAGATCTTGCCCGGCGTGGGGTAGCGGTGGTAGTCGAGCGCGTCGTCGCGCAGGTTGTCGGCCATGGTGTCTTTCTGGGTTGGATCGGTCGGGATCGGTAGAGAGAGCGGTCGGTGCGTCCGCGCTACTTCTTCTTGCTCGGCGGCAGGTCGGTGCACACGCCCTCGAACAGCTCGGCAGCCATGCCGATCGATTCGCCGAGCGTCGGATGCGGATGGATCGTCTTGCCGATGTCGGCCGGCTCGCAGCCCATCTCGACGGCCAGGCAGACTTCGCTGATCAGGTCGCCCGCATGCGTGCCGACGATGCCGCCGCCCACCACGCGGTGCGTGGCCTCGTCGAAGATGAGCTTGGTGAAGCCCTCGTCGCGGCCGTTCGCGATGGCGCGGCCCGAAGCGGCCCAAGGGAACACCGCCTTGCCGACCTTCAGGCCCTCGGCCTTGCACTGCTCCTCGGTCTTGCCAGCCCAGGCCACCTCGGGGTCGGTGTAGGCCACCGACGGGACCTGCCGCGCATCGAAGAAAGCCGCCTCGCCGTGCGCGGCCTCGGCCGCCACGTGGGCCTCGTGCACCGCCTTGTGGGCCAGCATCGGCTGGCCGACGACATCGCCGATCGCGTGGATGTGCGGCACGTTGGTCCGCAACTGCCGGTCGACGTCGATGAAGCCGCGGTCGGTGACAGCGACGCCGGCCTTCTCTGCGCCGATCTTCTTGCCGTTGGGGCTGCGGCCCACGGCCACCAGCACCAGGTCGTAAAGCTGCGGCTCTTTAGGCGCCTGCTCGCCTTCGAACGACACCTCGATGCCGGCCGCGGTGGCCTTGGCGCCCACCGTCTTCGTCTTGAGCATCACCTTGTCGAAGCGCGGCTTGTTGACCTTCTCCCACACCTTGACCAGGTCGCGGTCGGCGCCTTGCATCAGGCCATCGAGCATCTCGACCACGTCGATGCGCGTGCCCAGCGTCGAGTAGACGGTCGCCATCTCGAGGCCGATGATCCCGCCGCCGACGACCAGCATGCGCTTGGGAATGCGCTTGAGTTCGAGCGCGCCGGTCGAGTCGACGATGCGCTCGTCTTCCGGGAAGAAGGGCAGTTTCACCGCCTGGCTGCCGGCCGCGATGATGGCCTTCCTGAACTTCACGACCTTCTTGCCGCCGTCGGCCGCGGCCACTTCCAGGTGCCACGGGTCGAGGAAGCTGCCCACGCCGGTCAGCACCTCGACCTTGCGCATCTTGGCCATGCCGGCGAGTCCGCCGGTCAGCTTCTTGATGACGCCTTCCTTGAAGGCGCGCAGCTTGTCGATGTCGATCTCGGGCGCGCCGTACTTGATGCCGTGGTCGGGCATCTGCGCCACCTCGTCCATGACCGAGGCGGTGTGCAGCAACGCCTTCGACGGGATGCAGCCGACGTTGAGGCACACGCCGCCGAGCGTGGCGTAGCGCTCGACGAGCACGGTCTTCATGCCGAGGTCGGCGCTGCGGAAAGCGCCGGAGTAGCCGCCGGGGCCGGCGCCGAGCACGAGCATCTCGCATTCGACGTCGGCCTTGCCGGCGTAGG
>NZ_LYVO01000076.1 GCF_001984055.1 Variovorax sp. KK3
GGGGAGCACGCCGATCAGCGTGCCCAGCAGGCAGCCGACGAAGGCGTAGACGAGGTTCTGCAGCGTGAATGCGGCGCCGAAGCCAAGGGCGAGGTGGTCGATGAGTTCCATGTCTTGCGCCTCAGCCGGCGATGAAGGTGGGCCAGACCTGGAACTGCAGGCTCAGGCCGAGGATGAAGGTGAGGTAGCTGCCGATGGCCAGCACGGTCGCGAGGATGAGCGCCGACCTGATCGGAAAGGCGGAGCCCGCGCGGCTGGCCACCAGCACCAGCGCGTAGATGGCGGCGACCAGGCCTAGTGCCGGCAGGCCGATGCTGGGCAGGCCGCCGAGCAGCACACCGAAGACCAGGTTGGCGCCGATGACGAAGGCCAGCGGCTTCCAGGCGATGCGGCCGACGGGCTCGCCGTCCGCCGTGTGCACGGTGATCGATCCGACGATCACGCCGAAGCCGAGCACGGCCAGCAGGATGCCGAGCATCAACGGGAAGTAGCCCGGGCCCATGCGTGCGCCGCTGCCGATGTTGTAGTTGGTGGCGCCGATCGCGAAGGCGGCGCCGACGACGGCGAACATCAAGCCCGAAAAGAAGTCCTTCTGGCTCCTGATTTTCATGAGTGCACTTTCGGAAAAGTCGAGGAAGAGGGAGCGATGCGCGCGGCAGGCAAAGGCGCGACGAGGCCGCCGCATGGCAGCCGCAGCGATGCCAGCCCGCATGCGTGATGCAGACGCCGATCGCACCGCTTTCGATTTACATCATGCTATGAGCATTTTTACATCACATCATGAGTAATTACCCTGGGCGCGGCTGCCGGGCTTGCTACATTCGCTGACAACGCGCGTATCAGGAGACGGAAGCGATGGCCACGAACGAAGAGCGCGCCGCGAGCAAGCGGCGCCTGGAAGCGCTGTCGGAATTCAGGTTCCGGCTGCGCAGCTTTCTGCGATTCAGCGAGGACGCCTCGCGCGAGGCGGGCATCACGGTTCTGCAATACCAGCTGCTTCTGCACACGCAAGGCTTTCCGGGCCGCGACTGGGCCTCGGTGAGCGAGATCGCCGAGCGCTTGCAGGCGCAGGCGCATGGTGTGGTGGCGCTGGTGTCACGTTGCGAAGAGATCGGGCTGGTGCAGCGCCGCGCGAGCGTGGTCGATCGCCGGCTGGTGGAGGTGCACCTGTTGCCCAAAGGCCGCCGCACGCTCGGCAAGCTGGCACAGGAGCATGCCGAAGCGCTGTCGGAGTTGGCCGAGGCGGCGCGGCTCGCGAGCCTTTTTCAGGAAGAGGGCGAGCCGGACGTCTGATCGGCCCGCCGGCGCAGCTCAGGCCAGCAGCCGATCGAGCAGCCAAGCCACGTGCACGGCCTGCCGCTGCGCCCCGTCGGCGATCTGGTGGCGGCAGCTCGTGCCGTCGGCCAGCACGATCGCATCCGGCTTGGCGCGCACGGCCGGCAACAGCGAGGCCTCGGCCATCTGCATCGAGACCGCGTGGTGCGCCGCCTCGAAGCCGAAGCTGCCGGCCATGCCGCAGCAGGAGCTTTCGATGAGCTCGGGTTTCGCGTCGGGAATGAGCTTGAGCACGTCCATGATCGGGCTCACCGCGCCGAAGGCCTTCTGGTGGCAGTGGCCATGCACCAGCAGCGGCTTGTTGGCGGGCTTGAGTGCGAGCTTGAAGTGGCCCTCGTGGATCTCGCGCGCGATGAACTCTTCGAACAGCAGTGCCTGCCCGGCGACGACCTCGGCCTTCCGGCCCAGGCCCATGACCAGCGCCTCGTCTCGCAGCGTCAAAAGGCAGGAAGGCTCCAGGCCGACGATGGGCACGCCCGCTTCGGCCAGCGGCAGCAGCGCGTCGACCAGCGCGCCGGCGCGCGCACGCGCCTCGTCGACCATGCCGCTGGCCAGGAAGGTGCGGCCGCAGCAGTGATGGCCGCTGAATTTGTCGATGGTGTGCAGCAGGTAGCCCGCAGCCTTGAGCACGCGTGCGGCGGCCCAGACGTTCTCGCTCTCGAAGCCGCCGTTGAAGGTGTCGACGAAGAGCACGGCCGACTTGCGTCCGCTCAGGGCGGCGGCGATGACCATGTCGCGGCTGGTGAAGAGGCTGGGGTCGGGGTCGTTCCAGAAGGTGTCGGCCCGGAACTCGGGCAGCGAGCGTTTGGCCGAGAGCCCGAGCAAACGCTCGCCGAGCCATGCGGCGCCCGGCAGGCGGTTGCGCAGGTTGAAGAGCCAGGGCATGCGGCTCGCGGCATGCAGGTAGTCGGGCAGGCGGGCGACCAGGCGGTCGCGCAGCGTGTGGCCGTGCTTCTTCTTGTAGTGCGAGAGGAACTCGATCTTCATGCGCGCCATGTCCACGCCCGTGGGGCAGTCGCGCTTGCAGCCCTTGCAACCGACGCACAGGTCCATGGTGTCGCGCATGGCGTCGCCGGTGAAGGCGTCTGCGCCGAGCTGGCCCGAAAGCGCCAGCCGCAAGGTATTGGCACGGCCGCGCGTGAGGTGCTGCTCGTCGCGCGTGACGCGGTAGCTGGGGCACATGGTGCCGGCGTCGAACTTGCGGCAGTGGCCGTTGTTGTTGCACATCTCGACGGCCTTGGCGAAGCCGCCCGTCACGTCACCGCCGCTGCCGGGCGGCGTGGTCTCTTCGGTGACCGGGTCAGCCTGCACGTTCCAGGCCGACCAGTCGAGCGCAGGCACGAGGGGAATGCGCTTGTAGGGCCGTGGCGAGGACGGCGGCGCGAAGCGGAACAGGGCGCCGTCGTCCATCTTCGGCGGGTCGATGATCTTGCCGGGGTTGAACAGGCCGATCGGGTCCATGGCCTGCTTGATGGCACGGAAGGCGTCATTGATCGCGGGGCCGAACTGCCACTCGATCCACTCGCCGCGGCACAGGCCGTCGCCGTGCTCGCCGCTGAAGGCGCCCTTGTACTTGCGCACCAGCGCGCCGGCTTCTTCGGCGATGGCGCGCATCTTGGGCGCGCCGTCGGTGCGCATGTCGAGGATGGGCCGCACGTGCAGCGTGCCCACCGAGGCATGCGCATACCAGGTGCCGCGGCTGCCATGGCGCGCGAACACCTCGGTCAGCGCATCGGTGTACTCGGCCAGGTGCTCGAGCGGCACCGCGCAGTCCTCGATGAAGCTGACCGGCTTGCCGTCGCCCTTGAGGCTCATCATGATGTTGAGGCCGGCCTTGCGCACTTCCCACAGGTTCTTCTGCGCGGCTTCTTCGGGCATGCGGACCACGCTGTCGGGCAGGCCCAGGTCGCCCATCAGCTCGACCAGGCGCTGCAGTTTGAGCAGCAGGGGCCCGCGTTCCTCGCCCGAGAACTCCACGAGCAGGATGGCTGCCGGCCGGCCGAGCAGCGCCTTCTCGACGGTGGGCCGGAAGGCCGGGTTGGCGAGGCTCAGGTCGATCATCGTGCGGTCGACCAGCTCGACCGCGGTGGGGCCGAGCTTCACGATGTGCTGGGCCGCGTCCATGGCCGCATGGAAGGTCGGGAAGTTGACGACGCCCAGCACCTTGGCGCGCGGCAGTTCGCTGAGCTGGAGCGTGAGGCTGCGGGTGAAGGCCAGCGTGCCCTCGGCGCCGATCAGCAGGTGCGCGAGGTTGACGCTGCCGTCGCCGGTATATGGCCGCTCGCTCTGGTTGTCGAAGATGTCGAGGTTGTAGCCGGCCACGCGGCGCATCACCTTGGGCCAGCGGGCCTCGATCTCGGGCCGCAGTCGGCGCGCGAGTTGATGCACCTGCTGTGCGATGCCCGCGGCGCGTGCGCCGAGGGTGGCGACCGGGCCGAAGTCGACCAGGTCGCCGTCCGACAGCCATGCGCTCGCACCAAGCACGTTGTGCACCATGTTGCCGTAGGCGATGGAGCGCGAGCCGCAGGAATTGTTGCCGGCCATGCCGCCCAGCGTGGCCTGCGCACTCGTCGAAACATCGACCGGAAACCACAGCCCGTGCGGCTTGAGCTGCGCGTTGAGGTGGTCGAGCACGATGCCCGGCTCGACCGTGACGCGGCGCGCCGCGACGTCGAGATCGAGCACGCGCCGCAGGTGCTTGCTGTTGTCGACGACCAGCGCGGCGCCGGTGGTCTGGCCACACTGGCTGGTGCCGCCACCGCGCGGCAGCACCGGCACCTGCAGCTCACGGCACACGTCGATCGCGGTGGCGACGTCGCGCTCGGTCTTCGGCACGAGCACACCGACCGGCATGATCTGGTAGATGGAGGCGTCGGTGGCATAGCGGCCGCGCGAGGCGGCGTCGAACAGCAGCTCGCCCTCGGTCTCGGCGGCGAGGCGGCGGGCCAGCGCCGCGCAGGCCTCGTCGGGCGGCGGCACGGTGCCGGCCGGCTGCAGGAGGTGCGCAGGCTCGTGACGCATGTCGTTCAGCGCTTTCCTGCGGCCTGGGTGTCGGGGTAGATTTCGCCGGCCCGCAGCAGTGCGAGGACGGTGTCGCGCTTGCGGTGGAGGTGTTCGATCATCAGCGTGCGCATGGCGGCGGCATCGTGGGCCTCGAGCGCGTCGATCATGCGCTCGTGCTCGGCCACCGCGCTCTTCCACTTGGCCTCGTCCTGGTTGGTACGAAAGCGCAGCGACTGCACGCGGGCATTGATGGCGCGGTAGGTGCTGGCGAGCACGGGGTTCCTGGCGGCCTCGTTGATGGCGGTGTGGATGCGCGCGTTGATGCGGTAGTAGCCCGACAGGTCGCGGCGCGCGAAGCAGGCCATCATTTCATAGTGCAGGGCACGCAGCTCGGCCAGCTCGGCCTCGGTGATGCGCTGTGCCGCCAGTTCGCCCGACATGCCTTCGAGCGTGGCGAGCAGTTCGAAAGTGTTGTGGACGTCGGCCTCCGTCAGCCGGACTGCCACGGCGCCCCGGTTTGGCAACAGGTCGACCAGGCCCTCGGCCGCCAGCAGCTTGATGGCCTCGCGCAGCGGGGTGCGCGACACGCGCAACTGCTCGCACAGCTCGCGCTCGTTGAGCTTGGCGCCGGGGGCGATGCGGCCTTCCACCAGCAGCGTGCGCAGCCGCGCCGCTACTTGGTCGTGCAAGGCGAGTCGGGCGATTTCGATCACTTCAGCCATGGTTTCTCTTTCCTGTTCGGCATTTTGCATGCAAAACCAACCACGCTCAATCCTCGCAATTGAGGGTATACGAGCATGCCAAAATGCATTTTGAATGCAAAACTGAAAAAGAAAGGACGCTTCCATGCTGCAACTCGACTCCCATCCGACCGGCCGGCACTTCCTGCAGATTCCCGGCCCGAGCCCGGTGCCCGACCGCATCCTGCGTGCCATCAGCCTGCCGACCATCGACCACCGCGGCCCGGAGTTCGGTGAGCTGGGGAAAAAGGTGCTCGGCGGGATTCAGGAGGTGTTCCGCACGCGCCACCCGGTAGTGATCTACCCGGCCTCGGGCACGGGAGCGTGGGAGGCCGCGCTGTCGAACACGATGAGCCCGGGCGACACGGTGCTGATGTACGAAACAGGCCACTTCGCCACGCTGTGGCAGAAGATGGCGTTGCGCCTCGGCCTGGCGCCGGAGTTCATCGGCCTGCCGGGCACGGACGACACCGGCCTGCCGCGCAGCTGGCGCCATGGCGTGCAGGCCGACCTGATCGAGCGGCGGCTGCGCGAGGACGCCGGCCACCGCATCAAGGCAGTGTGCGTGGTGCACAACGAGACCTCGACGGGCGTGACCTCCGACATCGCGGCGGCGCGCCGCGCGATCGATGCGGCGAAGCATCCGGCGCTGCTGATGGTGGACAGCATCTCGGGCCTGGCCAGCGCGGACTACCGGCACGACGAATGGGGTGTGGACGTGACCATCAGCGGATCGCAGAAAGGCCTGATGCTGCCGCCCGGCATCAGCTTCAACGCGCTGTCGCCCAAGGCCATCGAAGTGAGCAAGACGGCGAAGCTGCCCAAGGCCTTCTGGGCCTGGGACGAAATCGTGGAGATGAACGCCAGCGGCTACTGGCCCTACACGCCGAACACGAACCTGCTTTACGGCCTGAGCGAAGCGCTCGACATGCTGCTGGGCGAGGGTCTCGACCAGGTGTTCGCGCGCCACCAGCGCTGGGCCGCGGGCGTGCGTGCGGCGGTGCAGGCCTGGGGGCTGCCGGTGCAATGCGCGGACGCGTCGGTGTACTCGCCGGTGCTCACGGGCGTGATCACGCCGCAGGGCGTCGATGCCGATGCGTTGCGGCGGTCGATCCACGAGCGCTTCGACCTCTCGCTGGGCACGGGGCTCGGCAAACTCAAGGGCCGCATGTTCCGCATGGGGCACCTGGGCGACAGCAACGACCTGACGCTGATCGCCATGGTGGCCGGCGTCGAGATGGGGCTGAAGCTCGCGGGCGTGAAGCTGGCAGAAAGCGGTGTCGCCGCGGCGATGGATCACTTCTCGCACCACGCATCGCCCACCGTATTGAAGAAGGCCGCCTGACGCCGGTCGCGCTCGCCTGCATCCGCGCACGGCGCATTCCGCGCGCTCTCTTTTACCTGCCTTCCCTCACGACAAGGAGACCGACTCATGCAACGACGTTCCCTGATCCAGGCCGCGGGCGCAGCGGCCGCCACGCTCGGCGTGCCGCGCCTGTTCGCCCAGGAATGGCCTTCCGGGCCGGTGCGCATCGTGGTGGGCTTTCCGCCGGGCGGCGGCACCGATGCCCTGGCGCGGGTGGTGGCGCAGAAGCTCTCGGTGATGTGGAACCAGTCGGTGATCGTGGAGAACAAGGCCGGCGTGGCCGGCGTGCTGGCCGCGGAGTACGTGGCGCAGCAGCCCAGCGACGGCTCGACCCTGCTGATGGCGCACATCAACAGCCATGCGCTGGCGCCCAGCCTGCAGCCCAAGCTGCGCTACAGCGTGGAGCGCGACTTCGTGCCGGTGGTGCTGGTGGGCGTGACGCCCAACCTGCTGATCGCCGGCCCGGCGCAGAAGGCGGTGACGGTGAAGGACATCGTCGCGCGCTGCGGCGCGGAGCCCGGGCAGGTGAGCTTCGGCTCGGCCGGCGCCGGCTCGGCGCAGCACCTGGCGCTGGAGATGTTCAAGCTGCAGGCCAAGGTCGATGCGCTGCACGTGCCGTACAAGGGCAGCGGCCCGCTGCTGGCCGACCTGATGGGCAACCAGATCCACTACAGCTTCGAGACCATGACCGCGGCCACGCCGCACGTGAAGAGCGGCAAGGTGGTGGCGGTGGCGCAGACGCGGCTCAAGCGCGCCAAGGGCCACCCCTCGGTACCGACGATGCAGGAGCAGGGATTCGACGGCTTCGACGCCACCACCTGGTACGGACTGGCCGGGCCCGGCAAGCTGCCCACGGGCGTGGCGGACAAGATCAATGCCGACGTGAACACCGTGCTGGCCATGCCCGACGTGCAGGAGCGGCTGGACACCTATGGCGCCGAAGACGGCGGCGGCTCGCGCGAGAAGTTCAGGCAGTTCATCGCGAGCGAGACCCAGAAGTGGGCACGCGTGGTGCGCGACGCAAAGGTCAAGGTGGACGCGTAGACCGTTCACCTTCGGCCGGCGCGGCGCCGACGAGTACTAAATTTGTACTACCCTTCGCGGCGAACTATGTTTAGCCGGCACGGCCTCGCTCAGCGCCGTGAAGGAGAAGGACATGCTCGGCGAAAGGATCGGGGAATCGGTGGGAAAGGTCGCACTGCAACGGGCGCTTTCGAACCCGGGCGGCGGACCGAAGATGGAAACCTCCTTCCAGAGCAGCGGCTCGCTGCTCGGCGTGAACAGCACGGAGATCGGCACCTACGTCGCGTCGGCGCGGCCGGACGGTTCGCTGTTCGGCGAAGGCCAGGGCGTCACGATGAGCCAGGAAGGCGACGTGCTGTCCTGGGTCGGGCAGGGCATCGGCAACCTGCAGAAGGACGGCAGCGTGAGCTATCGGGGTGCGGTGTACTGCCAGACCACGTCGCCCAAGTGGGCGCGGCTCAACAGCATGGCGGTGCTGTTCGAGTACGAGGTCGACGCGCAGGGCGTGACGCGAAGCCAGTTCTTCGAATGGAAATAGCGCGCGCCGCGAGGCAGCGCGTGCGGCATCACGCCGAGGGCGCCTCGTTCCACGTCGCCGGGTCGGCGGCGCGGGGCTCGTTCCACAGGCAGGGGCCGCACATGGTGGCCAGGTAGACCTGCCGGTCGTCCTTCATGCCCGCCACCACGGGGCTGCTGCCGCACACCTCGCATTCGTGGGCGTAGTCGGGCGTATAGCGATCGATGGAAGTGATGGGGTCCATGGCGCGCATGATCGCAAAGACGTGTGACGCCGTCGCTTCGCCCGATGGCGTAGGTCACGGCGGCATAGGGTCATTGCGTGGCGACGAGGCCCAGCTCGTCCATCAGCTCGGCCGTGTGCTGGCCCAAGGCAGGCGCACCGGCACCGCCCGGCGTGCCGTCGTCGCGGTAGCGGAAGCCCAGGCCGGGCGTTCGCACGAGCGAATCGCCCTGGGTGTAGCTCGCCAGCGGCAGGTCGACGGCGCCGCTTTGCTGCACTTCGTCGAGAAACTCGCCGAGCCGGCGCACGCGCGCCGCGGGCACGCCCACGGCGTTGAGCCGCGCCTCCATGTCGGCGGCAGAGCGGGTGGCGAAGGCATCACGAAAGCACTGCTGCAGGTATGGCAGCCGGCGCGCAGTCACGAAGCCGCCGCCGGGCGCGTTGAAGGCGTCGAGGTCCAGCGCCTCGCCGTCTTCGCACAGGGCCTCGAGGCCGAGCACGGCCGTCAGCTTGCGGAACTGGGCCGGCGTGTTGGCGGCGGTCGCCAACCATCCGTCGGCGCAGCGGTAGGTGTCGGCGGTGGGGCTGCCGGTGTAGCCGCGGTTGCCCACGCGCTGCGGTTCGACCCGCTGCGTGAGGAAGCTGCTGGCGTTGGGGTACATGAGCATCAGCGAGGCCTGCACCATCGACGCGTCGATGTACTGGCCGTGGCCGTCGCGCTCGCGCCGGTGCAGGGCGGCCACGATCGACAGCGCGCCCAGCATGCCGACGGCGACGTCGATGACCGGAAAGCCCACCTTGAGCGGCGGCGCGTCCTCGCTGTCGCCGGACATCATCATCATGCCGGTGAGGGCCTGCACCACGTGGTCGTAGGCGCCACGCGTCGACCATTCGCCGGATTGCCCATAGCCGGAAATCGAGCAGTAGACGATGCCCGGATTCAGCGCCTCGATGGCCGCGCGGTCGAGCCCGTATTTGGCGACCACGCCGGGGCGGAAGTTCTCGATGAACACGTCGGCCGTGCGGGCGAGCGCACGCACCGCGTCGGCGCCCTCGGGCGTGCGGATGTCCGCGGTGAACGAACGCTTGCCGGCATTCAGCGCGGCGAAGCCGGCCGGCGTGTCGCTGTGCTCTTCGCCGGGCCGGCGGCTGGCCCGCATCACCTCGCCCGCGGGCGGCTCGATCTTGATGACCTCGGCGCCCAGCTGGGCGAGGTAGAGCGAGGCCATCGGGCCCGCGATGACGTGCGACATGTCGATGACGCGCACGCCTTCGAGTGGCTTGGACATGGATTGAACTCCTGGTGACGGGCTCAGCTCGCGCTGACGCCGGCGAGCTTGACGATCTCGGCCCACTTGCGGTTTTCGCTGCGGACGAACTCGGCGAAGGCCTGCGGGCTCTCGCTGAGGGCGGCGGTGTTGCCGGCCGCCTCGAAGGCGGCCTGGATGGACGGGGTCTTGAGGGTGCGCGTGGCGCCGGCATGCAGGGCGGCAACGACGGCCGGCGGCGTCTTCGCCGGCGCCCACACCCCGAACCACGATTCCTGCACCGCCAGTTCATTCTTCAGCCGCTCGTGCAGGGTGGGCACGTCGGGCAGTTGCGCCAGGCGCTGGCGGCTGGTGACGGCCAGCGCGCGCAGCTTGCCGCCCTTGACCTGCGGGATGCCGGTGCCCGCCACCGGAAAGGCGTACTGCGTGTCGCCGCGCAGCAGCGAGGCCGCGATCTCGACCGAGCCCTTGAGCGGGATGTGCGTGACCTTGAGCCCGGCCAGCGAAGCCAGCGTGGCGCCGGCCAGGTGCGCCGAGGTGCCGATGCCGCCCGAACCGTAGTTGGCCTGGCCCGGCCGCGCCTTGAGGTCGGCGATCAGGTCCTCGAGCCGCTGCCAGGGCGCGTCGGCGCGCACCACCAGCACGGTGGGCGAGGCGGCGAAGTTGCTGACCGGCGCGAAGTCGGCGAGCGGGTCGAACTTGAGGTCCGGCTGCAGGATCTTCTGGATCAGGTGCGTGTTCGAGCCCATCAGCAGCGTGTAGCCGTCGGGCGCCTGCTGCGCGACGTACTGCGCGGCGAGCACGCCGGCGGCGCCGACCTTGTTCTCGATCACGATCGGCTGGCCGAGTGCCTCGCCCAGCGCCGGCCCGGCCTGGCGCAACTGCACGTCCGGCCCGCCGCCGGCGGCATAGGGCGAGATGATGCGCACGGGCTTCGTCGGGAATGCCTCGGCGGCGCGTGCGGCCAGCGGGCCGAGCGCGAGGGACGATGCCCCGAGGCAGAAGTGGCGGCGTTGCATGGGGTGTCTCCTGGTGCGGTGTTCTGTCGGGTACGGCTTCAGCATAGGACGGCGTCGCGATATCCAAAAGTGATATGTTTTCATCGGCCTCAAACTTTTTGGAAACCCCATGCCCAGTGCTCCCGACCTGCGCCGGCTCGTCGCGCGACTGCGCTTTCGGCACCTGCAACTGCTGGTCGAGTTGCAGCGCGGCGGCAGCCTGCGTGCCGCCGCCGGCGTGCTCAACCTCACGCAGCCCGCGCTGAGCAAGGCGCTGGGCGAGGTGGAATCGGCCTTCGGCTTCGCGCTTTTCACGCGCAACCCGCGCGGCCTGATCCCGACGCCGCGCGGCGAGATCGCGATCCGCGGCGCGGCCCTGCTGCTCGAAGAGCTGGCGCACGTGGGCGCCGAAGCGTCGGCCGAGCCCTCGGTGACGGTGCTGCGCATCGGCGCCCCGCCCTTCGTGGCGCAGGGCTATCTGCCGCAACTGTTCGAGCGCCTGGTCGGCGACGGGATGCGGGTGCGTGTGCAGTTAATGGAAGAACGGGTGCCGCTGCTGGTGCAGACGCTGCTGCAGGGCAAGCTCGATGCGCTGATCACGAGCTACCCGACCGAGATGCCCGACGCCGCCGGGCAGCCGCTGATGTACGAGAAGCTCTTCGACGCCGAGTTCGCGGTGATCGCGCCGGCCACGCATCCGCTCGCACGCGCACGGCGCGTCGCCTGGGCGCAGCTGGCGGACGAGCGCTGGGTCATGCCGGCGCCAAGCTCGATGGTGCGGCGCACGATAGACAACGTGTTTCGGCGCGCCGGCTTGGTCGCGCCGGTGCCGGTGATCGAATCGACCAGCCCGGTGACCAACCTGCGGCTGGTCGCGGCCGGCCTGGGCCTGAGCGCGGTGCCCGCGACCATGCTGGAAGGCGCCGACGCGGCCGCGGTCGCGCGCGTGAAGCGGGTTCGCGTCGATCCCGGGATTCCGCCGGGGCCCGTTGCGTTGATCTACCGGGCCGATCCGGCGAATCCGCGGCTCGTGCCGCTTCGCAAGGCGCTCGCCTGTCGGACAATGCCGATAACGAAGCGACGAACATAACCGGCCTGCTGCGCCGCAACATAATGACAGAACGCTTTGGACTCAGTTTCGCCGCGGTCATGGCGCGACATCCACCATCCAGGGCCTTTCTCCATGTTGAATCCGCCGCCGCTCAAGAGCCCTCCTTCGCACGTCGCCCGCTACTCGCCAACCGAACTGGCTTCTGTTTTTGAAACGCAATGCGCTGCGCATCCCGCGCAGTTGGCCTACGCCTATCTCGGCGACGACCTGACACCCACCGTTCAGACCAGCTATTCGCAGCTGCACGGCGACGTGCACCGCATCGCCGCCTGGCTGTCGAGCCAGACCCGGCCCGGTGACCGCGTGTTGCTGTCCTTCGGCCCCGGTCTCGATTTCGTGCGCGTGTTCTGGGCCTGCATGCTCTGCGGCCGGGTCGCGGTGCCGGTGCCCTCGCCGGATCCGGTGCGGCTGCAGCATGCGGCGCCGCGCCTGCGCAGCGTGATATCCGATTCGCGTTCGGCGCTGGTGCTGACCAGCAGCACGATGCTCGAAGCGGCAGCCGCGGTGCTCGACCCTGCCACCTTCGCGATGACGCGCTGGGCCGCGCTGCCCGCGCCAGCGCAGCTGGCCGACAAACCCGCGGACTTCGCACCGGCGCGCATCGGCCCCGAGACGCTGGCCTACCTGCAATACACCTCCGGCTCCACGTCCGACCCGCGCGGCGTGCGGCTCACGCATGCGAACGTGCTGGCCAACGTGCGCGCGCTGATCGCCGCAGGCCATGGCGACGCGGATTCACGTGCGCTCAGCTGGCTGCCGCATTTCCACGACTACGGCCTGGCGTTCGGCGTGCTGGCGCCGCTTGTGGCGGGCGCCAGCGGCTACCTGATGTCGCCGCTGGCCTTTCTGCGCCGCCCGCTGCGCTGGCTCGACGCGGTCGAAAAGCACCACATTACGCACACGGGCGCCCCCGAGTCGGCGTTCGCGGCCTGCCTGGCTGCGCTGGGCGGCAAGCCGCTCGGTGCGCGGCTGGACAGCCTGGTCGCGTTGAGCTGCGGTGCCGAGCCGATCAAGGCCGAGACGGTCGAGCGCGTGCTCGCCGTGTTCGGCGCCGCGGGCATGGCGCCCGACGCGTTCGCGCCTTCCTACGGCCTGGCCGAAACCGTGCTCGGTGTGACGTCGGCTAGCCCGGGCCACGTACCGCGCATCGTCTGGGCCGACTCGGCAGCACTGCTTGCCGGCCGCTTCGAGGCGCTGGAGGCCGGCGCCCCGAACGCGCGCCGGCTGGTGGGCTGTGGCCGCCCGATGCAGGACACCGAAGTCCGCATCGTCGAGACGACCGGTGAAGGCCGCCTCTGCGCCGCGGACGGTGTCGGCGAAATCTGGGTGCGTTCGCCCAGCGTGGGCGGCGGCTACTGGATGCAGACCGAAGCCAGCGAGTCGACCTTCGGCGCGCACCTGGCCGATGGCAGCGGGCCCTGGCTGCGCACCGGCGACCTGGGCTTCATCGACGAGGGCGAGCTGTTCGTCACCGGGCGGCTGAAGGACCTGATCATCGTCCACGGCGAGAACCACTACCCGCAAGACCTGGAGTGGAGCGCCGAGCGCGCGCACCCGGCCCTGCGGCTGGGCCATGGCGCGGCCTTCGCGGTCGATACGCCCGCCGGCGAAGGTGTGGTGCTCGCGCTCGAGCTCGACCGCCGCGCCGACGCCGACCTCGAAGCGGTGTTCCGCGCCGTGCGCCGCGCGGTCGCGGTGGAACACGGCCTGCCGGTGCACGCGGTCGCGCTGCTGCGCGCCGGCACGCTGCCGCGCACGTCCAGCGGCAAGGTGCAGCGCCAGCGCTGCCGCGCAGCCTTCCTGGCCAACGAGCTGTCGCTGGCGGCACCGCTCGATGCCGAGACCGATCCGCCGCCCGAGCAGAGTGCCGAAGACAGCGACCGCCGCGAGCGCCTGGGCCACGTGCTGCCGCGCGACGCGCGCGAACAGGCCGTGTGGGACGTCTGGACCGAGGTGCTGGGCACGCGCGCCTTCGGCGTGCACGAGAGCTTCTTCGAGCTGGGCGGCAATTCGCTGCGCATGACGCAGGTGCTGTCGCGCCTCGGCGAGCGCTTCAACGTATCGCTGCCGCTGGCCGAGCTCTTCGAGCATGCGAGCGTGGCCGCGATGGCGGCGCAGGTCGAGAACCAGCTTCGCAAGGGCGGCGCCACACCGGCCGGGTCGGCGGGCATGACGCGGGTCGACCGCGGCGTGCCGCAGCCGGCGTCGTTGTCCCAGCGGCGCATGTGGGTCATCCAGCATTTCGAGCCGACCTCGACGGCGTACAACGTGCCGATGGCCATCCGGCTGCGCGGCGCGCTGGACCCGGCCCTGTGTCAGCAGGCGCTCGACGCCATGGTGCGGCGGCATGAAGGCCTGCGCACCTCGCTCGTGATGGGCGAACACGAGCCGATGCAGCGCATCGTGCCCACGCTCGAGGTGCGGCTGGAGCAGGTCGACCTGTCATCGCTGCCCGAGCGCGAGCGCAACGCGAAAGCGCGTGCCCTGCTGGTCGAGCGGGCCTCGCAGCCCTTCGACCTGTCGCAGGCGCCGTTGCACCGAGTGCTGCTGATCCGCCTGGGCGAGCGCGAGCACGTGCTGTTCTGGATGCTGCACCACGCCATCACCGACAACTGGGCCAGCGCGCTGCTGATGCGCGAGACCCTGGCCGCCTACGGCGCGCTGGCCGACGGGCGCATGCCGATGTCCGACCCGCCGGCCATCGGCTACGCCGACTACGCGACGTGGCAGCGCAGCCCCGCGGCGGTGGAGGCGCGCCGGCCACACCTGGACTATTGGCTGGAGCGCCTGCGCGACCTGCCGGACCTCGACCTGCCCACCGACTTCGCAAGGCCGGTCAAGGCCAGCCACCAGGGCGGCCGCGTGTCGGCCGCGCTGCCGCCGCGGCTGCGCGAGGCGATCCGCGACTTCGGCAGCCGCGAGGCGGTGACGCCCTTCGTCGTGTACCTGTCGGCCTTCGTGCTGATGCTGTCGCGCTACGCCAAGACCGAGGACGTCGCAGTCGGCACGCCGATCGCCAACCGCCATCGCGTGGCGGCCGAGCCGCTGGTGGGCACGCTGGTCAACACGCTGGTGATGCGCAGCGACCTCTCGGGCGACCCGAGCTTCACGCAACTGGTGCACCGCACGCGCCGCGATGCGCTCCAAGCCTACGCCCACCAGGACGCGCCTTTCGACGAGCTGATCGACGCCATGGGCCACGACCGCACGCTGCGGCCCGAAGGCCCGGTGCGCGTGCTCTTCAACGTGCTCAACGCGCCCATCGGCGAGCCCGAGCTCTTCGGGCTGGAAGTGGACGAGTTCGACTTCTCGCGCGTGGCCGCGCAGTTCGACCTGTCGATGCACATCGACACCGAGTTCTCGCACCGCGTGCACCTGGAATACGCGAGCGATCTTTACAGCGAGGTGAGCGCGCAGCGCATGCTGGAGAACTACCTCTCGCTGCTGGAACGGCTGCTGGGCGCGCCCGAGCGGCACCTGTCCAGCCACGAGGTGCTTTCGCCGACGCAGCTGAACCTGCTGCGGCACGGGTGGAACGGCGCGCGGGTGCCGTTGCCCGCGCAGTTGCTGGTGCACGAGTACGTGCGCTTGGCCGACCCCGCCGTGCAGGAGCGCGTGGCCGTGATCGACGCACAGGGGCTGACCTTGAGCTTCGGCGAAATCGACGCGCGGTCGAACCAGCTGGCCCGCGCGCTGCGCCACCGCGGCATCGCGCGCGGCCAGCGCGTCGGCCTGTGCATCGCGCGCGGCCCGGCCATGCTGATCGCGCAGCTGGGCGTGATGAAGGCGGGCGCTGCCTACGTGCCGCTCGACCCCGACTACCCGGTGGACCGCCTGCGCTTCATGGCGGCCGACGCGCACCTGACCGCGGTGCTGACGCAGCAGGAATCGAAGGAGATCCTCGAAGGCCTCGCGATCCCGATGCTGGACTTCGACGACCGGCTGCTCGCGGCCGTACAGCCCGCCGACGCGCTGGCGCCGGACGCGGAACTCGACGCCACCCCGGAAGACGAGGCCTACCTGATCTACACCTCGGGCTCCACCGGCAAGCCCAAGGGCGTGCGGGTGCCGCATCGCGGGGTTGTGAACTTCCTTGCGGGCTTCCTGAAGACGCCGGGGTTGGCGTCCGACGATGTGCTGGTGGCTGTCACCAGCCCGTCGTTCGACCCGTCGGTGCTCGACCTGATGCTGCCGCTGGTGGCGCGCGCCCGCGTGGTCATCGCCTCGCAGCAACAGGTACACGACCCGGTCGCGCTGCGCGCGCTGATCGAAGGCAGCGACGCGACGCTGCTGCAGGCCACGCCGTCGGCCTGGCGCGCGCTGATCGAGGCCGGCTGGAAAGGCACGCCGCGCTTCCGCGGGCTGATCGGCGGCGAATCGCTGCCGCCGGTGCTGGCCGAGCGGCTGATGGAGCGCACGGCCGAGCTGTGGAACATCTACGGCCCGACCGAGACGACGGTGTGGGCCACCGCGTGGAAGGTGGAGACGCCGCGCGAGCAGATCACGGTGGGCCGGCCGACCGACAACGTCGACGTGTGGGTGCTGGACGAGCAAGGCCGCATCTGCCCGATCGGTGCGCCCGGCGAACTCTACATCGGCGGCGCCGGCGTCACGCACGGCTACTACCAGCGTGACGGGCTGACGGCCGAGCGCTTCGTGCGCGACCCGTTCGGCGACAGCGACGCCGGCGACGCCGACGAAGACGGCAGCCAAGGCCACGGCGCGCGGCTCTACCGCACCGGCGACCTCGGCCGCTGGCGCCACGACGGCCTGATCGAGCTGACGGGCCGCGCCGACCACCAGGTCAAGCTGCGCGGCTTCCGCATCGAGATGGGCGAGATCGAATCCGCGCTGCTCGACCATCCCGCGCTCGCCCACTGCGTGGCCGTGACGCGGGCCGAGAGCGAGGACGACGTGCGCCTGGTGGCGTATTACGTCGCCCGCGGCCCGGTGCCGCCCGCGCCGGCCGAGCTGCGCGAGCACCTGCGATCGCGGCTGCCGCATTACATGGTGCCGCAGCACTTCGTGTCGCTCGACGCCATGCCACTGCTGCCCAACGGCAAGGTCGACCGCAGCGCGCTGCCGGCGCCGGTGATGGACGTGACGCTGGCCGATGGCCGCAGCTACGTGGCACCGGCCACGCATGCCGAGCAGGTCATCGCCAACATCTGGTCGGAGCTGCTGGTCATCGAACAGGTCGGCCGCACCGACAACTTCTTCGACCTGGGCGGCCACTCACTGCTGGCCATGCGGGCCGTGACGGCGATCGAGGCGCTGCTGGGCTGGAAGGTCGCGCCGCGCCGGCTCATCTACGAGAGCCTTCAGCAGATCGCGCGCGAAGACAACCTGTAGCGCGCCGACGAGGCCGAAGAGACGCCGAAGCGCCGGCTACAGGCCCTTCTCCACCATCTCGAGCAGCTGCCGGCCGAGCTGGTCGGTGTACTCGCTTGGCGCGCCTCGCAACGGGCCGTCGATGATCAGCAGGGCCAGGCCGTGCACGGCCGACCAAGCCAGGAACTCTGCGCCGGGCCGGCGCTCGGCCGGCAGGGCGCCTGCGGCCACCAGGCCGTCGAGCGCCGCGCCCAGCAGCTCGAAGGGGTTCAGTCCGCTCTTGCCGCCCTTGGCTTCCTCGGTCGGGTCCTCGACGTCGACCGGCGCGCCGAAGGCGGTGCGGAACAGCCCCGTCTCTTCCTGCGCGAAGCGAAGGTAGCCGGCGCCGACCGCCCGCACCGCGGCGCGGGCCCGCTCGATCGGCGTGCCCTCGTCCGGCAGCGCAGCGAGCTCGGCCGCCATCTCGGCTTCCATGGCGCTGGCCGTGGCCGCCAGCGCCGCGGCGCGCACCGCCGCCAGCAGCGCCTGTCGGCTCGCGAAATGACGGTAGGCCGCATTGGGCACCACGCCGGCGCGCCGGGTGGCCTCGCGCAACACCACCGCTTCGGGGCCGCCTTGGCGGGCCAGTTCCATGCCCGCTTCGAGCAGGGCCCGCCGCAGGTCGCCATGACGGTACGTGCTGCGCGCGGGCGGAGCCGAGCTTGCAACAACCGTTTTCTCTTTCATGTGGACACCGTCCATTTTTTGCGTTATCTTCTTGTGGACGTTGTACACAACGCCGCCCGTTCCATCAACCCCCATCGACCGGCGACCCCGGTTTATTCAAGGAATCCGACCCATGGCCACCAAGATTTTCGTGAACCTTCCGGTCAAGAACGTCGAGAAGGCGAAGGCGTTCTATGCCGCGCTCGGCTACGCCAACGACGCGCGCTTCACCAACGAGACCGCCGCCAGCATGGTGATCAGCGAAGAGATCTACGTGATGCTGCTGGCGGAGGACTTCTTCAAGACCTTCACGCCCAAGGCGATCGCCGATGCGTCGAAGAGCACCGAGGTGCTGCTGTGCCTGTCGTGCGAAAGCCGGGCCGAGGTGGAGGCGCAGGTCGCCAAGGCACTGGCCGCCGGCGGCAGCACGCCGAACGAGGCCAAGGACCATGGCTTCATGTACCAGCACGGCTTTCAGGACCTCGACGGCCACATGTGGGAGCTGGCGTACATGGACATGAGCGCCTTCCCGCAAGCCTGACCTGTCCGAACTCCAACCCTCACCACCCCACCAGGAGACCACCATGCATGTTCAGTCCTACCTGTTCTTCGAAGGCCGCTGCGACGAAGCGCTCGAGTTCTACCGCACGAAGCTGGGCGCCGAAGTGACCATGCTCATGCGCTTCAAGGACAGTCCGCAACCGGCCGGCGACGGCGAGATGTGCGGCGGCGCCGAGATGGGCGGCCCGCCGCCCGGCGACAACGTGATGCACGCCGAGTTCAAGCTGGGCGACAGCACGCTGATGGCCTCCGACGGCTTCGCGAAGGAGCCGGCCGTCTTCCGCGGCTTCTCGCTGTCGCTGACGGTCGCCGACGAGGCCGAAGCGAAGCGCAAGTTCGATGCGCTGAGCGACGGCGGCCAGGTTCAGATGCCGCTGGCGCCGAGCTTCTTCTCACCCTGCTTCGGCATGGTGCAGGACCGGTTCGGCGTCGGCTGGATGGTGATCGTGCCGCAGCCGAACGCCTGAATCCGGCGCCGGGCTCCGGTCCGCTTCACTTGCTCATGTTGAGCAGGGGCACGATGCGCTTGTACAGGTCGTCCTCCTGCTTCAGGTAGCTCGCGAACTGCTCCCCGTTCTCGGTGACGCGGCCCAGCGTCTGGCGTTCGAACACCGAGCGGTAGGCCGGGTCGGCATTGACCTTGACCAGCAGTTCGCCGAGCCGGGCCACGACGGCGTCGGGCGTCGCCTTCGGAACGACCAGCCCGCGCCAGGTGTTGGCAACGAGGTCGATGCCGCGCTCGCGGAAGGTGGGGATCTCCGGGAAGTCCTTCGACCGGTCCTTGGCCATCACGGCAAGCAGGCGCATCTTCCCGGACTTCACGAACGCGCTGACTTCCGCGGGGCTGATGACGACCGCATCCACTTGGTCGCCCATCAGCGCATTGATGGTCGGGCCCGCGCCGAGGTAGGGGATGTGGTTGACCTTGGTGCCGGTCTTGTCCTCGAGCGCCGCGGCGCACACGTGGTTGATGGAGCCGGCGCCCGAATTGGCGACCGACGCGCGGCCCGGGTTGGCCTTCAGGTGCGCGATGAATTCCTCGATCGATTTCCACTTGGCATCGGCCTTGACGGCCACCGTGCACGGGTCGGCATTGATGCGGCCGATGGGCTTGAAGGCCTCGTAGTTCACCTTGCCGATGCCCAGGTACGGCGTGATCAACAGCTCCGGCGACACCATCGTGATCTTGTAGCCGTCGGGCTTGGCATTGGCGCCTTCGGCGAAGCCGATGGTGCCGGCGGCGCCTGGCTTGTTGATGACGATCATCGGCTGCGGCAGCACCCGGCTGGCGCTGTCGGCGAAGGCGCGCGCGAGCGCGTCGCTGCCGCCGCCGGCCGGGAAGGCCACCAGCAGTTCGATGGGGCGTGTCGGGTAGTCCTGCGCGAAGGCGCCGGGCGCGGCGGGCAGGGCCAGGGCGCTGAACGCGAGCGCGGCGAATCGGACGAGTTTCATTGGATGTCTCCTGTCGAGTGGTGAGGGTCGGGCCGCAGTGGCGGCCGGTGAAATCGGTGCGGATGCCGCGGTCGGCTCTACGGGCCCATGCCCAGAAAGCGCCACAGGGCGTCGGCCTGCGCATCGAGCATGTGCCGGCCTTCGTGCGTGGGGTGCCCGCGCCGGGCGGCTTCCTCGAGCAGGCGCGTGCGCGGCGGCTTCATGATGGCGTCGGCGACCAGCGCATGCGCAGCCAGCGGCTCCAGGTCGATGGGCAGCGGGTCGTCGGCGCGCATGCCCACGGGCGTGGCATTGACCACGATCGCGTCCTCGGGGCCGGGCCGGCGTTGCTCGACGCGGCCTGCATAGGTCGTCGACAGCGTGCGGTGCGCCGCAGCGGCACGCGCCGTGTCGATGTCGTCGATGGCCACCCGCGCCGCGCCCGCGTCCAGCAGCGCAGCCGCGATGGCCAGCCCGGCCCCGCCGGCGCCCACCACGGCGGCAGAGGGCACGTCCGCCGAATGGCCGCCGCGCGCGAGGCCTTCGACGAAGCCGAGGCCATCGAAAAGCTCGGCGCTCCAGCCGTCGGCGCCGGGCTTGAGCGCATTGGCGACGCCCGCGATGCGCACGCGCGGCGAGCAGCTCGCGGCGAGGGCCGCGGCGGCCGGCTTGTGCGGAATGGTGATGATCGCGCCGCCGAAGTTTTCGATGGCCGCGAGGCCGTCGAGCGCGGCCTGCAACTGGTCCGCGCGCACGTGCAGCGCGACCATTTCCGCATCGACACCGCGCTCGGAGAAGAAACGGTTGAACACCTCGGGCGAACGCGCCTGGTCGATCGGGTCGCCGATGATGGCGTAGAGCTTGCGCGCCATGGCGGTTCAGCGGTGCAGGTCGAACAGCTCGGCGCCGCGCTTGAGCAGGCCGCGCGCGACGATGCCACGGTGGATCTCGGAGGTGCCGTCGAAGATGCGGTACACGCGCGCATCGCGGTAGTAGCGCTCGATGGGCAGCTCCTTGCAGAAGCCCATGCCGCCGAACACCTGCACCGCGCGGTCGACCACGCGCCCCAGCGTTTCGGACGCCTGCACCTTGACCATCGAGATCCAGTCGCGCGCATCGAGGCCCGCGTCGATCATCCAGGCCGTGTGCAGCACCATCAGGCGCGCGGCGTTGATCTCCATCGCGCTGTCTGCCAGCATCTGCTGGATCAATTGAAAGTCGCCGATGCGCTGGCCGAACTGGCGGCGGTCTTTCGCGTAGTCGGTCATCAGCTCGAGCACGTGCGACGCCTTGCCGACGGCGCGTGCGCCCACCAGCGCCAGCCGCACGCGGCCCAGCATGCCCATGGCAAGCTTGAAGCCCTCGCCCTCGCCGCCGATCAGCGCCATCGGCTCGAGCGGCACGTCGTCGAAGAACAGTTCGTAGTGCGTCGTGCCGCGCAGGCCCATCATCGACTGGTCCTTGCCGAGCGTGAAGCCGGGCAGGCCCTTGTCGACCGCGAAGAGCGAGATGGCGTTGTCGCCGGTGCGCGCGGACACCAGGAAGAAGTCGCTCCATCCCGCGTCGCTGATGAAGTGCTTGGCGCCGTTCAGCACCCAGCCCGACGGCGTGCGCTCCGCGTGCGTCTTGATGGACTGGGCGTCGGAGCCGGCACCCGTCTCGGTGATGGCGAGGCCGCAGGTGCGCGTGCCGGCGATCGCGGGGCGCACCCAGCGATCGACCTGTTCGCCTTCGCAGGCCAGCAGTGCGTCGTAGACGTTGCCGAAGGCGCGGCGCACCAGGATGTCGGTGGTGTGGCCGAACTGTTCCTCGCAGAGCATCGAGTCGACCGCGCCGAGGCCACCGCCGCCCAGCGCCGCGGGCATGTTCAGCGCGTAGAGGCCGACGGCGCGCGAGCGCTCGATGATGGAGTGCGCGGTGTCGTCGTCCAGGCGGCCCTCGTCCTCCACGCGCTGCTCCAGGGGCTGCAGCTCGTCGCGGATGAAGCGGCGGACGGTGTCGATCATCATTCTCTGTTCGTCGTTCAGGGCGAAATCCATGGTGTGCTCCTTGGGGGGTTCAGGCAACGGCCGCAGCGTCGATGTCGGCGTCAGCGGTCGCTTCGTTGAAATACGCGGCGCTCATCTGCTTCGGGTCGCGCACGATGGGCGCGAAGTCCATGTGGTCGAGCACGTCGCGCTGCAGGTCGACGCCCGGTGCGATCTCGATCAGCTCGACGCCTTCCGGCGTGAGGCGGAACACCGCGCGCTCGGTGACGTACACCACCTCCTGGCCCCGGCGCACCGCCTCCGGGCCGCTGAAGGTGATGCCGCTGACCTGGCGCACCAGCTTGCGCACGGTGCCGTGGCTTTCGATGGCGAGCCGCCCGCCGCGCGCGGCGAGCCGTGAGCCCTTGGCATCGAAGGCGCCGCAGAAGACGACCTTGCGCGCGCCCTGCGAGATGTCGATGAAGCCGCCCGGTCCGCTGACCTGGCCGCCGAAATGCGAGACGTTGACATTGCCCTGCGCATCCATTTCCGCCATGCCCAGAAAGGTCTGGTCGAGCCCGCCGCCCGAATACAGGTCGAACTGGTCTGCCGCCGACAGGATGGCCGCGGGCTCGGCGGCGATGCCGAACATGTCGCCAGTCAGCAGCTGGCCGCCGTGGATGCCCTGTTCGATGGTGAACCAGTAGCGGCCGGTGTCGCCGCGCCGCGCGATCACCTCGGCCACACCGGACGACATGCCGAAGCCGAAGTTGACGGATGCGCCGTCGATGAGTTCTTCGGCCGCCCGCAGCGCGACGACCTGGCGCACCGGGTCGTGTGGCGCCGGCGGAAGCGCAGCGCTGCTCGAATCAAGCTGGCCTTGCAGGCCGGCCAGCCGCAGGTCGTAGGCGCCGTGGTAGGTCTGCGGCTGGTCGGGGCTGACGAGCACGTAGTCGACGAGGTTGCCCGGCACCGACACCTCGCGCGGCCGGAGCTGGCCGGCCGGCACGACTTCGCGCACCTGCGCGATGACGATGCCGCCGCCGCGCTTCGCCGCCAGCGCGACGGCATAGGAATCGAGGTCGGCCGGCTCCTCGACCGCGCTGATGTTGCCGTTCTCGTCCGCGAAGGTGCCGCGCAGCACGGCCACGTCGACCGGGAAAGGGCGGTAGCGCAGCACGTCCTGGCCGTCGACCTGCATGAGCTCGACCAGCGCCTCGGTGGCAGCCGCATTGCAACGCCCGCCTTGCTGGCGCGGGTCGACGAAGGTGCCGAGTCCGACGTGGGTGAACAGGCCGGGCCGGCCGGCCCCGATTTCGCGCAGCAGGTGGGTGAGCGCGCCGGAGGGCAGGCAGTAGGCCTCGATGCGGTTGCGCTGGGCGAGCTCGAGCATGGCCGGCGACCAGATCCAGTGGCCCCCGATCACGCGCCGGACCATGCCTTCGTGGGCGAATCGGTTGATGCCCTTGTCGCTGCGGTTGCCCATGCCGAGCGAATGCACGAGCGTCAGCGCGTTGGGAGCACCGGTGTCGAGGAAGGCGCGCTCGAACGCCGCGAGCACATCCTCAGGCTCCAGCAGGCCGCCGCCGGCGCCCGACACCGCGACCGTGGACGCCGGGGCCAGCTCCGTGAGCACCTGTTGCAGTTCGGTGGGGGCAAGGATTTTCATGACAGCATTTAGTAGATCGTTCTACCAATCATATTGATGGGAGATTGGGTTTGGTTTTGGTGGAAACCCTATGGTTTTGGCAAATCCGTGGAGGTCACTACCCAGCAACGGCGTCGCGCAGGCTTCCGACTTGCATTGAATCCAGTAGTTCGATCCACTGACTTTGCCGGCACAATGCCCCGGTGGACAAACGACGCATCACGATCAACGACATCGCCGAGCATTCCGGCGTCTCCCGTTCCACGGTCTCGCTGGTGCTGCAGGGCCATCCGCGCATCCCGCAGGCCACCGGCGACAAGGTGCGGCGCTCGATGGCCGAGCTGGGCTACACCTACAACCGCGCCGCGGCCAACTTGCGCCGGCAGACCTCGCAGGCGATCGGGCTGATCGTCAACGACCTGCGCAACCCCTTCTTCGCCGAACTCACGTCGGCCATCCAGGCACGCGTCGAGAACGAGGGCTACTTCGTCTACCTCGTGGAATCGGGAGAGGACTTGGACCGGCAGGAGCGCCTGCTGCAGTCGCTCGTCGAACACGGCGTGGCCGGGCTCGTGGTGTGCCCCGCGACGGCCACGCCCGGGGACGCCTTCGATCGCCAACTGGCTGCGGGCATCCCGCTGTGCCTGGCGGTGCGGCCGCATCCCGACCAGCGCATCGACTATGCGGGCTCCGACAACTACGGCGGCGCGCTGATGGCCACGCGGCATCTCGTCGAGGCGGGACATCGGCGCATCGCCTTTCTCGGAGGCCAGCAGGAAAACCCCGTGCGCGTGGATCGCCTGGCCGGCTACTTCAGCGCGCTGCAGGGCGGCGGCATCCCGTTCGACCCCGCCTTGGTCACCGACAGCCGGCCGACGCTGCACAGCGGCGCCGACGACCTGAAGACGGTGCTGGCTCTGGCCCAGCCACCGACGGCCCTGCTTTGCTACAACGACTACGTCGCCATCGGCGTGATGCACGCGCTGCGCTGCAACGGCTTGGTTCCGGGCGAAGACATCGCGGTGGTCGGCTTCGACGGCATGCCCGAGACGGCCGTCACCTTCCCGCCCTTGTCGACCGTCGAGCTGCATGGCCAGGCGGTCGGCGAGCGCGCGGCAGAGCTGCTGCTGGCACGCATCGCCGATCCCTCGCGCAGCCCGGCCAGGCACGTGGAGCAGGCGACCTTGATCGCGCGTTCGTCGTCGGCGCCGCAACGCACGACCGCGCCGGGCGACGGCGACCGCACCGGCCTGCCGAAGCGCCGCTAGCCGCGCCTGCGCCCCGCGCCGTGGCGCGCACGGGCCAGCGCAACGATCTCGATCAGCCCCCACACCAGCGCGCCGCCGAGCGCGCGCCAGCCGTGGGGATTGGGAGGCCAGAAATGGGGCGAGTGATGGGGAGAGTTCATGGTGGTTCGGGCCACTCTCGATGGATGGCCCACGACCACGCTACGACGTGCGTGTGACGGCTTCGTGTCGGCCGATGCCGCTATCCTGCGCGCACCCTCTCCCCTGTGCGCCGCCTGGTGAATTCATCGGATCTCCCCGAATTGCTCGAACTCGAAGCGCTGGTCCGCCTGGCCGGCCCGAAGATGGAAACACGCCTGCTCTGCGAGGTCGACGCCGGCACGCAGCGCTTTCCGGTGCAGGCCTTCCTGCTCGGCAGCGAGCGGCCCGACGCGCCGGCGGTGGGCTTCTTCGGCGGCGTGCATGGGCTGGAGCGCATCGGCGCGCAGGTCGTCATCGCCTACCTGCGCAACCTGGTGATGCGGCTCGACTGGGACGAGACGCTGCAGCGCCAGCTGGAGTCGATGCGCCTGGTCTTCATGCCGATGGTCAACCCCGGCGGCGCGTGGCTGGGCACGCGCGCCAATCCGAACGGCGTGGACCTGATGCGCAACGCGCCGGTCGATTCGCCCGAGCGCGTGCCGTACCTGATCGGCGGACAGCGCATCAGTGCCAACCTGCCGTGGTACCGCGGCGTCGCCGGCGAGCCGATGCAATGCGAGAGCGCGGCGCTGTGCAGGCTGGTGCAATCCGAGCTGCTGAACCGGCCGCTCGGCGTGGCGGTGGATTGCCACTCGGGCTTCGGCCTGACCGACCGCATCTGGTTCCCCTATGCCCACACCGCACGGCCCATTCGGCACCTGGCGGAGCTGCATGCGCTGTGCGAGATCCTCGACCGCTCGCTGCTGCACCACCGCTACCGGCTGGAGCCGCAGAGCCGCCAGTATCTCGCGCACGGCGACCTGTGGGACCACGTCTACCTCGGTGCCGACCACGACGGCGGCGCCGTGTTCCTGCCGCTGACGCTGGAGATGGGCTCCTGGCTGTGGGTGAAGAAGAACCCGCGGCAGCTGTTCTCTCGCCACGGCATCTTCAACCCGGTGATCGCGCACCGGCACCAGCGCGTGCTGCGGCAGCACATGGGCTGGCTGGACTTCATCACGCGGGCGGTGGGCAGCCATGGGCGCTGGCTGCCGAGCGGCGCGCACAGGCTGCAGCACGAGCAAAGCGCGATGGCGCGCTGGTACGGAAGCAAGGCATGAGCACCTGGGTTCTGTTGCGCGGCCTGACGCGTGAAAGCGGCCACTGGGGTGCCTTCATCGGCAAGTTGCACGAGCGTTTTCCGGACGACCGCATCGTGGCGCTGGACCTGCCCGGCAACGGCCGGCTCCACGACCTGCCGAGCCCGTGGCGCATCGACGCCAGTGTCGAGGCGTGCCGCGAACAGCTGCGCGCGCTGGGCATCGGCCCGCCCTACAGGCTGCTCGCGATGTCGCTCGGCGCGATGGTGGCGGTGGACTGGGCGCATCGGCATCCGCGCGACCTGGCGGGCTGCGTGCTGGTCAACACCAGCCTGCGTCCGTTCAGCCCCTGGTACCGGCGGCTGCAGCCGCGCAACTATCGCGCGCTGCTCGGCTTGCTGTTCGCCGAGGCGGACGGACGCGAGCGCGAGGCCACGATCCTCCGGCTGACCACGCGGCATCCCGAAGGCGGCACGGCCGTGCTCGACGACTGGACGGCGATGCGCGCAGCGCGACCGGTGTCGGCGGCCAATGCCTTGCGGCAGGTGGTGGCCGCGGCGCGCTACCGGGCGCCGGCCCGCGCGCCGCAGCTGCCGGTCCTGGTGCTGGCGAGTGCGCGCGACGGGCTGGTGCATCCCGGCTGCTCGCGTCGGCTCGCGCGGCGCTGGGGCGTGGAGATCGCGGAGCATCCGTCGGCTGGCCACGACCTGCCGCTCGACGACGGCGGCTGGGTGGCAGAGCAGCTCTCGCGATGGGCGGTGATCGGGCCTGTGTGAAGCGGGTAAGCGCGACGGCAGGCTGTCGGCATCGTCATGCGCGCCGACCCAGGTCCGCGCGCGCGATCTCGATCACCTGCTCGATGATGCGGCCGGCCTTGTCCAGACCGACCGGGGCATACAGCAACTGGAGCAACCGCTTGCGGATGTCGGCTTCGATGTCCTGCAAGCTCAACGAATGCTCGGCGATCGCGGCCTGCACTGCCTGGCCGATCGCCATCGACAAGGACAGGTGCTGGGCACGGCGCGCCTCGTCGAGACCGCCTTTCTCATCGTCACCCAGCACGCCTGAGATGACTTCGAGGCAAGCCTCGATTCGCGAGCCTTGCAGCGGGGCTTCGGGCAGCACGGGTGCGGCTTCGGCGGGCGCATCGGCGTGCGGCATGCTCGGCGCGTGCGCCTGGTAGGTGGGCATGTCCTCGGCGACGCGGAAGTCGGCGAGTGGCAGGCGCCGATCCGCATAGTCGACGTATCCGCCGGCGCAACCGAACTGCGCGTAGAGCCCGTCGAGATCATCGATGTCGAAGCCGCCCTGCGTCCTGTTGTCGAGGTCTTGAAAGGCGAGGATCGCCGTGTCGAGTTCCTTGAGGATCCCTCGGTAGTCGACCAGCAAGCCGTGCCGCTTGGATTCGTGGAGGCGGTTCACGCGCGCCACGGCTTGCATCAGTTGGTGGCCCTTGAGCGGCTTGTCGATGTAGAGCACGGCATTGCGCGGCTCGTCGAAGCCCGTGAGCAGACGATCCACCACGATCAGCAGGTCGGGGCTGCCCTCGCCGGCAAAGGCCTGCAGCACATGCCGTTCGTAATGCGTGGCGGCGATGCCCTGGTCCAGCACGTCGTGCTGCCACCATGCCTGCACCTCCTGCAGGCCGTCTTCGCCCGCCGCCGAGTGGCCTTCGTGCACATCCGGCGCGGAGACGAACACCACGCTCGTGACCAAACCCGTGGCATCGAGCGCGCGCTTGTAGCGGATCGCGTCGTGCTTGCTGGCGGTGGCGATCTGCCCCTTCAACCCAGGCGCGGCCCCTTTGAACCGCGCGTTGAAGTGCAGCGCGATGTCCCAGGCGATCAAGTCGATGCGATCGGGTGCCCGGTCGGCTGGAACGCGGGCGGCGAACTTCGCTTTCAGCGCGGCACGCTGCGCCGGGGCGAGATGCGAGGTCACCGTGTCGAACCAGTTGCCGGCGATATCGGTGCCCGGCTCGATCACGCGCTCCTCGTACAACAGCGGCACGACGGCGTGGTCTTCGATCGCGCGCCGCATGGTGTAGGCGCGGACGATCGGACCGAACTTCTCGGTGGTCTTCTCGTCCTTCAGCAGCGGCGTGGCCGTGAAGGCCACGCAGGCTGCGCGCGGCAGTGCCTTTCGCATGCGCTCGTGGGTTTCGCCACCGTGGCTGCGGTGAGCCTCGTCCACCAGCACCACGAGGTCGGCCGAGTCGTTGCGGCATTCGGGAAGCCGCGACGCGATGCTGAACTTCTGGACCAGCGCGAACATGATCCGCTTCGTCCCGTGGCCGATGCGCTGAGCGAGGTCGCGCCCCGAAACGGCCTGGCTGCGCTCGATCTCCTGCTGAACGACCGCCGCCGCGCCGAAGGCGTTGCCCGCCATGAAGTTTCGGGCCAGCTGCCGTTCGAGCTCGCGGCGGTCGGTGATCACCACCAGCCGGCATTCCTTCAGCCGCTCGTGCAGCAGCAGCGCCTTGGCCAGGAAGACCATGGTGAAGCTCTTGCCCGAGCCCGCGCTGTGCCACACGACGCCACCCTGGCGCGAACCGTCGGGTCGCTGCGCATCGAGGTGCCTCAACAGCGCACGCACGGCAAAGAACTGGTGATGGCGCGCCACGATCTTGCCGACTCTGCCGTCGAACAGGACGAAGCCTCGGCGCAATTCGAGCAGCCGCCGAGGCGAGAGCAGGCTGATGATCAGCTTGTCCTGACCATCCGCCAGCGTGGGCAAGGACCACTGGCTCTCGAAGCGCTCCCGCATCTCCGGCGTCGCGTCCCGCAGCAGGGCCGCGCGCGTGTCGACCGGCAAGGCTGCGTTCTTCAGCGCGTGGATGCTCGCATCGTCGAATCCTTCTTCCGCCTCGGCCCCTTCTTCTTCGTGCCAACGCGCCCACAGCCTGGCCGGCGTGGCGGTGGTGCCGTAGCAGCCGCGGCCCGAACCGACGGCCATCAACAGCTGGGCGTAGACGTAGAGATGCGCGATCTCGGCATCGAGCTGGTTGCGCAGCTGCCGGTCGATTCCGTCGTGCATCCTCGCTTCGGCCGCCTGGCCCCCGCGCCGCGGGCGCCCGATCTCGATCGTGACCAGCGGAATGCCGTTCACGTAGCCGACGATGTCCACCGTCCGATAGTGGGTGGCGTGACCGGAGAGGACGCCCATCCGCTCCGTCACGTCGAAGCGGTTGGCGCTCGCGTCGTGCCAGTCGATGACGCTGATCGTCGGCTGGTGCCGCCGGCCGTCGGGCATGAACTCGGTGACGGTGATGCCGGATGCGAGCTTGCCGTAGAGGCGCTCATTCGCTGCCAGCAGGCCATCACCGAGACCGACGGTGGAGAGTTCGCGCAAGATCTGGTCGATGGCGCTGGGCGACAACGGATGGCTCACGCCCTTGTAGTCGAAGCGTCGGGTCAGCAGCACCTCGATGAGCCGCGCCTTCAGCAACACGTCGTGCGCGGTTCCGCGCAGTGCCGAGGCGTCGTCGGTACTCAGAAAATTCCATCCGAGATTGCACATCACGCGCAGCGCTGAGATGCGCGCGTTCTGCACCTCGGGCGCGGAAGCGGAATCGGTCATGGGCCCGGCTCGTTATGTCCCAGCTGCGCGAGGTAGCCGGCCATTTGCGCTTCGACCTCTCGCCATTCCTGCTTCAGGCGTTCGCGTTCGCGCTGCATCTCCACCATGTCGATCTCGCATCGACGCTCGACCGCGTTGACGTAGCGCGGCAGGTTGAGGTTGAAGTCGTTGCGGGCGATTTCCGCGGCCGAAGCCAGGTAGGCGTATCCGCCCACCGATCTTCGAGACTCGCAGGCACGCAGCACGCGCTGGATGTCGGCCTCTCGAAACGTGTTCTGGTTCTTGCCCGGCTCGAAGTCGCCGCTGGCATCGATGAACAGCACCTTGTCGTCCTGCTTTCGGCTGCGAAACACCAGGATCGCCGCGGGAATGCCCGTGCCGTGGAACAGCTTCTCCGGCAGGCCGATCACGGCATCGAGCAGTTGGTCCTCGACGAGTTTTTTCCTGAGTCTCGCCTCGCCCGCGCCGCGAAACAGAACGCCGTGCGAAACGAGCACGGCCATGCGGCCGCTGCCGGGCTTCAGGGTCTCGACCATGTGCAGGATGAAGGCGTAGTCGGCCTTGGTGCGTGGCGGCAAGCCACGTCGGAAGCGGCCGAAGCCGTCGGTCTCCGCGACGTCGTGGCCCCACTTCTCCTGACTGAACGGCGGATGGCCGACGACCACGTCGTAGCGGCGCAGCGTGCCATCGCCGGCGAGCAGCCTCGGGTTGCGCAGCGTGTCGCCCCATTCGATGCGATGGTTGTCCTCGCCATGCATGAACAGGTTCATCTTCGCCAGGGCCCAGGTGTTGCCGATGGACTCCTGCCCGAAGAGCGCGTAGTGCCGGGTTCCGCTGCGTTCACGGATGACCCTTGCGCACTGGATGAGCAGCGAGCCGGCGCCGCACATCGGGTCGCAGATGTCGTCGCCCGCCTGTGGCGCCATCAGGCACGCCATGAGCCGCGCGACTTCCGGTGGCGTGCAGGCGTCGCCCGCGCTCCTGCCGCTGGCCGATGCGAAGTGGCCGATGATCGACTCGAAGGCGATGCCGATCGGCTCGGGTCCGCCGATCCGGCTGGGCCGCAGATCGAGCCCGGGGCTGGCGAAGGCCTCGAGCAGCAGCCGCAGCAGCCCATTCTTCTGCTGCTCGCCGCCGAGCCGGTTGGAATTGAACCCGATGTCCTGGAACACGTCGCGCAGCTTGGCGATATTGGCGTCCTCGATGGCGCGCAGGGCACGGTCGATGCGCTCGCCGTTGCCGGGGTCGAAGCGCGCCGCGTGAAGCGCTTCGAAGCTCGCGCCCGGCGGCAGGATGAAGCGCTCGGTCTTGAGCAGCGCCTCGATGAGGTCGGCGGCGCCTTCGCCGTACTGCGCGTGGTAGCCGTCGCGATGGTCCTGCCATGCGTCGGACACGTACTTCAGAAAAAGCAGCGGGAGGATGTAGTCCCGGCAAGTGGCGGCATCGACGACGCCGCGAATGGTGTCGCAGGCAGCGGACAAGGCGGCGTCGATGCTGCTCCGGCTGTTGGCTGTCGGGTTCATGGGTGGTCGCCTCTTCCGTTGTCGTTCACGCGCCGGCGATCGCCGCTGCGATCGATTCGAACTGCTGCTCGCGGTTGAGCAGGAGCAGGCGCTGCACTTCGACCTCTCGCCGCGCCAGGCGAGCCAGCGCGACGATGCGCTGCTGGTCGGGCAGCGACGGGATGCCGATCGACAGCGATTCGAGCACCGGCCGTCGCACGCTGAGTTGGCTGCTGCCCTCGGCCGCGCGTTGCAGCGCGCGCTGAAAAGGCCGCTGGTTGATCTGCCAGGCCAGGAACTCGGGCATCAAATCGCGCCCGGCCCGGATGCGCAGATGGAACAGGTGAGGGCCGCAGACGGCCTGCCCAGGCAACCCCTCGACGCTGGTCGCGTAGAAGCGCGTGCCGCGCGCCACGAACAAGACGTCGCCTTGTTCGAGCCAGTTGGGCGGGCGCCGGCTCGCCAGGCGGGTGCGTATCACGCCATTCCAGCCGATCCCGCGCGACGGGTCGAGGTCTTTCATCTGGACGGCGAGCACCGGGCCGTCCTTCACCTCCTGGATGGCGCCTCGGAACGCGTGGCCTGCCCGGAGATGGACCTGCTCGCCGAGGCAGCTCTGAACTGCATGAATTTGCATGATGTGAATCGTAACGGGGCGTTGTGGTTTTTCGTTACACTTTGCGGCTCGAAAACTTTGCATCAATCGATTTGATGCTTGAACGAACAGGGGGCGCAGTGAATTACGAGGTCGATCATTTCCCGATCTGCATGAGAAGCGGCGGCGCCATCGCCGTCCGCTGGGGCGTGCACGGCGCCTACAAGGTCCTTGTCTACGACGGCGGCTCGCTCGAATGCTGCAGGGAGGTGGCCATCCATATCCAATTCCGCTGGTGCACGACGCATGTGGATCACGTGGTGTGTTCACGGTCGGACCTGTCGCGGACCCACGGCCTCGAGGCGCTGTTCGAACGATTCAGCATCGGCGCCTTGTGGATGCACCGGCCATGGGTCCACGCCAACCGGACGCTCCCACCGGAAGTGCAAGCCGCCTTCCGCATCGAGCTGCTGGCACAAACCCGCGACGTGCCGATCCACGAGCCGTACGCCGGCACGCGCATCGGGCCCTTCACGGTGCTGTCGCCGCATCGAACCTGGTACATGGACCACCTGTTGCCCGCCTTCAGCCGGCTGCGCCCGCTGCTGGGTGGACTCAAGCCGGCCGCCTTGGCGCAATGGGCGCGGCTCGATTGCGCCAGGCTGGGCCAGCGATGGGACTGGGAGCCGCTTCCGCGCGCCTCCGACGCCCACCCCAGGGAGGAGTCGACTGCCGTGCTCTACGGCGAATTCGGTCGCCGCGGCGTGCTGCTGACGGGCGATGCCGGCATTCGCGCGCTCCACCACGCCTGCGACTTCGCGGAACATTTTCAGCTCGACATCCCTCGCAACCTGCGCCTGCTGCAGGTGCCCGGACAAGGCAAGCCGAGCCATCTGTCCAGCCGCGTGCTCGATCGGCTCGTGGGCCGGCCGCTACCCCGCGACCAGCGGGACGATCCGACGCGAACGGCCTTCATCGCCGCGCCGGCCGGCGCGCCGCCGTTCGGCTACAGGGTCGTGACCGACGCGCTGCGGCGCCGCGGCTTCAAATGCATGCTGGCCGAAGGCCAGCGGCTGCATCACGGCTTTCACATGCCGGACCGCAAGCGGAGTCCGGTCGCACGCTTCATGGCGCGGCGCTGATGGGGAGCACGCGCGATGGCAAAGAAAAACGCGCCCGAAGGCGCGTCGCGAACCGAAGAAGTCGGAGAGGGCGGAGAGATCGAAGCGATCCGAAAGCCGGTCGCCTCAGCGGGCCACCACCCGCACCATCTCCAGGCACTTGTTCGAGTAGCCCCATTCGTTGTCGTACCAGCTCACGAGCTTGATGAAAGTGCCGTCGAGCGCAATGCCGGCCTCGGCGTCGAAGATCGAGGTGCGCGGGTCGCCGCGGAAGTCGGTGGCGACCACCTTGTCTTCGGTGTAGCCCAGCACGCCCTTGAGCGCGCCTTCGCTCTGAGCCTTCATCTCGGCGCAGATTTCCTTGTACGTGGCTTCCTTGACGAGTTCGACCGTCAGGTCGACCACCGACACGTCGGAGGTCGGCACGCGGAAGCTCATGCCGGTGAGCTTCTTGTTGAGCTCGGGAATGACCACGCCCACGGCCTTGGCGGCACCGGTGCTCGACGGAATGATGTTTTCCAGGATGCCGCGGCCGCCGCGCCAGTCCTTGTTGCTCGGGCCGTCCACGGTCTTCTGCGTGGCGGTGGCGGCGTGCACGGTCGTCATCAGGCCGCGCTTGATGCCCCACTTGTCGTTGAGCACCTTGGCCAGCGGCGCCAGGCAGTTGGTGGTGCAGCTGGCGTTGCTGACGATGGCCTCGCCCTCGTACTTCTTGTCGTTCACGCCATAGACGAACATCGGCGTGTCGTCCTTGCTGGGCGCCGACATGATGACCTTCTTGGCGCCGGCGTCGATGTGCTTCTGGCAGGTTTCCTTGGTGAGGAACAGGCCGGTCGACTCGAGCACCACGTCGGCACCCACCTCGTTCCACTTGAGGCTGGCGGGATCGCGCTCCTGGGTCAGGCGAATCTTCTTGCCGTTGACGATCAAGGTGTTGCCTTCGACCTGGATCTCACCTTCGAAACGGCCGTGCACCGAGTCGTACTGGAGCATGTAGGCCAGGTATTCGGGCTCGAGCAGGTCGTTGATGGCGACGATCTCGATGTCGTTCTTGAAGTTTTGGACCGCGGCGCGCAGCACGTTGCGACCGATGCGACCGAAGCCGTTGATGCCGAGTTTGATAGCCATGTGATTTGCTCCTGGATGGTTGAAAACGAGGGATCCGGATCAGCGCGCGAGCGCTGCTTCGACCGTGGCAGCGACGTTCTCTGCCGTGAAACCGAAATGCTTGAACAGTACGCCGGCCGGCGCAGACTCGCCGTACGTGTCGATGCCGACGACGGCGGCGACGCCGTACTTCCACCAGCCGTCGGTGGCGCCCATCTCGACCGCGATGCGCGGCGTACCCTGGGGCAGCACACTCTTCTTGTAGGCCACGTCCTGGCGGTCGAAGGTGGTGGTGGAAGGCATGGAGACCACGCGAACGGCGATCTTCTTCGCAGCCAGCAGCTCCTGGGCCTTGACCGCGAGCTGCACTTCGGAGCCGGTCGCGATGATGACGGCCTGCAGCTTCTTCTTGAGTTCGGGTTCGGCCAGCACGTAGGCGCCCTTGCTGATGTCGCTCAGGTCCTTCTTGGCTGCATAGGGCAGGTTCTGGCGCGACAGCAGCAGCGCGGTCGGGCGCGTCGCGTTCTGCAGTGCGACGGCCCAGGCCACGGCGGTCTCGGCGGTGTCGCCGGGGCGCCAGACGTCGAGGTTGGGAATGAGCCGCAGCGCCGCGGCATGCTCGATCGACTGGTGCGTCGGACCGTCTTCGCCCAGGCCGATGGAGTCGTGCGTGAAGACATGGATCACGCGCTGCTTCATCAGCGCGGCCATGCGGATCGCATTGCGGCTGTAATCGCTGAAGGTCAGGAAGGTGCCGCCGTAGGGAATGAAGCCGCCGTGCAGCGCCACGCCATTCATGATGGCCGCCATGCCGAACTCGCGCACGCCGTAGTTGATGTGGCGGCCCGGCAGCCCGTCGGGCAGGCGCTCGTCGCCCTCGGTGCGCACCACGGCGCCGCTGGCGTCGAAGCGCAGCGCGGGCGTGCTCTTGGTGTTGGTGAGGTTGGAGCCGGTAAGGTCGGCGCTGCCGCCCAGCAGCTCGGGCAGGGCCGCGGTGAAGGCCTCCAGCGCGAGCTGCGAGGCCTTGCGCGAGGCGACCGTCTCGGCCTTGGTATGGGCATTGACCACCGCATCGAAGGCGGTCTGGTTGAAGTTCTTCGGCAGCTCGCCCTTCATGCGACGAACGAATTCGGCTGCGAGGTCGGGGTACTGCTTGGCGTAGGCGGCGAACTTCTCGTCCCACGCGGATTCGAGCTTGGCGCCGGCGGCTTTGGCATCCCATTCGTCGTACACGGCCTGGGGCAGCTCGAAGGGTTCGTGCGCCCATTGCAGTGCGGTGCGGGTGAGGCCGATCTCGTCGGCGCCCAGCGGCTCGCCGTGGGCCTTGGCGGTGTTGGCGCGGTTCGGGCTGCCCTTGCCGATCTGGGTCTTGCAGATCACGAGCGTCGGGCGCTGGTCTTGCTGGCGGGCCTGGTCGATGGCCTCGGACACCGCCTTCACGTCGTGGCCGTCGACCTGGCCGATGACGTTCCAGCCGTAGGCCTTGAAGCGCTCGGCCGTGTTGTCGACGAACCAGGGCTTGACCGGCCCGTCGATGGAAATGCCGTTGTCGTCGTACAGCGCGATCAGCTTGCCGAGCTTCCAGGCGCCGGCCAGCGCCGCGGCTTCGTGGCTGATGCCTTCCATCAGGCAGCCGTCACCGAGGAACACGTAGGTGCGGTGATCGACGATGTCGTGCTCGGGGCGGTTGAACTCCGAGGCCAGCAGCTTCTCGGCCAGCGCGAAGCCGACGGCATTGGTGATGCCCTGGCCCAGCGGGCCGGTGGTGGTTTCGACGCCGGGCGTGATGCCGGTTTCGGGATGGCCGGCGGTCTTGCTGTGGAGCTGGCGGAAGCGCTTGAGCTCCTCGACCGGCAGTGCATACCCCGTGAGGTGCAGCACGGCGTAGATGAGCATCGAGGCATGGCCGTTGGACAGCACGAAGCGGTCGCGATCGAACCAGTGCGGATTGACCGGGTTGTGGCGCAGGTGCTCGCCCCACAGGGCCACTGCCATGTCGGCCATCCCCATCGGTGCGCCGGGATGCCCCGAGTTCGCGAGTTGAACGGCATCCATGGCCAGCGCGCGGATCGCGTTGGCCATCAAGGCTTGGTTGGCCATGTGGTCGGGGCTTTCTTCTGGGGGGAGCGGTTAGGGAGAACGCGGGATTTTAGCGGCCGGGGCCTGACGCCCTGCCGGAGGGCCCGCAGTGGGCTGATAGAGTGCCGGCCTTATGCATGGCCTGCACCTGACCGCCGACCTTCGAGACTGTCGCTGCGCGCGGCTCTGGCTGGTGGACGCCGAAGCGCTCGGCGCGGCCTGCGTGAGGGCGGCCGAGGACGCCGGCCTGCAGGTCGTGGGCACGCTGTTCCACGGCTTCGCAGCGACGCCGAAAGGGCCGGGCGGTGTGACAGCCACCGTGCTGCTGGCGGAATCGCACCTGTGCGTGCATACCTGGCCTGAGCAGAACGGGGTGACGCTGGATGTCTATGTCTGCAACTTCGGCGCGGACCACTCTGCCAAGGCGAGGGCGGTGATGGCGGCGCTGGAAACCCTGTTCGAGCCCGGCAGCGCTCAGCGCCACGCGCTGGTGCGTGGCGCCATCGACGCAGAGGTCGAATGAAAGCCAAGGCCATGATCCTCGCGGCCGGCCGCGGCGAACGCATGCGGCCGCTGACCGACACGACGCCCAAGCCGCTGCTGAAGGTGCAGGGCAGGCCGCTGCTGCAGTGGGCGATCCAGGGGCTGTATACCGGCGGCGTGCGTCAGATCGTCATCAACACCGCCTGGCTGGGCGACCAGATCTCGTCGCACTTCGGGTCGAACCACCGCTACGCCAGCCTGGCCTATTCGCACGAGGGACGCGATTTCGGCGAAGCGCTCGAAACGGCCGGTGGCATCGTGCGTGCGTTGCCGCTGCTGGGCGAGGTGTTCTGGGTGGTGGCGGGCGACATGTTCGCACCGGGCTTCGTTTTCTCGAAGACGGCGGTCGACCGCTTCGTGGCCAGCAAGCGGCTGGCCCACCTGTGGTTGGTGCCGAATCCGCCGCACAACCCGAAGGGCGATTTCGGCATCTCGCCGGATGGCCTGGCGCTCGGCGATGCCCCGCGCAAGTTCACCTTTTCGACCATCGGCCTGTATCGCTCGGCGCTGTTCACGTCGCCGTACTGCGACGTCGCGCCCGGCAATCCGAGCGGCATCAAGGCGCCGCTGGCCCCCGTGCTGCGTGCAGCGATGGCCGAAGGCCTGGTGAGCGCAGAGCTGTACGAGGGCGACTGGGCCGATGTCGGCACCCCCGAACGGCTGGTCGCCGTGAACAAAAGAAAACGGCCCGCACAAGGCGGGCCGGATTCAGTTTGAGGCGTTAGCGCCGATCAGGGCACGTTGGCCGTGCGGAGGTTGAAGGGTCGTCCTTCCACCGCATAGCTGCCGCCGAACTCCATGTTCATGCCGCTGGTGCCCTGCACCGGGCAGCCGCCCGGGGGCTGGCACGCCCACTGACCGCCGCGGTTGGCGAAGGTCACCGGACCGTAGCGGTAGTTCAGCACGGCCTTGCCGCTGAAGTCGGCCACGCTCAGCAACATGTTGTCGCTGGCGAAGTTGTCGGCGTCTTCCACGGCGATCGGGTCGGTGATGCGCGAGTCCTGCAGGGTCCGCACCACGCTGCCGCTGTCACCGTTGGACGCGAAGCGCACCCACTGGATCTTGCGGTCGCCGCGCGAGGCCACCAG
>NZ_LYVO01000077.1 GCF_001984055.1 Variovorax sp. KK3
GGTAGTAGCCCACGTGCGCGTCGACCAGCAGCACGTCGACGGCCAGGCCCGCCGCATGCACCGCTGCGACGAAGCCCTCGGCATTCATCTCTCGCATCGTCATGCCGCGCCCGGGGAGCACCACCAGGAGTGCGCGCGCCCGCGAAGCACAGGGGCTGTCGAAGCGGATCGTCGGCATCGGCACCGTCGCTGCGCGAGGGAGGTAGCCGCAGCCGGGAAGGCCGGACGCGCCGACGGCTGCGGCCATCGCGGCCCAGGAGGCGAAGCGTCGGCGTGTCGGAAGAAGCAGGGGCATGCCGCGACGCTAGCAGAAAGGCGGCTCGGCGCCCCTGCGTCGCCTCGCGCCGCCCCCTGCGTCGATCAGACGGCACGCACCGCCGAGCGATCGGCGCGCGACCTGCGCGCCATGCGAAGCGCGCGCCGCTTCTGCCACCTCCGCCATGCCACGATGCCCACGACCAGCCCGCAGCCCAGCAGATTGACCAGCGAGATCAGCAGGAAAAACAGGTCGAACACCACCAGCGCCCCGTAGAGCACCGCCGTGATGTGCGACAGCACCCACGAGCCCCAGGTCAGCTGCGACACCGAGGGCGCGCCGTCGCGGCAGCGCCAGACGACGACGATCTGCGGCACGTAGGTGAAGATGCGCACCGCATTCGTGATCAGGTAGACCCACGCGATGAGCATCGGCCAGAAGCCGGTGGCGACGGAGAGGCTGAAGCCTTGCATCGTTTCTTCCAGAAATGAAGATGCGCGACGTGCGCATCGCGATCACTCTAGGAAGTCATGACGCGCGGAACAATGCCGCATCCGCGCCAGGGGATCGCGTCTTCGCGGGATGCTCGACTGCGCTCGGACTGCGTCCCGCTCAGTCCCAGCGCGTGACGGGCGCGTCGGCGAACGCAGTACCCTGCGCGCGCTTGGGCATCTTGACCTCGGTTTGATGGGCCTGTCCCCAGACCAGGGCATAGCCGGCGCCGAGCGCGCCGAGCGCGACGAGCATGCCGAAGCCGAAGGTGTAGACCAGCCAACCGGAGCCCGCCGCGCAGATCAGGAAAAGCAAGAATCTGAGCATGGGGCCGAGTGTGCGCCGGACAATTCCTACACGCTGTGACCGAATCGTCAGATTCCGACGCTTACAACGGAAGTAGTCCAAATGGACCGAAGCGCGGGTGTGACGGATTTCACATCCGCCCGTGCTCCAGGGCGATGCAAGCCGTCAACGCCGGCCGCTGTCGAGCATCGCCTGCACCTTGACCGACATGGCATCGAGCTCGAAAGGCTTGGTCATCACCTCCATGCCTTCCTCGATGAGCGCGTTGCGCACGGCCGTGCTCTCCGCGTAGCCGGTGATGAACAACACCTTGAGTTCGGGCCGGATGGCGCGGCCGGCATCGGCCACCTGGCGGCCGTTCATGCCGCCGGGCAGGCCCACGTCGGTGATCAGCAGGTCGACCCGGCCGGTCGCCTGCAGGATGCGCAGGCCGGCCGGGCCGTCTTCGGCGCACAGCACGGCGTAGCCGGCATCGGCGAGCACGTCGCGTATCACCTGCCGCAGCGCGGATTCGTCCTCGATCAGCAACACGGTCTCGCCGGCGCCGCCGAAGGGCGTGGCGGCCACGTGCTTCGCGGCTTCCGCTTCGGCATTGCCGTCATGGCGGGGCAGGTACAGCCGCATGGTGGTGCCGCGGCCCACCGTCGAATCGACGCGGATCTCGCCGCCCGACTGGCGCACGAAGCCATACACCATCGACAGGCCCAGGCCTGTGCCCTGCCCGATCGGCTTGGTGGTGTAGAACGGATCGAACACGCGTTGCACCACCTCGGGCGGCATGCCGGTGCCGGTGTCGCTCACGCTCAGGCACACGTGGTCGCCGGCGTGCAGTTCGTGGTCCGCGGCGGTGTGCGCAGGCAGGGTTTCGTTGCACGTCGCCAGCGTCAGGCTGCCGCCGTCGGGCATGGCGTCGCGGGCGTTGATGCAGAGGTTGAGCAGCGCGTTCTCGAGCTGCGAGGGGTCGATGCGGGTCACCCACAGGTCCGACTGCGGCGCCACGCGGATGTCGATGGCCGGGCCGACCGTGCGCGCGATCAGGTCGGCCATGCCGGCCACGAGGCGGTTGACGTCGGTGGGCCGCGAGTCGAGTGTCTGGCGGCGCGAAAAGGCCAGCAGCCGCTGCGTCAGCGAAGCGGCGCGGCGCACCGAGGTCTTGGCCAGCTCCAGGTAGCGATCGAGGTCCTGCACATCGCCGCGCTTCAGCCGCATCTGCATCAACTGCACGCTGCCGCTGATGGCGGCCAGCAGGTTGTTGAAGTCGTGCGCGATGCCGCCGGTGAGCTGGCCCACCGCTTCCATCTTCTGCGCCTGGCGCAGTTCGTCCTGCATCTGGACCAGGGCACGCTGCCCGCGCAGCCTGTCGGTGATGTCGAAGCTGGTGAGGAAAGCCCCGATCTGCCGCCCTTCGGGGTCGCGCAGCGCCTCGGCCCGCAGCTCGTAATGGCGGCGCGCGATGGCCGGGTCGCCGAACTCCATCTGCGCGGAGAAGGATTCGCCCCCGAGCGCGCGGCGCCACACCGCGAGGGCGCTCTCGCGGTGCTCGGGCACGCCGTCCAGCATGTCGATCAGGCTGTCGCCCACGGCCGGGCGGCGGCCGTAGATGCGCTCGTATTCGTCGACGTTCGCGCGGTTGATGGCCAGGAAGCGGTAGTCCATGTCCAGCACCTGGATGAAGGCGCTGGTGCTCTCGACGATGTTCGCGAGCACGTCGCGCTCGGCCGTACGCTTCAGGTTGAGCGCCCGCAGTTGCGCGTCGGCCTGCACCTTGGCCGTGGTCTCGATCACGGTGTCGAGCATGCCCACGACATCGCCGCGCTCGTCGAAGACCGGCCCGTAGTTGAAAGTGAAGTAGGCGTCTTCCATGCGACCGTTGCGGTCGATGGTGATCATGTAGTCCTCGATGAAGGTCGACTCGCCCGCGAGCGCCCGCGTGGCGATGGGCTCGAGCTGGGGCCACACCTCCCGCCACGTTTCGCGCAGGGGCCGGCCGAGGGCATCGCCCTTGGTACCGAGGATCAGGTGGTAGCCGTCGTTGTAGATCGCGATGAGGTCCGGGCCCCAGAACAGGCAGGCCGGAAACTGCGACGCCAGCATCTGGTCGACTGTGATGCGCAGCGCTGGAGACCAGTCGACCGCCGGCCCGAGGGGCGTGGCGGCCCAGTCGAACGAACGGACCTGGGCTCCCATCTTTCCACCGCCGCCGACGAAGGCAGACATCTCGCGCGTACTCATCGTGCGCCGATCATAGGCGCTGGGCCATGCCACCCCAGCCCGCCGGGAATACGGGCCAGGTCAGCCGCCGGCCGGCTTCAGGATGGCCGGCAGCTCCGGCACCAGCGCCTGAGGCGCGCGGTCGAGCGCCAGTTCGAAGGTCGACAGCACCGCGGCCGCGATCTCCTTGTGCGCACCGGCATCGCCGGCCATGGTGTTGTAGTAGTCGAGGTCCTTGCGCGCATTGGCCACCGAGAAGCGCAGGCCCGAGGTGTCCTGGGCCAGCAGGAAAGGCTTGAGCCGCTCGAGCGCGATGCCCCCGCCGCCGCCCTTGGCCAGCACGTCGACGAAGGCATCGGGCGCGACGCCGTTGCTGCCGGCGCAGGCGGCGGCTTCGGACAGCAGCGCCACCATGCCGAGCGACACGTAGTTGTGCAGCAGCTTCATGCTGTGGCCCGCGCCCACCGGGCCGACGTGCGTGATGTTCTCGGCGAAGCACTGCAGCAGCGGCCTGCATTCGTCGAGCAGGGCCGCATCGCCGCCGACCAGCAGGTTGAGGCGTCCCTCGGCCGCTTCCTTGGGCGTGCGCGTCATCGGGCTGTCGAGAAAGCGGCCGCCCGCCGCCTGCACCGCCTGCGCCATGCGCACGCTCGACGAGGGAATGGCCGTGGAGCAGTCGATCACCACCGTGTCGGGCCGCAGGCCTTCGAGCAGGCCGTCGGCACCCTGGAGCACGGCCTCGACCTGGGGCGAGCCGGTCAGCACGAGAATCAGCACGTCGGAGTTCGCGGCGAGCGCCTTGAGGCTCGTGAAGGCGGTGGCGCCCGCGGCCTTCAGCGTGTCGAGCGGCTGGTTGCCCGGATGCTCGAACAGGCCGAGCGCGTAGTCGCGCCGCACGATGTTGCTTGCGATGCCGTGGCCCATCATGCCGATGCCGACCATGCCGATGTTCTTCATTCCTGCGCCTTTCTGGGTGGACGCCCGAGCGTAACGTCTTAACCGGGCCGCCGCTCGGCCGCGAAGCGCTTGAGATGTTGCGGGTCCACGGACTGCTGGATCACGTCGAGCGGAATCGGCTCGGGGATCGTCTTCGTCGTGTGCAGCACGCGCATGGCCAGGCTCAGCTTGCCGACCAGGCCCTTGTCGGCCGACACCATCGAATGCGGCGACGACGGATCGAGCTGCTCGTCGAGCGTGGGGCGCTTCATGTAGACGCGCTCCACCGCCGCCTTGGCCGCCTCGGGCGAGAGCGAGAGCCGCTTGACCAGCGCGTCGATGGCCAGCTGCGGATTCTTCGCCACCGCGTCGCCGGCGGCCGTCTCGATCTGCAGCAGCTTCACGCCGACACCCGGATGGCGCTTCAGGAACTCGGGCCGCGCCGCGGTCATGCGCGGGCACACGCCGCCGTCGGGCGTGTACTCCGGGTCCCAGCTCACCACCTTGAAGCCCTCGGCATCCAGCGAAGCCGTGTAAGGCGACCAGGCGATGCCGGCATCGATCGATTTGCTCAGGAAGGCATTGCGCAGCAGCGGCGCGGGCAGGTTGACCACGTCCATCTTCGTGAAGTCGGTGCCGAGCTTCTGCGCCATCAGGTACAGCGCCACCTGCGCGCAGGTGCCCGAGGCGGCGGCGATCTTCTGCGCCTTGCCGATGTCGCGGTAGGAGGCGATGGGGCTGTCCTTGTTGACGACCAAGCCCTCGCCCGTGGCGTCGTTCGAGTTCACGTAGATGATGCCCAGCGGAATCTTCTGCCCGAGCGCGAAGGCCAGCCCGAGCCCGGCCGTCACCACGTCGAGGCTTTCGCTCTTGAGGCCCGCGATCAGCGGCGCGCCCGACGGAAAGGTGAAGAACTTGGGCTTGAGCCCCATCTTCTCGAACAGGCCCAGGTCCTGCGCGACATACAAGGTCACGTGGTCGGCGGTGGTGTAGCCGTAGTTGACCTCGATCGGCGCACCACCTTGCGCTTGCGCCTGGGCCAGCGCGGGGCCGGCTGCCAGGCCGACGGCCGCAAACAGGCCCGCCAGCAGATGCTTCCAGGAATTCATCTCGTTGTCTCCTTGGCCTCAGCGGCCCTTCCAGTGGACGATGCGGGCCTCGAGCCCGTTGAGCGCGAGGTTCATGGCCAGCCCGATCGCACCGATGAGCGCGATGCCGATGAAGACCACGGGAATGCGAAACAGCAAGGCGGCGTCCGAGATCATGAAACCCAGCCCGCTCTGCGCGCCGACCAGCTCGGCCGCCACCACCACCGCCCAGCTCAGGGCCAACGCCACCTTGAGGCCGGTAAAGATCTGCGGCAGCGCGCCGGGCAGCACGATGCGAACGAAGGTCTGCCAACGCGTGAGCCCCAGCGACTCGGAAGCACGGCGGTAAGCGATGGGAAAGTTGGCGGCGCCCGCATGCGCGTTGGCCTGCACGTAGTTGAAAGAGACGAAGAAGATCAGCACGATCTTGCCCAGCTCGCCCAGGCCGAAATAGAGCACCGCCATCGGGATGAACGCGATCGGCGGAATCGGCCGGATGAAGGCCATGATCGGCGAGATCATCGCCCCGGCGCGCACGTTGTAGCCGGTGAAGAGGCCGAGCGGCACGCCCACGACCACACCGGCCGCAAAGCCGGCCAGCGTGCGCAGCAGGCTGACCTTGATGTGCTCGTGAAGCGGCTGGCCCTGGTAGCCGTTGCGCACCAGTTCGACGAAGGTGTCCCACAGGCTTTCGGGCGTGGGCAGGTAGCCGGGCTTGACCAGGCTCGAGTGCGACACCGCGGTCCACAGCACCAGCAGCAGCGCGACCGAGACGATCGAGTACACGACGTTGGGCACCTGCCGGCGGGTGCGCACCTGCGGCACCGCGTTGGCAGGCGCGTGGACGGCCGCCGCCGGCTTGGCGGGTGCCTGGGCACCGGCCTGCATGCCGGCCGTGTCGTGCATGTCGGAGGGGGCGGCCATGGCGTTCATTTCGGGTTCTGCTTGAGGTAGGCGAGGATGTAGGTCGGGTCGATCGCGTCCTGGATCTTGGCCAGCGACAGCGGCTCGTTGATGGCCTTGGTGGCATGCAGCACCTCGCTGGCCAGCTTGAGCTTGCCGGCCAGGCCACCCTCCTTCGAGGTCATCGAATACGGCGACTTCGGGTCGGCCTGGTCGGCGAAGCTGGGCACGCGGCCGCAGCACTCGCGGTCGAGCGTGGCCTTGGCCACCTCGGGCGTCACGCCCAGGCGCTTGACGAAGGCGTCGATGCCCAGTTGCGGGTTCTTCGCGAGCGCCTCGCGCGCCATCGCCTCCACCTGCACGAGCTTGAGGCCGAGGTCCGGATGCTTCTTGAGCACGTCGGGCCGCGCGGCCGTGAGGCCGGGGCACACGCCACCCTCGGGCGTGTATTCCTCGTCGAAGCTCGCCACCGGGTAGCCCTCGGACTGCAGTTGAAGCGAATACGGCGGCCAGGCCACGCCGGCATCGATCGAGTCGCTCATGAAGGAATTGCGCAGCAGCGGCGCCGGGATGTTGACCACGTTGAGCTTGCTCCACTCGACGCCGGCCTTCTGCGCCATCAGGTACAGCGACACCTGGGCACAGGTGCCGACGGCCGCGCCGATCTTCTTGGCCTTGCCGATGTCGCGGTAGCTCTTGATGCCCGACTTCGGGTCGACCACCAGGCCCTCGGCCGCGGCGTTGTTGGCTTCCCAGAACAGGAACTTGAGCGGGATGTTCTGGCCCAGCGCGAAGGTCAGCGCCAGCCCCGCCGTCACCACGTCCAGGCTCTCGCTCTTCAGGCCCGCGAGCAGCGGCGCGCCCGAGGTGAAATTGAAGAACTTGGGCTTCAGGCCCACCTTCTCGAACAGCCCCAGGTCCTGCGCGACGAACACCGTCACGTGGTCGGCCGTGGGAATGCCGTAGTTGAACTCGATGGGCGCGGCGCCCTGCGCGCGGGCGCCCGTGCAGGCCAGAATGAGCGAGGCGATGGCGCAGCCCAGGATCTTCTTCAGCGACATCATGTTCTCCTTCAGGCGGCAGCTTGCGGACGTTCGGCGCGCTCGGCCCGTTCGGCTTCGGGGCCTTCGACTTCGCTCTGCACCGCGAGCACCAGTTCGTGCTCGAGCGAGGTGAACTCGCTCGACGCCAGGAACTCGTAGTCGCGCGGCTTGGGCGCATGCACCCGCACCTCGCGCTTCACCCGGCCCGGCCGGCGCGTCATGGCGATCACACGGTCGGAGATGAAGATCGCCTCCCCCACGTCGTGCGTGATGAAGAGGATGGTCGGGCGGAAGCGCTCCCACAGGCGCAGCAGCAGCTTCTGCATCAAGAGGCGGGTCTGGTAGTCGAGCGCGCCGAAGGGTTCGTCCATCAGCAGGATGTCGGGCTGGCTGATGAGCGCCCGCGCGATCTGCACCCGCTGCTGCATGCCACCCGACAGTTGATAGGGGTAGTGCCGCTCGAAGCCTTTGAGCCCCACTTCCTCCAGCAGGCGCATGGCACGCGGCATGTAGTCGTCGGCCGCCACGCCGCGGCACTTGACGCCCAGCACCACGTTGTCGAGCACGTCGAGCCACGGAAACAGCGAGGGCTGCTGGAACACCACGCCGCGGTTCGGCCCCGGGCCGGCCACCGGCAGTCCGTCGACCGTGACCACGCCCGCCGAAGGCTGCTCGAAGCCCGCCAGCACGTTGAGCGCAGTCGACTTGCCGCAGCCCGTGGGGCCGACGATCGACACGATTTCCTGCGGCGCGATGTGCAGGTCGAAGTCGGCCAGAGCCAGCGTGCTCCCGCCGCGCGAGCCCTGCGTGCCGTAGGACTTGTTGACGCCCGCGAATGAGATCTTCGGCGCTTCGCCCGTGTGCGGGCCCGGCTGCTGCATGCTTGTCTCCAGTGTTCCTTGTTGCGGACGATGCTAGACCTCGGCCTTGCGGCGGACCATCTGAATTTGGTCAATGCGGCGAACGCCGATTGCGAAAGGCCGCCCGACGCCGCATGCTCGGTCGAAGCCGCTGCGGCGCCGAGGAGTCTTCGCATTCGTCGAAGCCCCCGTGCCGGAAAGTTGATTCCCGTTGCACGGCGCGCCGCCTTAGCATCACGCAGATTCGAGACCCGGAGACACCATGGCCGACGACACCATCATGTACAAGCGCATCGGGCTCGTGCAGCGCAAGAAGACGCTGAGCCGCGAGCAGTTCGAAGCCCACTGGCTCAGCACGCACGCCGACCTGTGCAAAAAGCTGCCGGGCATGCGCCGCTACTCGGTCAACCTGGTCGAGCCGGGCCGCTTCCCTCACTTTCCGTACGACGGCTTCTCCGAGCTGTGGTTCGACTCCGAGGATGCGTTGAAGGCCGCGCTCGACAGCCCCGAGGGCCGCACGCTGCTGGCGGACCTGCCCAACTTCGTCGAGAAGATCGAGCCGCTGGTGGTACAGGAGCATCCCAAGCTCTGAGACGTCGCAAGGTCGACAGGGTGTGAACGACGCAGCCATGGCGCAGCGCCTGCTGCTGTTCGGCACCGACGAGCCGGCCGCACCGGCGCTGCCGCTGACCGCGGGCCGGCTGTCGGCGCTGCTGCGTGGCACCCGCCTCGGCCCCATCCGCTACGACGGCCACGAGGTCTGGCACGGCATCGACTTTCTGTTTCGAGATGCCGACTGGGGCACACCCGCGCCCATGGTCGACAGCCTCGTGCACCACAGCGACACGGACGCATTCCGCGCCGAGTTGCGCGGCCACATCGACGCCGGAAGCGCCACCATCTCCTTCGACATCCGCATCGAAGCCGATGAAGATGGCCTGCGCTACGAAGCGACGGCGCATGCCGACGCGGATGTGCTCACCAACCGCACCGGCTTGGTCCTGATGCATCCGCTGCAAGCCTGCGGCCGCCCGGTGGAAGTGACGCACACCGATGGTCGCACCAGCAGCTCCACCTTGCCGACCTTGATCGCGCCCTGGCCTCCTTTCACGCTCGTGCGGGCCATCCGCCATGCCTACGCGGACGAGGCCTGGGCCGCATGCCGCTTCTCGGGCGAGGACTTCGAGCTGGAAGACCAGCGCAACAACGCCGATGCCTCCTTCAAGACCTACTGCCGCTCGAACTTGATGCCGCGGCCCTACCTGCTGCGCGCGGGCATGGTGGTGCGGCAGGCGGTCCTGCTCGAGATCGAATCGCCGCCTGCGAAAGCACTCGCCACGACGGCACGGCCGGTGCAGGTGCGCGTGGGCGATGCCGGGCCGCCCTTGCCCGCCATCGGCGTCGGCATCTCACCCGCCGACGTGGATGCGCCGCCAACCGTACGCGCAGCACTCGCCGCGCTCGCGCCCGCCCTGCTTCACCTTTCGCTCGACGCGAATGAAGCGTGGGTGAATGCGCACGGCATCGCAGACTTGCTGGCCGTCAGCGGCGCTTGTTCGCTGCGGCTCGACATCGCGAACGTCGACCCGGCGCACGCACCTTCGCAGATCGAAGGCATTGCTGCCAGCTTGCGTACGGCGAACGTCGTGCCGGCCTCGGTCCTTGCCCTGCCGAGCGTGCCGCCGGTCACCGAAGCCGCACGCCGCGCTTTCCCGGCATCGCGCATCGGCGCGGGCACGCCGCACTTCTTCACGCAACTCAACCGCATCGAGGATTTGGCGGCGGCCGACTTCCTGTCGTTCACCACCGCGAGCGTGGTGCACGGCGCCGACGACGCCGAGATCATGGCCGGCCTGCGCAGCCTGCCCGCGATGGTGGAGACACTGCGCTTTCGGCATGGGCCGCTGCCGGTGCACGTCGGTCCCAGCAGCATCGGCGCCAGGCAGAGTCCGCTGGGTGCGCAGCCCGCATCCGACGGCACGCGCCGGCTCGCGCTGTCACGGCGCGACCCGCGCACCCGCGGGCTGTTCGGCGCGGCATGGGCGCTCGGCTACGTCGCCCGATTCGCGCAGGCGGGCGCGAAGGCGGTCACCCTCTTCGGCTTGCAGGGCGATGCCGCGTTGATCGAGAACGGGCTGACCACGCCGGCCCACGAGCTGCTGCGGTGCCTGGGACGGCCCGCACGCTGCCGCGCGCTGGTCGACACCGATGCGGACTCGCTCGCCGCGCTCGCGCTCGAACGCGAGGGCCGCACCGAGATCCTGCTGGCCAACCTGGGCGAAGCAGCGCTCGACGTTCAACTCTCCGGCCTGGCCCTGCCAGACCACGCGCTGCTGATGGACGCAACCGCCTTGCAGGCGCGCGGCAATGACGCCGATGCCCCATGCTGCCGGCCCGTGCCCCTGCAAGAAGGCCGCCTGACCCTGCCGCCCTATGCGCTCGCCTTCGCGTAGACCCTGACTGTCATCGCCATCGGCCTGGGCATACTGGGGCGAACATCACCGAGGTGAAGCTTGCTGCCCGACATCGATTCCCTGGCCTTGTTCGTCCGCGCCGCCGAGCTGCGCAGCCTCACCAAGGCGGCGGAAGCCTCGCACATCGGCCTGGCCGCCGCCAGCCGCCGCATGGCATTGCTGGAGCATCGCTTCAAGACACCGCTGCTCGAGCGCTCGCCGCGCGGCGTCGAGCTCACGCCGGCCGGTGCCTCGCTGCTGCCGCATGCCAAGGCGCTGCTGCACGAAATCAACGAGATGCAGGCCGAGATGCGCGACCATGCCGACGGCCGCAAGGGCGCGCTGCGCCTGATGGCCAACACCTCGGTGATGACCGAGTCGCTGCCGGCCGACGTGGCCGCCTTCGCGCAGCGCCACCCCGACGTGCGCGTCACGGTGCAGGAGCGCTGGAGCACCGAGATCGTCCATGCGCTGCTGGCAGGCGACGCCGACGTCGGCATCGTGGTCGAAGGCACGCAGACCGAAAGCCTGGAAACCCGCACCTACCGCACCGACCGCATCGCGGTGGTGATGCCCGCGGCGCATCCGCTGGCCTCGGTGCCGGAGATGAAGTTCGCCGACGTGCTCGACGACGACCTGGTGGCGCTGGAGTCGGGCGCATCGATGATGCGGCTCTTGACCGAGCAGGCGGTCATCGAGGAGCGCACGCTCCAGCTGCGCGTGCAGGTGCGCAGCTTCGAAGCGGTGTGCCGCATGGTGCAGGCCGGCCTGGGCCTGGGCATCCTGCCCTACGAAGGGTCGAGCCTCATGGGCGAAGCCCTGGGCCTGGTGGTGCGGCCGCTGTCGGAGGCGTGGGCCGAGCGCAACATGCTCGTGTGCGTGAAGAAGGAGCGGGCGGGCAATGCCTCGGTCGGGATGCTCGTCGACCACCTGGCCTCGGCGCGCGCCGCGCCGGCCGCTTGACCCGGCAGCCGTGGTGCACGGCCGCCCGCGCTTCGAAATTCCACAAGTCCGGCTTGCCCGAATTCCCATGGACGCGTTCGGCCCCAGGGCGAAAAATCACTGCATCGGCCGCTCGCCTGCCGCCCTGCGTGCTTGCAGCCGATGCAGGCGCCGGACCCCGCGGCCCTCCAACGCAGAGGAATACATGGACAGCAAACCTCTCAACGGCATCTTCGTCGTGGCGCTCGAACAGGCAGTCGCCGCGCCCTTCTGCTCCAGCCGCCTGGCGGACGCCGGCGCGCGCGTGATCAAGATCGAGCGGCCCACCGGCGACTTCGCGCGCGGCTACGACGGCGCGGTGTACGGCGAGTCCTCCTACTTCGTCTGGATCAACCGCGGCAAGGAATCGGTGGCGCTGGACCTCACGCAGGACGAGGACAAGGCGCGCCTCCATGCGCTCGTCGCGCAGGCCGACGTCTTCATCCAGAACCTCGCGCCCGGTGCCGCGGCGCGGCTGGGCTTCGGCTCCGATGCACTGCGCGAGAAGTTTCCGCGCCTCGTCACCTGCGACATCAGCGGCTACGGCGAATCCGGCCCGCTGCACCAGCTCAAGGCCTACGACCTGCTGGTGCAGGCGGAGAGCGGCCTGGTCGCCGTGAGCGGCGCCCCCGGCCCGTGGGGCCGCATCGGCGTATCGATCTGCGACATCACGGCCGGCATGAACGCGCTGATCGGCGTGCAGCAGGCACTGCTGCAGCGCGAACGCACCGGCCGCGGCAGCGGCGTGAAGGTGTCGCTCTTCGACTCGGCCGGCGACTTGATGGCCGTGCCCTACCTGCAGGCGCGCTACGGTGCGGGCGCGCCCGAGCGGGTGGGCCTCAAGCACCCTAGCATCGCGCCCTACGGCTCCTTCGCCTGTTCGGACGGGCGCGAGATCGTGCTGTCGATCCAGAACGAACGCGAGTGGGCCAGCTTCTGCGGCACGGTGCTGGGCGATGCTGCACTGGCCGCCGACGCGCGCTTCGCCGGCAACAATGCGCGCACGCGCAACCGGCCCGAGCTCGAAGCGATCATCCAGGCGGTGTTCGGCGAACTCACCTATGCCGAAGCCGCTGACCGCCTGACCGAGGCGCAGACCGCCTACGGCGCCATCAACTCGGTGCACGACCTCATCTCCCACCCGCAGCTGCGCACCCGGCGCATGACGGTGCACGGCCGCACGGTCGAAGTGCCGGCGCTGCCCTACGTCATGGAGTGGGACGAGCCGCAGTTCGCGCCTATTCCGGCCATCGGGGAGCATGGACCGCTGCCGCAGGTGGAGGCGTTGCCGGCCAAGAAGGCGGCCTGAACACGGCACCAGGCTCGCGCGCCCGGACGGCGCTGCGCGCCTCATCCATTTGGTGGAGACAATCTCGTCGCGCCCTCTGGTGGGCAGCGAGTGGGCATGGCAGCATGGGCGCCCCTACGGGTGGAGGCCGAACATGCACAAAGAACTGGTCGTCAACACACCGAGCTTGTCGGGCAGCAGCGAACTCCTGGTGATCGCGCCCATCAAGCCCGGTTTCGTGCCGGCGCTCGATGCGGTGACCTATACCAGCCGCGCAAAGTTGCTGCTGCGCGCGCTGCACTCCGGGCGAAAGAACGCGCACGAATACAACCTGTTCCGAGCCGTCTCCGACGCGGTCGAGCGCGTGGGCGTGATCCACACCCTGCGTGTCGCAGTGCTCGAACCCGACGAGGCCAGCAAGGCGGGCAGCATTCTCCTGTCGGTCAACTTCGACGGCGCCTACGAGGCCTACGTGCGGACGATCTGGCAGAAGGCGGCCCGCCTGCTCGACCTGATCTTCTGCAACACCATCGACCACGTGACGGGCTGGGATCATTCCTATGACGCCTGGAGCCGTTGGTTGCTGTCCCGGCAGATCGACACGCCCTTCTACTACGGTGCGCCTTCGCTGACGAAGGGCGATGCGACTGCGCTGCGCATGCAGGACCGGTTTCAGCGACGCCAGGCGGGCACGGACTTGCTCAACACCCGGACTGCATTCACCGATGCGGAGCACATCGCGTGGGAGCTGATCCGAAACGACCGCGATCCGCAGTCGGGCCCGTTCGCGCAAGGCCCCTCCCAGGCGATGGCTGCCGGAGAACGCGAGGGCGTGCGCCAAGGCCTGCAGGGACTCGCAGGCGTCTACCGCCTGGCCGACCTCTACACGCCGGGCACGGCAGACGGGGACGTGCTGCGTCATGCGGCCTACGAGCTGCTGCCGGAGTTCGTGCGCATGTGGCAGATTCCCATCAAGTACGGTGCAAGCATCAGGGACGCCGCGGGCGAGCGCCTGAGCAAGGCACTGCAATGGCTGGAGCAGCCGCTCCCGCTGCCCGCCGTGCGCCAGAAGCCGCCCCTGCCCTCCGCTGCACCCACGCTGCCGCCACGTGCACAGGCCGGCATCATGCGGGCGGTCGAGGGTGCCACGCGGGCCTGCGTCTGCCTCGTGTCCTTCGACGCTCCGGCCGATGCAGCGGCGTTTCTGCGCGAGTTCACGCCGACCCCCGAAGGCGCTTATGTGGACGGGCAAGATTGCTGCAACGTCACGTTGAGCCTCGAAGGCCTGCGGGCCTGCGGCGTCCCCGAGCGCGTGCTCGACCGCTTGCCGATCGAGTTCCGTCAGGGCATGCAGCGCCGGGCCGGCGTGCTGGGCGACGTGCAGGCCAACCATCCGCGCCGCTGGGCGCTGCCGGTGGCGAACTGGCCCGCTGCCGTCGACCACCCGGACCTCCCCCCACCGCCCGGCGCACCGAACGTGCCGCTGGAGGCGGTGCACGCCCTGCTGCATGTGCGCGTTTTCGCCACCAGCGAGCAAAAACTCGGTGACGAGCTGAAAGTCCGCTTCGCCAGGCTCGGCACGGGCGTGCGTCCCTTGTCGGTGCAATGGCTGCGCCGCCAGTTCGACAACATCAACAACCCAGTCGATCACTTCGGCTACTCCGACGGCCATTCCGACCCGGTGTTCGCGCCGGACAACGCCTTCTTCTTTCCGAACCAGGTACACGTCGGCGAAGCGCTGGTCGGCCATGCCAACGCGGCCGACGCGAGCCCTCAGCTCGGGCCCGAACTCGCGCCGCTGTTGCAGGACGCCAGCTATCTGGTGGTGCGCAAGCTGCGGCAGGACGTCGCTGCATTCGATGCCGCCGTCGCTGCGACCGGGTTGCCGACCGACACCGTCAAGGCCAAGCTGATGGGCCGCAACGTCGATGGCACGCCGCTGTTCCCGGGTGGCGGCATGAACGACTTCAACTACGACGACGACCCGGCCGGCTCGGTCTGCCCGTTCGCCGCCCACATCCGGCGAGCCAACCCGCGAGTCAGCGATGGCGTGCAGGCGAACGAAGTCAAGGCGCTGCCCGGCGGCCGCCCGCCTCGGCTCTTTCGGCGCGGCATGTCGTACATGGACAGCGTCGACGGAGGGGGTGTTGAGAAGGGCTTGTTCTTCATGGCGTACAACGCGCGCATCGGCGAGCAGTTCGAAATCGTGCAGCGCTGGCTGGCGGGCGGCAACAGTTCAGGCGCGCCATCGGGTGCGGCCGACGCGATCTGTGGCGTGGCGGAAGCGGGCCGCCGACGCTTCTTTCGCTTCGAGAACGCGGGCAGCATCGTTCACATGCCGCTCGATGGCGACGACGAACTCGGGGTCGAAGCACCGCCGCTGGTGCGCCTGGCCTGGGGCGCCTACTTTCTGGCGCCGTCGCTCGATGGCGTGGAACACCTGGCCACGCTCGCCGACGCCGCCGCCCTGGCCAATGCCGGTGCTGCCCAGGCGCAGGTGCCCTGGAGCGTGGCCGAAGGCTTGGCCGCCATCAAGAAAATTCAGGACATCGAGGCCGAGGCCGGCGCCGATGCCGCACGGGCCCACTGGAAGACCGCGCTCGAAGACCCCGAAAGCCGCCGCGAGTTTCGAACGGCGTCGATCTGGGCGGCGATCCGCCGAGGGCACGGCGGGCTGCTGCGCACACCGTACGGCGTGCTGGTGGCCGACGACGCGCTGGTCCGCCAGGTGCTGACCGACGTCGACGCGCACTACACGGTCGATGGCTACCAGCAGCGGCTCGCGCACACCATCGGGCCGATCTTCCTCGGCCTGGACGCCGGTGCCGAGTACGACCGCCAGGCCCTGGCCTGCAATGGTGCGATCGAGCAGCTCACCTTCGATGACGGCTACACCCCAGCGCGCGCACTCACCCGCGCCCTGCTGCAGCGCTGGGTCGACGATGCGGACCAGCGCGCGGGCGGCTACGGCGAATCTCGATGGGAACTCAACGTGGACATCCGGGACGTCAACGATCGCGTGCTGGCGGGCCTGCTCGAAGCGTGGTTCGGACTGTCGCCGGCCGGCGGCCACCTGACGCCGGACGGCTTCAGCTGGGCGTTCGCGCCGAATCAACCCGCGCGCTACCCCGGCGCGTTCTACACACCGTCGCGCTACACCTTTCAGCCACAACCGACCGACACCGTGCGAGACATCGCCGAGCGCCACGGCCAGCATCTGCGCGACCGGATGACGCGCTACCTGCAAGCGTCGGACACCAGCATCGTCGCGCCGGTGACGCGGGCCGTGCTCGACAACCCCGCGTTGCTGCAGCCCGACGGAACCCGCGACTACGACCTGGCGGCGCGCACCATCGCCGGCGCGATCATGGGCTTCGTGCCGACCACCGACAACAACCTGCGCCGGGTCGTCGAGGAGTGGTTGCGCGACCAGACTATCTGGGACCTGCGTGCCCGCACCGCGGCCGACAGCTTGGCGGCTCCCGCCAATGGCCGGAGGCTGCTGGCCGATCCGATCGCGCGCACGATGATGCTGCGGCCGATGCCCGAGTTCATCTGGCGCACCTCGCTCGAAGAGCACGTGCTGCCCACCACGGACGGCGGCGCGTTCGTCGTGCATGCCGGCGACCGCGTCGTGCTGGGGCTGATCTCGGCCACGCAGCAAGGTCTGGAGCGCGGCGCGCGCGACGTGGTGCCGGTCTTCGGCGGTGATCGCTGGGCCACGCCCGCACCGCGCCATGCCTGCCCCGGAATGCCCTCGGCCATGGGCGTCATCGCCGGCGTCCTGTCCGCCATCGTCGACTCGCCGCTGGCGCTGCGCCCTGCGGTGTTCAACGGGCTGCTGTCCTTCGAAGGCCCGGTGAGCCCGGCGTACAGGGCGAGGCCGCCTGCGCCCATCCCCGCCAGCGCCGAGCGCATGGTCACGGGACATGGTGCGGGCCTGGCCGGCGGTCCGAGAATGTTCGCCCGGGCAGCCACGAGCCGTGGAACGCTGCTGGGCTGGGGCGACTCATGGTTCAACCTGAACCATCCGCTGACCACGCTGGATTGGGACCTTGCACGATCGCTCGCGGAATTGGGCTGGGACACCGCCGGGTTCTCGGCGTACTCCGACGCCGGCCTCACGCTGCGCGAGATGGCTGCGGTGGCACCGCGCACCGGCTTCTATCGGCTGGTGCGACAGAGAATGCCGCGCGCCATCCTGCTCGATGGCGGCGGCAACGACGTTCACGAGCGCGACCGCGATCCCCAGGGCCTCTGGTTCCCCACCTCGCCGCTGCACCACTTGGCCGCGCCCGCGGGCTCCACGCCGCCATTGAATCCGCAGGCCGTCGCCGACTTCGTGCACGGTCAATTGCGCGGCCGCCTCGATACCGTGCTGGCCAACCTGGTCGAAGCCACCCAAGGGACCATCCCGATCCTCGTGCACGGCTATGACCATCCGATTCCGGATGGCAGCCATTTCCCTTTCGGTGCGCCCTGGCTCGATCCGGTCAACGACCGCAGTCTCTACACGCTGGACCAGGGCAGGACGGTCATGCGGCTGCTGATCGACGAGCTCAACACGATGATCGCCGCGGCGGTTGTGCCTTTCGCCGCACGGGGCGCACGGCACCTGCCCCTGACCGGCACGCTTGCACTGCAGCCGGAGTACGGCACGAACTACCGGCGGTGGTGGCTCAACGAGCTGCACCCGACCAAGGAGGGCTACGACGCGCTGGCCGCAGTCGCCGACATCGCCATCACTGCGGCCGTAGGCCCCTGAGCCTACGATTGCTGGAAGCGTCTAGGCCGCCGATCCCCTCGACCAAGGCGCGGGCCGACTTCGCGTGCCAGCTCATGTCCATCGCCCCGAACGCATAGGCAGCCGCAGCGCCCTGCACCAACGCTTCGGAATGGTCGCCGCGCAGGCGCGCGAGCCGGCCCCGGCACAGCGCGTTGAGCGCGGCCTCGCGGCGCGATCCGCGCTCGGCCGCCCAACGGTCGGCGTAGGCCATCCAGCGTGCGATCGGCCCGTGGAATCCGCTGGCTGCCGACGCCAGCGCCAGCGCGCGGCAGCCGTTGCCGATGCCGAAGGTGTCGAGCTGGCGCGCACGCGCGAACAGGGCGGCGGCCTGCCGCCTGGCACCGGCCGCGTCGCCGGTCATGGCGAGCGCTTCAACCAGCCAGCCGTGGTAGATCGAGGTCATGAAGCGCCCGCGCCGCTGCTGCAGCCATTCGACCGCGGCCGCGAGCGTGCTCAGCCCAGCCTCGTCGCCACTGGAGGCCCAGCGGCCGTAGCCTTCGCAAGCGCGGCTGATCGCCAGCGGCAACAGGGCCTGGGTGGCGTGCGCGCGGCGCGCGCTTTCGGCGCTGACTTCCGCCAGCTCGTCCCAGCGCCCCTGCCACACCAGCACCACCATCCACCAGCTGCGGATCGAGTTGGCGATGGGGTGCGTCGAATCGCCGGCCAGTGCCATCGCGTCGTCGAACTGCGCCTGGGCTTCCACGAAGTCGCCGCGGTCACCGAGCAGGCCGCCCTTGCTGGCCAGGGTAAAGGCCGATCCGACAGCCACGCTGCTGCCCTTGCGCGCGCCGCGCTGCTTGGCGGCCAGGGCGCTGTCCATCAACGGCAGTGCAGCGGCATAGTCGCCGGCCGCCGCCAGCGCCTGGCCAAGCGTCGCCTGGATCTGCGCGGCCAGGCGTCCGTTGTCGGCGTCGGTGGCGATCCGGAGCGCTTCGCGCAGGTGGGTGGCGGCCCGCCGCGACAGGCCCAGCCCGAAACAGATGTGGCCCAGCCAGTACGCCGAGCGCGCGACCAGGTCGCCGTCGCCCGTGGTGCGCGCCTGTTCCAGGCAACGCTCGAAGGTCGGCAGCACGTCGGGCAGCGCCAGGGGGTCGAAGATGCAGGTCAGTCCCAGCTCATGGGCCAGCAGGCACCAGCGCCGCACAGCCGCGGCATCCCCGAGCCCGGCACGCTCCAGCGCGTCGAGCGCCGATTGGTAATGGCGGCGGGCGACATCCATCGCAAAAGCCGACAGCGCCTGCCGTGCCGCGCTCTCGGCATAGTCGGCGGCTTCGCCCCACAGCCCCGCCGCCTTCGCGTGATAGGCCAGCGCCTCCAGCGTTGCGGGGGCGGCCGGCGCCGCGGGTGCGGCGTCGAGCGCAGCCAGCGCTCGCGTGGCGCGCCGGTGCAGGGCCCGCCGCTCGTGCAGGGCCACGCTTTCGTAGACGGCATCGCGGGTCAGCCCGTGCTTGAACCGCACTTCTTCGCCACTGGCCGCGAACAGGAAGTCGCCCTCGGCCAACGCCGCCCAATCGAGATCGCGTTCGCGCCAGCCACCCACGGTGGCGAGCAGGCGACGGGGGAACGCGCTGCCCAGCACGGCCGCCGTGCGGATCACCTCCTGCTGTTCGAGCGACAACAGCGACAGCCGTGAGGCCACCAACTGCGTCAGCCAGCCGGGATGATCCGCATCGCGCAGCAGCCCGCGGCGGGCCAGCCGCGACTGGGCCAGTTCCTCGACGAACAAGGGCACGCCGCCGGCCTGGCGATGAATGGCCGCCACGGTGTACGGATCGGCCGCGGGCAGCCAGCGCTCGACGATCTGGCTCGAAGCGAGCTCGTCCAGGGGCGACAGCACGAAGGACGCTGCTGCGTCGACGCCTTCGGGCGCGTCTTGCAGCGGCCGCAGCGCCAGGACCACGCACAAGCCTTCCACGTCCTGCAGCACGCGCGCGAGCAACTGGCGCGACGCATCGTCGGCCCATTGCCAGTCGTCGATCAGCAGCAACAACGGCGACTTCGCAGCCGTGTCGCGCAGTCGCTCGTACAGGTCGTCCGGCGCCGCCGGCACACCCAAGCCTTCGAGCATCTCGGCAAACGGATGCAAGGCCCGCGAGCGCGATTGGTCGGCGCAATGGCCGCGCAGCATTTTCCAGCCGGCCAGTTGGGGCAGCGCCGACAACTCGTCGAGCAAGCGGCTCTTGCCCACGCCGGGCGGGCCGATCAGGTCGATACGGCGCCGGCCGCTGGCGCGAGCCGAACCGGAGATCGTCGTCGCCAATGCCATCAGCACGTCGGCGCGCCCGGCGAGCGGCGTCAAGCCGGGGCGCACCGCGGCGTCGAGCCGGGGAGCGGCCGCCACCCGCGAGGTGATCGCGGCAGCGCGCACAGGTGCCGCCCTGCCCGGCAGGCTCAGCTGGGTCTGCGCACCGGTCACGAAGTGCTTGGCGTGCGAGCCCAGCGAATCGAGGTCGGCCAGCACGGCGCCGGCTGGAGCGAACTGCGACAACCTGGCGGCCGTATGGGGGGCGTCGCCGACGATGTCGAAGCGGCCGCGCTCGATGTCGCCGTCGGCCAGCAGCACGACGCCGCCATGCAGGCCTGAGTGAAGCTGGAGCGGACGCAGGTCGTCCGGTAGCGGAATACGGCATGCGCGGTCGATCTCCTCCTGCGCCTCGAGCGCGGCCGACGCCGCGCGGAAACTGTCGTCTTCGGCCGGTGCCGGCAACCCGAAGATCGCAAGTACGCCATCGCCCTGCGTGCGGACCACGCGGCCCCGCTGGCGCTCGACGGCGTCGTGGCACACACGGCGCAGCGTCGCAAGCACCGCCGCGAACTGCTCGGCCTCCAGACGCTCGGCCAAGCGGCTCGACGCGCACAAATCCATGAACAGCAGCGTGAGATGTCGACGTTGACCAGCGGCGTCCAAGGGTGTGCTCTCGATCATCGCGCGGTGGGGGAAGCGGCCGAACCGGCCGACGCCGCAGATTCTTCAGTGGTGCAGACCCAGCGTCAAGCGACGGACCGGGGAAAGGGGTCGCGTACAGACGGGATTGGTCGTGCACCCTACTCGTCCTTGATCCCCGCTTCCTTGATGATCCGCCCGTACTTCGCCGACTCGCCCTTCACGAACTCGGCGAACGCGGCGCGCGATTCGTCGGAGGCGGTCATGCCTGCCTCCTCGACGCCCGCGCGCACGGCCGGCATGGCGAAGATCGCCACCGATTCGCGGTGGATGCGGTCGAGCACCTCTGCCGGCACGCCGGCCGGTGCGAAGAGGCCGACCCACACGGGGAAGTCGTAGTCCTTCAGCGCCGGCGTCTCCGACACCGAGGGGATGTCCGGCGCCACGCGCAGGCGCGACTTGGTCGACAGGCCGATGGGCGTGAGCTTGCCGGCCTTCACGTGCGTCATGGCCGGCGGAAAGCCGGCGAACATCATCGAGACCTGGTTGCCCAGCACGTCGGTCAGCGCCGGGGTCACGCCCTTGTACGGGATGTGGCGCAGCTGGATGCCGGCCGTGCGCGCGAACATCTCCATGGCGATGTGCTGCACCGAGCCATTGCCCGCGGTCGCGTAGGTGTGCTGGCCCGGTTCCTTCTTGGCGAGCGCGACCACGTCGGCCACCGAGCGCACCGGCAAGGCCGGGTTCGCCACCAGCATGAAGGGGTAGCGCACGGTCATTGCGACCGGCACCAGGTCCTTGTCGGGCCGATAGGCCATGCGCTCGTGCATGTAGGGGTTGAACACGATCTCGGCCATCGCGGCCATGAGCAGCGTGTGGCCGTCGGGCGCCGCCTTCGCGACGTAGTTGGCGCCGATCATGCCGGAGGCGCCCGTGCGGTTCTCGACCGTCACCGGCTGCCCCAGGCGCTTCGACAACTCGGTGGCCAACACGCGCGCCATCTGGTCGGCCACGCCGCCCGGCGGATAGGCCGTGACGATATTGATGGGCTTCGAGGGCCACGCTTGTGCCGACACGACGGCCGGCAGGCACAGCGCGGCACCGAGGGCCAGAAGGACCGCGTGTCGACGCGAGCGTCGGGAGCACCGGGGCGAATGGGTCATGCAGCCTTTCGTGAGGGCGGGATGGTGCGCTCCCGCGGGTCGGGGGTCAAGCTGCCTTGCGCGGTACTTCCGCCGGCTTCTGCCGTACCTCGATGCCCAGCTGCTTCTCTCGCACGAACATCAGCGCAGCGGTGTCGCGCTCGCCGAGGCCCTGCTCCATAGCCTGCTCCATCGTCTTCTGCGCGCCGCGGCCCACCAGCGCGTCGAAGCCCAGGTTCTTGGCCAGGTCGCAAGCCAGCCGCACATCCTTGCAGGCCAGCTTGACGGCGAAGCCCGGGCTGTCGTCGCCAAGGAAGGCCTTCTTGGGCATGGCCACGGCAAGCTGCTGGTTCCAGCCCATGGTGGTGCGCATCACCTCCTGCATCAGCTCCAGCGTCAGGCCCGACTTGATGCCGATCGCCAGCGCCTCGGTGTTGGCGACCATGATGGTGGTGGCCAGCAGGTTGTTGGTGATCTTCATCGCGTGGCCGGTGCCCGGGCCGCCGCAGAAGAAGGTGTCGGTGCCCATGCACTTGAGCACGGGCATGGCCTGCTCGATGGCTGCCGGGTTGCCGCCCACCATCAGCGTCAAGGTGCCGGTGGCCGCATGCTCGGAGGTCTTGCCCACGGGCGAGTCGACCATCTCCATGCCGCGCTCGCGCAGCGTGTCGCCCACGCGGCGCGAGGTCTGCGGGTCGATGGTGCTCATGTCGATCACGATGCCGCCCTTGCGCAGGCCTGCGGCCACGCCGTCGTCACCCAGCACCACCGCTTCGACATGTTGCGGCTCGGGCAGCATGGTCACGACGATGTCGCTGGCCGCGCCCACTTCCTTCGGCGTGGCCGCGGCCTTGGCGCCGGCTTCGACCAGGCGCGCCACCGCCTCCGGGCTGCGGTCGAAGACGGTCAGCTCGTGGCCGCCCTTGAGCACGTTGAGCGCCATGGGACCGCCCATCACGCCGATGCCGATGAATCCAACTTTCATGTTCACTCCGTTCGTTGATCAGTAGACGAGGCCGTCCGGCCTGCAAGCCCGTTCGGACCTGTTCAGGCGGGGTTGGCCCACTTGTCGATTTCCCACACCGGCCGGCCGCGCAGGTCGGCCACGTCGGTGCGCGTGAATTCCGCGGCGGCGGGCTTGCTGCCCAGCTTGTCGTAGGCCGCCTTCACCAGCGGCGCAGTGCGCTGGAACTGCGTGCGCACCTTGGCCCAGTCGAGCGCCTTCTCGATCTGCTTGTTCTCGGCCATGTACCGAGACGATTCGAGGATGGCGAGTGCATCCTTCTCGGTAGGCCAAGACCAGCCGCGCGAGAACAGCACGTCGTCCTTCACCACCTTGGCGCCCTGGGTGGCGTCGAGCTTCCAGTAGTCCTTGACCAGTTGCGACACGGCGCCCGCGTCCATCGCGGTGAGTGCCGCCACCGCTTCCTGCTGGGCGACGATGAAGGCCGTCACCGCCTGCGGATGCTGTTCGATGAGCGCGTTGCGGCCGATCCAGAAGGAGCGGTGCAGGTAGTAGCCGTCGGGGTAGAACTGCGACTTCTTCACCGACGGCAGCAGGATGCCGGCACCCTTGCCGGCCGGGCCTTCGTAGTAGTCCTCGGTCTGGCCGAAGGAATTCATGATCGCCACCGTGCCCGAGGCCTGGGCCGCATAGAAGGCCGGCGATATCGTGCAGGTCGCATCCACGCCGGTGGGCACCGATGCGGCCTGCGCATGCGTGGGCATGTTGACGTAGCGGATGCCGGCTTCCTTGACCACGTCCTGCACGCCCAGCTCGTGCTTGAGCATCTGCGTCAGCGCGCTCTGCGGATCGCCGCCCAGCGACACGCCGATGGTCTTGCCCTTCAGCGCCTGCGCGTTCTTGATCGGCGAGCCTGTGCGCGTGGTGATCAGGAAGCGCAGGTGACCTTCGCCCACCACGATGGGGCTGATCGGCAGGCCCGACGAGATGGCACGGATGATGGGCGTGTTGCCCCACATGCCGATGTCGAGGTTGTTGCCCACCATGGCCTCGACCATGGGCAGCGCGGTCGGGTACTCGCGCCAGTCGATGGTGAGGTCGTAGCCGAAGTCGGCGGCACGCTTCTCGAGCAGCTTGTTGTTGATCATGTACTGCGTCATGGGCGAATTGCCCGCGGCCCAGGGGATGCGGCCGATCGACAGCTTGAGCTGCTGCTTCGAGCCCTGCGCGCGTACGTAGGCGGGCATGGCCAGGCTGCCGGCGAGCGCGGCGCCGCCCACCACCAGGTGGCGGCGCGAGAGCGATGGCGCGGCAGGGAGGATCAGAGGACGGGACATGGCGAGTCTCCTTTCAGGTATTGGTGGACCGGGCGCTCAGGCGGCGTCGGCGGTTTCGCTGCGTGGCTCGTCGGCGCCGCCGATGGCGCGATAGGCCTCGTCGCGGATCAGGCCCCATATCTGTTCGCTGAGCTGCCCGAAGCGCGGGTTGGCCCGCACCGATTCGTCGCGCGGGCGCGGCAGGTCGATGTCGAGCACCGCGCGCACGCGGCCCGGGTGGCTGCTCATCACCACCACGCGATCGGCCAGGAACACGGCCTCCTCGATGTCGTGGGTGATGAAGATCGCCGTCTTGCGCTCCGAGCGCGGCGCGGTCTGGCCCCAGATGCGCAGCAGCTCGATCTGCAGGATCAAGCGCGTTTGCGCATCGAGCGCGCCGAGCGGCTCGTCCATCAGCAGGATGTCGGGCCCGTTCGCAAGCAGCCGCGCCAGTGCCACGCGCTGCCGCATGCCGCCGGAGAGCTGGTGCGGGTACTTCTTCTCCGAGCCCTTGAGCCCGACCAACTCCACGAAGTGGCGGATGCGCTCTTCGCGCTGCTGCGGCGTGAAGGGCTTGCCCGGCGTACCGTGGCGCAGGCCGAAGCCCACGTTGTCCTGCACCGTCTGCCAGGGCATCAGTGCGTAGTCCTGGAACATCACGCCGCGGTCGGCGCCCGGGCCGGTGATAGGCTTGCCGTCTTTCTCGAGCACGCCGGCGGAAGGCGTGTCGAGGCCGGCGATCAGGTTCAGCACGGTCGACTTGCCGCAGCCCGAGGGGCCGACGATGCAGATGAACTCGCCGTCTTCGATGTCGAGCGACACGTCGGCCAGCGCCAGCGTCTGCTGGCCCGTGCGCGGCGCGACGAAGCTCTTGGTGATGCCCTTGAGGTGCAGCTTGGGGGAGGTCATCTCAGTGTCTCCAAGGAAGAAGGTGGTGCTCGGCAGTGCGGAACACGCGGTCGATCAGCAAGGCGACGATGCCCACCACCACCATGCAGACGACGATGGAGTTCATGTTGATGTTGTAGGCGTAGAACACGAACATCATCTGGCCGATGCCGCCCGAAGCGCCGCCGCCGGACTTGGAGCCGACGGCCAGCTCGGCGGCGATGATCGCGGTCCATGCCACGCCCATCGCGAGGCGCGAACCCAGCAGGATGCTGGGCGCCGCGCCCGGCAGGATCACGCGCGTCAGGATGGTCATGCGCGGCACGCCCATGGTCATCGAGGCCAGCACCAGCTTGCGGTCGACCCGGCTCACGCCGTGCACCGTGTTGATGACGACGGGGAAGAAAGCCGCGTAGCTGACGATCGCCAGCGCCGTCGGCGTGCCGGTGCCGAACCACAAGATGGCCACGGGCAGCAGCGCCATCGGCGCGATGGGCCGGAAGCTCTCGATCAGCGGATCGAGGTTGTCGCGCACCGCGCGGCTCGATCCCATCAGCAGGCCGAGCACCACGCCCAGCACCATCGCGCAGACGAAGCCGACCACCACGCGTCCGAGGCTCTGCACGGTGGCCATCAGCAGGCCGCCGTTGAGCGCCAGGTCCACGGCGGCCTTGGCGACGCCCACGGGCGTGGGCGCCGGGCTGTTCGCCGGCAGCGTCAGGGCCCACAGCTGCCACAGCACGACCAGTGCGGCGGGCAGCGCCCAGAAGCGCACGATCTTCTGCCAGCGCGTCTGCGGTGCCTGCGTTGCAAGAGCCAGGGTGTTCATGACAGCTCCGTTCCTTCCGACCACGGGGTGAGCTTGCGCTGCAGTGCGCGCAGCGCCACGTCGCACAGGTAGCCCACGAGGCCGATCACGGCGATGAAGCCGAAGACCTTGGGCGTCATCAGCAGCTGCCGATACCACTCGATGGCAAAGCCCAGGCCGCTGGGCGAGCCGATCAGCTCGGCCGCGACGATGGCCGCCCACGACGCCGCGAAGGCGAGGCGGATGCCCACCATGATCACCGGCAGCGCACCCGGCACCAGCACGTGGCGCAGCATCGCGCGCCGGCTCACGCCCATGGTCTGCGCGGCCGAAATCAGCTTGCGGTCGACCTGCCGCACGCCCGCGATGGTGTTCAGCAGGATCGGGAAGAAGCCGACGTAGACCATGATGAACACCGGCAGCGTGTTGCCGATGCCGAAGATGAAGAGCGCCAGCGGCAGCCAGGCGATGCCGGAGATGGGCCGCAGCATCTCGACCAGCGGATCGATGTAGGCCTCGGCCGTGCGGCTCAGCCCCATCCAGAAGCCCAGCGGCACCGCCAGCACGATCGCGATGGCCAGCGCCAGCAGCAGGCGCGACGCGCTGATGCTGGCATGGTCGAGCATCTCGCCGCTCGCGGCCAGGTCCCACAGCGCGTTCACCACCGCGAGCGGCGACGGCAACTGCAGCGGGTTGGCGTTCCAGAGGTACATCGCCCACCACAGCGCGATGAACACCGCGAAGGTGCGCAGCGCGACGAACCAGCGTTGGCGCATCATGCGGCGCACGGGGCCATGGCCCGCTGCCACGGGCGAGGCCGTGCGAGCCGGTGGAGCCTTGGTCAGTTGCATCGTGCGCTCCATGCGGGACTACCGGGTCACCGAGAGGAAGCCACCGTCGATGTAGAGCGTGTGGCCGTTGATGTAGGCACCGGCGTCCGACGCCAGCAGCAGTGCCGCGCCGGCGATGTCCTCAGGCTTGCCCCAGCGCTTGGCCGGCGTCCAGTCGGCGACGAAGGCGTTGAACTCCTTGTCGTTGGCCTGGCTGAATTCGGTGGCGGTGTAGCCCGGCGCCAGCGCGTTGATGGTGACGCCGGTGCCGGCCAGGTCGGCCGCCAGCGCGCGCGTGAAGGCCGACACGCCGCCCTTGGCCGTCACGTAAGGCACCAGCCGCGGCCGCGACACGTGGTTCATGATCGAGCCCATGTTGATGATGCGGCCGCTGCCCTGCTGCACCATGATGCGGGCCGCCTGCTGCGCCACCAGGAAGCAGGCGGTGAGGTCGACGTCGATCACCTTCTGCCATTCGTCGCGGGTGAGTTCGAGGAAAGGCGTGCGCACGATCACGCCGGCGTTGTTGACCACGATGTCGAGGGTGCCGCGGATCGCCCTCGCCTCCTGCACCGCGCTCGCCACCGCATCGGCGTCGGTCACGTCGAAGACCAGGCCGTGCGCATCGGCGCCGGCCTCGCGGAACTGCTGCACGCGCTCGTGCACGGCATCGGTGCGGTCGCACAGCACGAGCGTGGCGCCCGCTGCCGCGAAGCCGCGGGCCAGGCCCGAGGCGATGCCCCCGGCGCCGCCGGTGATCAATGCGACCCGGCCTTCCAGCGAAAAGAGCGATGCCGGCGCCAGCCCCTTGAACAGGTGCTGGGCATCCGGGCTGCGTGCGCCGGGGATCGGTGTGGCGATGGTCATCGGCTGGGCTCCGCGTTCTTGCTCTGGGTTCCTGGACTGGCAGCGAATGCTAGGCGCCGGTGCCCGCGCGCAGGAATTGGAAGTTCGGCAACCCGCTCTTCGCACAAAGCGAAGTGCGGGACAGCCCGGGGCTTGCCGGGCTTCGAACCCCCGGTTGCCGCAAAGCAGATTCCGCCCGCCGAGCCGCGACGCCTACGATGGGCCCATGAACCCGCCCATGCGCATCGGAACGCAGCGCGACGTCCTTGGCGAAAGTCCGCTGTGGGACGCGCCGGCCGGCTGCCTGTGGTGGGTCGACATCCGCGCGCCTGCCATCCGCCGGCTCGACGCTGCCAGCGGCGTGGTGCGCAGCTGGCCGATGCCGGCGCTGGTCGGCTCCATCGCCCTCGTCGAGGACGGGCGCCTGCTGGTCGCCCTGCCGCAGCAGATCGCGCTGTTCGATCGGCGCGACGGCGCGCTGGAGTCCTTCGTCGAGCCGCCGCCGATGCCACCGGAGCACCGCTTCAACGACGGCCGCTGCGACCGCCAGGGCCGCTTCTGGGTCGGCAGCATGCACAACCTCACGCGTGCGCCGGAAGGCGTGCTCTACTGCCTCGAAGGCCGCGCGCTGCGCGCCGTGCGCCAGGGCGTGTGCATTCCGAATAGCCTGGCCTTCAGCCCCGACGGTGCGACCATGTACTTCGCCGATTCATTGCGCTACGAGCTCTACGCCTACGACTACGACGGCCGGCACGGCACGATTGGCCGCGAGCGCGTGATCGCCCGCACGCAGCCGCCGGGCTTTCCCGACGGCTCGACGGTGGACGCCGAGGGCTTTCTCTGGAACGCCGAATTCAATGCCGCGCGCCTGGTGCGCTACGCGCCAGACGGCCGCATCGACCGCGTCGTGCCCGTGCCGGTGCCGCGGCCCACCTGCTGCGCCTTCGGCGGGCCGGCGCTCGACGTGCTGTACGTGACCACGGCCAGCCAGAACATGAGCACCGAAGACTTGGAAGCGCATCCACTCGCCGGCGCCCTGCTCGCCTTCGACGTCGGCGTGCGCGGCGTGGCCGAGCCGCGCTTCGCACTCGCAGGCCCCACATCGCAAGACCACTGAGAACCCATGACACCGATTCGACTCGCCTCCATCGAAGCCTTCGCCTACCGCGTGCCCGTGCTGAGCCCCATCAAGGTCGCCTTCGGCACCTTTCGCGACCGGCCTTTCGTGCTCGTGCGCGTGACGGACGAGGACGGCAACGTAGGCTGGGGCGAGGCCTGGGCCAACTGGCCCGCCGTCGGTGCCGAGCATCGGGCCAGGCTGGTGGTGGACTTCAGCGAGCGCATCGTCGGAAAGTCCTTCGATTCGCCGCAGCACCTGTTCGAACAGCTCAGCAAGCAGCTCGAAGTGCTGGTGATCCAGACCGGCGAGCTCGGGCCCATCGCGCAAGCGGTGGCCGGCATCGACATCGCCGTGTGGGACCTGGTCGCGCGCCGCGAGGGCAAGCCGCTGCATCGGCTGCTGAGTGGGCGCGATGTCGACAGCGTGCCGGTCTACGCCACCGGCATCAACCCCGACGAACCCGAGCGCTTCGCCGCCGCGCGGCAGGCCGAAGGCCACCGCGCCTTCAAGCTCAAGACCGGCTTCGGCCACGACGTCGACGTGCGCAACCTGCGCGCCATGCGCAAGGAACTGGGGCCCGACGCCGTGCTCACCTGCGACTCGAACCAGACGCATGGCCTGCAGGACGCGATCGCCTTCGCGCGGGCCATCGAAGACCTGAAGCTCAGCTGGTTCGAAGAGGCGATCCGCGTCGACGCGCCGGTGTCCGACTGGCAGGCACTGGCCGCCGCATCTACCACACCGCTGGCCGGCGGCGAGAACCTGCAGGGCGCGCAGTTCGATGCGGCCATCGGTGCACGCGTGCTGCAGGTGATTCAACCGGACGTCACGAAGTGGGGCGGCATCAGCGGCAACTGGGAAGTCGCGCGCAAGACGGTGGCGGCAGGCAAGCGCTACTGCCCGCACTACTTCGGCGGCGGCGTGTCGGTGCTCGCCTCGCTGCATCTGCTGGCGGCAGCCGGTGGGGAGGGATTGCTGGAATTCGACTGCCACCCGAACGTGGGGCGCGAGGCCGTGGTGGGCGATCTGCTGCCGGTGACGAATGGGCGGGTGCCGGTGCCGACGGGGCCAGGGTTGGGGGCGGTGCCGGATCTGGAGGCGTTGAAAGGCTATCGGACCTGGGCGCCTTGAGCTGATGGGTTCTGGGCGCTGCGCGTGTTGGATGCGCCTGGTGCCCTCGAACAACCCACCAGCATCACCCGTGGTAATGCACCAACGTCTTCGTCGTACTCAGTTCCTCCAACGCCAGCAACCCCTTTTCCCGCCCATGCCCGCTGCGCTTGGTGCCGCCGAAGGGCAACTCCACACCGCCACCGGCGCCATAGCAGTTCATGAACACCTGGCCTGCCTTCACCGCCTTGGCCACGCGATGCAGGCGGCCCGCGTTCTCGGTCCACACCGCCGCCAGCAGGCCGTAGTCGGTGCCGTTGGCCAGCCGGATCGCATCGGCCTCGTCGTCGAAGGGCATCACGGCCAGCACCGGGCCGAAGACTTCTTCGCGCGCAAGCGCATGCTCGCGCGGCACCGGGCCGAAGAGCGTCGGCTTGACGTAGTAGCCGGTCGACGGCACGCCGGGTTCGATCGTGCCTTCGGCCAGCACCGGCACGCCCGCTGCACGGGCTTCGTCGATGTAGCGCTGTACGCGCCGGAGCTGCGCCGGGTTCATCACCGGGCCGCAATCCTTGTCCATGGCGGGCGTGCCCACGCGCACCTTCGAGAAGGCCTCGGCCACCTTCGCGACGAAGCCGTCGTAGATGGAGCGCTGCACCAGCAGCCGGCTGCCCGCAGTGCAGGTCTGGCCCGCGTTCTGGATGATGGCGCGCACGATGATGGGCACCGCGCGCTCGGCGTCGACGTCTTCGAAGACGATCTGCGGCGACTTGCCGCCCAGCTCCAGCACGCACTTGACCGCGTTCTTCGCGGCCGCCTGCTGCACCAGCGTGCCGACTTCGTTCGAGCCGGTGAAGGAAACGAAATCGATGCCCGGGTGCGCGGCCAGCGCGGCACCGGCCTCTTCGCCGAGCCCGGTGATCACGTTGAGAGCGCCGTCGGGCAAGCCCGCGGCGGCAGCGATCTCGGCCACTCGCAAGGCCGACAGCGGCGTGTCTTCGGCCGGCTTGAGCACGGTGCCGTTGCCCATGGCCAGCGCGGGCACCACCGTGCGGCCCAGCATCTGCGCGGGGTAGTTCCACGGAATGATGTGCGCCGTGACGCCGAGCGGCTCGCGCACCAGGCTGACCTGGTGCCCGGCCAGGAAGGGAATGGTCTCGCCATGCACCTTGTCGGCGGCCGAGCCGTAGAACTCGAAGTAGCGCGCCAGCACCTTGATGTCGTTGCGTGCGGTGGCAAGCGGCTTGCCGGTGTCGCGCGCTTCGAGCTGCGCCAGTTCTTCCTCGTTCGCCAGCACGGCCTGGCCGATGTTCATCAGGATGCGGCCGCGCTCGGTCGCATTCATGCGGCCCCAGGGACCGTCGAGCGCGGCCCGCGCGGCCTGCACGGCCAGGTCGACCTCGTGGGCGCTGGCCAACGGAATCTGCTCGAAGGCTTCGCCGTCCGCGGGCGACACCACGGGCAGGCTGCGGCCGTCTCGCGCGGACAGCCAACGGCCGCCGATGAACATCTGCTTCATCCCGGAATCCTTTCGATGTAGGGCGCGCTTCGTCGTGACGATGCGCATAACGGATTCCGCCGACTGTAGGCACGCGCGTGCGCGGCGTGAATTGAAAACTCGGCAAGGTCGCCTTGCCCGCAGCGCAAGGCCACCGCGCTCGGCGCGCTAGTTGCCGAGCGCCCGCGCCGCGGTCGTCAACGGCTCGGTCGACACGCCGATCACGCCGGCATAAGGCGTATCGAGCTCCATCACCATGAAGAGCGCACACGCGAAGGCGAAGGCACAGACGCCAAGCGTGACCTTCACTGTCGCGTTGTCGGCGCCGAACACGCCGAGGCCCAGGTAGATCAGCAGCACCCATGCGATCACGATGGCCAGCACTGCCGGCGGGATCGAGCTGTCGCCGCTCTCGGCATGCAGCACGCGGTCGAGCGCGATGTCGGTGGACAGCTGCATCGCACGCGCCTGGTACCACTTCTGCGATTCGTCGTCAGGCTTCAGCTGCAGCACCGCATGCTGCAGTTGCGTGAGCGCAGCGAGGTTGGCCATCGGCGCATGCGGCGCGGTCAGGATGCCGCTGGGCGCATGGTGGTCCACGCGCGCGCGCATCTGGGCGAAGAGCTGCGCCAGTTCCGCTCGCACCGGTTGCGCCGCCGGGCCGTAGCCGGCAAGCGCCCGGTCGAGCAGCACCGCTGTCGACGCGACCTTCACGACCTCCGCGCCGCGATCGTCGAAGGCGTGCTTTGCCGAGGTGATGGTCAGGCCGAGCACCAGCGCCAGCAGTGTGGCCAGCATGCCGATGCCGACGTGCGCCACGTGCCGTGCATCGTCGGCCAGGTGATGCGAGGGCAGCCTCGCCGCGAGGCGGTTGCCCAGGTGCAGGGCCGCCACCGTGAGCGTGAAGACGCCGATCGAGATCAGGCTGGCGCGCATGGCGCGTCCCTCAGGCGCGCGCCGGCGCCGCGCTCGGTGCCGTGGGGTGGGCGCTCTGCGGCCGCACCAAGGCCGCCGCCGCGCCCAGCACGCACAACGCCGTGACGTAGTGCGCCGGCGCCATGCGGTCCCAGCCCATCAGGGCCGTGACCAGCACCGGCGTGAGGCCGCCGAAGACCGCATAGAAGGCGTTGTAGCCGAACGAAAGCCCCGTGGCTCGCACGGCCGCGGGGAAGGCCCGAACGCCGAAGATCGGCACGATCGCGATGCTGCCGGTGAAGAAGCCCGCGGCCGCGTAGTGCCACAGCAGCCACGCATGCGTGTTGGGCAGCCCGGAGAACAGCAGCCAGGTGGCGATGCCCAGGCCCAGCCAGCCGACGAACATGACGCGGCGCACGCCGACGTGGTCGCTGGCCCAGCCGGCGAGCACACAGCCGACGATGACGCAGAAGGTCGCGAGCGAGTTGGCCGCCAGCGATTCCGTGGCAACAACGCCATAGTGCTTCTGCAGCAAGGTGGGGCCGAGCAGCAGTACCACGCCGACCGCGGCCGACAGCACCCAGGTCTGCAGGCCCAGGTACAGCAGCGTGCCGCGGTGTTCGCGCACCACCGTCATCAGCGGCACGCCTCGGGCCAGCTCGCGGCGCGCGGCCATGGCCCTGAAGATCGGCGTTTCCTCGAGGAAGCGACGCAGGTAGACCGTGACCAGGCCGAACACGCCACCCAGCACGAACGGGATGCGCCACGCGAAGTCGCGCACCTGCGCGTCGCCGTAGTGCGCATGGATGACGTAGGCGGCCAGGCTGCCGAGCAGGATGCCGCCCGTCAGCCCGGCCGTGATGGTGCCGAGCGCCAGACCGTAGTGGCGGCGCGGGGCATGCTCGCCGACGAAGACCCAAGCACCGGTCAGCTCGCCGCCGACCGCCACGCCCTGCAGCACGCGCATCATCAGCAGCAGCGCGGGCGCCCACCAGCCGATGTGCTCGAAGGTGGGCAGGCAGGCGATCAGCAGCGTGGGCAGCGCCATGAGCAGCACCGACAGGCTGAACATGCGCTTGCGGCCCAGGCGGTCGGCGAAGTGCCCGAACACCAGCCCGCCGAACGGGCGCGCCAGGTAGCCGGCCGCGAAGATGCCGAAGGCCTGCATCTGGCGCGCGCCGTCGGACATGTGGGCCGGGAAGAAGAGCGACCCGATCACGCCGGCGAAGAAGACGTAGATCACGAAGTCGTAGTACTCGAGCGTGCCGCCGAGCGACGACAGCGAGAGGGTCTTGATGTCGGCCGCGCGAAAGCCGCGGTCGGCGATGGGAAGGCGGTTCATGGGGTGGCTTTCAGGCGCTGCGCCGTTTCAACGCGGCACCACGCGCGCGTTGACGCCGGAGCCTTCCAGGTACACCCGCATGCCCGGGTACAGCGCGGGGTTCACCGGCTGCGTGACCGCGACGATGACGCCGTTGTCCACGCGCACCACCACCTGCTGCGCCGGCAGCGGCCGGTCGAAGTCGGCCTGCTGGATCTCGTTGCCGAGGAAGCCGCCACCCAGCGAGCCCAGCACGGTGGCGACCGCGCGGCCGTTGCCGCGGCCGATCAGGTTGCCGAGGCCGGCGCCCGCGATGCCGCCGATGATGGCGCCCACGCCGGCATGCGACGGGCCCTGCAGCTGGCTCGCATTGATCTGCTCGATGACGCCCTGGCGCACCTCGATGGCACCCGGCTGCGGGCCGCCCGGGGGCGCGTAGCTCGCGCAGCCTGTCAGGCCGGCGGCGAGCGCCAACACGAGCAGGAGCCCGCGTGCTGCGGACAGGGGCGAAGAAGAGAAGCTGCGGATCGATGTCATGGTGACCTCTGTGCGGTGTGTTGAAGGATGGATGAATGCTAGGCAGCCGGCGCGTTGCCGAATTGCCTTCGCGTCCCATGTCTTGTTCGGGTGTCTGGCGCTTGCGCCGGAAACGAAGCGATGCGGGACGCCGGGGCAAGACATGGGACGCGAGACCCACATCGCCCGCCCCGCAAAACCTACAGTGACCAGGTCATCAACCAACCCTTCAAGGAATAGCTTCATGAAACCGTTCACTGCCTTCTTCAGCGGCGTCGCCGCCACGGCACTGCTCACTGCCTGCGCCACCTCATTCGCGCTATCGCATCCCAACTTCGAGAATGCCGAACAGGCCCTGCAAGTGGCCATCAACCACATCCGCGGCGCACAGCAGGTCAACGGCCCCACCTTCGGCGGCCATGCCGGCCGGGCCATCGACCTGATCCGCCAGGCGCAAGACGAGATCTCGATTGCCGACGAATACCACCGCGGCGTGCGTTACTGAACCGAAACGCAAAAAGCCGGCCGTCGCAATGACGGCCGGCTTTTTTTGTTCCCGCTTTTCTTTCTGGTCTTCCTCTTCTCCCCTGTCTTGATCAACGCTGCGCGACGGTCCGCTCCGGGTACCACTGCGTGAACTTGATCGCGCCGATCAATGCGGCGATCGTCACGAGGATGCCCACGCGCATCAGCTGCTCGGGCATCAGCAGCATGCCCACATCGGCCAGCACCATCACGACGAAGGCCAGCGCCCAGGCGCCGCTGATCACCATGTTCGTGCGCAGGAAGCCCGGCGTGTTCCAGTGCTCCGGCGGCACCTGCTCGCGCGCGTACTGCAACGTGAAGGGCCGGCGCAGTGCCATCGTGGCCAGCACGATGGCCAGCAAGCCCGCATCGACGCGCAGCCGCACGCCCATCACGGACCAGCCCGGATCGCCGAGCAAGGCCCAGGCAGCCATGCCGGCGAAGAGCACGAAGGTGCCGATCTCCAGCAGCTTGACCGAACGCCCCGCGCCCAGCGCGTCACGCACGATCAGGATGGCCGAGAGCGCAGCGCCGGTGGCCAGGCCTGCCAACGAGCCGGCGAAGCGATCGACCAGTGCGAAGCCGATGAAAGGCGCGAAGGCCAGAACGATGCCCATGAAAAACTCCTCGATAAGGTGGTTGAACGATGGGTGAATCGTAGGAATCGGCGGCCCTTGCGTGTGATCGCACCATCTCATTTGTGGACCCTGCGTCTCATGCCTGTCGGATGAATTCGCGTGCGGGACGGTGCGGCATGAAACGGGACAGGCCGCCAACAAGCGAACCCCTGCAAAGCCGACCATGGAGGCACCTCAACTCACAGGAGCAATCCATGTACTTCTCTTCCGCTTCCACTTTCACTTCCTCGATACAACAGCGGCGCGGCATGCGCTTCCTGGCTCATGCGGCACTCTCGGCCGCAGCCGCTGCGACGATGCTGCTGGCGGCCGGCGGCGCGCAAGCCCAGTCGCTGCCCAAGATCCACGTCAGCAACGGCATCGAATACGTGAGCGGCGGCATCGGCAGCGACGAAGCCACGCTCATGCGCGATTCGATCAGCCGCTGGCCCGCCAGCCTCGAGTTCTCGGTAAAGGACGGCCAGCGCGCCGAGTACGCCGCCAAGGTCGACGTCAGCGTGATCGACGCGAACGGCCAGGCCGTGCTGGACCATGTGACCGCCAAGGGCCCGTTCATGCTCATGGACCTGGCGCCGGGCCGCTACCGCGTGCTCGCCACGCTGTCGGGCAAGACCCTCGAGCGCCAGATCGACGTGAAGGCCGGCGGCCCGGTTCGCGCCGTGTTCGAGTGGCCAGCGGGCACCGACGGCGCCGGCCAACGCGGCTGAGCACGCCGAACGCAGCCGTGAGCAGGCCTTCGGGGCTGCGACAAAAAACGAGATTCAGTTTTAGCGATGTTGATCGAGAATCCGGCCCCGCAACGGGGATGAGACGGCCGTCTCGCTGACGCAGCGAGCATCGGGCATCAGGGATCGATTTGGGTCCCCTTGCGATGGCAAGGGAGGCCAGGAATTTGAACAAGCGATTTCATCGCGTCGTCGTCAACGCGGCGCGGGGCTCGAAGGTGGTCGTGCAGGAGACTGCGCGGGCCATGGGCAAGGTCGGGGCCACGCCGTTGGTGGCGGCTGCAATGGGCGCGTTTGGCGCGTTTGGCGCGTTTGGCGCGTTGGCAGCGCTGCCCGCTTCGGCCCAGATCGTCGGCGCCCCCGGCGCGCCCGCGAACCTGCGGCCCATGGTGCTCACGGCACCCAACGGCGTGCCGCTCGTGAACATCCGCACGCCCTCGGCTTCGGGCGTCTCCCGCAACCTCTACAACCAGTTCGACGTCTCCGCGCGCGGGCTCATCCTCAACAACGCCCGCACCGCTGCGC
>NZ_LYVO01000078.1 GCF_001984055.1 Variovorax sp. KK3
AATCCTTGAAAGAGCAGGCCCGTGTGTTGGTTTTACGTCTGCACCTTGTTGCTGATTCCTTCGCCACGGGCAACGAAGGGCACGAGATCGCAGACAGAACTTGGAAGAGCGAAGGCGGCCGGGCCACCCTCGCTCGAATCACACGCTTACTTGGTGCGCGCAGCGACGATGGCTTCGGCAACGTTGCGCGGGGCTTCCGCGTACTGCTTGAATTCCATCGTGTACGTGGCGCGACCTTGCGACATCGAACGCAGGGTGGTCGAGTAGCCGAACATCTCGGACAGCGGAACCTCTGCCTTGATGGCCTTGCCGCCGCCCACCATGTCTTCCATGCCCTGGACCATGCCGCGGCGTGAGGACAGGTCGCCCATCACGTTGCCGGCGTAGTCTTCAGGCGTCTCGACCTCCACAGCCATCATCGGCTCGAGGATGACAGGGTTGGCTTTGCGGGCGCCTTCCTTGAAACCGAAGATAGCGGCCATCTTGAACGCCATTTCGTTCGAGTCCACGTCGTGGTACGAGCCGAAGTGAAGCGTGACCTTGACGTCCACGACCGGATAGCCAGCCAGCACACCTTGCGTCAGCGCCTCTTGCACGCCCTTTTCCACCGCGGGGATGTACTCGCGCGGCACCACGCCGCCCTTGATGGCGTCGACGAACTCGAAGCCCTTGCCGGCTTCCTGCGGCTCGATCTTGAGCACGACGTGGCCGTACTGGCCTTTGCCGCCGGACTGGCGCACGAACTTGCCTTCCGCTTCCTCGACGGTCTTGCGGATGGTTTCGCGGTAGGCCACCTGCGGCTTGCCGACGTTGGCTTCGACGCCGAACTCGCGCTTCATGCGGTCGACGATGATTTCGAGGTGCAGCTCGCCCATCCCCGAGATGATGGTCTGGCCGGATTCTTCGTCGGTCTTGACGCGGAACGACGGATCTTCCTGCGCGAGGCGCTGCAGGGCAATGCCCATCTTTTCCTGGTCGGCCTTGGTCTTGGGCTCGACGGCCTGCGAGATCACCGATTCGGGGAACACCATGCGCTCGAGCATGACGATGGCAGCCGGATCGCACAGGGTTTCGCCCGTGGTGACTTCCTTCAAGCCCACGCACGCAGCGATGTCGCCAGCGCGGATTTCGCTGACTTCTTCGCGGTTGTTGGCATGCATCTGCACGATACGGCCGATGCGTTCCTTCTTGCCACGGACTGGGTTGTAGACGCTGTCGCCCTTGGACAGAACGCCCGAGTACACGCGCACGAAGGTCAGCTGACCCACGAAGGGGTCGGTCATCAGCTTGAACGCAAGGGCAGAGAACTTCTCTTCGTCGTCGGCCTTGCGAACGACCGGCGCTTCGTCTTCGTCGGTGCCGGCCACCGGGGGAATATCGGTCGGCGCGGGCATGTATTCGATGACTGCGTCGAGCATCGCCTGCACGCCCTTGTTCTTGAAGGCCGAGCCGCACAGCATCGGCTGGATTTCGCCTGCAATGGTGCGCTGACGGATGGCCGTCTTGATTTCTTCCTCGGAAAGCTTCTCGCCTTCGAGGTATTTGTTCATCAGGTCTTCACTGGATTCGGCAGCGGCTTCCACGAGCTTCTCGTGGTATTCGTTGCAGACATCGACCAGGTCGGCCGGAATATCACCGTAGGTGAAGGTCACGCCCTTGTCTTCGTCCCAGATGATGGCCTTCATCTTCACCAGGTCGACGATGCCGCGGAACTTGTCTTCGGCACCGATCGGGATCTGGATCACGACCGGGTTGGCCTTCAGGCGATCGATCATCATCTGGCGGACGCGCAGGAAGTTGGCGCCCGTGCGGTCCATCTTGTTGACGAATGCAAGACGGGGCACGCGGTACTTGTTGGCTTGACGCCAGACGGTTTCCGACTGAGGCTGCACGCCGCCGACGGCGTCGTAAACCATCACGGCACCGTCGAGCACGCGCATGGAGCGCTCGACCTCGATGGTGAAGTCCACGTGGCCGGGGGTGTCGATGATGTTGATGCGGTGCTCGGGGAAGTTTTGCGCCATGCCCTTCCAGAAGCACGTGGTCGCAGCCGAGGTGATGGTGATGCCGCGCTCTTGCTCCTGCTCCATCCAGTCCATCGTGGCGGCGCCGTCGTGCACTTCACCGATCTTGTGGTTCACACCGGTGTAGAACAGGATGCGCTCGGTGGTGGTGGTCTTGCCGGCGTCGATGTGCGCAGAAATACCGATGTTGCGGTAGCGCTCGATGGGGGTCTTGCGGGACATGAAAATTACTCCGTTAACGGATGAAAGCCCGCCCCCCGGCATCGGTGGGTCGGGCTTCCAGCCTGTTTGACTAGGGCTTGGTTCTTAGAAGCGGAAGTGGCTGAAGGCCTTGTTGGCCTCGGCCATGCGATGCACTTCGTCGCGCTTCTTCATGGCGCCGCCGCGGCCTTCCGTGGCCTCCATGAGCTCGTTGGCCAAGCGAAGGGCCATCGACTTCTCGCCGCGCTTGCGGGCGGCTTCCTTGATCCAGCGCATCGACAGCGCCAAACGGCGCACCGGGCGCACTTCCACGGGAACCTGGTAGTTCGCGCCACCGACGCGGCGCGACTTGACTTCGACCATCGGCTTGACGTTGTTGATGGCGATCGTGAAGGCCTCGAGCGGATCCTTGCCCGGGTTCTTCTTTTCGATCTGGTCGAGCGCGCCATAGATGATGCGCTCGGCTACCGCCTTCTTGCCGCCTTCCATGATCACGTTCATGAATTTGGACAGCTCGACATTGCCGTACTTGGGATCCGGCAGGATTTCACGTTTGGGGACTTCGCGACGACGTGGCATTTCTCTAACCTCTTTGCTTCAGTTGGCACCGCTTCCGGCACCGCGAGAACCGACAAGGGCCCTCACTTACTCGACCCGACACCGGGTCACTTCGCTCGATGCACCGCAATGGGCACGCCGAACACCGTTGAATGACGACAGGAAGGCTCAGGCCTTCTTGGGGCGCTTTGCGCCGTACTTGGAACGCGATTGCTTGCGATCCTTCACGCCCTGCAGGTCCAGCGAACCGCGCACGATGTGGTAGCGAACACCCGGCAGATCCTTGACCCGACCGCCGCGAACCAGCACGACGCTGTGCTCTTGCAGGTTGTGGCCTTCGCCGCCGATGTAGGAGATGACTTCGAAGCCGTTGGTCAAGCGGACTTTGGCGACTTTACGAAGCGCCGAGTTCGGCTTCTTGGGGGTCGTGGTGTAGACCCGGGTGCAGACACCGCGTCGTTGCGGCGAGTTCTGCATGGCAGGGCTCTTCGACTTGGTCTTTTCGACCTCGCGGCCCTGGCGCACCAGTTGATTGATGGTTGGCATGAATGAATTAGTCCCAAAACACCCCGGCTGCATACCTCACCGTGACATGAGGCTACCGGGGAATGACGAAAACGTGAAACCCTTCGGATTTTTCCGAAAAGCCCGCGAGTATAGCACTGGCCTCGAAGGCCGAGCTATTTGATCCAGAGACGGACGGCGTCCCACGCGCGCCCGAGCACACCAGCCTGCTCGACCGGCTCCAACGCGACCAGCGGCACGTCCGCGACGGGCTGATCAGCCAGGGTGATCTTCAGCGAGCCCAGCGGCTGGTTCCGCGCGAACGGCGCGACCAATGGATCGGGCCGCGCCACCTGGGTCTTGATCTTGCTGGCCGACCCCGCGGGTACGGCCACGACGATCGGCTCCGTGCGCCCGAGCTTGACGGTGTTTTCCTTGCCCTTCCACACCTGCGGCGTGGCGACGGGCTGGTTGGCGTCGAACAGGCGAACCGCGTCATAGGCGGTGTAGCCCCAGTTCAGCAGCTTCTGCGACTCGTTGGCGCGCGCGTTCTCGCTCGAGGCACCGAGCACGATCGACAGCAGGCGACGTCCGCCGCCGAGATTCGGAAAGTCGCGCTTCGACGTGACGATCATGCAATAGCCCGCCGCGTCGGTATGGCCCGTCTTGAGGCCGTCGACCGTGGGATCGCGAAACAGCAGCAGGTTGCGATTGGTGTCGTTGGTCGACGGCGTGCCCGGGTAGCGGTACTTCTTGATCGAGTAATAGTGAACGTAGTCGGGGAAGTCGCGCATCAGGCGGGTCGCCAGGATGCTCAGGTCACGCGCGGTCGTGGTGTGGCCCGGTGCGGTGAGCCCCTCAGGGTTCTTGTACGCCGTGTTCTTCATGCCGAGCGCCTTGGCCTGCTCATTCATGAGTTCGACGAAATGCTCGACCGTGCCTCCCACGCCTTCGGCCAACGCGACGGTTGCGTCGTTGCCCGACTGGACGATCAGGCCCTTGATCAGGTCTTCCACCGGCACTTGCATCTTCGGGTCGATGAACATGCGCGAGCCGGGCATCTTCCAGGCACGGGTGCTGACCGGCAGGGTCTGCTGCAACGTGATCTTCTTGGCCTTGAGCGCATCGAAGACCAGATAGGCCGACATCAGCTTGGTGAGCGACGCCGGCTCCACCGGCGTGTCGACATCCTTTTGCGCGAGCAGCTGATTGGCCGTCACGTCCATCAACAGGTAGCTGCGCGCAGCGACCTCGGGTGGCTGCGGCACTTGCGCGAAGGCAGTCAGGCAAAAGGATGCGGCAGCAGCGGCCGCGAAGGCGCGCAGCGCGCCGAGAAGACGATTCATGGAGATGTGGGAAGAAACAACCACTAGCCGGCGCGCAGATGGCGCACGACCAGACCTTTGAGCAGCGGCAATTGTCCGTGAAAGAAATGGCCGCCCCCGGGAACGACCGTAACAGGAAGTGACTGCGGCCGAGCCCAGTCCATGACTGCGGCCAATGGCACCGTGTCGTCGCTTTCGCCGTGCACGACCAGCGTTCGCTCATGTGCCTCCGGCGGCAGCGCCGCCACCGAGAAGCGGGCAGCTGCCGTGCCCACGAGCACCACCTGCTTGATGTCGCGCTGCGCCCAAAGCGGCGCGGCCGTGCAGCTGGCGACGAAGGCGCCGAAGGAAAAGCCGGCGATCGCAAGCGGACCTTCCGGCGCCACCTGCTCGATCACCTTCTGCATGTCTTCACGTTCGCCGCGGCCCTCGTCGTGCACGCCCTCGCTGCCGCCGACGCCGCGGAAGTTGAAGCGAACGGCAGTCCAGCCGCACGCGATGAACGCGCGTGCCAGGGTCTGCACGACCTTGTTGTCCATGGTGCCGCCGAAGAGCGGGTGCGGATGGGCGATCACCGCCACGCCGCGCGCGGGAACTCCCTCGGCAGCGGGGTCGCGCAGTGCGGCGATGGCGCCGGCGGCACCCCGGAGCGTGAGCTTCTCGGTTTGTGAGTTCATGGCGCGTCAACGTCCCACGTCAGGGGGGAGCAACAGCCGCTCGACCACTTGGCCGTCGCGCAGGTGCGAATCGACGATCTCGTCGATGTCCTCCTCGTCGACGAACGTGTACCAGACGGCGTCCGGATAAACCACGGCCACCGGGCCGCCGGCGCAACGGTCGAGGCAGCCGGCCTTGTTGACCCGCACCTTGCCGGGGCCGGCCAAACCCGCCTCCTTGACGCGCGCCTTGCACCGCGCGAAGCCCTGCTGCGCGTTGTGGTGCGAACAGGAGTCCTCACCGTTGGTACGCTCGTTCAGGCAGAAGAAGATGTGGCGGCCGTAGTAGCCGTGCTCGGGCACCGTGCTGGAACTGGACATCGGCCCATTCTATTGAGCTGCTCCAGGCGCGCGCTCGTCAGGGTCGCGCGCGGCGCGACAGTGCCGCGAGCACGTAAGCCAGCGCAGCGAAGGGCCAGAGCCACCCGAGCCATTGCGCCAGACCGTGAAAGCGGATGAAGCGCCCCTGCTCCCAGGTCGCCAGCGTCTGGGCGAAGTACGCGCTTTCCGGCGCCTGGTTGAGCAGGCTGAGGTGCACCACCAGCGCAACGATCAGCAGGGCAGCGCACAGCCTGCGAGGCGCAGGCAGCAAGACGACGCCCACGAAGAACGAGGCAGCGATGCCGATCTGCACGGGCAAGCTGAGCCAGGCCCAGGCGTGCTCGGGACCGTAGCTCAGCGCCGCCGACAACGCGGATGCCGCGATACCGGCCAGAAGCACCAGCGGCAGCAGCACCGCCCGACGCCTGATCTGGCGCGTCACGAGAAAAGCCAGCAGGCAAGGCACCAGCGCGCCAAGCAGAACGCACAGCAATTCGACGCCCGGCACCAGGGGCTCCAGCTCGAACTGCCGCACGGGCAGCCAGTCGATGAAGGGCGTGTCGAGCAGCCATTCGGAAATCGCTGCTTCGAGCCGCTCGAAGACCTGCCCCAACCCGAAGGTGACCGCCGCGGGGAACAGCAGTGCCGGCGGCCAGAGCGCAAGCAGCACCAGCGCCCCGCGCGAATCCTCGAAGAACCAGTCGGAGCGCGTCCGGTGCCAGTGCGCCACCGCGCCCAGTCGCTCCAGCGCCGCTGCCAGCACGGCGCCCACCAGAACGCCCACGCTGTTGAGGCCGAGGTCCACATTGGACGGAATGCGTGCGGGCAGGTAGCTCTGCAGAGCTTCCATCGCGAACGACATCGCCGCGCCCATCAGCGTCGCGGCCAACACTGCGCGCACCGGCCCGGTGCCGGGCCAGGTGCGCAGCACGGCGATGGCGGTCAGAAAACCCAGCGGCACGTAGCCGGCCACGTTGATGCCGAAATCGAAGCCCGTCCAATACTTCGGCCAAGAAGCCGCAAGAAAGGACCAGGGCGCGATGCCCTGGTCACGCCAGTCGGCGAACGGATAGAGGCTGGCGTAGACGATCAGCGCCGCGTAAGCAAGCGCAAGCGGCAGCGCTGCGGACTTGTGCGAATGGGCCACCGATCAGAAAGGCTTGACCACCACCAGCACCACGATTGCCAGCAGGAGCAGCACCGGCGCCTCGTTGAACCACCGGAACCAGCGATCGCTGCGCCGGCTTTGGCCCGCCACGAACTTGCGCAGGAGAACGCCGCAGCCATGGTGGTATCCGATGACGATCAGCACCAGTGCCAGCTTGGCATGCATCCATCCGTTGCCGGGGCCGCGCCCGATGCCGTAACCCATCCAGAGCCACAGCCCGAAGCCGACAGCCGCCACGGCCAGGAAGGTGGTGAAGCGCAACAGCTTGCGAGCCATGAGGAGCAGGCGCTCACGTTCGGCCACGGATTCGGGCGGCACCATCGCCAGGTTCACGAAGATGCGCGGAAGGTAGAACAGGCCGGCGAACCAGCTCACGACGAAAACGATGTGCAGCGACTTGACCCAGAGCATGGCGGCAGTTTAGTGGCGGGCCTCTGGCGGGCCGGGCCGGCGCCGGGCAAAAAAAAGCCCGGCGCCAAAACGCCGGGCTGGGAAGCCCTTTTGCTGTCACACATCAAGGCACCCGCTCAGGGAGGAAAAGCGGGGAGCGGCAAGCCGCCCACCGCGGAATTTAACAAAGGCATTAACGCCGATCAAGCCAGTTCTAATTTTTTGACGGATTTCAGAGTTTGTGTAGCTCAAAAGCATTACAAATCACACATTCTTTGGCTGCGCCCCAGGGCCAAGAAAGCACTTCGGGCACAATTTTCGCCATGACTCTCCCCGCTCCGTTTCCCTCGAGCCGGCCACGACGTTTGCGCCGAGATGCCTTCACGCGCGCGCTGGTACGCGAACGCACGCTCACTCAAAGCGACTTGATTTACCCGGTGTTCGTGCAAGAAGGCACCAAGAAGCGCGACGCAGTGGCCTCGATGCCGGGCGTGGAGCGGCTTAGCCTCGACCAGTTGCTTCCGGTCGCCGAGCAGTGCGTGGCGCTGGGCATCCCGGTCATGGCGTTGTTTCCGGTGATCGACGCCGGCCTCAAGACGCCGGCCGGCGACGAAGCCTTCAATCCAGAGGGGTTGATCCCACGGGTGGTCGCCCAGTTGAAGTCGCATTTTCCCGAACTCGGCGTGATGACGGACGTCGCGCTCGACCCCTACACCAGCCACGGCCAGGACGGGCTGCTCGACGACACCGGCTACATCCTGAACGACCCGACCGTCGAAGTACTCGTCAAACAGGCGCTGGTGCAAGCGCAAGCCGGCGTCGACATCGTGGCGCCGAGCGACATGATGGACGGCCGCATCGGCGCGATCCGCGGCGCCCTGGAGACGGCCGGCCACGTCCACACGCGGATCATGGCCTACAGCGCCAAGTACGCCAGCGCCTTCTACGGCCCCTTTCGCGACGCGGTGGGCTCGGCCGCCAATCTCGGCAAGAGCAACAAGAAGGTCTATCAGATGGACCCGGGCAACAGCGACGAGGCGCTGCGCGAGGTCGGCATCGACATCGCCGAGGGCGCCGACATGGTGATGGTGAAGCCCGGCATGCCCTATCTCGACATCGTGCGCCGGGTGAAAGACGAGTTCCGCGTGCCGACCTTCGCCTACCAGGTCAGCGGCGAATACGCGATGCTCAAAGCCGCCGCGCAGAACGGCTGGCTGGACCATGACGCGGTGATGCTCGAAAGCCTGCTGGCTTTCAAGCGCGCCGGCGCCGATGGCGTGCTCACCTATTTCGCGCTCGACGCCGCGCGTTTGCTGATCAGGCCCTGAGCCGCCGTTGGAATGCGCATCTTCGAGGTCAGCGGCAGCCGCGTCGTCGAGCATCCCGAACTGGCGCCGCTGACGGTGCCGGGCAGTTGTGCCGGTTATCTGTGGCTGTCGCTCACGCGCGACGAGCTGCGCGCGTCCCTGGCCGCGGTGCAAGGCACCCTGCAGTCGCTCTGCGGAACCCACCTGGTCGACCTGCATGTGGCCGACCTGCTCAACGACCAGTTGCCCTCGCGCTACGACTACACGTCGAAATACGACGTCCTGGTGTTCCGTCGGCTCGCCGCCGCCAACGGCCCCGCACCGGCCGCCACCGAAACGCCATCGCCACGTAGCGGACCGCCGGCGCTGCGTCGCGTGGACACACGGCCCGTGGGCTTCGCGGTGTTCGACCGCGTGCTCGTGTCGGTGCACCCCGAAGACGGTTCGGTGCGTGACGCCTTCGCCACCCGCTTGCTGAATGCGGTGGTGCCCGAAGCCCGCGGCACCGCGACGCCGCCCACGCTCGATGTGCGCGCCGTCTCGGCACGCGTGCCGACCAGTCCTGCCGACCTGATGCTGCGGGTGATCAACCTGATCGTCGATGCCTACCTCGACCTGCGTCGCGACCTGACCCGCCAGCTCGACCACTGGCAGGCCGAGCTGGTCGACCCGCGCAGCCGCTTCACGAACTGGAGCGCGCTGATGGAAGCGCGCCAGTCGCTGCATCACCTGGACGAGATCTGCGAGGACCAGCGCGCCGCCATCCAGGACTGGATCGACGCCTTCGAAACGCTGCCCTCGCCCGCAGGCCCCGCCGAGTCACGCGAGCGCGAGCTGATCCTCGTGCGCAGCCGCGACGTGCTCGAGCACATCCAGCGCGTAGTGCACCACGTGCGGCGGCTCGAGCAGAACGCAGAGACCGCGGTGCAGCTGCACTTCAGCGTGCAAAGCCATCGGGCCAACGACATCATGCGGGTGCTCACGGTGCTGACCGCGGTGTTCCTGCCGCTCAACCTCATCGCCGGCATCTTCGGCATGAACTTCGAATTCATCCCGCTCGTGCATGCGGCCGACGGCTTCTGGATCGCGATGGCGTCCATGGCCGGCATCGCGCTGCTGCTGGTGCTCGTCTTCTGGCGCAAGCGCTACCTGGCCAGGAACAAATAAAAAGCCGGGCGGCGCTTTCGCACTGCCCGGCTTTCCATCCGCATTTATCGATGCTTGCGGGCCTCTGCGGCCTGCCGATTACTTGGCCGTCGAAGCGCCTTGCTTTTGCGCTTGCTGCTGAGCGTCGGCGCGGTTGTTCATGGTCGAGATCACGCGGCTGTTGACGCGCGAGCCGCCGGTCACGTTCTGGTCGGGCGCGTTCGCAGTGGCGATGGCCTGGGCGCGTACGGCTTCCGGGTCGGCCACCGACTTGAAGGCCTCTGCGCCGCGCGAGCCGCGCACCACGTTCTGGTTCGGCGCGGCGGCAGTACGGACCGCCTCGGCTTCGACGTCGGCGCGGCTCATTCCGGAGACCGGTGCCTGCACGCCTTCGTAGATTTCAGCTTGGGCGCCAGCAGCACCGAGCAGCGACAGCGCTGCGATGGCGAGGAAACGGGTGGTGTTCATGTCAGGTCCTTGGGTTCGATGGAGTTGTTCCGGATCAGGCCTGCACGGGGCTGGCCTGTGCGAGCAAGTTTCCGATCAAACGACATCGAGAAAAGGCACCGAAACGAGACGCGGCGTTTCTCGAACCGAAACAATTGCAATCGCGTGACTGCCCCATGCGATTGCGCGTTGCCGACGAAGCCCTCAGCGCAACCCGAAGAGCGCCGCCGCGTTGCCCCACGCAATGCGCTGCGCCACCTCCGCCGGCAGGTCGGCCAGCCATCGGCGATAGCCGCCCATGATCTCGTCGTAGGCGCTCCAGCGCTGGTTGACCCAGGTGTCGGAGCCAACCATGAAGCGCCCGGGATACTGCAGGATCAACGCCCGCCACTCGGGGCAGAGCCCGCCGCCTTCGCAGGTGAGGCCCGGCCGGTACGAGAGCTCGCCCATCAGCAGCGGATATCGCTCGAGCAGCGCCCGCACGCGCGCGACCGGCGGACCGCCGATGCCCGTATGCGCCCAGATGATGCGCAGGCCCTGGCCCTTCGATGGCGAATGCGCCATCAACAGGTCGATCGCCACATCGTCCACGTGCGCGAGAACGGCCAGCTTCTTTTCTTCCGCCAACACCATCAGCTTGCGGGACACCGGGCCGTTGGCGTTCGCGCTGTCGTACAGGTGAAACTCGCCCAGACCGCGATAAGGCCCGCTGGCGGTGCCGCGCGCCAGTTCGGTCTGCACCATCTCGTAGATGCTCTCGTCGCGAAACCAGTTGCCGTAATCGTCGCGGTTGCGATAGAGCCGCACGAAGGGCACCACCGTCACGCCGGCCGCGCGCGTCTCGCGCGCCGCAGCGAGCGCGTGGGTGCCCGCGTTGGGGCGCGAGTTGGCGATGATGGCCTTCACGCCATTGCGCTGCATGCGCGCGAGCGCTTCGGCCGGCGGGTAGGGCCCGGTGTCCCTGTCCCACGCCTCGACGTTGTAGTGCAGGTGCGTATCGAAGAGCGGCCCGCCGTAATCCGCAGCCTTCACTGCGACGGAGGCCGCCAGCGCCAGCAGGGCCGCGGTAACGCGCATCGAATGCCGCCGGCCCACGCCGAGCACCATCAGCCCAGGTGCTTGGCGAAGAAGGCCAGCGTGCGCTCGCGCGCCAGCTTGGCCGCGCCGGCGTCGTAGGAGCCGCGCTGGTCGCAGTTGAAGCCGTGGCCGCATTCGTACACGTGCACCTCCACTTCAGGATGCGCCTTCTTGAAGGTCTCGATCGTGTCGAGCGGAATCCAATGGTCGTTGTTGCCGAAGTGCGCGAGCACCGGCACCTTGGGCGTGATCGCGCTTTCCTCCGGCGTCGTCATGCCGCCGCCGTAGTAGGGCACGGCAGCCGACAAGCCGGACACCTTGGCCGAGGCGCGCCAGGTCAGCAACCCGCCCCAGCAATAGCCGACGATGCCCACCTTGCCGCCGCGCGCGGCGTACTCCACTGCCGCCTGCAAGTCCTGCAGCACACCCGGTGCCGGCAAGGCCTCGACCGCGGTCTTGAGCGCGAAGCCGGCCTTCATGTCGTCTTCGCTGTAGCCCAGTTCGACACCGGGCTTGACGCGATGGAAGGTTGCCGGCGCCACCGCAAGATAGCCGTCGGCCGCGTAGCCGTCGGCCACCGAGCGGATGTGCGAGTTGACGCCGAAGATCTCCTGGACGACGACGACCGCGCCCTTGGGCTTGCCGGCGGGTTCCGCCACGTAAGCGGGAAAGCTGAATCCGTCTTTGGCGGTGAGGTCGATGAACTGGCCCATGGCAGTGCTCCTGTCTGTGTTGGTGAGGGGGATTGTTTCGATGAAGCCCCGGCGGAGCTTCGATGAATGGTCAACGTGCGTTCGGTGTGTGTGGGGGGTCGACGTTCAAGGCGCATTCAGCGCGCGTTCAATGCACGGGCGACGAAGTCCAGCCGGTCCTGGCCCCAGAAGATCTCGCCACCGACCACGTAGCTCGGCGCACCGAAGATCCTGGCATCGATGGCCTGTTGGGTGTATTCCTCGTAGCGCTCCTGCACGGCCTGGCTGAAGGATTGCTCGGCGCGCTTGGCCGGCAATTCGCATTCGGCGGCAAGTGCATCCAGCACCTTGGGGTCTGCGATGTTGCGCTCCTGCGTCCACACTGCGGCGAATATCGCGCCGCAAAGCTTCATGGCGGCGTCCGTGCCGTCGTGCAAGTCGACCGCGATGATCAGCTTGGCTGCATCGTCGCCGGCCACCGGAAAGAACTTCGGCGTCGGGTTCAGCGGCAGATCGAGATGGTGTGAAAAGCGCGCCAGTTCCACCAGCCGGTAGGCCTGCCGCTGCGGCGCGCGCTTGCCCAGCGGCAACCCGCCAGACACCGGAAAGATGGCGCCGAAATCCACCGGCCGAATGCGCACCGAGGCCCCGGTCGCCTTGGCGAGCGCTGCGAAGCGCTGGTGCCCGAGGTAGGTCCAGGGGCTCTGGGGAGTGAAGTAGTAGTCGACGCTGCGAGTCACAAGCCTCTCCTCGGTGATGTAATCGACGCGAACGGTTTTAACTGAGGCACGGCTTTCGTGCAGGAGGCGGGATTTGAATCAGGTGCTTTTGATTACTGGCGCAAGCCGCGGCATCGGTGCCGCCGCCGCGCTGATCGCCGCCAAGCGCGGCTTCGCGGTGGCCGTCAACTATGCCAGCAATTCGCTGGCCGCCGACGAGGTGGTGCGAACCATCCGCGACGGCGGCGGCCGCGCCATGAGCGTGCAGGCCGACGTGGGCGACGAGGCCCAGGTGAAGGCAATGTTCGAGAAGGTCGACGCCAAGTTCGGCCCGCTCGGCGCGCTGGTCAACAACGCCGGCGTGGTCGACATGCAGGCGCGCGTGGACGACATGAGCGTCGAGCGGCTCGACCGCATGTTCCGCATCAACGTGATCGGCAGCTTCGTCTGCGCGCGCGAGGCGGTGCGGCGCATGAGCACCCGGCACGGCGGCAGCGGCGGTGCCATCGTCAATGTGTCGAGCGCCGCGTCCCGGCTCGGCTCGCCGGGCCAGTACGTCGACTACGCGGCCAGCAAGGGCGCCATCGACAGCTTCACCATCGGCCTGGCCAAGGAAGTGGCCGACGAGGGCATCCGCGTCAACGCGGTACGCCCCGGCCTCATCGACACCGAAATCCACGCCTCGGGCGGCATGCCCGACCGCGCCTTCCAGCTGGCCGGCCAAGTGCCCATGAAGCGCGTCGGCAGCGCGCAGGAAGTGGCCAACGGCATCGTCTGGCTGCTGTCGGACGAAGCGAGCTACGTCACCGGCACCTTCCTGGACGTTTCCGGAGGCCGCTGATGGCATCTCCGACGATGGACCTCGTCAAGCCGCTGATCACGCTCCTGGCGATCGTGAACCCGCTGGCCATCGTGCCCTTCTTCATCCACTACACGCAGGGCTACACCGAGGCCCAGCGCAGCCGCACGGCATGGACGTCGGCCTTCAGCGCCTTCATGGTGATCGCGATCAGCGCGCTACTCGGGCTCCAGCTGCTGGCCTTCTTCGGCATCTCGATCGCCAGCTTCCAGGTCGGCGGCGGCATGCTGCTCCTGATCAGCTCGCTCAACATGCTCAACGCGCAGCCGGCGGAGTCCAAGAGCAACCAGGAGGAGATCCGCGCCGCGGAAGTGAAGGCCTCGCTGGGCGCCTCGATCGCGGTAGTGCCGCTGACCATCCCGCTGCTGACCGGGCCGGCCACCATGTCGACGATGGTGATCTATGCCGAGAAGACGCAGCACTATTGGGAACTCGCGGTGCTGGTGGGCTACGGCGTCGTGGTCGGGCTGGCGACGGGCGTCATCTTTTCGCTGGCCGACCCGATCGCGCGGGTGCTGGGCAAGACCGGCATCAACGTCATGACGCGGCTGATGGGCCTGATCCTCGCGGCGCTGGCGGTAGAGGTAATGGCGGACGGCTTGTCCACGCTCTTTCCGGCACTGTCACGCGGTCATTGACGCTCGCACTGAAGCTTGAACTGCGGCTTGCACTGCACCTAGCTAGCGCTTCACGAGCTCGACGATGCGAGGCGTGACGCCGCCGCCCTCGACCACCAGTTCGGCCGCCGAAATCGGCAGTCGAAAGCGCGGCGGCCCGGCACTGCCCGGGTTGACGTACCAGACGCCGTCGCGCGCTTCGGCTTTGGGCCGGTGCGAATGCCCGCAAACGACGACCTGCACGCCCTGGGCGGCCGGGTCGATGTCGAGGTCGGCAATGTCGTGCACGACGTAAAGCCGCAGGCCCTCGAGCGTCACCAGCGCGGTCTCGGGCACGGCCCGCGCCCAGGCGCCGACGTCATTGTTGCCGCGCACCGCGCTCACCGGCGCGATCGCTGCGAGTTCATCGAGGATGCGCGGATCGCAGATGTCGCCGGCGTGCACGATGTGTTCGCACCCCTGCAGAAAAGCGATGGCCTCGGGCCGCAGCAGCCCGTGCGTGTCCGAGATGAGGCCGATGCGGCGCATGGCCAGTTGCCGAATCAGCGTACCTGGTCGACCCAGGCGACGAGTTCGGCCACGGCCGCATCGCTGGCTGCCGCCAGCCCCTTCACGCCGCCGGCTGCGTCGCCGCTGGGCGCCGGCCGCTGGACGACCAGGCTGCGCTGCGCCATCACGCGGTCGCCACCGGCGCCGCTGCGGATCAGCGTCGCACGCAAGCGCACCAGGCCCACGCTGCCCGTGGGCGACTCGAAGTAGTGGCTGAATTCATCGAGCGCCACGCGCAGGGTGTCTGGCACCCGGCCCTCGGTGCGCGCGAGCGTGGCGGCCTCTTCCGATCCGACCACCATGCGTCGCTGGGCCAGCGCGTCGCGCAGGCGCTGGTGCAGCAGTTGCCCAGGCGCCAGGCTCCAGCGCGATTGGCCATAGGGGCGCAGTTCGTTGCTGTCGGCATAGCCCAGCCGATACAGCAGCTGCGTGCCCTCCAATCGCGTGCTGGCGTCGATCTCGGCAAGGACGATGGGCGGCAAGGGCGCCGCATTGGCAGGCGCAGGCGCCGCGGCAGCGAGATTGGGGCCGAAGTCGTAGAGCGTCGTGCGGCTCGGCTTGTCGGGCAGCGCGCCACAGCCCGCGGCAAGGAGCGCCGCGGCAGCCGGCACGGCCAGCAGCATGCGGCGGCGGGCCACCGGTCGCGAAAGCACTTGTGCGTTGTCGTTCATGGTGTTCACGTTCAAGGACGCGTGGAAGCAGGCGCGGAGAAGCCGGGCTCGCCGGGCCCGGCCACGACACCGCCGTTGCCGAACAACAGCGACTGCGGGTTGTCGTTGATGCCGTCGGCCGCGCGGCCCAGGCGGCGCACCGCGCGCGAGGTGTCGTCGGCCACCCGGTTCACGCGCGGCAGCGTGGCGGCGTTGAAGGAGTCCACCGCCTGCGCCAGCGACTTGGTGCCGTCGCTCAGGCGGTCCATCGGGCCGTCTTTGGCATTGAGCCGGCCGACCGTGGCGTTCAGGTTGTTGGAGACGCGAGACACATCGCTGGCCGCCGTCTTCACCGTGCCCATGGTGTCCTTGGTGCGGTCGATCAGCGGCGGCAGCGCGGCCAGCGCCGGGTTGAGACCGGTCTTCACCGTGTTGTCGAGCGAGCGGGTGAGCTGGTTGGCGCTGTTGGTCGCCTGCGCGATGCTCTCCAGCGCATCGGCGATGCGCTTCTGGTTGGCGTCGCCCAGCAGCACGTTGGCCCGCTTCGTCACCTCTTCGACCTGGTTGATGATGGCCTCGCCGCGGTCCTGCAGTTGCGCCAGCACCGACGGCTTGAGCGGGATGCGCGGCGGATCGTCGTTGTTGGGCGACAGCGGCGACTGCGACTCGCCCTTGTCGTCGAGCGCGATGAAGGCCAGGCCCGTCACGCCCTGGTAGGACAGCGTGGCGAAGCTCGAGGTGGTGAGCGGCACCCGCTCGTCGACCGTGATGCGCACGCGCACGTTGCCCTTGACCTTGGGGTCGAAGTCGATCAGCGCCACCTTGCCCACCGCGATGCCGCGGTAGCGCACCATCGCCTGCGGCTGCAGGCCGCTGACCGCATCGCGCGTGGAGAGTTCGTAGACGTTGCGCACCGTGTTGTCGCGCGTGAGCCAGACCACCAGCGCGACCAGCGCGGCGATGAGGCCGAGCACGAAGGCACCGGCGGCGATGGCGTGGGCCTTGTTTTCCATGGCAGCTACCTTTCGTGGGTGGAGGTCGGGCCGGTGCCGTGGTGCCCTGCGACGAGCGCCGAGGGCGCGCCTTCGTGCAGGGCTTCCATGGCGCGCTGGCCGCGGCCGCCGAGAAAGTATTCGTGGATGAACGGATGCGGATACGCGATCACGTCGCGCGCCGTGCCCGCGACGATCACCCGCTGGTCGGCCAGCACCGCGATGCGCGTGCTGAGGTCGAACAGCGTGTCGAGGTCGTGCGTGACCATGACCACCGTGAGCCCCAGCTCGCGGTGCATGCTGCGCAGCAGGTCGCAGAAGCCGTCGGCGCTCTCGGGGTCGAGGCCGGCGGTGGGTTCGTCGAGCAGCAGCAGCGGCGGGTCCATGATGAGCGCGCGCGCCAGGGCCACGCGCTTGATCATGCCGCCGGACAGGTCGGACGGGCTCTTGGTCGCCTGCTGCGGATCGAGGCCGACCATCTGCAGCTTGACCAGGGCGGCGTCGCGGATCAGGTCGTCCGGCAGCAGCTTGAGTTCGCGCAGTGGAAAGGCGATGTTGTCGAGCACGCTGAAGGCCGAGAACAGCGCGCCGTGCTGGAACAGCATGCCGACCTGCGCCGCACCCGTGGCGCTCAGGCGCCCGGGCGGATGGCCGAGAACCGAGACGGTGCCCTTGTCGGGATGCTCCAGGCCGAGGATCTGCCGAAGCAGCACGGTCTTGCCGGTGCCGGATCCGCCCACCAGCGACAGCACCTCGCCGCGGTGGATCGTCAGGTCGAGGTCGCGGTGGACCACCTGGTCGCCTTCGGGCGATTCGAACACCGTCCAGAGCTTGCGGATCTCGACCACCGCCTGCGCGTTGTCGTGTCCGTTGCCGCTGGCCGTGGCGCCGTTCATGCCCTGAACCCCACGCCCCTGAACAGCACCGCGAAGAGCGCATCCACCAGGATCACCATGGTGATCGACGCCACCACCGACGACGTGGTGCCGCGCCCCAGGCTCTCGGTGTTGGGCTTGACCTTCATGCCGAAGTAGCAGGCGATCAACGCGATCATGACGCCGAACACGGCCGATTTGCCCATCGCCAGCCACAGGTTGGTGAGCGGCACGGCGCGCGGCAGCGCACTCATGAAGTAGGCCGGGCCGATGTCCAGCGCAAGATCGGCCGCGATCATGCCGCCGAAGAGCGCCGCCATCGAGGTCCACATGCTGATGAGCGGCATCGCGATGGCCAGTGCGAGCACGCGCGGCATGACCAGGCGAAAGCCGTGCGGAATGCCCATCACGCGCATGGCGTCGAGTTCTTCGGTCACGCGCATCACGCCGATCTGCGCGGTGATGGCCGAGCCCGATCGGCCCGCGATCAGCACCGCGGCCAGCACCGGCCCCAGCTCGCGGATCAGCGACAGGCCGAGGATGTTGACGATGAAGGCCTCGCCGCCGTACTGGCGCAGCTGCTGCGAGGTCAGGTAGGCCAGCACCACGCCGATCAGCAAGCCGACCAGCGCGGTGATGGGCAGCGCCGTGGCGCCGAAGTGATAGAGATGGCCCGAGAAGTCGCGCCAGGGCCCACGGTGCGGTGCCCGCAGCAGGCGGCCGATGTCGAGCGTGAGCTGGCCGATCAGCCGCAGGAAATCGCGCGCCACGAACATCATGCGCGGCCCGTTGTGGGCGAACGAACGCAGGTGCTCGGCCAGCGTCTTGCCCGGGTCGGCCGGCGCGCTGCAGGTGTACTGCGCCACCTGGTCGAGCACGGCCTTGTGGCGCGATTCCATTTCAAGCTGCGCGGGCCAGGCGCGCTGCCAGTGGTTCCACAGCAGTTGGGCGCCAATGTGGTCGAGCTGATCGATGGGGCGCAGGTCCCAGGCGCGATCGTCCTGCGCCGGTGCGCCCTTCAGGCTTTTTTCGAGTGCCTCCCAGGTGGCCTGGGAGGACATCGCCATCGCTGTCCAGCAGCCCCGCGCCACCGTCCAACGTGCGCCAGCCTCCTCGCGCTGCTCGACGCGCGGACGCACGCCGTCGACGTCTTGCGCGTCAGCGGGCGGCGGGGTGTCGATGGGCATGGAGGGCGGGGTGCGACTGCGGGGCGTAAACCGCAACATCGTAACCGCGGCGCTTGACCGTCCAAGGTTCGATCGCCGCGCGCCGGCGTAGGCCGCCGCGCAATCGGCCGGGCTTTGCCACACAATGGCCGCCACGGCGCAACGCCGGACGGCTGCGGGAAGCCGGTTCGAACGAGAGCGAGACAGAACAGGCATGAGCGACACCACCTTCGACTACGTCATCGTCGGCGCCGGCACCGCCGGTGCGCTGATGGCCAACCGCCTGAGCGCCGACAAGGGCGTGCGCGTGCTGCTCATCGAGGCCGGCCGCAAGGACGACTACCACTGGATCCACATCCCGGTCGGCTATCTCTACTGCATCGGCAACCCGCGCACCGACTGGCTCTACAGCACGGAGCCCGACGCCGGCCTCAACGGCCGCACGCTGCGCTATCCGCGCGGCAAGACGCTGGGCGGCTCTTCGTCCATCAACGGCATGATCTACATGCGCGGCCAGTCGCGCGACTACGACCAGTGGGCCGCGATCACCGGCGACGACACCTGGCAGTGGCGCAACGTGCTGCCGGCCTTCAAGCAGCACGAGGACTACTACCTGGGCGCCGACGACCTGCACGGTGCCGGCGGCGAATGGCGGGTGGAGAAGCAGCGCCTGCGCTGGGACATCCTCGACGCCTTCGCGAAGGCCGCGCAGGAGGCCGGCATCCCGCATTCGACCGACTTCAACCGCGGCAGCAACGAAGGCGTGGGCTACTTCCAGGTCAACCAGAAGAACGGCTGGCGCTGGAACACCGCCAAGGCCTTCCTGCGGCCCACCTGCTACGGCCGGCCCAACTTCGAGCTGTGGACCGGCGCGCAGGTGTCTCGCCTGCTGCTCGATACCGCACCGGACGGACGCCGCCATTGCAACGGCGTGCAGGTATGGGACGGCCACGAGATGGTGGTTGCCCATGCGACGCGCGAGGTGATCCTGTGCGCCGGCAGCATCGGCTCGCCGCAGATCCTGCAGCTGTCCGGCATCGGCCCGGCCGAGCTGCTGCGGCGGCACGGCATCGAAGTGCTGCGCGATGCACCGGGCGTCGGCGCCAATCTGCAGGACCACCTGCAGATCCGTGCCGTCTTCAAGATCAAGGACGCACCCACGCTCAACGTGCTGGCCGCGTCGTCATTCGGCAAGGCGCGCATCGGCCTCGAGTACCTCCTGAAGCGCAGCGGGCCGATGAGCATGGCGCCGTCGCAGCTCGGCGCCTTCACCCGCAGCTCGCCCGAGCATGCCTGGCCCAATCTCGAATACCACGTGCAGCCGCTGTCGCTCGATGCCTTCGGCGAACCGCTGCACAGCTTTCCGGCCTTCACAGCCAGCGTCTGCAACCTCAACCCGACCAGCCGCGGCACGGTGAACATCAAGAGCCACCGCTTCACGGATGCACCGGCGATCGCGCCCTGCTACCTGAGCACCGAGGAAGACCGCAAGGTGGCGGCCGATTCGCTGCGCGTCACGCGGCGCATCGCGGCCCAGCCGGCACTGGCCCGGTACGCGCCTGAGGAATGGAAGCCCGGCCTGCAGTACCAGAGCGACGAAGAGCTCGCCCGCCTGGCCGGCGACATCGCGACCACCATCTTCCACCCCGTGGGCACGACCAGGATGGGGGCCGACGACGATCGCATGGCCGTGCTCGATGCGCGCCTGCGGGTGCGCGGCGTCTCGGGGCTGCGGGTGGTCGATGCGGGTGCCATGCCCACCATTACCAGCGGCAACACCAACAGCCCGACGCTGATGATGGCCGAGAAGGCGGCGGGGTGGATCAGAGAGGAAACGGGCGCCCAGGCGCGCGCCTGAACGAACCGCTTGTTTCCGGATGTTGCTGCGGGTGGCGGGTAATCCCCGATGCACTGACCCGGTGCATACGCCTAAAGTCTCGCCACTCGCAAACGGGCCTGCCCGCAGCGCGGGGGACCGAGGAGACATCTCTAAGAATCAGAACAGACAAGACAAGAGGCATCCGGACGAGATGCCGTTTTTTTGATAGGCGCCGCTGGTCGGCGCCTTTTCTTTGGGTGTGCCGTGCGCGTCTGCCTGCCCACCCCGATCAGGGCGCCGTGGCAGCCCCGCTCACGATCGGCCAGCCCATTTCGCTGGCCACCCGCGGCTTGCCCATGGGCGCGCCGGCCTTGCCGACCTGCACGGCCGCCAGGTCCTGCTCGTTGGGGTACTGGTTGGCCAGCCAGTAGTCGAACACCCGCCGCACGATGGGTGCCGCCGCCGCCGCACCGAAGCCGGCGTTCTCGACGATGATCGCCACCGCGATCTTCGGCGCCTCGGCTGGCGCATACGCCGCGAAAAGAGAATGGTCGCGCTGGTGCTCCTCGAGCGCCTTGGCGTTGTACTTGCCCTGTCCCCAGGCCACGGCCTGGGCAGTGCCCGTCTTGCCCCCCGACAGGTACGACGCCCCGGCGAACACCCGCGTCCCGGTGCCGCCCTTGTTGACCGCCACCAATGCGTTGCGCACCAGGTCGACGTTCTTGGGCGCGTAGCCGAGGTTTTCGCCGGGCGGTTGCACCACTTCGGTGACCTGGCCGGTGACCGTGTCCTTGACGGCCTTGACGACGTGCGGACGGTGCTTGACGCCGCCGTTGGCCAGCGTGGCCTCGGCCATCGCCAGCTGCAGCATGGTGAAGTTGTTGTAGCCCTGGCCGATGCCCAGCGACACGGTTTCGCCCGGGAACCACTTCTTCATCTCGGGCTTCTTGTAGGCCTCGCGCTTCCAGGTGGTGCTGGGCAGCAGCCCGCGCACCTCGCCATTCAGGTCGATGCCGGTGATCTGGCCGAAGCCCAGCGGCTTCATGAAGTCGTGGATGGTGTCCACCCCCATCTCGACGGCGAGCGAATAGAAGTAGGTGTTGCTCGACATCTGGATCGCGCGGTGCATGTCCACGCCGCCCAGGCCGCCTTCGTGGCTGCGGAAGGTATGGCCGCCGAAGGTGTAGAAGCCGGGATCGTTGACCACCACGCTCGGCGCGCGCTTGTTGAGCTGCAGCGCGGCGAGGGCCATGAAGGGCTTGTAGGTGGAGCCCGGCGGGTAGGTGCCCCGCAGCGCGCGGTTCAGCAGCGGCTTGTCGATCGATTCGTTGAGCGCCGCCCAGCTCTCGCTGTCGATGCCTTCGACGAACAGGTTCGGGTCGAAGGTGGGCTTGGACACGAAGGCCAGGATTTCGCCGGTGTTCGGGTCGACCGCCACCAGCGCACCCCGGCGCTCGCCGAACATGTCTTCGACAAGCTTCTGCAGCTTGATGTCGAGCGACAGCATCACCGTGTTGCCCGGCGTGGCGGGATGGCTGCCCAGGCGGCGCACGGCGCGGCCGCCGGCCGAGGTTTCCATCTGCTCGACGCCGGTCAGCCCGTGCAGCGTTTTTTCGTAGCTCTGCTCGACGCCGAGCTTGCCGATGTAGTCGGTGCCCTTGTAGTTGGCCTGGTCTTCCTCGCTCCAGTCCTCCATGGCGGTCTTCTCGCGCTGGTTGATGCGGCCGATGTAGCCCAGCACGTGCGCGGCGAGTTCGCCGTTGGGGTAGTTGCGGAAGAGGCGCGCCTTGATCTCGACCCCCGGGAAGCGATAGCGCTGCGCGGCGAAACGCGCGACTTCCTCGTCGCTCAGTCGGGTGCGGATCGGGATCGAGTCGAAGCTGCGCGAGTCCTCGCGCAGGCGCTTGAAGCGGCGGCGGTCACGCTGCGAGATGTCGACCACCTCGCCCAGGGTGTCGATGGTGTCCTCCAGGCTGCCGGCCTTGGAAGGCGTGATCTCGAGCGTGTAAGCCGAGTAGTTGGACGCCAGAACGATGCCGTTGCGGTCGAGGATCAGGCCGCGGTTGGGCACCACCGGCACCACGGCCGTGCGGTTGCTCTCGGCCTGCTCGGCCAGGTCTTCGTGGCGCACCACCTGCAGGAAGAAGAGCCGCGCGCACAGCAGCCCGAAGGCGACCAGCACCACGAGGCCGATGACGAACACGCGACGCCTGAAGCGGGCGAGGTCGGCAGCGATGTTGCGGAGTTCGGTCATGGAGCGCGCGCAAGCCTACGCCGCCCGGGTGGGGCGTACAAGGCGAATAAGCCACGTTGGGGCGCCGTTACAACGGTCGGTTGGCATCGGGCTCGGGTGCGCGCCGTTGCGGCGCCAGCAGCAGCAGGCTCGCCAGCGGCCACAGGGCGGCCTCGATGGCCGGCGAAATGAGGAACTCCCAGCCCGGAAAGATGCCGCCGCCGATCATGCGGATCGCCACTTCGATCAGGTGCGAGATGGCGAAGAGCGGCAGCACCTGCAGCGCCTGCGAGAAGAGCGGGTACCACAGCAGGCGCCGGTGGATGGTGATCGCGAAGAAGCCCAGCGTGGTGTACGACAGCGCATGCTGTCCCAGGAGCGCCGTCTGGTGCACGTCCATCAGCAGCCCGAATACGAAGGCCGCGCCGATGCCGATGCGCGCCGGCTGGTGCACGCTCCAGAACACGATTGCCAGCGCCAGCAGGTCGGGCAGCCAGGCCAAACGACCCAGCGGCACCATGTTGATCAGCAGCGCCACGATCAGGCTGGACCACAGGAAGAAGGGGTTGACCGGCAGCAGCAGCTGCTGGTGCCCGGGACGCATGATCATGGGGTGCGGGCTTCCTTCTTGGTGTCGGCCTTGGTGTCTGCCTTGCCGTCGGCCTTGGTCTCGGCCTTGTTTTCGGCTTTGGCCGGCCTCTCGGCCTTGCTTCTGTCTGCCTTGTCCGCCTTGCCCTTGTCCGTCTTGTCGCTCTTCTTCTTGGCCGCCGCCGTCTCGGCCACCGGCGCCGGCTTCGGCGCCTGCACACCGACCGGTGCCAGCACCAGCACATAGCGTGCAGCGGTCACGTGGGCCACCGGCGCGCAGTGGATGCGGGCGAAGGCCGAGTCGGCGCGGCGATCGATGCGGTCGATCTTCGCCACCGGCAGGCCGGGGGGATAGACGCCATCGACCCCGCTGGTGGTGAGCATGTCGCCTTCCTGCACGTCCGCATTGGCGGCCGTGAAGCGCAGCTCCAGCCCGCCGCCATGGGCGCTGGCGTCCCCGAAGGCCACGCTGCGCGCGCCCGTGCGCACGTTCTGCACCGGGATCGACAGGTCGCGGTCGATCACCAGCGTGATCTCGCTGGTGAAGGGCTGGACCTGCGTCACCTGCCCCACGACGCCATGCTCGTCGATCACCGGCGATCCGGCCGCGATGCCGTTGGCCAGGCCCTGGTCGATCACGAGCTTGCGCGTGTAGGGGTCGGCGGCGTCGTAGAGCACTTCGGCTGCGCGGCCGGGCGTCTGCGTCGTCTGGCGCAGTTCCAGCAGCGAGCGCAGGCGCGCGTTGTCCTGCGCCAGCGTGTCGGCCTGGCTGGCCCGCTCGGACTGCAGGGCCAGCGCCTTGCGCGCATCGGCCTCCTTGGCCTGTGCGGTCTGCAGGTCTTCGAGGTAGCGGCCGCCGCCGAGCGCCAGCTGCACCGGCTTGAGGGCCACCCATTGAACCGGATACAGCACCGCCCCGATCGCGGCGCGCAGCGGCTGCACGATGTTGAAGCGGGCATCCGCCAACATCAGGAACAGGGCCAGCGCGCTGAAGAAGATCAGCTTGCTGAGCGCCGAGGGTCCCTGGTTGAACAGGGGAGGCGCGGTGCGGTCCAGCGTGCCCAGGGGCATGGTGTGAGCGGCGCTACGTTAGATGAGAAAAAGCCGGCCGATGCTGACACGGGCCGGCCGGATATGCAAAGGGGCCCCCTGCGTCGCCCTACTCGCTGGTGAAGATGCTGCCCAGCCGGTCCATGCGCTCCAGCGCGATGCCGCAGCCGCGCACCACGCAGGTCAGCGGGTCTTCGGCCACCAGCACCGGCAGGCCCGTTTCTTCGGCCAGCAGCCGGTCGAGGTCGCGCAGCAGGGCGCCGCCGCCGGTCAGCATCATGCCGCGCTCGGCGATGTCGGCACCCAGCTCGGGTGGGGTTTGTTCGAGCGCGTTCTTGACGGCCGAGACGATGTTGTTGAGCGGATCGGTCAGCGCTTCCAGCACTTCGTTGCTGCTGATGGTGAAGCTGCGCGGCACGCCTTCGCTGAGGTTGCGGCCCTTGACTTCCATCTCCTTGACTTCGGAGCCCGGAAAGGCGGAGCCGATGTTCTTCTTGATGACTTCGGCCGTCGGCTCGCCGATGAGCATGCCGTAGTTGCGGCGGATGTAATTGATGATGGCTTCGTCGAAGCGGTCGCCGCCCACCCGCACGCTGCCCTTATAGACCATGCCGCCCAGCGAGATCACGCCCACCTCGGTGGTGCCGCCGCCGATGTCGACCACCATCGAGCCGCTGGCTTCCGACACCGGCAGGCCGGCGCCGATGGCTGCGGCCATGGGTTCTTCGATCAAATAGACGGAGGTCGCGCCGGCTGCTTCGGCCGCGTCCTTGATGGCGCGACGCTCGACCTGGGTCGAGCCGCAGGGCACGCAGATGATGATGCGCGGGCTGGGCGTGAGCAGCGAACGCGGGTGCACCATCTTGATGAACTGCTTGATCATCTGCTCGGTGATCACGAAGTCGGCGATCACCCCGTCCTTCATGGGACGAATGGCCTCGATGTTGCCGGGCACCTTGCCGAGCATGGCCTTCGCCTCGCGGCCCACAGCCTGGATGACCTTCTTGCCGTGCGGGCCGCCTTCGTGGCGAATGGCCACGACCGAGGGCTCGTCGAGCACGATGCCCTTGTTGCGGGCAAAGATCAGGGTGTTGGCGGTGCCGAGGTCGATCGCGAGGTCGGTCGAAAAGTACCGACGGAAAGCTCCGAACATGGGTGAATCCTCTGGAGCACGGCTGCGCGTCGGCAGACCGTCGCCCTCTTGCTTGGGTCGTTTTTAGACGGATGGATAGGTGTTTTGCAGCAAATGCCGGCGCGTTCGCGGGGGTTGCGGCAAAGGCGGGATAATACCCGACTTCCCTGCGCCTCCCGCCTCCGGCGAGCCCCTTCAAGGGGCAAAGAACGCCCTTGATCGGCACGCGGGGCCCTGATTTTTCTCGCAGCTTCCGATGTCCCTCACCTCCACTGATATCGCGCGCATCGCCTCGCTCGCCCGGCTCGAGCTCGGGCCCGACGAAAGCGAACGCATGCTTGGCCAGATCAACGGCTTCTTCGACCTGGTCGAGCGCATGCGGGCCGTCGACACAAAGGGCGTCGAGCCCCTCGCCCACCCGGTCGCCGCCTTCGAGGACGTGACCCTGCGCCTGGCCGACGACGTGGCCAGCGAGCCCAACCGCCGCGAGCTCAACCAGCGCAGCGCGCCGGCCGTCGAAGGCGGCCTGTTCCTGGTGCCGAAGGTGATCGAATGAGCAGCAGCACCCCCGAACTGCACCGGATGGGCGTCGCCGAGCTGGCCGCCGCGCTGCGCGAACGCAAGGTCTCTGCCGTCGAGGCCGCCCGGCACCAGATCGGCCGCATCCGCCAGCACCAGGACCTGGGCGCCTTCGTCGCCCTCGACGAAGACCTCGCCCTGGCCCAGGCCCGCGCCGCCGACGCGTCGATCGCCACCGGGAATGCCCCGGCCCTTGCCGGCGTGCCGATCGCGCACAAGGACATCTTCGTCACCGCCGACCAGCCGACCACCGCCGGTTCGCGCATCCTGGCCGGCTACCGCTCGCCCTTCGATGCCACCGTGGTGCGCAAGCTGGCCGAGGCCGGCGCCGTGACGCTGGGCAAGCTGAGCTGCGACGAGTTCGCGATGGGCTCGTCGAACGAGAACGTGGCCGTGCCCGCCATCGGCTTCGACCATGCCGTGCCCGTGCGCAACCCCTGGGACCGCGAACGCATTCCCGGCGGCTCTTCCGGTGGCAGCGCCGTGGCCGTGGCCGCGCGCCTGGTGCCGGCCGCCACCGGCACCGACACCGGCGGCTCGATCCGCCAGCCCGCTTCCTTCTGCGGCGTGACCGGCATCAAGCCGACCTACGGCCGCGCCTCGCGCTACGGCATGGTGGCCTTCGCCTCCAGTCTGGACCAGGCCGGCCCCTTCGCGCGCTCGGCAGAAGACTGCGCGCTGATGCTGTCTGCGCTGTGCGGTCCAGATCCCGAGCGCGATTCGACCTCGCTCGATCGCCCGGCCGAGGACTACTCTCGCAGCTTGGGCGATTCGCTCGAAGGGCTGCGCATCGGCGTGCCGCGCGAATTCCTCGGAGACGGCGTCGCGCCCGGCGTGCGTGCAGCCATCGAGGCGGCGCTGGCCGAATACGAAAAGCTCGGCGCGAAGCGGGTCGAGGTCACGCTGCCTCGCACCGAGCTGTCGATCCCGGTCTACTACATCATCGCGGCGGCCGAGGCCAGCTCGAACCTGAGCCGCTTCGACGGCGTCAAGTTCGGCCACAGGGCCGAGAAGTACCGCGACCTGGCCGACATGTACGCCAAGACCCGCGAGGAAGGCTTCGGCGACGAGGTCAAGCGCCGCATCATGATCGGCACCTACGTGCTGTCCCACGGCTACTACGACGCCTACTACCTGCAGGCGCAGAAGGTGCGCCGCATGATCGCCGACGACTTCCGCCAGGCCTTCGCGCAATGCGACCTGATCGCCGGCCCGGCCGCCCCGACCGTGGCATGGAAGCTCGGCGAGCACGGCGACGACCCCGTGGCCGACTACCTGGCCGACATCTTCACCCTGCCCGCCTCGCTCGCCGGCCTGCCCGGCATGAGCGTGCCGGCGGGCTTCGACGGCGGCATGCCGGTGGGCCTGCAGCTCATCGGCAACTATTTCAGCGAGGCGAAGCTGCTCAATGCGGCACACCGCTTCCAGCAAGCGACCGACTGGCACCAGCGAACGCCCCAGGGGTTTTGAGATGAGCAGCAGCTTCGAACACATGCAGGAAGGCCGCCCCACCGGCCCGCTGGTCCAGGGCTACGAAGTCATCATCGGCTTCGAGACCCATGCCCAGCTTTCCACCGCGAGCAAGATCTTCAGCCGCGCCTCCACGGCCTTCGGCGCCGAGCCCAACACGCAGGCCTCGCCGGTCGACCTGGCGTTGCCCGGCACGCTGCCGGTGATGAACAAGGGTGCCGTCGAGCGCGCCATCAAGCTGGGCCTGGCGCTGGGCTCGACGATCGCGCCGCGCAGCGTGTTCGCGCGCAAGAACTACTTCTACCCCGACCTGCCCAAGGGCTACCAGATCAGCCAGTACGAAATTCCCGTCGTGCAAGGCGGCTCGGTGAGCTTCTTCCTCGGCGACGAACAGAAGACCGTGCGCCTGGTACGCGCCCACCTCGAGGAAGACGCCGGCAAGTCGCTGCACGAAGACTTCGTCGGCCAGTCGGGCATCGACCTGAACCGCGCCGGCACGCCGCTGCTCGAGATCGTGACCGAGCCCGACATGCGCTCCACCGCCGAGGCCGTGGCCTATGCGCGCGAGTTGCACAAGATCGTCACGTGGATCGGCATCTGCGACGGCAACATGCAGGAAGGCAGCTTCCGCTGCGACGCCAACGTGTCGGTGCGGCGGCCTGGCCAGCCGCTGGGCACGCGGCGCGAAATCAAGAACCTCAACAGCTTCAAGTTCATGCAGCAGGCGATCGACTACGAGATCCGCTGGCAGATCGAAGAGCTGCAGGACGGCCGCGCCATCCAGCAGGCCACGGTGCTCTTCGACCCCGACACCGGCGAGACCCGCGCCATGCGCACGAAGGAAGACGCGGCCGACTACCGCTACTTTCCTGACCCGGATCTGCCGCCGCTGGCGATCGCCGCCGAGTGGATCGAGCGCGTGCGCGCCGCCATGCCGGAGCTGCCGCGCGCGATGGCCGAGCGCTACGGCAGCGCGCATGGCCTGTCGGCCTACGACGCAGCGCAGCTCACGCAGAGCCCGGCCCTGGCCCGCTACTTCGACGAAGCGGTGGCCGCAGGCGCCGCGCCCAAGCCGGCCAGCAACTGGATCACCGGCGAGATCGCACGCCGGCTCAACCTGCAGGACATCGACATCACGCAGGCACCGGTCGCGGCAGCCCAGCTCGCGAAGCTCGTCGGCCGCATCACCGACGGCACCGTGTCGAACAACGCCGCGCGCCAGGTGTTCGACGCGCTCTGGACCGGCGAGGGCCAGGACGTCGACCGGCTCATCGAGGCCAAGGGCCTGAAGCAGATGCGCGACACCGGCGCCCTCGAAAAAATCGTCGACACCGTGCTGGCGGCCAACCAGAAGAACATCGACGAATACCGCGCCGGCAAGGACAAGGCCTTCAACGCGCTGGTCGGTCAGGTCATGAAGGCCAGCCAGGGCAAGGCCAACCCGGCGGAAGTCAATGCGTTGCTGAAGGCAAGGCTGGGCTGAGAACGCCCGGCCGCGCGGAGCCCGTCCTGCCCGCGGCTAGCGGGGCGTGCTGGCCGGCGCGGTGCCGGTCCACAGCGCCCGCAGGCGCACGCGTTCCTCGTCGAAGCGCGCGTTGACGCGCTTCTTCTCGTCTTCCTGATCGGAGATGAAGCGGTTTTGCACCGTCATGCTCTTGCTGTTGTCGTCGGCCTTGCGGCGAAGCGAGTCGGGCGCCTTGTTGACGTCCTTGGCATAGAACTCGAGCTCGTCGTCGATCGTGCGGCGTTCGCCGGCGAGTTCGGTCAGGCGCTTGCGTGCAGCCTGGATCACCGCGTCGATCTGCACCAGCGCCTCGGCGCGTTCGCGGTCGTGCGCGGCGGCATTGGGGTAGCGAATCAGCAACGCGCGCTCGCGGCGGCGTTCTTCCTGCACGCGCTGGGCCTGCAGTTGCGCCTGGCGCTCGCGGTCCTCGCGTTCGGCCTGCTCGCGCGCCGTGTAGGTCGGTTCGAGCCGGCGCCGCACGGTGCCGCTGGGGCCCAGCTCGCGCTGCTCGCGGTCGGCACAGTCGGCGATCGGCCGGTCGGCCGTGATGGTTCGGCCGCGGGAGTCGACACAGGAATAGATGCCCGGCCCGCCCGCCGTCTGAAGCTGGGCATGCGACGCCCCCGCCGTTGCCAGCAGGAGAAGCAGGGGTCCGATGCGTCGATGCTGCAGCGATGGGGCCAAGCCGATCTCCAACGAGGGTTCAACCGGCGCCGTAACGAGCCCTGTAGTCGAGTACGCCCTGCCGGTGGGCACTCAACGCGTCGTCCGCGCGGCCCGACAGGTACTGTAACAAGTCGTCAAGCGTCGCGATCGCCGCGACCTGCAGTCCAAGCTGTTGTCTTACATACTGAACTGCGCTGTATTCCACATCGGCGCCGTTCTCGGTCGCTTTCTCCTGCCGGTCCAGCGCAATGGCTACCGCATGCGGCGTGGCGCCGGCACCACGGATGGCAGCAATCGACTCGCGCACCGCCGTGCCGGCCGACATCACGTCGTCGACGATCAGCACCCGGCCCTTCAACGGCGCACCGACCAGGGTGCCACCCTCGCCGTGGTCCTTGGCTTCCTTGCGGTTGTAGGCGAAGGGCACGTTGCGGCCGCGCCGGGCCAGCTCCGCCGCGACCGTGGCACCCAGGGGAATACCCTTGTAGGCCGGCCCGAAGATCATGTCGAACTCGAGCCCGCTGCCGATGAGGCGGTCTGCATAGAATGCCGCCAGCCGCGCGAGCTTGGCGCCATCGTCGAACAGGCCCGCGTTGAAGAAGTAGGGGCTCATGCGCCCGGCCTTCGTCTTGAACTGGCCGAAACGCAACACGCCGGATTCGATGGCGAACTGCACGAACTCTTGCGCGATCGCGCCCTCTTCACCTGCCATTGCCACCTCTTCAGCCATCGGGATCGTCCTCGTGTTCAAACTCACCAGCCTCAACCTCAACGGCCTGCGCTCGGCGGCGACCAAGGGGGTCGCCGACTGGGTGGCCGAGCTGGCGCCGGATTGTATTTGCATGCAGGAGATCCGCGTCCAGGCCAGCGACATCGAAGGCCGCTTCGAGGCCATGGCCGGCCTGAAGGGCCATTTCCATTTCGCCGAGAAAAAGGGCTACGCGGGCACCGCCATCTATTCGAAGCACGAGCCCACCGAAGTGATCATCGGCTGGGGCGACAAGGAGTTCGACGCCGAGGGCCGCTACCTCGAGCTGCGCTTCGACACGCCGAAGCGCAAGTTCTCGGTCATCAGCTGCTACTTTCCGAGCGGCTCCTCGGGCGAGGAACGTCAGGCCGCGAAGTTCCGGTTCCTCAAGGGCTTCTTTCCCTACCTGGTGGCACTCAAGCGCGAGCGCGAATTCGTGCTGTGCGGCGACATCAACATCGCCCACAAGGAGATCGACCTCAAGAACTGGCGCGGCAACCAGAAGAACAGCGGCTTCCTGCCCGAGGAACGCGCCTGGATGACGAACCTGCTCGACGAAGGCGCCGAGGGCGCCGGGCTGGTCGACGTGTACCGCATGCTCAAGCCCGACACCACCGACGAGGCCTACACCTGGTGGAGCAACCGCGGCCAGGCTTATGCCAAGAACGTGGGCTGGCGGCTCGACTACCACCTGGCGACGCCGGCCATCGCCAGGCTGGCGCGCAGCGAGCAGATCTTCAAGACCATCAAGTTCAGCGATCACGCGCCGATCACGGTGGATTACGAGTTCACGCTCTGAGGCCGTCCGGGCTCGACAGGGCCGGCAGCGCCTCGACCAGCGTGCGGCAGAAGGCCTGCATCGCCTCGCTCTCGTGCACGCCGCGCCTGGTGATTCGGTAAAAGTCCAGCTCCACCTTGGGCCTGACCAGCAGCGCGGTACGCACGGCGTGCCGCTCGCAGGCCGCCAGGGCGAAGGTCGGCATGACGGCGATGCCGAAGCCGGCCTCGACCATCGAGATCAACGTGCCGAAGAAGTTGAAGGCGGGGCGCGCCGGGTCGGCCTGGCCGATGGCCGCCAGGTGCTTGTCGATCAACTTCTGGATCGGGTTGTCGGGCGGCAGGCCCAGCAACTCGCTCCCCCGCAACGTCGTCCACGGCACGCTTCCGACGCGCCCGGTGGCGCGCCCGGGTGCACGCCCGGATGTGCGCCAGGATTCATCGGCGCCGGCCGGCGCCACCCGCATGAGCTGGAAGCGCCCCACCGGCATGCGGTCCAGGCCCGGCGCCGCCTTGAAGAAGAAGCCCAGGCCCATGTCGGCCTCGCCCGCAGCCACCATCGCCTCCACGTCGCGCAGGTCGGCATCGAAGAGCTTGAGCCGGATGCGCGGGTGGTCGTCGCGGAAGCCGGCGAAGACCTGCGGCAACAGGTGCGACGACACCAGCGGCGTCGCCGCGATGCGCAGGGTCTGGCGCGCCTCGTCGCCTTCCGCACCGAGCCGGCTCGTCACCTCGTCCAGGTCGCCGAGCACGCGCTCCACCACTGGCAGCAGCCGCCGGCCCGCAGCGGTGAGCACCACCATACGCGTGGTGCGGTCGAACAGGCGCGCGCCCATCTGGCGCTCCATCTCGCGCACCAGGGTACTCAGGCCGGCCTGCGTCATGTGGGCCTGCTCGGCGGCCCGCGTGAAGTTGCCGATGCGCGCCACGTGCAGGAAGGCGCGCATCTGACGCATCGAGAGATTCATGCGAACTCATGATAAATCCATACGACATCTAAATTTCACAGATGAGTGCCGGGCCGCTTTAATCGGGCTGTCCATCGAATCGAATCCCGGAGACAACGTGAGCGAGCAATCCACCGACATCATCGTCCTGGGCGCCGGCATCGGCGGCCTGACCCTGGCGCTCAGCCTGCACCAGGCCGGCATTCCGTGCCGTGTGTACGAGGCCGTGCCCGAGCTCAAGCCGCTGGGCGTGGGCATCAATCTGCTGCCGCATGCGGTGCGCGAGCTGGGCGAACTGAGCCTGATGCCGGCACTCGACGCCGTCGGCGTGCGCACGCAGGAGGCGGTGTTCTTCAACTCGCACGGGCAGCTGGTGTTCCGCGAGGCCGCGGGCACTGCCGCCGGCTACGAGTGGCCCCAGTATTCGATCCACCGCGGCGACCTGCACACCGTGCTGCTCGACGCGGTGCGCGAGCGCCTCGGCGCGGATGCCGTGGTCTGCGGCCACCGCTGCGCGGGCGTCGACCAGGACGACCGCGGCGTCACCGCCCGCTTCACCGCCCCTGACGGCACGGCCCTGCCCCCGGTGCGCGCCGCACTCGCGGTGGGCTGCGACGGCATCCATTCGGCGCTGCGCCGGCAGTTCTACCCGAACGAAGGCGCGCCGCGCTACTCGGGCGTCAACATGTGGCGCGGCACGGCGAAGCACAAGCCCTTTCTCTCGGGCGCGAGCATGGTGCGCGCGGGCTGGCTGGACCAGGGCAAGATGGTGATCTACCCGATCCGCAACAACGTCGACGCCGAAGGCCGCCAGCTCGTCAACTGGGTGGCCGAGATCCACGCACCGCAGCCCGCGCTGCAGGACTGGAGCCGCCCCGGCCGGCTCGAAGACTTCCTGCCCGCGTTCGCGGACTGGCACTTCGACTGGCTGGACGTGCCGGCGCTCATCCAGTCTTCGGACGCGATCCTCGAATACCCCATGGTGGACCAGGACCCGCTGCCGAGGTGGACCCACGGCCGCCTCACGCTGCTGGGCGACGCAGCGCATCCGATGGTGCCGCGCGGCTCCAACGGCGCCGGCCAGGCCATCATCGACGCGCGCCACCTCGCGGGCGCCCTGCGCCGGCTCGGCGTGGGCACCGCGGCGCTGGAAGACTACGACCGTGTGCGGGTGCAGGCCACCACGCAGGTGGTGCTGACCAACCGCAGCAACCCGCCCGACACCATCCTGCGCGAGGTGTTCCAGCGCTCCGGCGGGCAGCGCTTCGACCGGCTGGAGGACGTGATCGCCACCGCGGAGCTGCAGGCCATCTCGGACCACTACAAGCGCGTCGCCGGCTACGACCCGGCCGGGCTGAAGGCGCGGCCTTCCTATCTCTGAACCCCGCAGACCACGATCAAGGAGACCTCGCCATGCATTCACTCAAGAAGATCGCCGCCACCGTTCTGCTCGCCGCCAGCGCGGCAGCCGCCCAGGCCTGGCCGGACCAGGCCATCACGCTGGTCGTGCCCTACACGCCCGGCACGGGCATCGACCTGGTCGCACGCCAGCTCTCGGCACGGCTGCCCTCTGTGCTGGGGCAGCCGGTGGTGGTGGACAACGTGGCCGGCGCCAGCGGCAACATCGGCAGCGAGAAGGTGGCCCGCGCCAAGCCGGACGGCTACACCCTGCTGGTGCAGGTGAACACGCTGGTGATGAACAAGAGCCTCTACAAGTCGCTGGCCTACGACCCGGTCACCGACTTCACGCCGGTCTCGCTCACCTCGTGGGGCACGCTGCTGCTGATGACCAACCCGAACGTACAGAAGACCACCTCGGTGGCGCAGGTGGTCGCGGCCGCCAAGGCCAGCCCGGGCAAGCTCACCTATGCGACGCCGGGCGTGGGCACGCCGCACCACCTGTCGATGGCACTGCTGGCGCAAAGCACGGGGACCGAGATGCTGCACGTGCCCTACAAGGGCACCGCCGGTGCCGTGACCGACCTGCTGGGCGGACGCATCGACTACATGTTCCTGCCGGTGCACGTGGCGCTGCAGCACATCCAGGCAGGCAAGCTGCGCGCCATCGCCACCGGCAGCGACAAGCGCCTGCCGCAGTTGCCGGACGTGCCCACGCTGGCCGAAGCCGGCATCCAGGGCGGCAACGTCGACATGTGGTACGGCGTGCTGGCCCCCAAGGGCACGCCGGCGCCGGTGGTGGCGCGGCTCAACAAGGAGATCGGCGCCGTCCTGCGTCAGCCCGAGGTGGCGACCGCCTTCGAGGCGCAGGGCATGGTGCCGGCGAGTTCGGCGCCCGCCGAGTTCCAGGGGCTGATCGCCAAGGACGCACAGCGCTGGGCCGGCGTCGTCCAGCGCGGCAACATCACCCCGGAGTAAAGGCCCTCCCCCAGGCTGCGCGCACTTCGTGTCGCTTCGCCAACCCCCTCACCGGGGGCGACACCAGC
>NZ_LYVO01000079.1 GCF_001984055.1 Variovorax sp. KK3
CCGCGGGCCTGGACACCATGGCGGTCGCGCCGCTGCCCGCCGGCAGCGCCCTCGCCTCTCTGCCCAACGTGGTGCTCACGCCGCACGTGGGCGGCTCCACGCCCGCCGCGCTCGACGCCATGGCAACCGGGGCCGCGCGCAACGTGCTCGGCTGGCTGCAGGGCCGGCCGGTCGATCCTTCGGCCTGCATCAATCCCCAGGTGCTCGCGCATCGCACCCACTGAAGAAAGCAACCCATGACCGACAAGCATATCCACGCTTCCGACTGGCCCGCGGGCTACCGCATCCATCCGCGCCAGCCGGGCCCGGCGCGCGACGTCGTCGCCGCCTTCGCCGACATTCCCGTGGCTGCAATCGGCGACTCGATGAGCCGCCACGTCGGCACGCTCGGGCTGAACCCCTATCACGCGCGGCTCGACACCGTGCTGTGCGGCCCCGCGGTCACCGTGCGCGTGCGCCCCGGTGACAACCTGATGATCCACAAGGCGCTGATGATGGTCGAGCCCGGCGACGTGCTCGTCATCGACGGCGGCGGCGATGTCACGCAGGCGCTGGTCGGCGGCCTGATGCGCACCACCTGCATCGCCAAGCGGCTGGCGGGCCTGGTCATCGACGGCGCGATCCGCGACCGCTGCGAATGGGCCGAGGACGGCATGCCCATCTTCGCGCGTGGCCACACGCACCGCGGCCCCACCAAGGATGGCCCCGGCGAGATCAACGTGCCGATCGCCTGCGCCGGCATGGCCGTGATGCCGGGCGACCTGATCGTGGGCGATGCCGATGGCGTGATCGCCGTGCCGGCGAGCGATGCAGCGCACATCCTCGAACGCGCCCGCGCCCATCTGCAGAAGGAGGCGAAGATCCGCGCCGCCAACGCGGCCGGCAGCGCCGACCCGGAGCGCTTCGACGCCGTGCTGCGGGCCAAGGGCCTGCCGGTCTGAGGGGGCGGCGCCATGCACGATTCATTTCGGCTCGAGGACTTCGCGGCGGCCAGTTCCACCGCGCCCCGGCAGGCCGGCGCGAAGAAGTTGCCGCGGCGCCTGCGCGGTGTGTTGTCGCTGGACGACTTCGAAGACGCGGCCAAGCGCTTCCTGCCGCATCCGATCTTCGCCTACGTGTCGGGTGGCTGCGAGACCAACCGCTCGCTGCGCGCCAACCGCGAGGCTTTCGAACGCCACGCATGGGTCACGCGCGTGCTGCGCGACACCTCGAAGCGCAGCCTCGGGACCACGCTGCTGGGCCGCGACTATGCCGCGCCCTTCGGCATCGCGCCCATGGGCATCAGCGCGCTGTCGGCCTACCAGGGCGACCTGGTGCAGGCCCGCGCGGCCCGGGCCGCCAACGTGCCGATGATCCTCAGCGGCACCTCGCTGATCCCGATGGAGAAGGTCGCGCATGCGAACCCCGATGCCTGGTTCCAGGCCTACGTGCCGGGCGAGACGGAGCGCATCCACAAGCTGCTCGACCGCGTGGAGCAGGCCGGCTTCGGCACGCTGGTGGTGACGGTCGACACGCCCGTGTCGGGCAACCGCGAGAACAACATCCGCACCGGCTTCTCGACACCGCTGCGGCCCAGCGCGGCACTGGCTTGGCAAGGCCTCACGCACCCGGGCTGGCTCTTCGGGACCGCATTGAAGACGCTGCTGCGGCACGGCATGCCGCATTTCGAGAACTCGCAGGCCACGCGCGGCGCGCCGATCCTGTCGGCCTCGGTGCTGCGCGACTTCGGCGCGCGCGACCACCTGAGCTGGGAGCACCTGGCGCTGATCCGCCGACGCTGGCAAGGCCGGCTGGTGGTGAAGGGCGTGCTGCACGCGGCGGACGCGGTGATGGCGCGCGACCACGGCGCCGACGGCGTGATCCTCTCCAACCATGGCGGGCGACAGCTCGACGGATCCGTGTCGCCGCTGGCTGCACTGCCTGCCGCGTCGAACGCGCTGGGACCGGACTACCCGCTCATGATCGACAGCGGCTTCCGGCGCGGCAACGACGTGCTGCTGGCGCTGGCCCTGGGCGCGAAATTCGTGTTCGTCGGCCGCCCCTTCAACTACGCGGCCAGCATCGCCGGGGAGGAAGGCGTGCGGCACGCCATCGGCATCCTCGCGTCGGAGGCGCTGCGCAACATGGCGTTGATCGGGGTGAAGCGCATCGGTGAACTCGACGCCTCGCGGCTGATGCGGGCCGACACATAGCGGCCGACGACTTGACGCGATCAGCGCGAGCTTCGACATTCGGTGGATCGAGAACCACACCAACACCGAATGAACGCGCTGGCCCTGCACTACCACCCCCTCTCGTCTTACTGCCAGAAGGTCCTGATCGCCCTCGACGAACTGGGCATCGACGTGGACAGGCGAATGCTGAACCTCGGTGATGCGGCCGAGCGCAGCGCGTTCCTCGCACTGTGGCCCACCGGAAAAATGCCGCTGCTGATCGACGGAGCGCGGGCGGTGCCCGAGACCACCATCATCATCGAGCACTTGCAGCGCCACCATGCTGCCGCAGGCCGGGCGCTCATCCCGTCGGACCTGGACCAGGCGCTCGACGTCCGCCTGTGGGACCGCCTCTTCGACCAGTACGTGATGACGCCGATGCAGGCCTTCACCGCAGACCTCCTGCGCGCCGAGCCCGACCGCGATCCGCTGATCGTCGCCAAGGCCCGCAAGGATCTCGTCGCCGCCTATGCATGGCTCGACAAGCGGCTCGACGGCCGGACATGGGTCGCCGGCGACGCGTTCACGATGGCGGATTGCGCTGCCGCGCCGGCCTTGTTCTACGCGGTGACCTACGTACCCTTCGCGAACGAGCACCGCCACCTCGCCGCCTACTTCGCCCGGCTCATGGACCGGCCTTCGGTCGCCCGCGCCATCGACCACGCCAAGCCCTGGTTCAAGTTCTTTCCGAATCGCCAGGCCCTGGATCGCCGCTTCTACGATCCGGCGACCTGATTGACGCATCGCGATCGAGCGCGGCTCAATCGATGGTGATGTTGCCCTTCTTGATGACCTCGCCCCATCGTTGCGTCTCGAAGCGCACCAGCGCGGCATAGTCTGCCGGGGTACCGGGCAGCGGCACGACGCCCTGCACCGCCAGGCTGTCAGCCGTCGACTTCTGCCGCGCGAGCTTGTTGATCTCCGCAGAGAGCCTGTCGACGATCGGCTTCGGCGTCGCTGCCGGCGCCAGCACGCCTGCCCATGAATCGACCACCACTTCGGGCACGCCTGCTTCCGCCATCGTGGGAACGTCCGGCAGGCTGGCCGCGCGCCGATCGCCGGCGATGGCCAATGCCCTGATCTTTCCGCTCTGGATCTGCGGCAGCACGTTGGGCAAGTTGACGAACATCAGGTCGATCTGTCCGGCCAGCAGGTCGGTGGCCGCCGGCCCCGCACCCTTGAACGGAACGTGCTCGAACGCGGTGCCGGTCTTGAGCTGGAACAGTTCGCCGACCATCTGGTTGACGCTGCCGTTGCCCGCCGAGCCCATGAACAGCTTCTTGCCGCCCGATTTCGACAGCGCGATCAGTTCCTTGACGTTCTTCGCAGGCAGCGCGGTCGAAACCACGAGCACGTTGGGCACCGAGGCGAACAGCGCGACCTGGGCGAATGCCTTGCTCGCGTCGTAAGGAAGGTTCTTGTACAGCAAGGGGTGGAAGGTCTGGTGGCTCGACGATGCGAGCAGCAGCGTGTAGCCGTCGGGCGGTGCCTTGGCGACCAGGTCCGCGCCGATGGTTCCGCCGGCGCCGGGCTTGTTCTCGACCACCACCGGCTGGCCCACGGATTCCGAGAGGCGCTGCGCCAGCACGCGGGCGATGAGGTTCACCGTGCCGCCGGGCGCGAAGGGAACGATGAGCCGGATGGGCCTTTCCGGGTAGGGCGCGGCGGACGCGCTTGTGACGGCGCAAAAGGCGGACGCGGCAGCGATGAGGGCTTTGACAAGGATGTTCATGGGAAGGACTCGAAGTGTCGATCAAGCGTCGAGGAACAGACGTTTGCGCGATGCGCGTTGCGACGCGCGTTGATGAAGAAGCGTCGATGAGACGTCGCCAGGACGTCAATGGATGGAAGCGCTGCGGTCGGCCATCGCCTCCACCTCGCGCTTCATCTGCCGGCGCGCGGCATCGAGCGCTTGCCTTGTCGCCCGCACGCCGGCGAGCGCGTTCTCGAGGTGCTGCTGCTGCGTGCGGACAGCGGCGACCAGTTCCGCAGGCGCCGGCCCTCCGTTGCGCCTGGCGTTCACGCTCTGCACCGGGTCGAGGTAGTCGCGCAGCTTGTCGGCGGGCCACTCGACGCGCGCGCCCACCACCTCCACGGCGGCTCGGTCCAGCATCTCGCTGTCGATCTCGGCCGCAGACCGGCCCGCGTCCAGCGCCATTCGCACCAGGCCGCCCACGACATGGTGTGCATCGCGGAAGGACATCCCGCCTTCGGCCACCAGGCCATCGGCCAGGTCGGTCGCCACCGAGAAATCGAAGCGCGCGCGCTCCAGCATGCGCGGGCGTTGCGGCTCCACCGTGCTCAAGACGAGTTCGAACAGCGAGAGGCAGCGCAGCATCTCGTCGGCGCATTCCCAGAAGCTCCGCATGCTTTCGCGGCTGCTGTCGCCGCCATGGCTGAAGTGCGTGCCCTTCACGGCGATCAGCGAGGTGGTGAGCAGGCCGATCACGTGGCTGCTCTTGCCGCGCAGGTATTCGAGCACGGCCGGGTTCTTCTTCTGCGGCATGATGCTCGAGGTGCTGGCCACCCGGTCGGGAAACGACACGAGCCCGAACTCGGGCGTGGACCACACGTGGAAGTCCTGCGCCACGCGCCCCCACGTCAGCGCGACGATGGCCATGGCCGACATGGCCTCCCACGCGAAATCGCGCGAGGCGACGGCGTCCAGCGTGTTCGGCGAGGCCGAGCCGAATCCCAGCGCACGCGCGGTGACGTCCCGGTCGATGGCAAAGCGCGTTCCGGCCAGCGCGCCGGCACCCAGCGGCATCGCATCGATGTGCGGCAACGCGCCCTGCAGGCGGTCCATGTCGCGCCCCAGCGCCTCGGCCACCGCGCTCATGTAGAAGCCGAAGGTGATGGGTTGCGCGGGCTGCAGATGGGTGTAGCCCGGCATGACGACGTCGCCATGGTCGCTGGCGCGCTCGAGCGCGACGCGCCGCGCGCGGCCCACGGCGTCAATCGCATCCAGCACCAGACTGCGCGCGCGCATGCGGTCGGTGGTCGCGGCGATGTCGTTGCGGCTGCGCGCCATGTGCAGGCGACCACCGACATCGCGCCCGGCGATCGTCATCAGCTTCGCTTCGTAGTTGAAGTACGGATCTTCGCGGGCCGGGTCGAGCTCCACCGCCGCGGGGCCCTCCGCCTCCATCTGCAGCAGCCCGCGGGCCAGTTGCCGGGCGACGTCCGGCGCCACGAGGCCGGTCTTGTGCAGCATCAGCAGGTGCGCCTGGTTCACGTCGGTGAGATGGTCGAACTGCTTCGGAAAATCCCGCGCCAGGCGCGGACCGTAGATGTGGTCGCAGATCTGCTGCGCCAGCGGCTCCTTGAGCCGACGACTGACTTTCGATTCCATGATGTCGATCCGTTGATGGGTTGCCGCCAGTATCGAAAGCGGTGCCCATGCGGTCAAATGACAGTTTTGACCCAGGCCATACGGATCTGATATGCCCCCGGCTAGGATGCACGCATGAACTTCAAGCAGATCGAAACCTTCCGCGCCGTCATGCTCACCGGGTCGATGACCGCGGCCGCGCAGAAGCTTCATACCTCGCAGCCCAACGTCAGCCGCGTCATCGGCAAGCTCGAAAGCGAGATCGGCTTCGCACTCTTCGATCGCCTCGCCGGACGCGTCCTCGCGACGAAGGGCGCCGAGGCGATGTTCCGCGAAGTGGAGCGCGCGTTCGTGGGTCTCGACAGCCTGGCCGATTCGGCGACAGCCATCCGCGACGCGGGGGTCGGCACGCTGCGCGTGGCGGCGGCGGCGTCCATTTCGATCAGCGTCGTTCCGATGGCGGTGCGACAGTTCAGCGAGCGCTATCCGGCCGTGAGGATCGTCGTGGACACCAGCGAATCGGCCGTGATCGCCAACTGGACGGCCACCCGGCATTGCGACATCGGGTTCGTGTCGAACGTCTCCGACAAGCCGGGCGTGGTGGCATCGGTGCTGCACAAGGAAGACGCCGTGTGCGTCGTGCCCGAGGGCCACCGGCTGGCGCGCAAGAGACGCGTGGGGCCGCGCGATCTCGACGGCGAGCGCTTCATCTCGCTGCCCAGCGGCGGCTTCTCGCGTCGCGCGATCGACGACGCCTTTGCAGACGACGGCCGCATCCTCGCGCTGGAGACGCCTTTCGCCGCCACCATCTGCAGGATGGTCGGCGAGGGCCTGGGCGTCAGCCTGGTCAATCCGATCGTCACCCGTACGCTGAAGCTGCCGGGGGTCGTGACGGTACCGTTCAAGCCGGGCATTCCGTTCACGAGCTATCTGCTTCGGTCGCAGCTCGCCGCGCGCGACACGCACGCGAACTTCTTCGTGTCGTGCATGCGGGACGCGTTCGCAGCACTTTGAGCGAGACGGCCACCGCGGCCCGGGGGCACGAAGTCCCGCCTTCGCCGGCTACTTCGCCTTCACCGCGCCTGTATCGCACAGGTAGCTGATCACCATGTCCGCCACATGCCCGGGCCGGCGCTCCACGCGCTCGGGCGCGCCCAGTTCGACGTCGAGCACGTAAGAAAGCGTGTAGCGGTTGGTGACGAAGTACGAGCCCAGCCCCGAGATCGACACGTAGAGGTCGACCCAGTCCGCGTCCTGCCGGAAAACGCCCTTTTCCTTGCCCTTCTCCAGCACCTCGGCGAGCAGGTTTCGCAGCGGATTGAACATGGCCGAGATGCTTTTCGACTTGCGGATGTGGACGGCCTTGTGCAGGTTCTCGGTCGACAGCAGCAGCAGAAAGTCGGGCTGGTCGATGAAGTGCTGCGTGGTCTTGAGCACCAGCTCGCGCATGTCGTGCACCGGGTCGTCGCCCGTGAGCTTCAGCTCGTTCTGGCGTTCGCGCATCGCGCCGTAGGCCCGCTCCATCACCTCGACGAACAGCGCTTCCTTGCTCGCGAAGTAGTGGTACACGAGGTTCTTGCTGATCTTGCAGCGCGCCACGATCGAATCGATGCGGGCGCCGTCGTAGCCACGCGTGGCGAACTCCTTGCTCGCGATGCGCAGGATGCGGTCGCGCGTGGCCTGCGCATTGCGCGGCCGGCGCTTGGCCGCTGCGGGGGGAGTCTCAGTCATCGGTTCACCAGTGCTCGCGGGGCGCTTCGCCCGCGCGGCGGAGTTTACAAGCGTCATTCGGGTCTCCTTGGGTCCAGGCATGCCGGCCGGCCGCGATGGCACTCGGGAAAAACGCGGCGTTGACAAGCGCCGCATCACTTCCTATATTTCGCTCCAAGTTGTACTAGCCGGTTAGTTAGTAATCGAGTCGGTGCATTATCAACCAGCCGCAAGGCTCATGCGAAACGGAGTGGTGATGAATCCAGGAAAAAGCGCGCCGCAAGGCGTCCGGGTGGGGTGCGACATCGGCGGCACCTTCACCGACATCGTGCTGGCCATGCCCGATGGCCGGCTCTACGTGAACAAGACCTCGACCACGCCGCACGACCTCGGGCAGGCGATCACGAGCGGTCTGCAGAAGCTGATCGACCAGGCAGGCATCCGCGCCGCCGACATCACCGAGATCGTGCACGGCACGACCACGGCATCGAACACCATCCTCCAGAAAGTGGGCGCGCGTACCGGCGTGATCACCACCCAGGGCTTTCGCGACGTGCTGGAAATCGGCCGCATCCGCACCCCCACGATGTTCGACCTGGGCTGGTCCAAGCCCGAGCCCCTGGCGACGCGCCGCTGGCGCCGCGGCATCCGCGAGCGCATCGATGCGCAGGGCCGCGTGGTGACGCCGCTCGACGCGCAGCACCTGCTCGACGAGGCGCAGCAGCTGGTCGACGAAGGCGTGGAGTCGCTCGCCATCTGCTTCCTCAACAGCTACATCAACCCCGCGCACGAGCTCGCCGCCAAGGCACTGCTCGAAGAGCGCTTTCCGCAGCTGCTGCTGTCGGTGTCGTGCGAGGTGCTGCCCGAGATCAAGGAATACGAGCGCACCAGCACCACGGTGGTCAACGCCTACATCCTGCCGGCGATGCGCACCTACCTCGCTCGCCTGAAGACCGACCTGGAGCGCATGGGCGTGCGGGCGTCGCTGCAGGTGATGGCCTCCAACGGCGGCATGATGGGCATCGGCTCGGCCAGCGACAAGCCCGTGTTCGCCGTCGCCTCGGGCCCCGCGGGCGGCGTGGCCGGTGCGGCGCGCATTGGCGCGCTCGGCGGCGATGCCGACCTGATCGTCTTCGACATGGGCGGCACCACCGCCAAGGCGTCGATCATCGCGGAGGGGCAACCTTCGCTCACCAACGAATACGAGTTCCGCGACGGCATCAGCGCACCCAGCCGCTTCGTCAAGGGCGGCGGCTACGTGCTCAAGGTGCCGGCCATCGACATCGCCGAGGTCGGCGCGGGCGGCGGCTCCATCGCGTGGATCGACGCGGGCGGCCTGCTCTGCGTCGGCCCCGAATCCGCCGGCGCCAACCCCGGCCCGGCCTGCTACGGCAACGGCAACGACCGGCCCACGGTGACCGACGCGAACATGGTGCTCGGTTACCTGAACCCCGAGGCCCTCGCGGGCGGCAGCCTGACGGTGAAGCCCGAGCTTTCGAAGGCGGCCCTCCAGCGCCACGTCGCCGAGCCCCTCGGCCTCGACCTGCTGGCCGCCGCGCACGGCGTGCGGCAGGTGGCCAACGTGAACATGGCGCGCGCCATCCGCGCCGTGACGGTCGAGCGCGGCCGCGATCCGCGCGACATGTCGATGATCGCCTTCGGTGGCGGCGGTCCGCTGCACGCCGTGGCGGTGGCGCGGCTGCTCGGCATCCGCCGCGTCATCGCGCCGATCATGGCCGGCGTGTTCTGCTCGGCCGGCATGCTGTCGGCCGATGCGGAGCACAACTTCGTGAAGGCGGTGCTGCGCCCGCTGGCCGGTTGCTCGCCCGCCGACCTCACCGGCATCGGCAATGCGCTCACCGACAAGGGCTTCACCGTGCTGGCCTCCGAAGGCTATGGGCCCGACGACGCCAGCTCGGTGCTCGCCGCCGACCTGCGCTACCTGGGCCAGAGTTCCGAGCTGACCGTGCCGCTGCGCACCGGCCGCATCGACGCGAGCACCATCGACCAGCTGACGCGCGACTTCCAGGCGCTGTACCACCAGACCTTCGGCTACAGCAGCGACGAGCCGCTCGAGCTGGTCAACCTGCGCGTGTCGGCACGCGGCCGCAGTCGCCAGCGCCTGGACTTCGGCGCCTGCAGCGTCGACGCCACCGCGCTGCAGGGCGCCACCGGCACGCGGCGGGTCAGCTTCGCGGCCGGCCAGGCGCCGATCGACACCCGCGTGATGCCGCGCGCCGCGCTGGCGGCCGAGCCGCAGCAGGGGCCGCTGATCATCGAAAGCTACGACACCACCATCGTGGTCCCGCCGCTCTGCAGCGCGCGCGCCGACCGCGTGGGCAACATCATCATCGACCTCCAGGAGCAGCCCGCATGAGCCACCCGCAGACCGACTCGCACACCGACTCGCAGATCGACCCGATCACCTTCGCCGTGATCAAGAACGCGATGGACTCGATCGTCGACGAAGTCGCCTACACCGTGCTGCGCACGGCGCGCTCCGAGATCGTCAAGGACGTCATGGACTACTCGGCCGCCATCTGCGACCGTCATGGCCAGATGGTGGCGCAGGCCAAGACCATCGCGCTGCACCTGGGCGCCATCCCCGAAGCCATGGCCGCCGTGCAGGCACGCTACGGCGACCGGCTCTCGCCCGGCGACGCGGTGATCGTGAACGACCCGTACGAAGGCGGCATGCACCTGCCCGACATCTTCATGTTCGTGCCCTTCTTCTACCGTGAAGAACTCGAAGGCTGGTGCGTGGTGATCTGCCACCACACCGACGTGGGCGGCCGCGTGCCCGGCTCCAACGCGAGCGACTCGACCGAGATCTACCAGGAAGGCCTGCGCATCCCTGTGATGAAGCTCTACGAGGCGGGCCAGGTCAACGAGACGCTCGAACGCCTGATCGCCCAGAACGTGCGCGTGCCCGACCGCGTGCTCGGCGACCTGCGCGCGCAGTACGCGGCCTGCCAGGTCGGCGTGCGCGAGCTCACCGGCCTCTTCGACCGCTACCAGCGCGCGCCGGCCCGCGCCTACCTGGCCGAGCTGCTCGACTACGCCGAGCGCCTGACGCGCGCCGAGATCCGCAACTGGCCCAAGGGCACCTTCACCTTCGAGGACTTCATCGACGACGACGGGTTGTCGGGCGAAGCGATTCCGATCCGCGTGGCGCTGACGGTGCACGACGACTACGTCAGCGTCGACTACGCCGGCAGTTCGCCGCAGGTGCGCGCGGCGATCAACTCGACGCGCTCGTACACGCAGTCGTGCACCTACCTGAGCGTGCGCTGCGCGCTCAAGGGCGACGTGCCGAACAACGCCGGCGTGTTCCGCTGCGTGAAGATCGAGGTGCCCGAAGGCACGGTGCTCAACCCGCGACAGCCCGCGGCCGTCGCCGCGCGCGCCCTCACCGGCTACCGCGTGTTCGACGCCATGCTGGGCGCGCTGGCGCAGGTCGTGCCCGACCGCATTCCGGCGGCCGGCGAAGGCGGCAACACCGTCGTATGCCTCTCGGGCCAGCACCCCGACGGCAAGCCCTACATCATCGTGGACATGATCTGCGGCGCCTGGGGCGCACGGCCGCACGCCGACGGCATCGAGGCGATCACCAACGCATCGCAGAACCTGTCGAACACGCCGATCGAAACGCTGGAGGCCCAGCACCCGGTTCGCGTGGAGGCCTATGAACTCGAGCCTGACACCTGCGGCGCCGGCCGCTACCGCGGCGGCCTGGGCATCCGCCGCAGCTACCGCGTGCTGGCCGACAACGTGCTGCTGCAATTGCGCGCCGACCGCATGAAGTTCCAGCCCTACGGCCTGGACGGCGGCCTGCCCGCGAAGGCAGCGTCGAACACCCTGACGCGCGGCGAAACCGACGAGTCGCTGCCGAGCAAGGTCGGCATGCAGATTGCCCTGCACGACAAGGTGACGCATATTCAGCCCGGCGGCGGCGGCTTCGGCAACCCGCTCGCGCGGCCCCTGGCGGAGATCGAACGCGACGTCTGGAACCACAAGCTCAGCGCGGCTTTCGTGCGCGAGCACTACCAGGCTGTCGTCGACCCACGGACCGGCCGCGCCGATGCCGCTGCGACCGAGGCGCTTCGCCGGGCCAGCGCGCACTGACGCCGAGCTGCGACACAACGATCCATCCCACTGGAGAACACATCATGAAGCGACGTTCCTTGACCACCGGGCTGGCCGCGATGCTGGCCTTGCCCGCTCTCTCCCTGGCCGGCCGCACGGCCCATGCACAGGGCGCCGAGAAACTGCGCGTGCGCCTCGACTTCTCGCCCTGGGGCATGCACGGCGCCATGCACCTCGCCCAGCAGAAGGGCCTGTTCAAGGCCCAGGGGCTGGACGTCGAGATCCAGGACGGCACCGGCACCATCAACACGCTGCAGCTGCTGGCCGCGGGCCAGGCCGACGTCGGCCAGGTCGCGCTCGGCACCATGGCGGTGGCCAAGGAGAACGGCCTCGACCTCGTGTCGATCGCCGGCTTCGCACGCACCGGCGACCTGGCCGTGCTGATGGACGAGGCCCTGGGCATCAAGTCGCCAAAGGACCTGGCCGGCAAGAAGATCGTGTGCTTCACCACCAGCCCGTGGGCACCTTTCATCGAGCCCTTCCTCAAGGCCAACGGCATGAGCAAGAGCAGCATCAACCTGGTGATGGTCGCGCCCAGCGCCATGATCTCGACCTACGCCTCGGGCAACAGCGAAGGCTTCATGTCGCAGGCACCTTTCGGCCAGCCGATGGTGATGAAGACGCGCAAGGCCTCGGCCCTGCTGCTGGGCGACAGCGGCATCAGCTTTCCGAGCTACGGCCTGGCCGCCACGCCGAAGATGGTCGACGCCAAGCGCGACGCACTCGCGAAATTCGTGCAGGTGCAGGTGCAGGCCTGGCGCTACATCTACGACGGCCACATCGAAGAAGCCGTGGCCGCCATCGTCGCGCAGCGGCCCAACGCCAAGGTCGACCCCGACGTGATGCGTGGCCAGATCACCGCCTACCAGAGCTTCTTCGAGAGCCCCAGCGGCAAGGGCAAGCCGATCGGCCTGCAGTACGACAGCGACTGGGCGGCCGCGATCCGCTCGATGGAACAGACCGGCCAGATCAAGGCAGGCCACAAGCCCACGGAGTACTACACCAATGCGCTACTTGCCGTCTGACGCGCCGACCACCACGGGGAGCCCCGCCGTGCCGCCCGCCTTTCTCGAGATCGAGAAGCTCAACAAGATCTACCGCTCCGAGCGCAAGCCCATCCATGCGCTGCAGGACATCGACCTCCAAATCCAGGAGGGCGAGTTCGTCTGCATCGTCGGCCCGAGCGGCTGCGGCAAGAGCACGCTGATGCGCTGCATGGCCGGGCTGGAACCCATCACCAGCGGCAAGCTCGCGCTGCACGGCAAGGCGATCACCGCGCCGCCCGACGACATGGGCGTGGTGTTCCAGCGCGACCTGCTGCTCGAATGGCGCAACATCCTCGACAACGTGCTGGTCGCGGCCGAGTTCCACGACCTGGACCGGCGCAAGTACGACGCCCGCGCACGCGAGCTGTTGGGTTTGTTCGGCCTTTCGGCCTTTCTCGACCGCTACCCGCGCGAGCTGTCGGGCGGCATGCGGCAGCGCGTGTCGATCTGTCGCGCGATGCTGCTCGACCCCCAACTGCTGCTGATGGACGAGCCCTTCGGCGCGCTCGACCCCTTCACGCGCGACGAGCTCAATGCCGAGCTGCAGCGCACCTGGCTCGCCACGCGCAAGACGGTGGTCTTCATCACGCATTCGATCACCGAGGCCGTCTTCCTCGGCGGCCGCGTGGTGATGATGGCGCGCGGGCCGGGCCGCGTCGCCGACATCGTGCCGATCGAGATCGAGCGTCCGCGCAGCCTGCAGGTGCGCGAATCGCCCGAGTTCGCCGCCTATGTCGCGCGCATCCGCGACACCTTCCGCGACATCGGAATCTACAAGGACTGAAAGGCAGCGACACCATGAAAACACTCTGGACGCGCACCGAGCGCAGCCGCCAGGCCCTGCTGACGCTGCTGGTCATCCTGGTCATCTGGGAAGCCTGCGTGCGCACCCTCGGCATCCGCGACTTCCTGCTGCCGGCGCCGACGAAGATCCTCGCGCAGTTCCTGTCGCAGCCCGGCTACCTGCTGCTACAGAGCCTCGACACGCTGCGCACCACCATGTACGGATTCGCACTGGCCCTGGTGCTCGGCGTGGCGGCGGCCATCGGCATCGTGTACTCGCGCTTCCTTGACCGCACGCTCTACTCGCTGCTGGTAGCGATGAACGCCGTGCCCAAGGTGGCGCTGGCGCCCCTGTTCGTGATCTGGATGGGCACGGGTGCCATGCCCAAGGTGGCCATCGCGATGCTCATCGCGATCTTCCCGATCCTGATCGACACCGTGCTCGGCCTGCGCTCCACCGACCCCGACATGCTCGACATGGCCCGCGTCAACCACGCCTCGCGCGCCAAGACGCTGTGGAAGATCCGCTTCCCCAACGCCCTGCCCAGCCTCTTCGCCGGCATGAAGGTCGGCATCTCCTTCGCGCTGGTCGGCACCATCGTCGGCGAGTTCGTCGCGGGCGAAGCCGGCCTGGGCCACGTGATCCTGGTGGCGCAGGGCAGCTTCGACACGTCGACCGTGTTCGTGGCGCTCGCCCTGCTCTGCCTGCTGGGCGTGCTGCTCTTCAAGGCGATCGAGGTCGCCGAGGCGCGCTACCTGGTGTGGCATGCGTCGCAGCGCGGGCTGCCGGACATGGCGGGGGCGTCGGCCTGAGGCCGCGGCCTGCGTCGAAGGCGGCTCGGCACCTCAGAACTGGTGCCTGATCCCCAGGTCGAAACCCGACGACGGCTGGTTCGCCGCGGTGATCGCACCGTTGAGGCCCGTCGTCGCACCACCGCTGTTGCGCACCCGCGCGTAGGTGCCGTAGAGAGCGGTGCGCTTCGAGAGATAGTGCACGTAGCCCAGCGACAGCTTGGAGGTCTCGGGCGAGAACCTGGCATCGGTGCCGTAGCGCGAGATGGCCACCTTGATCTCGCCGACGCCGACCGGGATGATCGTCCCGAGCGACGTACCCCTGGCCTTGATCGGTGTCGTCGCATCGACCTTGTCCCGGTAGTACCCGGCCAGCAGCTTGGCGAACCCGAAGTCGTACGTCACGCCTGCATTCATCACGGTGATGTCGCCCAGCGTCGCCGTCCTGGCGTACCGCGTGCGCGCGGCCGCGAGCGAGACATTGAGTCCGCCCCCGGCCCAACCCAATCGCGCACTGTCGCCCGTGCCATCGTCCGCTTGGGCATTGGCGGTTCCGGACTGCCTGGCGTTCTCGCCGAAGTAGTGCTGCACCTGCCCGTAAAAGCCGCCGAGGTTGGCCGGCAGAAAGTAGCCGATCATGTTCGACGCCCGCGTGGACGTCACGCCCGCGATGCTTCCTGCGAAGGGCTGGATCGAACCCACGCCGGCGTTGCCGAAGGGGTCGATCTCCAGGCGGTTGCGGTAATGGGCCGTGAAGTCGCGCCCGACCCTCAACTCGCCGTACGGCCCGAGCAGGCTGACCGTGGAACGCCGCGCGAAAGTGAAACCCTGGCTGCCTGCCGGTGCGGTCGTGGTACCGCTGGGCTGGTTGTTGGTGTTGGTGGCCTGGCCCTCGCCCGTGTCCGAAAAGATCTGCGACTCGAGCCAGAAGCCAGCGCCCCATCCACCACCCAGGTCTTCGACGCCGCGAAATCCGAAGCGCGAGGCCATGGTGCCGCCCGACGTGAGCCGCTCGGTCGACGTCGATCGAAGTCCCGACCCCGTGCCACGCGAGAAGGCCGTGTCCACCACGCCATAGACCGTGACCGACGACTGCGCGACGGCGGAACCCATCACGCAGAGTGCCGAAGCCGCTGTGAGAAGTTGTCTCATGAATGCTCTTGTCTCTTGTGTTGAATCAAACGCCCGGCGCTCCGCCCGCCCGGGCGATGCGCATGCATCGGCCTTCAGGCGTGCGAACGAGAGCGGGGGATCGATCTCAGGAGTAGCGCTTGCGGAAGTGCGGCTTGAGCTCCGCGACGGAAGCCTTGTTGCGGATCATGTCGCGCATGTTGTCTTCGGCGGCGCCCACGGACTCTGCGTCGTCGATGAGTGCCGTCACCAGTTCCTGCGGCACGAAGCAGATGCCCGAGTCGTCGGCGACGGCCAGGTCGCCGGGGTACACCACGATGCCGTGCACGGTGACCGGGCCGTTGATCTCCATCGCCTCCATGCGGAACTTGCCGGTGATCGGCGTCACGCCGGCCGACCAGACGGGGTAGTCGATCTCGCGGATGGCCGGCAAGTCGCGCACGGCCCCGTTGACGATCGAACCCGCGAAGCCGGTGGTCTTGGCGACCAGGCACGACTGCCCGCCCATGTTCGACACGTCGAGATTGCCGCCGAAGTCGGCCACCAGCACGTCGCCGGGCTCCGACAGGTAATAGACCTCGCGCGTCGACATCTTGATCGGCTCCTTGTCGATGTAGCCTTTCGTCGGCGTCTTGCGTTCTGGAATGGAGCGCAGCGTCACCACGTTGCCGACGATCTTCTTGCCGGGGATCAGCGGCTTGATGTGCGAGGCGGCGATGACGCTGTTCAAACCGTGGCTGTCGAGCATGTCCGAGACCGTCGTCGTGAGGTCCGGCAGCGCCAGGTAGCGCTGGATCACCGACGCCGCCGTACGCTTGAATTTCAGCTTGGTGATGCGATCGGCGGGCACCTGGCCCCAGATGCGGCCGGCGGCCTGGTATTCCTCGTAGTCGCGCTTCACGTCTTCATTGCTCATGTCGATCTCCTGTGTGGATAGGGGTTAAAGAAAAAAATGGACGTGGCCAGGCCTGCGATCGGAAGCGATCGCATCGCGCCTGCGTCATGGATGAAAAATCGCGTACCGACGTACGCGCCCGGTTCAGCTATCGGGCTTGATGTTCAGCGTGGTGATCAGCAGCTTCCAGCGCTGCCTCTCGCTGGCGATGTGCGCAGCGAACTGCTCCGGCGTGCTGGCCAGAAGTTCGCCGCCCAGCCCGCCCATGGCCTCGCGCGCCTCCGGTCTGGCCATGGCCTTGGCGATCTCGGCGTGGAGCCGATCGACGATGGGCTTCGGCGTGCCGGCGCGCACGAGCACACCGAACCAGCCGGGCACGTCGTAGCCTGCGACGCCGGACTCGGCAACGGTCGGCACCTCCGGCAACAGCGGCGAGCGCCTGGCCGTGGAAACCGCCAGCGCGCGCACCTTGCCTTCGCGCAACAGCGGCATGACGGTGTTGACGTCGGTCGACACCAGCTGGATCACGCCGCCGAGCAGGTCGGTCAGCGCCAGCGAAGCCGCCTTGTACGGCACGTGGGTGATCTTGATGCCCGCCTGCAGCTTCAACATCTCGAAAGCCAGGTGCGGCGCGGAGCCGGTGCCCGGGGTGCCGTAGTTCAACTGGTCCGGCTGCGCCTTGGCGAGTTCGATCAGGCCCCGCAGGTCACGCACCGGCGTCGTCGGCGCGACCACCAGCAAATAGGGATGCCGCGTCAGCAGCGACACAGGCTGCAGGTCGCGCAAGGGGTCGTAGGAAAGCCGGGCCTGCAAGGAGGGCGCCAACGACAGCGGGCCATTGCTGCCAATCAGGATCGTGTGGCCGTCGGGTGTGGACTTGGCGACGAAGTCGGTGCCGAGCACGCCGCCGGCACCCGCCTTGTTCTCGACGATGACGGGTTGGCCGAGGCCCTGTGCGAGCTTCACGCTCAGGTAGCGGGCCACGAAGTCGCTGCCGCCGCCGGGAGCGAAGGCCGAAATGAGCTTGATGGGCTTCGATGGCCAAGCCTGGGCCAATGCGGCGGGCGCCCCAATGATCGCGCCGAGAGCGGCGATCGTCTGTCTCCGGTTCATGGGTCTGTGTCTCTTTCTCGTGTCTTCACAATCGATGCATCGACTGTAAAAACGCAGGCCCGAGCGGTCCAATGCTCTTTGGCGATCCAGGCATCGCCGCCCGGCATACGAGGTGGCGCGCTACAGCAGCACGGCGCCCGGCCAGCGCCCCTCGAGCACGTGCTCACGCACGGTCGCGCGAAGTTCGTCGAGCACTTTCGCTGCTGCCTCGGTGGTCTGCTTGGCCGGTGAACGCGCGAGGCAGAGCCTGCGATTCAGGTTGGGTGCATCGATGGGGCAGGCGGTCAGGATGCCGCGCGCCACTTCGTCGGCAATGACCAGCCCGGAAAGTATCGCCAGGCCGGCGCCCTGGCTCACCAGCGACTTCTGAAGGCTCATCGAGCCCGCCTCGGCCGAGACCGTGAGCGTGACGCCGGCCGTGCCGCACTCGCGTTCGACGATGGCGCGCAGGCCTTGCGATTCGGAGGGCAGGATGAACGGGCGCCCCTGAAGGTCGCTCAGCGGAACGGGCGTCGTGATGTCCAGCGCCGCGTCGTGCGGGCCCACGAGGAAAAGCGACTCGACGAGCACCGGTTCCTGCGGAATGCGATCGGCCTCGTCGTCGTCCTTCATGAGCAACAGGGCCACGTCCACGTCGCCGACTTCGAGGCCGCGCCGCAAGGTGTCGATGTACGCGATCGAACTGCGAAGCTGCACCGACGGATAGTGATGCCGAACGCGCCCCATCAAGCCGCTCACCAGGAACTCGGCCGCGCTCGGCAGGAAGCCGACGACCACGCTTCCCGAAACGTGCTGACGCTTCGGGCTGATCTCTTCCTTGCCTTTGTCGATTTCGGCCAGGGCGCGCTTCACGCGGGCGGCGAACTGCCGACCAGCCGCCGTCAGCACCATGCCGTGCCGTTCGCGATCGAAGAGGGCCACCCCCACCTCTTCCTCGAACAGTTTGACTTGGCGCGAAAGCGCCGGCTGGACGATGTGGAGGATTTCGGCAGCGCGTGTGATGCTGCCGGTCTCGGCGATGGTGAGCAGCGCCCGGAGTTGCCTCAGGTCCATCGGGCGATTCTAGGACCGCGCATCGCGCGGCCGGCCCGCATGCCTCAGTCCCGCCTGAGCCCGCCGATGGACTTGACGACGCCACCCCACTTGTCGAGCTCGGACTTGACCAGCGCCTCCAGCACGTCCGGTGTCGATCCCACCGGCGTCGCACTCAGGTCCTTCAGCTTCGTCAGCACCTCCGGCTGCGCTACCACGGCCTGCAGCTCGCGGCTCAGCAGCTCGGCCAGCGGGCGTGACAGCTTCGAAGGCCCGAACACGGCATTCCACGTGTAGGTTTCGTAGCCGGGCAGGCCCGCCTCCGCGAAGGTCGGGATGTCCGCGAACGACGCCGATCGCTTGGCGGTCGTCACGGCCAGTGCGCGCACCGAGCCGGCGCGGATGTGCGATGCAGCGCCGGTGAGCACGTCGAACAGCATCGGGATGTGCCCGCCGACCAGGTCGGTCATGGCCGGGCCGCCGCCCTTGTAGGGAACGTGGTTGATGTCGACGCCGGCCATGGACCTGAACAGCTCGCCCGACAGGTGCGGCGGCGTGCCGACGCCGGCCGAGCCGTAGCTGAACTTGCCCGGCTGGGCCTTCAGCAGCGCGATCAGCTCGCGCAGGTTCTGCGCCTTCACCGAAGCGCCGACCAGCAGCACGTTCGGCACGGTGGCGACCAGCGAAACGGGCGTGAAGTCGCGCTGCGCGTCGTAGGGCGCCGGCGGCGTCGACAGCGGATTGATCGCGTGGGTCGCCACCGTGCCCATCAGCAGCACGCTGCCGTCGGCCGCCGCCTTGGCCACCTTGGCCGCGCCGATCGCGCCACCGCCGCCCGCGACGTTCTCGACGATCACGCTGTGGGCGATGCGCTCCGACAGCTTCTGCGCGAGCAGGCGCGACACGACGTCGGTGGCGCCACCGGCTGCGAAGGGCACCACCAGCGTGATCGGGCCCTTCGGCAGCGCCGACTGTGCGAATGCGTCGCTCAACGACGTGCCGAAGCTGGCGGCGATGCCCCATCGAATCAGGTCGCGCCGGGAAGGATGGAAGCCGTTCATGGTCTTGTCTCGTTGTTCGTCGACGTCGTATCGATGCTTCATCGCATCACGAACGGATTGCCCGCCACGGCCCCGCCGTTGATCCACACGCACTTCGTCTGCACGTACTCGCGGATGGCATCGATGCCGTTTTCACGGCCCAGCCCGGAGTCCTTGTAACCGCCGAAGGGCGCCATGAAGCTCACGGCGCGGTAGGTGTTGACCCACACGGTGCCGGCCTGCAGGCGCTCGGACATGCGGATGGCGCGGCCGATGTCCTTCGTCCACACGGCTGCGGCGAGCCCGAAGCGCACGTCGTTGGCGATGCGCAGCGCGTCGGCCTCGTTCTCGAAGCGGATGATCGACAGCACGGGGCCGAACACCTCTTCCTGCGCGATGCGCATGTCGTTGCGCACGTTCGTGAAGATGGTCGGCTGCACGAACCAGCCTTGCCCGCATTCGGGCGCGCGGCCCCTTTCGCCGCCCAGCACCGCGGTCGCACCTTCGCTGCGGGCGATGTCGATGTACTCCAGCACCTTCTGGTACTGCGGCGGCGTGGTGATCGGGCCGACCTGGGTGTCCGGGCGCATCGGATCGCCCATGCGCGCCGTGCGTGCCAGCGCGAGCAGGCGTTCGACGAAGGCGTCGTGGATGCTGCTCTGTACCAGCAGGCGCGAGCCGGCGATGCAGGTCTGCCCGGTGGCCGCGAAGATGCCCGAGATGGCACCGTAGGCGGCCTGTTCGAGGTCGGCATCCTCGAACACCACGTTCGGCGACTTGCCGCCCAGCTCCATCGCCGTGTGCTTCAGGTGGCGCCCCGCCTTCTCGTTGATCAGCCGGCCGGTGCTGTCGGAGCCGGTGAAGCTGATCTTGGCGACCAGCGGATGCTCGACCAGCGGCGTGCCGACCTCGGCGCCGAAGCCGGTGACCACGTTGAACACGCCCGGCGGAAAGCCCGCCTCGTCGAACAAGCCCGCCAGCTCCAGCGTGGAAGCCGACGTGAACTCCGAGGGCTTCACGACCACGGTACAGCCGGCTGCCAGCGCGGGCGCGATCTTCCAGCTCAGCAGCATGAGCGGCGAGTTCCACGGCGTGATGGCCGCGACCACGCCGACCGGCTCGTGGCGGGTGAAGGCGAAGTAGCCCTTCTTGTCCAGCGGCAGCGTGCTGCCCTGCACCTTGTCGGCAAGCCCCGCGTAGTAGTGGAACCACTGCGGGATGTAGTTCAGCTGACCTTGCATCTCGGCCAGCAGCTTGCCGTTGTCACGCACCTCGGTCGTCGCGAGCTGCACGGCATCGCGCGCGATCAGGTCGGCCAGCCTGCGCAACAGCGCGCCGCGCTGCGTGGCGGTCAGTTCGGCCCAAGGCCCTTGCGTGAGCGCGCGGTGCGCGGCCTGCACCGCGTCGTCGACGTCGCTCGCATCACCGCGCGGAATCTGCGCCCAGCTTTCGCCGGTGTAGGGGTTCTGGGTGTCGAACCATCGGCCGCTTCGGGGCTCGCGGGCTGCGCCGTCGATGTGCAGCAGGTAGCGCTTCATGCGTCAGCCTTCAGAAGGGCGCGAGACCGAGCGCGGCGCGGAAGCGGTTCTTGACGAAAGGCCCGTCGCGCGGCGGCAGCGCGCGCGGGGGCTCGTCGGCTTCGATGAAGGCCTGCGCGAAGGCCACGCCCTCGCGCGCCAGGATGCGGCGCGCCACCGCATCGCACCCCTCCGGCCCCTCGGCCACGAAGGCGTCGGCGATGCCGAAGCCCCTGGCGACGGCCGCCAGGTCGGTGCCCAGGCTGGCGTGGCTGCGCTGCATGCCGGTTTCGCCGAAGTGGCCGTTGTCGAGCACGACGATGCTCAGGTTCTTCGGCTGCTTGACGGCGATGGTGCCCAGGCTGCCGATGCCCATGAGCAGTTCGCCGTCGCCGGTGACGACGACCACCGATTTCTGCGGCTGCGCGAGCGCCAGGCCCAGCGCCAGCGAGGTGGAGCCGCCCATCGCGCCCCACAGGTAGTAGTTGCGGTCGCGGTCGCCGGCGGCGAACACGTCGTAGGCGGCAGAGCCGAGGCCGGTCACGACCAGGGCCTCGGGTACCTGTGACAGCAGCTTGGCGACGAACGCGCGGCGATTGGCGCGCGGGGCGGATGCGATGGCGTTCATCAATGACGCTCCCATTTCTTGCGGCCGATGAGGTTCTGGCCCAGCAGCACGGCGACCTTTTCGCCGGCCTGGAAGGCGGCGTCGAAGCCGGCGCTGACGATCTCTTCCGTCTCTTCGGGATTCGTCACGCGCAGCACGTGGATGCCCATCAGCTCGAGCGCCGCCTGCGTGGCCTTGCCCATCGGGCCCTGCCAGGGATTGAACTCGGCGTATTCGCCGCGCATCGTCACCAGCGTGAAGAAGGGGAAGTCGGCCGCCTGCAGCAGCGAGAACATGTTGACGCAGTTGCCGACGCCGCTGCTCTGCATGAGCAGCACGGCCCGGTCGCCGCCGAGCCAGGCACCGGCCGCGAGGGCCACGCCCTCCTCCTCGGTGGTGAGCACGACGTCTTCGATGTCGGGGTCGGCGATGGCGCTGCGGATCACGTGCGAATGCCCAGCGTCGGGCACGTAGGCGATCTGGCGCACGCCGCCTTGCTTGAGGACTTTGAAGACGGCTTCCTGCCAGGCAGGAGCCGGTGCGGATGGGTGGGTCATGGGTGTCGGAGGTTTCGTGGATGGGCGGTGATGCGGTGTCAAGGAATCATAGTTTTTGATGGGTATTAATCAGAAATAGAATTTCGTCATTCCTGCATCACGAACCTTGATCGGGCCTTCTCATGGACTTCAAGCAACTGCGCGCCTTCCTCACCGTGGCCGAAACCGGCAACGTCACGCGAGCCGCCGAGGTGCTTCACCTGGTCCAGCCTGCCGTGTCGCGGCAACTGCGGTTGCTGGAGGAAGACATCGGCGCGCCGCTGTTCGATCGCGGTCGGCACGGCATGTCGCTGACGCCGGCAGGCCAGTCGCTGGTGGCCTACGCGCGGCGCGCCATGCTGGAGCTGGAGCGCGCCCGTGTCGAGATCGGCGCTGCCGACAACGAGGTGGGCGGCGTCGTCACGCTCGGCTTGCTGCCGAGCACGATCGACATCTTGTCGAGCCCGCTCGTGGGCGCCGTGGCGTCGCAGTACCCGGGCGTCCGCATCCGCATCGCGATGGGCTATGCGGGCACGCTGCTACGCTGGCTGGAAGCGGGAGAGATCGATGCCGCCCTGCTCTATGGCGCGGCGCGTTCGGCGGAGGTGCAGTCCACGCCGCTGATCGAGGAATCGCTGTGGGTCATCGGGCCGCGCGATGCCGGGTTGCGCAAGAGCAGGCCGGTGCGACTGGCGCAGCTTGTCGGCCGGAAGATGGTGCTGCCCAGCGCGCCCCACGGCATCCGCGCCTTGGTGGAGCATGCCTGCGCCGTCGGCAAGGTCACGCTCGACATCTGCGCCGAGACCAACGCGCTGAGCGTGCAGCGCAGCCTGGTGCTCGGCGGCCACGGCCTGACCATCCTGCCGCCGATCGCGGTGGCCGAGGATCTTCGCAGCGGCAAGCTGTCGGGTGCGCCGCTGGCCGATCCGCCGATCGCCCGCACGATCGTCCTGGCCCTGCCCTCCAACCGGCCCACCGGCCGGCACGTGCGCTGCGCAGTCGACCTGCTGGTCGAGGAGGCACGAAAGGCGGTCGAGGCCGGCCAGTGGCCCGAAGGTCGCTGGCTGGCCTGAGATGGTCGACGGTCGCTACTGCCTGGGAATGTCGAGTTCCTTGATCAGCTTCGCGTAGAACGCCGACTCCGACCGGATGAAGGCCCCGAAGTCCGCTGCAGAGCCGCCGGCGGGCGACAGGCTGATTTCGGTGAGCTGTTTCTGGAAATCGGGCGCAGCCAGCACCTTCTGCGCGGCGGCATTGAGCTTCTGCACGATGGCCGGTGGCGTGCCGCCCGGGGCCAACAGGCCCATCCAGTACACTGCCTTGAAATCGGCGATGCCGGCCTCGGCCACGGTCGGCACGTCGGGCAGCGTGGGCAGGCGCTTGTCGCTGGTGACGGCCAGCGCCTTGAGCTTGCCGCTCTTCACGTAAGGCACGGCCGTGGGCGACGTCTCGAACATCAGGTCGACGTGGCCGCCCACCAGATCGGCGAGGGCGGGTGCCCCGCCCTTGTAGGCCACGTTGACCATGTCGGTGCCGGTCGCGCGCATGAACACGCGCGCCGACAGGTCCTGCGGGTTGCCGATGCCCGAGGTGCCGAAGCTCAACTTGCCGGGGTTGGCCTTGAGGTAGCTCACCAGCTCCGGCACGCTCTTGGCGGTCACCTTGGTGCTGTTGACGATCAGCACGTTGGGCTGGTCGGCGACGCGGATGATGGGCGCCAGGTCCTTCAACGGATCGAAGGGCAGCTTCTCGAACAGGTGCGCGTTGGTGGCGACGCTGAAGGGCGCCATCACCAGCGTGTAGCCGTCCTTCGGCGACTTGGCGACCAGGTCCATGCCGATGTTGCCGCTGGCACCGGGGCGGTTGTCGACGATCACCGGCTGGCGCAGGTCTTCCGACAGCTTCTGGCCCAGCAGGCGCGAGACCATGTCGATGCTGCCCCCGGGCGGGAAGGGAACGACGAGGCGTATCGGCTTGGAGGGATAGTCCTCGGCAGCCACGGCGTTGCCACCGGAGGACACCACCAAGGCCGCGGCGCAGGCCAGCGTGCGAATGAAGTTTTTCATGGTGCTTGCAATTGAAGTGGGGAGTTGAACGACGGGCGATGCATGGCTTTTCAGCCCCTGCCCTCGGCGATCCAGCGTCGCTCGTGCCAGGACGTGCAGGCCTGGAAGCCGCGCGCCACGCCGAGCACGCGCGCATCGGCATCGGTGGGGCCGGCGATCTGCAGGCCGATCGGCAGGCCTTGCTCGTCCTCGCCCATCTGCACCGAGATGCCGCACAGGTCCAGCAGGTTCGCGATGCGGGCATAGCGCACGGGCGGCTTCGTGTGGTCGGCGCTGCGAAGCGGCCGCGCCGTCCACTGCGAGGTGGGCGTGAGAAAGACGTCGAGGTCGTCGAAGTGGCGGGCGAACACGTGTTTGAGCGCCTCGCGCCGACGGCAGGCTGCGACGTACTTTGCCGCGCTGAACCCTGCACCGGCCAGGATGCGCGGCCGCACGGAGGGGTCGATCTTCAGGGCTTCGTCGGCTGCGAGGTGGCCCCAGCTCGCCGCGGCTTCGGACAGCATGATGGTGCTCGACACATCGGCGATCTCGTCGAAGCTCGCCGGCAGCACGAGCGGCCGCAGCTGCGCGCCCTGTTCGCGAAAGGTGTCGAGCGCGCGCCGGTAGGCGCGATGGCTTTCGAGCTGCAGTCCTTCGAGGTCCGCCTCGGCCAGGTAGCCAACGCGCAGGCCTTGCAGCGATGGGCTGGCACCCGCCTGCAGCTCGGAAGCCGGGAAGGCCCGCGCGTCGCCGGTCAGGGTGGCGAACATCGAGGCCGCGTCCTCGGCCGTCTGGGCCAGCACGCCGACGCTGTCGAGCGTGGTGCTCAAGGGCACGACCCCTTCGCTCGGCAGTTGTCCGATGGTCGGCTTGAATCCCGTCACGCCGCACAGCGATGCGGGCACGCGCACCGAGGCGCCGGTGTCGGTGCCGATGGCCAGCGGCACCATGCCGGCCGCCACGGCCACTGCGGAGCCGCTGCTCGATCCGCCCGGCGACAGGTGCTCCGCGCCGCCCCAGGGGTTGCGCGGAGCGCCCATGTACTCGTTGGCGCCCCAGGCACCGAGCGCGAACTCGACCATGTGCGTCTTGCCCACGATGACGGCGCCGCATTCCAGCAGGCGCCTGGTGACCCACGCGTTGTCGCTGGCCACGTTGTCGGCGAGCAGGGTCGAACCGGCCGTGCTGGGCCGGCCCTTCACGTCGATGTTGTCTTTCAATGCGACCGGGATGCCGTGCAGCGGCCCGCGCCACTGGCCCGCGCGAATCTCGTGGTCGGCGGCCTGCGCCGCGAGCAATGCCTCCTTCGCGTAGACGCCGACGAAGGCGTGCAGCCGGCCGTCCAGCGCTTCGATGCGCTGCAGCGCGTGCTCGGTCAGGTCGACCGACGTGCATGCGCCGGAGCGCAGCATCTCGCCCATCGAGACCAGGCTGGGAAAGCCTTCGACGAGGATCTGCGACGCCAGCTTCATGCCTGCACTCCCATGGCCTTGGCGATCAGGGCCGAGGTGCCCATGATGTCCGGATATTTCTCGCCGGCATCCAGGCGCTTCAGCGTGAGCTTCTCGTCGCGCATCATCTGCAGGGCACGCTGGGCACTGGCTTCGATGTCGGCCACGGGCAGCACGAGCACGCCGTTCTCGTCCGCCAGGATGGCATCGCCCGGGTTCACGGCCACCGAGCCGCAGGTCACCGGCACGCAGAACTCGCCGCCCAGCCCCAGGCTCTTGACGGTGACGGCCGACGTGCCCTTCGACCAGACGGGCACGCCGTACTGCCGCAGTTCACCCAGGTCGGTGACCAGGCCGTCGACGACGATGCCTGCAACGCCGGCAACCTTGGCCGCGTAGGCGACCGCGCCGCCGAGGGTGGCGATGGTCTCGTCGCCGCAGCGATCGATCACGATCACGTCGCCGCGCCGCGCGCGGCCGACGGCGTGGTGCACCATCGCGCCGTCCATGCCCGGCACGCGCACGGTGACGGCCGTGCCGGCGATGCGGCGGTCCTTGAAATGCGCACGGATCGACGGCGTCATGAAGCCGGTGTGCCGGAAGTGCCCGATGACGGCGGGCTCGGCGCTGGCCAGCAGATCGAGAAGGGCCGCGTCGATTTGCGCGGGAAGGTCGTTGAGGACGAACAAGGTGGGTTCCTGCAATGCTGTGGTGGTGCGGCGGACTGTAGGAGCGGCACGCCCGGCCGAAAAGTCACAAATCCGGACCCCGGGCTATAAACTGAATTGATGTTGCGCATCACGTTCAGACAGCTGGAGGCCTTCTACTGGGCGACCACGCTGGGCACGGTCAACGCGGCGGCCCGGCACCTGTTCGTGAGCCAGCCGGCCATCACGGCGCGTGTGAAGGAGCTGGAAGACATCCTCGGCGTGGCGCTGCTGACCCGGAGCCAGCAGGGCGTGCAGCTGACACCTGCTGGCCGCGAGGTGCTCGACCATGCGAAGCACCTGCTCGAGCAAGGAGAAGCGCTGGAGAAATGCGGCGCGAACGAGGTTCCGCCTCTCGACGGCGTGCTGCGCTTGGGCGCGGACGAGACCTCCGCCGCGGTGGCCGTGTCGGAGCTGCTGCGGCAGCTCAAGGTGCGCTACCCGGGCCTTCGGGTCGACCTGAGCATCGAGCGCAGCAAGGTGCTGCATGAAAGGCTGAACCGCCGCGAGCTCGACGTGGCCCTGCAGACCAGTCCCGTGGCGCGGCCCCACGTGGCGGACGAGCTGCTGGGCTCGGTGCAGGTCGCATGGGTCGCAGGTGCCTCGGTGGCGCTGCCGCACCTGCCCTTCAGCCCCGGCGATGCGGCCTCGGTGCCGCTGGTGACGAGCCCGCCGCCCTCCATCCTTCACTACGTCACGCGCGACTGGCTGGGCGATTCGGGCGCCGACCACCATCGGATCAACACCTGCAACTCGCTCGCGATGATGGTGAAACTGGTGCGCGACGGCCATGCCATGGCGGCGCTGCCAGTGCCGGTGGTGCTGGACCCGCTCAAGCAAGGCGCGCTGAAGCTGGTCGAATCCGAACCGGCCCTGCCCGCCGTGGCGTACTACGTGTCGTACCTGGTCGAGAAGCGCCAGTCCGGCGTCGAGGTCATCGTCGCACTGGCACGCGAGGTGCTCACCTCGGCGCAGTTCTTCGTCGACGGGCCGGTCCCCTCCCCGGCCGGCCCGGCCGATCGAATCAGTTGAGACCCAGGCGCCGCAGCGTCTCCGTCAGGCCCAGCAGGTCCGACGTGAAGCTGCCTTGTGCGATGGCTTCGCGCTGCTGCACTTCCTTCTCCTCGCGTGCCAGGCTGGAGGCGATGACCGATGCCACCTCGTCCTGCGCCACCACGGCCAGGCCGTCACGATCGCCGACGATGATGTCGCCGGGACGGATCAGCACGTCGCCGATGGCGACCGGCACCTGGACCTTGCCGGGCTGGTTCTTCGCCGTGCCCTTGATCGACAGGCCGCGGCAGAACACCGGAAAGCCCAGGTCGATGATCAGGTTGGCATCGCGCACGCAGCCGTTGATCACGAGGCCGGCGATGCCGACCTTCATCGCCTGGATGGTCAGCACGTCGCCCCAGGGGCCGGCTTCCATGAAGGCCTTGGCGTCGACCACGAGCACGTCGCCGGGGCGGGCCTTCTGCACGGCGTAGTGCAGCATCAGGTTGTCGGCCGGGCGACAGTCGACGGTGAAGGCCGGGCCGGCGAGGCGCACCGTCGGGTCGATCGGCTTCATGCCTTGGTCGAGCGCGCCCTTGGCGCCCTGCGCCTCGTAGACGGTGGCGGCTCCCAGGCCGCGCAGCTGCTGCAGTTGTTCTTTCGTTGCAGTGGCGGCCATGCTCAGCCCTTCCGCTGCAGCGTGTGATAGCCCAGCGCTCCGCGCGCCTGACCCAGCGTCTTGCCCTGGGCGATCTGCGCGCGGATCTCGGACTCCACGCCTTCGATCTTGCGGGCCAGCTCGGCCACCTCGCGCACACGCTCACGCGGAACGACCACCACGCCGTTCGCATCGGCCACCACGATGTCGCGCGCCACGACGCGGGCGGTGCCGATCGACACCGGCGTGTTGACCGATTCGACCTCCACGCGGTCCTTGCCGGTGCGCATGAAGCGGCCCTTGGTGAACAGCGGATAGCCGTCGCCCAGCGCCTTGGAGACGTCGCGGCACACGCCGTCGATCACCGTGGCGCCGATCTTCCGGATGCCGGCGTACTGGGTCATGATGTCGCCCCACACCGTGCAGTCGGTGCGGCCGCCGTTGTCGATCACCACCACGTCGCCCTCGGCCACGTCGTCGATGAAATCGCCCACCGTGCCGGGCGGCGTCGAGGCCGACACGTACTTGACCGTGAACGCCGGTCCGACGACGACCTGCTTGTAGTTGTCCAGCGGCGCGATGCCCAGGCATTGGCCCGGCAGGCCGAGCTTGTCCATCGCGTCCGAGACGCCGGGGGTGTCGAGGCCGGCGAAGAGCTCGACCAGTTCCTTGTCTTGCGCGTTCATTTCGTGCTTCCTTGGTTGATGGCTTCGAATTCCTTGTCGTGCATGACCTCGGCGACCGAGCGGCCGCTGCGCACGGCCTGCACCATGCCGTCCTGCCGGCGCGCGATGCGCTCGCCAAGGTCCAGCACTTCCTCGATGCGGGCGGCCGGCACGAAAACGGCGCCACAGCGGTCGGCGATCACGTAGTCGTCTTGCTGCACGGTCACGCCGGCCATCTGCACGGGCTTGCCCGAGTCGATCTGGATGACGCGGTTGCGCGCGCTGATCATGGTGACGCCGCGGCCGTAGACCGGGTAGCCGATCGATTCGCTGCCCTCGATGTCGCGGCTCAGGCCGTCGATGACCGAGCCCCGCACCTTGCGTGCCACGGCGGCGTTGGCCAGGATGTCGCCCCAGCACGAGATGCCGTCGACGCCGCCGGCGATCACCAGCACGCGATCGTCCGTCGTGACCTCGGCGATCACGGGCGAGATCAGGTGCACGGTGGGCTTCGCATCTGTTTTGGGGCCGAGCTGGATGGTGCTGGCACGGCCCACGATGCGAGGGCAGTTCCAAAGCGGGCGCAAGCCGTACGTTGCGCCAGCGAGGCTCAGAAAATCGAGCGCGTCGGAGACGGTGTTCGTGTCCAGCGCGGCGAGGCGATCGAGAAGAGTGGGATCGGGAGTGGTCATGATGATGGCTAAGGTCCGTGTGGTTCTTGTGCTCGGGTCGTTAGGGCCTGTGCGGTGTCGCGTTCAGCGCTTGTACGGATAGGTAGTACGTGGGAGCCCATGGCCCCGCCGCTGGCGCCGCACATCCGGCCAGCAGCGCAGCTGCCGCCATCACCGATGCGGCCGCCGCACGCGATTGGCGAAAACGCAATGGACTCATGGCCCGCGGTCCGATCGATCAGTCCGCCGTGGCGCCGGACAACTTCACCAACTTGCCCCAGTTGTCGATCTCCTGGGCCACGATGGTCTTGAAGGCCGCTGGCGTGTTGCCGACCGGCACCGAGCCCTGGTCGGCCAGCGTCTTGCGCACACCGGCGTCCTGCAGCACCTTCTGCAGGGCCGCGGCCAATTTGTCGACGACGGCCGGCGGCGTACCCGCGGGTGCGAACACGCCGTTCCACAACGCCACCTCGAAGCCCGGCAGCGCTTCGCCGACGGCAGGTACGTTGGGCAGGCGCTGGGCGCGGGTCTTCGTCGTCACGGCCAGGGCGCGCAGCTTGCCCCCTTCGATGAAGGGCAGCACTTCCACGAGCGGGGAGAACACGGCCTGGATCTGTCCGCCGATCAGGTCGGTGTTGGCCGGAGCGCCGCCCTTGTAGGCGACGTGCTGCATGTCGCCCTTGGCCATGCTGTTGAACAACGCGCCCGACAGGTGCGATGCGGAGCCCGCGCCGGCCGAGCCGTAGTTGACCGGCTCCTTCTTCGCCTGCACGTGCGCCACGAACTCCTGCAGGCTCTTCACCGGCAGCTGGTTGTTGACGGTCAGCACGTTCGGAATCAGGGCCACCTGCGAGACCGGTGCCAAGTCCTTGCGCAGGTCGCTTCCTGGCGGGCCAGTCCTGGGCCTGGGCAGAGAGGCCCGCGGCGGCCAGCAAGGCTGCGGTCGCGATTCGGATGAAGGGGCGGCGGGTCATGTTGTCTCCATGTTCGTGCGGGCGGCGGCATGGCGCTGCCGGCCCTGAGTCGTGCACGACTCTGGGTTGATGGGAAGGATCGAAAAACTCGGGAAAAACTCAGGACAGGTCAGCGTCGAACTGACGCTTGACCTCGTCCGCCGGCGGCCGCTCGGCCACCTGCTTCGATGCATCGCGGAAGGTGACGCGCACCGTGCCGGCATCGGCATCCACCTCGACGAAGTCGCCGGTCGAGATGACGTGCGTCGGGTCCTGGTCCAGTCCGGCCACGGCGGGTATGTTGCCGATGATGGCGCCGATGGTGGTCACGCCCTCCGGGCTCACCTGCACGAAGGCGACCGGGGCCGTGCCGCGCGAGACCATGTCGTAGATCTTGTACGAGCCGCCGGTCGAGCCCTTGCCGGTCTGGAACACGAGCACCTTGCCGGCGATGTTGACGCCTTCGATCTCGTGGCCGGGCTCCGTCACGATGCCGGTCATGTTGTCGACGCCGCCGTTGAAGCTGATGGCCTCGCGCGTGACGACCGCCTCGCCACTGGCCTGGCCCTTGACGATCTTGCGTCCCGTGAGGACGAGCGTTGCTGCTGCCATGGCTTTCAGCTCCACACGCCGCTGACGGCCGCTTTCATCACGCGCTCCAGATTCCCGTAGTGGGTGGGAAGACCGAACTGGCCCGGCGCGTAGAAGGCCATCTTGGCCGAGTTGGTGGTCAGGGTCTTGTAGCCCTTGGCCGGCGCGATGACGCGGCTGCGGGCGAGGAAGGGGCAGGTCTCGCGCACGACCACGCCGCCTGCTTCCTCGATGGTGCGGATGTAGCCGTTGCGCTCGGCCATCGCGTACATCGCGCCGGCCGTCGTCACCCAGAGGGCCACGTCCGGGTGGACCTTCTTGCCCTCCAGTGCCTCGGCCACTTCGCGAAGCTCCTGCACCGACGCGTTGGGGCAGCCGACCAGGATCCAGTCGACATGGTCGGAGGGCTCGCGGTTGAGTGCGGCCTCGGCGGCCGCCTTTTCCGCATCGCCGAACACGAGCACCTTCTCGGGCTCGCGTCCTCCGAAGGCTTCTTCGAGCGAGGGCGCTTCGGGCGTGACGCCCACGGCATGGAACATGCTCACCGAGCCGGACGACGCGAGCGCCGCGCTGAGCGCCTTCAATTCCTCGAGCGTCGGCGCCCCGGGGATGCCGGTGAAAACGGGCGTGTCCTGGCCCGCGATGCGGCCGGTGAAGTAGCCGAGCGTGCCGTAGTCGGTCATGTCGCGCAGCGTCGTCTCGACCTTGATCAACAGCTTGCCGTAGCGGTTCTGCTTCAGGTGGAAGCCATATTCCGGCGTGCGGCCGGTCAGTGCCGAGGCCAGTCCGCTCGGTCCGCCTTCGCGATTGGTGCGCGCGCCGCACACCGAGTTGGCGAAGACCACGGCCGAGGATTCGCCCCAGGCCATGTGCTCGCCGAAGCGCGGGGAATTGCCGACCAGGTAGGGGATGCAGGTGTTGCAGCTGTTGGCGCCCATGCCCGCATAGGCATCGGTCAGGCGGGTCTGCAGGATGCTGTCGGACTCGGGGATGCCGATCTCCTTCCACTTCACCGGGTCGACCGCCGTCGGGTTCGTGGTGACCCGGGTGATGAACTTGCCGCCCTGCTTGCGGATGTCCTCCACGAAGCGCGTGCCGGCCTCTTCGGCCACCAGCACGGACGAGCCGGCCATGTGCACGTTGTTGATGGCAACGAGGCGCTCCGCCCCGAAACTCTCGCCGAGCGCGACGAGGATCTGCATGGCCTTCTGGACCGCCGGGCCCTTGTCGCCATCCAGCATCGCCGTTTCTTCATCCGTCAGAACCATCTGTTCGTCTCCTTTGCAGCGTCGTGGGAACGCCGATCCATGGAGCGAATTCTGGGTGCGGATGTCGATCGGCAAAAGCGATAAATTGGAATTGATCTACATTCCTCGGCGAGATGGACTCGCACGAATGGAGGATCGAATCGTGATGACCTACAAGCAACTGGAAGCGTTGTTCTGGGTGGTCCAGGCGGGCGGCTTCTCGCAGGCTGCCAACAAGCTGCACACCACGCAATCGGCCGTGTCGAAGCGCGTGCAGGAACTGGAGTCGACCTTCGACACGCCACTGTTCGATCGCAGCATGCACAAGGCCAGGCTCACCGAGAAGGGCGAGGAATTGTTCCTGCTCGCCAAGCGCCTGCTCGAGCAGCGCGACGCGGCCATCGAGCAGTTTCAAAGTGCCGAGGTGCTCGAACGCCACGTGCGCATCGGCGTCACCGAGCTGACGGCCATGACGTGGCTACCGCGGCTCGTGAACGCCATCCAGGCCAGCTATCCGCGCGTGATCATCGAACCGCACGTCGATGCGAGCGCGATGCTGCGCGACAGGCTGTTGGGCGACGAGGTCGACCTGATGATCGTGCCCGATGTCTTCGAAGACCGGCGCTTCATGTCGAAGCGCGTCGGCGTGGCGGAGCATGCATGGATGTGCAAGCCCGGGCTCGTGGGCCGCCGACGGCGCGTTCGCATGCACGAGCTGACGCAGCACCGCCTGCTGACGCAGGACGAAAGGTCGGGCACCGGCCTGCTCTACGCGCGATGGATGCGGTCCATCGGCGTCACGCCGGAGAACACGGTGTTCAGCACCAGCCTGGTCGCGTTGATCGGACTCACCGTGTCCGGCATGGGCATCAGCTACCTGCCGAAGAACTGCCTCGCGCCGATGATCGATGCCGGCGCGCTGGAGGTGTTGTCGGTCACGCCTGCATTGCCCCCGGCGCCCTACGCCGCCATCTGCAGGAGCGACCGCCAGAGCGGGCTGGTGTCGGCCATCGCCGGCCTCGCGCAAAGCCAGTGCGACTTCGGCCGCATGTTCCAAACGCTCGGCGGCGCGGCGTCACCAACTCACGCGTAAGCCCAGCGACCCTTGCACCGCGCTGCGGATCTGCGTCTCGCCGCCGCTCGACCAGATCTTGCCGAGTTCGCCGTACACGCTGACGCGTGGCGACAGGGTCAGCGTGACACCCGCGGCCAGTTCGCTGGACGACCGGCTGCCACCGCCGCTGGAGATCAGTGCGACACCGAGCGGGCCGATGTAGCGCGCGGTGTCGGCACCGCCGCCGGCATGGTAGAAGTTGACCCGCGCATAGGGCTGCACGCCACCGAGGGTCGAGGGGAACTCGCCCTTGATGCGCGCGCCCACGCGCACCAGCCAGCCGTCGTTGCTGTCGGTCTGCACCTGGGCACCGCCCACCGTGACGTCGTCGAAGCGCACGCGCTGGTGCACCAGTTGCAGCTGTGGCTCGATCTTCCAGGTCGGGTTCAACGCGAAGCTCTGGCCGACTTCGACCGAGGCCAGGAAGCTGCGGCCCTTGCCCTTCACCGGCAATTCCAGGATGGGCGTCAGCGTGTAGCGCTGGTGTCCGCCCTGCAACACGAAGTCGGCGTAGAAGCCACTCGCATTGGCATAGGTCGCGTAGCCGCCCAAATACTGCGAACGCAGGTCGCTGCTGCCGACCGGCCCCCAAATGCCGAGGTCGAGTGCGCTGACGTTGGACTTGCCATCGAGCCGGCCGACGTAGACGCCGGCGCGCCAGTCGCCGCTGGCCCACAAGTCGGTTCCGACCTGCACGCCGTTGAGATGCCCGTCGCTCAACGAGCCGAACCCGCCGCCCTGGCGGATGTCGAGGTCGGTGCGGATGAGACGCGCCCAGGCGCGACGTCGATCGGTATCGGACGCGCCGCCTGCGCGCAGATTCTCGTCACCGATTCGTTGATGCAGATTGCCCACCATCGCAAAGCCGGCCTCGCGCTGCTGTGCCGGCAATGCGGCGATCAGCGGAGCGGACTTCGGCGTGACGATCGGCGGCGCCGTGAACTGCAGCGCCGGATCCAGCCCGACACCGGGTGAAGGAGCGGGGCCGGCGGATGGGGCG
>NZ_LYVO01000080.1 GCF_001984055.1 Variovorax sp. KK3
CAGCCCCTACGGCGCTGGCCCACGTGGCGGCGGTGGTGGTGGCCGCGGTGGCTACGGCGGCGGTGGCGGCAACAACAGCGGCTACTGACACTCGCATCCATTGCTGGTGCAACGATGAAAGGCTCCATCACAGGAGCCTTTTTCGTTGGCAGCCGCGGCTTCTATTCGTGGCGCCGCTTCTTGCGGCCGCGGCCCTGGACAGCCCGATCGAACAGCGCATTGGGCAGCGCTCGCATGAGCTTCGCGATCACGCCCATCTGCCACGGAATCACGCGGTAGCTGGTGCCGACCTCGATCGCGCCGAAGGCCCGATCCGCGAACTCCGCCGGCGTCAGAAGAAAAGGCATGCCGTAGCGATTGCCTTGTGTGAGCGGCGTGTCGACATAGCCGGGACACAAGGTGACGACCTTGACGCCGCTCCCGCGCAGCTCGCCGCGAAGGCTCTCGCAGTAAGCCACCACGCCGGCCTTGCTGGCGCAGTAGGCGCCGTGGCCGGGCAAGCCACGGATCGCCGCGACGCTGCCGATGCCGACCAAGCGCCCGCTGCCACGCAAGCGCATGGGCGCGACGAAGGGATGGAAGGTGGCGGCCAAGCCCACGTTGTTGATGGCCAGCGTCTCGGCCAACACATCCAGGTCGCCGCGATCCTCGGTGTCGATGCCGACGCTGATGCCGGCATTGGCGATCACGACATCAGGCACGCCCTGCGATTCGATGCATGCACGTCCTGCGGCGACGATGCTGTCGACTTGCGCCACATCCGCACCGTAAACCTGGGCGTCGCCGACGCCGATGCCGCGACCCGCCGCCCAGGACTCGATCTCCGCCGTGCGCCGCGCCGTGAGGGCCAGCCGGTAGCCGCTTTCATGAAAGCGCGCCGCCAGTGCCTGGCCGATGCCGCTCGATGCGCCGGTGATGAAGATCAACGGCTTCAACGCTTGGCCCCGGGCGTGGACGGCATCAGCAAGCCCCGCACGCGGCCATGCAGGTTGGCCACCCCGGTCAGGTTGTCGTAGTCCAGCGTATCCGCGGTGAACTGGTCGGACCCGCGGATCAGCGTGACGGGCTTGTGCGACTTCACGCGCTCGGTGTCGAGAAAGGCATGCAGGAACTCGCCGCGAAACTCGAGCCGCGGATTGACCTTGCCGCTCGCTGATGTTGCGGCTTCGCGCACCACCACCGCGTTGCCGAACAGCTGCACCTCGCTGCCGTCTGCATTCGACAGGCCGCGGTTGGCGGTCGCGCGCGTGATGAGCCCCTCGGGCGACACCGAGCGCAAGCGCACCTGGTCGACCTCGATCGTGTCGGTGTCCGGATAGTGGCGCCCTTCGGTTCCGAAGAGCTCGCTGCGCAGGTCGCCACTCGGCAAAAAGGTTTTGATCACGAAGCCGCGCATGAAGAAATCCGGCTCGTGTTTAGGCGCCTCCTTGACCGTGGGCTCCAGCAGTTTCGGCGCGTTTCGTACCAACCAGTAGGTGCCCAATGCGAGCACGGCGGTCAGGATGATCGGCAGGTAGATCGTGACCCGGTCGAGGGCATCGCGCAGCAGGTTCAGCGCCCGGTTGGCCTTCATGCCGTCGGGCCTCGTGCGGCGTCGAGGAGCCTGCGATAGTGGCCGCCGGCCGTGAGCAGCAGGTCGCAGAACTCGCGCGCCGCGCCTTCGCCGCCGCGTGCCGAAGTCACATGGTGCGCGATCGCGCGGACCTCGGCGTGTGCATTGGCAGGGGCAGCAGCAAAGCCCACGCGCGTGAGCACCGGCAAGTCGGGCCAGTCATCGCCGATGGCGGCCGCCTGCGCCCACGTCAATCCGAGCAGAGCGAGCATGGCTTCAGCGGCGGGCAGCTTGTCTTCGGTACCGTAGCGCACGTGCTCGATGCCCAGCGCTTCAAGGCGCACGCGCAGCGGCTTCGAGTCGCGTCCGGTAATCACCGCCGGCGTGATGCCCACTTGCCGCAACAGCTTGAGGCCATAGCCGTCGAGGATGCTGAACCGCTTGAGGGTCTCGCCCTGTTCGCTGAAGTAGACGCCGCCGTCCGTCAGCACGCCGTCGACGTCGAAGAAAGCGATGCGGATGTCCTGCGCCGCGAGCAGCGCTTCCGTCTCGAATGCGAGAGCGGTCATCAAATGACCTTCGCGCGCATCAGGTCGTTGATGCTGAGCGCGCCGATCAGCACGCCGGCCGAATCGACCACCAGCACGCTGGTGATGCGGTACTGCTCCATGAGCTCGGCAGCCTCGGCCGCGAGTGCTTCGGCGCGAAGCGTGCGCGGGCCGGAGTGCATGACGTCGGCAGCGGTCAGGGCGCGCAGGTCGGCACCCGTTTCGATCTGGCGCCGCAGGTCTCCGTCGGTGAAGATGCCGATCGCCCGGCCCTTGCCGTCGACCACCGCTGCGGCGCCCATGCCTTTGGAGCTCATCTCGCGCATCAGGTCGCTGAAGCTCGCATCGGGGCCGACACTGGGTACGGCATCGCCCGAGCGCATCACGTCGCTGACGTGGGTGAGCAGCTTGCGGCCCAGCGAACCGCCCGGATGCGAGCGCGCGAAGTCTTCGGTGCCGAAGCCACGCGCGTCGAGCAGCGCCACGGCCAGTGCATCGCCCATGGCCATCTGCGCCGTTGTGCTGGCGGTCGGCGCCAGGTTGAGCGGGCAGGCTTCCTTCTCGACGCCGGTGTCGAGCACCACGTCGGCATGGCGAGCCAGCGTGGAATCTGCGCCACCGGTCATCGCGATCAGCGGCACGCCCAGCCGCTTGACGACCGGCAGGATCACCGTCAGTTCATCGACTTCGCCGCTGTTGGAGATGGCCAGCACAAGATCGACCGCCTTGATCATGCCGAGGTCGCCATGGCTGGCCTCGGCGGGGTGCACGAACATCGCAGGCGTTCCGGTCGACGCCAGCGTCGCGGCGATCTTGCGGCCCACGTGCCCGCTCTTGCCCATGCCCATGACCACGACCCGCCCGCGCACGCCGAGAATCTTCTGCACCGCCTCGACGAAGCTGGCGCCGATGCGCTGCTTGAGACCGAGCACGGCCGCGGCCTCGATGTCGAAAGTGGTGCGGGCCCGCGTAAGCATGGCGTCGGCGGAGGTCGCGAGGACCGGATCGGGGCTGGAGCTCATCGCGGAATTTTATCGGTCGCGCATCCGCCGGGCCGGCAGCGAGGTCTACATTCAGTAGCATCGACGCATGACCTCCTTCGACCTCACGCTGATGTACCTGCTGGCTGCAGTGGTCGGCGTGGTCGCGTGCCGGTATCTGCGCCTGCCGCCGATGCTGGGCTACCTGGGCGCAGGGGTATTGATCGGCCCGCACGCGCTGGCTTTCGCCCAGAACGTCGAAGGCATCCGGCACCTGGGCGAATTCGGCGTCGTCTTCCTCATGTTCGTGATCGGGCTCGAGTTCAGCCTGCCCAAGCTGCGGGCGATGCGCAAGCACGTGTTCGGGCTGGGGCTGCTCCAGGTGATGCTGACCATCGCCATCGCGACGTTCGGCAGCCTGGCGCTCGCCACCTGGTTGCCGCCCGATTGGCAACTCGGCTGGCAGACCGCATTGGCGCTGTCGGGCGCGCTCACGATGAGCAGCACGGCCATCGTGGTCAAGCTCATGGCCGAGCGCCTGGAGCTCGAAAGCGAACATGGCAAGCGCGTGATGGGCGTGCTGCTGTTCCAGGACTTGGCGGTGGTTCCGCTGCTGGTGCTGATTCCGGCGCTCGGCGCGCCACCCGAGACGATGTTCAAGGCGTTGGGCATCGCGCTGCTGAAGGCGAGCTTCCTGGTCACGGTGCTGCTCTATGGCGGTCCGCGGGTGATGCGATGGTGGCTGACGCTGGTTGCACGTCGCCGCAGCGAAGAGCTGTTCATGCTCAACCTGCTGCTGGTCACGCTCGGGCTGGCCTGGCTCACCGAACTGGCAGGGTTGAGCCTGGCACTCGGGGCCTTCGTGGCCGGCATGCTGGTCTCGGAGACCGAATTCAAGCACCAGGTCGAGACCGATATCCGGCCCTTCCACGACGTGCTTCTGGGGTTGTTCTTCATCACGATCGGCATGTCGCTGGACTGGCACATCGTGGTCGACCGCTGGCTGCTGGTCGGCGCATTGCTGCTGCTGCCGCTGGCCTTCAAGCTGCTGCTGGTGACGGTGCTGGCAAAGCTGCTGGGCGCGACGGCCGGCGTGTCGCTGCGAACGGGCCTCTATCTCGCGCAGGCCGGTGAGTTCGGCTTCGTGTTGCTGAGTCTGGCGCAGGGCAGAGAACTGCTGCCGGACTGGCTGGCAAACCCGGTGCTGGCCTCGATGGTGCTGTCGATGTTGGCGACGCCTTTCATCGTGATGTACAGCAACCGTATCGTGCGCAAGCTGGTGGCGAGCGACTGGCTGCAGCAGTCGCTGCAGATGACCACCATCGCGCGCAAGACGATCAATACCGCGCGGCACGTCATCATCTGCGGCTACGGCCGTTGCGGCCAGAACCTGGCGAGGGTGCTGGAACGCGAAGGCATTCCCTACCTGGCGCTCGATCTGGACCCGGATCGCGTGCACCAGGCGGCGGCGGCGGGCGACTCGGTGGTCTTCGGCGACGCGGCGCGGCTGCAGGCGCTGATGGCGGCCGGCCTGGCGCGTGCGAGCGCGGTGGTCGTGACCTATCTGGACGTGCCGGGCGCACTCAAGGTGCTGGCCAACACGCGTGCCCATGCGCCGCAGGTGCCGGTGATCGTGCGGACCAAGGACGATCGCGAACTGGAAAAGCTGCAGGAGGCCGGCGCCACCGAGGTGGTGCCGGAAGCCATCGAGGGCTCGCTGATGCTGGCCAGCCATGCGCTGGCGCTGGTGGGCGTACCGATGCGCCGCGTGATCCGGGTGGTGCAAGACCAGCGTGATGCCCGCTACAACCTCCTGCGCGGGTATTTCCACGGTGCGGACGACGACAACGTCGACGAGCTCGATCACGAGCGACTCAACAGCTTCACCCTGACGGCCGATGCGCGCGCCGTGGGCCGCGTGCTGAATCAAGAGGCGCTGCAGTCCGTAGGCGTGCGGGTCGCCAGTTTGCGGCGGCGCGACGGCAAGGCCGAGGAAGTGAACGACGCCACCCTGCTGGCCGATGGCGACACCTTGGTGCTGTCAGGCAAGCCGGGCGCGCTTGCCGTGGCCGTCGAGCTGCTGCAGAAGGGCTGAGCACACCAGCTGCGCAGCGCTCAGTTCAACTGGCTCGGATTGCGCTTTTCTTCGTCGACCTGTTGCTGACGCCGTACGGCATCGCACTGGGCGTTCGATTTGTTCTCGGCCCTCGCGCACTGCGTGACCATGCAGCGCGCGCGGCCGAAGAAGCCTTGGCTGGCACACACCGCCTCAGGAGCGGGCGGTGCGACAGGCTCCGGCGGCGCCATCGCCACGACGGCCGCGGGTGCCGGTGTGAGAGCGGGCGTGGCAGCGGGCGGCGGCGGGGTAACAGGCGCCTTGCGGGGTGCGGCGGCAGGCGTGGCCGGGGCTGCAGCCGTCGTCTTGCGTGATGGCTCCACGCGGGCCGGGGTCGCGGTCGCGGGTGCAGGCGGCTTCGAAGGTGGCGCTGCCGCAGTGACGGATGGTGACGGCGGCGTCGCTTCGACCGACGCGACGGGCGGCGGCTGCACGACACCTGCCGCCTGTGGAGCGGCCGACACGGCAACCGGCGCCGACGGCGGAGCAGGCTCGGGCGCAATGGCTGGCGCAGGTACTGGCGCCGGCGCTGGCACTGGCTGCGGCGACGGCGCGATGGCGACGGGCCCCTGTACTGCAGTGGTCGAAGCGGCCGATGCCACCACCGGCGCTGCGGCGTCGCCCCGACCGGTCGCGTACCACGCCCCGACGGCCGTCACCACGGCCAGCAGGCCCACGACCGCCCAGGTGACCCCCGATCGGCGCGGAGCTACAGGCGCGCTGGCGAGCACCGCCGGCCGCGTGGTCGGCTTGAACTTCGGCTTCGCTGGTGACAACGGAGCTGGGCGCGACGTTCGCGGCGGGGTCAAAGACGGTGTCGGCGGCACTGCGGTCGGCACCGGGGCCGGGGCCGGAACGATGAGAACCGTTGCATCGTCAGCCGCCGGAGCAGATGCAGATGCAGAAACGGGCTCCGTCGCGGGCATTGACGAAGCTCGCGCGTCTGGCAGCGAAAGCCGTTCAGTCACAGCCCAGCCGTCGCTGGCTGGTGGCGGGGCGTTCGATGCAACAGGGGCTGACACCAGCCGATGACCGCACCCCTTGCAGAATTTGGCGCCATCACGGTTGTCCGTTTGGCAGGATGTACACAGCACAGCCATCTCAAGAGTCCCTCCGACTCGACGCAATCACGTTCGCGAATCACCAGCGGCACGGCAGATGGCCAGCCGCGCCCGCGTTCACGCCCCAGGTTTCAGGTCACTGCCACCCGTTTGGGCTTGTTGACCATTCTCTTCGCAATGACCGCGCCCAATGCCATCGTGAGCTCGACCGCGAGGCTGGGTTGGCGGTTCGACAACTCGGCGAAGCGGATGGCCGTGAGCCGCCAGACCCGTGCCGCACCGGTGGCGACGACGTTGGCCGAGCGCGGCAACCTGGAGAAGAAAGCACCCTCGCCCACCACGGAGCCAGGGTTGAGGATCGCGAGCCTCATCTGGCCCTGGCTGCCCAGCATGTGCACGCTCAGCGCACCACGCTCGATGAAGTACAACGTGCGATCGTGCGCGCCCTGGTCGATCAGCACCTGCCCCGCAGCCAGGTCGAAGGGCTGAAGGTAGCTCGCGAAGGTTTCCCACTGCTGGGCGTTGAAAGCCGGCGCAAAGGCGTCGTAGCTCGTGTTCTGCGCGACGGCCCGGCAAAGATCCTGGATGCTGGTGGACATGCTGATTTACCTGGTGTGCGTGGCGAAGCCAAGTATGTGCCATTGCGACAATCGCCAGTGACAGAAGTCACGAGTTTTAACGCTTAATGTCTACTTTCCGATACAGAATCTCGAAAAAATCACGCCTAGAAGGTCGTCCGACCCGAATTCGCCCGTGATTTCGTTGAGCGCGTTCTGAGCCAAGCGCAGCTCTTCCGCCAGCAGATCCAACGATTGCGCCCTGGCCGCCAAATGCTCGGCGGCCAGCGCCAAATGTTCGGTGACGCGGTTCAACGCCTCCACATGACGTGCCCGCGCCAGGTAGAGCCCTTCCGGCACGGCCTGCCAGCCGGCGATCTCGAGCAAGCGATGCCTGAGTGCTTCGATGCCGAAGCCGGTTTTGGCAGACAGACTGACACCGGTGTTCGGCGCGGCCGCTGCCGCCGCGTCCTGCTTGCTCCAGACATCCAGCACCGGCACACCGGTCGACAGCTTGTTGCTCAAAAGGCGAAGGATGTCCGCATCGGCCTGCGCATACTCGGTTGCGTCGACGCGCGTGAGGTCATGCAGAAACAGCACGGCGTCGGCACCTTCGATCTGCCCCCAAGCGCGCGCCACGCCGATCTGCTCGACCACGTCGGCACTGTCGCGCAGTCCGGCGGTGTCGACGACGTGCAAGGGCACGCCCTGGATCTGGATGGTCTGCGACACCACGTCGCGCGTCGTGCCCGGCACCGGGCTGACGATCGCGAGTTCGGCACCGGCCAATGCGTTCAGTAAGGAGCTCTTGCCCGCGTTGGGCTGGCCCGCGATGACCACCTTGATCCCCTCGCGCAGCAGCGCACCCTGACGTGCACGCTGCCGGACTGCCTCGAGCCGCGCCTGCAACGAAACGAGCTGGCCCTGCGCGTCGGCCTTCTGCAGGAAGTCGATCTCTTCTTCAGGAAAGTCGAGCGTCGCCTCGACCAGCATGCGCAGATGGATCAGGGCATCACGCAGTGCGTGGATCTCCTGCGAGAAGGCGCCCGAGAGCGAGCGACCGGCGCTGCGCGCGGCCGCTTCGGTACTTGCATCGATCAGGTCGGCAATGGCCTCGGCCTGTGCCAGATCGATCTTGCCGTTGAGAAAGGCGCGCTGACTGAACTCACCGGGCTGGGCCACGCGCAGGCCCGCGAGCCGCGAGCGACCGGATATCGCGTCCTTTTCCGCTGCGGCTTCCAGGCATCGGGCCAGCAACAGTTGCAGCACCACCGGCCCACCGTGGGCTTGCAGTTCCAGCACGTCTTCGCCGGTGTAGGAATGAGGCGCAGGGAAATGGATTGCCAGGCCCTGGTCGATGGCCGTGCCGGCCGCATCGCGGAAGGGCAGGTACGTCGCCTCGCGCGGCCGAAGGTTGCGGCCGCAGATCGATTCGATCAAGGGGGCGAGTCGGGCGCCCGACACCCGCACGATACCCACCGCGCCGCGGCCGGCAGCGGTGGCGATGGCGACGATCGGGTCGTTGGTGCGGGCCAGCATGGCGTGGATGATGAGGCTTCGGCAATGAGAAGGGCCGCATTCTGCGGCCCTTGCTCGAGGAGGCGTGCGCGCTTGCGCTATTTGCCGAGCACGCCAAGGCGCTTGTTGATGAACCACTGCTGCGCGATCGACAGCACGTTGTTCGTGATCCAGTACAGCACCAGACCGGCCGGGAAGAAGATGAACATCACGCTGAAGGCCAACGGCATGATCCACATCAACTTGGCCTGCATGGGATCGGGCGGCGTCGGGTTCAACCAGGTCTGGAACAGCGAGGTCGCGGTCATCACGATCGGCAGGATGTACCAGGGGTCCGGCGCGGACAGGTCATGGATCCAGCCGATCCACGGCGCGTGGCGCATTTCGACGGACGACAGCAGCACCCAGTAGAGCGCGATGAACACCGGTATCTGGATCAGGATGGGGAAGCAGCCGCCCATCGGATTGACCTTTTCTTCGCGGTAGATGCGCATCATCTCCTGCTGCATCTCCTGCGGCTTTTCCTTGAGCCGCTCGCGCATTTCCATGATTTTCGGATTGATGGCCTTCATCTTGGCCATGCTGGCGTAGGCTTTGGCGTTGAGCCAGTAGAAAGCGGCCTTCAGCAGCACCACCAGCGCGACGATGGCCCAGCCCCAGTTGCCCAGCATGCCATGCAGCTTGTCGAGCAACCAGTAGAGCGGCTTGGAGATGATCGTGAAGATGCCGTAGTCCTTCACCAGTTCGAGGCCGGGCGCCACCGCCTCAAGCGTCTTTTCGGCCTGCGGACCGACGAAGAATTCGGCGTCGATCGCCTTGGTCGCGCCCGGCTCCACGGCACCGGCCGAGGTGATCATGCCGATGGCGTACAGGTTGTTGTCGACCTTGCGGGCGAAGAGGTCGCGCTGGATGCCGTCCTTCAGCAGCCAGGCACTCGCGAAATAGTGCTGCACCATGGCGACGTAGCCATTGGGCGACTCCTTCACGAACTCGGCCTTGTTGTTCTCGATGTCCTTGAACTCAATCTTCTGGTACTTCTTGGCCTCGGTGTAGACCGCCGGGCCGGTGAAGGTCGAATAGAACGAGGACTCGCCCGGCGGCTTGTTGCCGTCGCGCACGATCTGAAGGTAGAGCTGCGGCGATACCGGCGCGGTGCCGGTGTTGACGATCTCGTGGCGCACGGCCATGTCGTAGGAGCCGCGCTTGAGGGTCCAGGTCTTGACCAGCTTGACGCCGCCCAGGTCGGCTGATTCGAAGCGCAGCACCAGTTCGTTGGCGCCGTCCTTGAGCGCGCGCTCCCCGCTGAAGCGCATGGGCGTCTTGTGCGTCGGGAAGGTGCCGCCGATCAGGCCCGTCTGTGCGACGTAGTAGCGGTTCGGGCTCTGGTCGAGCAGGATGAAGGGCTTGTCTTTTTCAGCCAGGTCGTCGTGCTGCACGAATTCGCTTTGCACGAGCGAGCCGCCCTCGGTATCGAAAGTGAGCTTGAGCACGTCGGTCGTCGCGACCACGCGCTCCCCAGCTGCTGGTGCAGCGGTCTTGCCGTCCGGCACGGCGCCGGCGCCGCTGGTGGCGGCCGGTGTCGTGCTGCTGGGCTGCGGCACCGCGTTCGTCGACGATCCGGCCGGCGTGGTCACCGGTGCCGCCGCCGTGGCAGGCGGTTTGGTCGATGGCAGGAAGGTGGGATTGCGACCGTTGTAGACCTGCCATTGGTCCCACAGCAGCACCAGCGAGAAACCAAAAATCACCCACAGGATGGTGCGGCGGATATCGTTCATGAAGAAGACTTCTTGTCGTCGGAGAAGAGGGAGGAGAACAGCGCGCCGGAGCGGCGGTGCCGATACGCCTCCATCGAGGGAACGGGGTCGTGGCCGCCCTTGCACCACGGTTGGCAGCGGACAAGGCGGCGAAGGGTGAGGTAACTGCCTGCCGCTGCACCATGCACGTCGAGCGCCTCGATCGCATAGACCGAGCAGGTGGGCTCGAAGCGGCAACTCTGCCCGAGCCACGGGCTCAACAGCAGTCGGTAGGCCTTCACCAGGCCGATCAACAGCGTTTTCATGATGCGCGCGCAGCAACCGCGCGCTCCAGCAGTTGCCGAAGCTCAGCGCGGACGACGGCCTTGAGCCCATCGGAGGTCGCGCTGCGGAATTCCTTGCGATCGAAGGCTGCGCGAAGGCGCACCAGGTGCGCAGCCTGTGGCAACGAGGATCCGGCGGCTGCACTCATGGAATAGATCTGGCGCTTGATGGCGTTGCGGGTCACCGCCCGGCGCGCCCAGCGTTTGGGCACCATGGCGCCGACCCACAGATCCTGCACGGTGAACAGCGGCGTGGCGCCGGGCTGCGCGTCGAGTGCGCAGCGATGCAAGGCAAAGTGCGCGGTACGCGCCACGGTGACACCTGCAAGGACGGCCTGGAATTGCGCGCGGGTCTGGAGCCGCTGCACGGATGTCGGCCGCAATACGCCGTCGGAATGTGGCGGCGCTAGCGGCACGACTGGCAACGATGCCGGCGACGGCCCTTAGACGGCCAGGCGCTTGCGGCCCTTGGCGCGCCGTGCGTTGATGACGGCGCGACCGCCGCGGGTCTTCATGCGAACCAGGAAACCGTGGGTACGGGCGCGGCGGGTCTTGGAGGCTTGGTAGGTGCGTTTCATGATGGATTTCCTGGTGGACCCTGGTGGCGATGCGCCCGCAGGGCTGAGTGCTCAATATGACTCTGCTGACTCTGAGAACCCCCGAAACACACAAAGAGGTTTTCAGGGAAACCCGGAATTATCGCAAACATTCGGGCGACCAACAATCCAAGGGCGCGCGGGGACCGGTTTCGCACCACAGGAAAACCATGTGGATAAGGTTTTGACAAGTTAGAATCACCGGCCCATTCCGGGGGCGACTATCCACAAGCAGAACGACAAAATGAACGAGGGACACTCCACCCTACAGAGCCTCCATGCCGAGTGAAGGCATCGGTGACAGCCTATGGCAGGCCTGCGTCGACCAGCTCGCGCAGGAACTGTCCGAACAGCAATTCAACACCTGGATCAAGCCGCTGACCGCGAAGGTCGCGGACGACCTGTCCCGCGTCACGGTCTACGTCGCCAATCGGTTCAAGCTGGACTGGATTCGGGCGCAGTACGCCGGCAAGATCGCCGCCATGGCCGAGAAGCTTTACGGCCAGCCGGTGATCATCGAGTTAGCGCTTGCTCCTCGAGAAATCGTTGCCAGGCCGGTGTCGATGGCCATCGTCGTCGAGGCCGATGTGCCGAGAGACGTTGCCGGTCCGGGTGAAGATCCAGCCAACGGTGCCTTCAAGAACAGACTCAACGCAGGCCTGACCTTCGAGACGCTGGTCGAAGGCACGGCCAACCGGATGGCACGCGCCGCCGCCATGCACGTGGCCGGCACGCCCGGCCACCTCTACAACCCGCTTTTCATCTACGGCGGCGTCGGCCTGGGCAAGACCCACCTGATGCACGCCGTGGGCAACCGGCTGCTGTCCGACCGCGCCGATGCCAAAGTTCTCTACATCCATGCCGAGCAGTTTGTTTCGGATGTGGTCAAAGCCTATCAGCGCAAGACTTTCGATGAGTTCAAGGAGCGCTATCACTCGCTCGACTTGCTGCTGATCGACGACGTGCAGTTCTTCGCCAACAAGGACCGCACGCAGGAAGAGTTCTTCAACGCCTTCGAAGCGCTGCTCGCCAAGAAGTCGCACATCGTGATGACCAGCGACACCTACCCGAAGGGCTTGGCAGACATCCACGAGCGCTTGGTGTCGCGATTCGATTCCGGGCTGACGGTGGCGATCGAGCCGCCCGAGCTCGAGATGCGCGTGGCCATCCTGATCAACAAGGCGCGCGTCGAAGGCGCCGAGATGCCCGAAGAAGTAGCCTTCTTCGTGGCCAAGAACGTGCGCTCGAACGTGCGCGAACTCGAAGGTGCGCTGCGCAAGATCCTGGCGTACTCCCGCTTCAACCAGAAAGAAATCTCGATCGCCCTGGCACGCGAGGCGCTGCGCGACCTGCTGTCCATCCAGAACCGGCAGATCTCGGTCGAGAACATCCAGAAGACGGTGGCCGACTACTACAAGATCAAGGTCGCCGACATGTACTCGAAGAAGCGCCCGGCCTCGATCGCCCGGCCGCGCCAGATCGCGATGTACCTGGCCAAGGAGCTGACCCAGAAGAGCCTGCCCGAGATCGGCGAGCTCTTCGGCGGCCGCGATCACACGACGGTGTTGCACGCGGTGCGCAAGATATCGGGCGAGCGCCAGCAGCTGACCGAACTCAACCAGCAACTGCACGTGCTGGAGCAAACCCTCAAAGGCTGATGCACATCTCTCGCAGAATCGGGAAGTCCTGTCAAAGGACAACTCTGGGGAAAATTCCGGCACAAACGCATGCTTGTCCACAGGCCCGGCACGTGTCGCCAAGTTGTTCGTTTTGGCGCGACAGCACCGAAGCGCGGCTGCGCACAGCCTGCGGGCACAGGCAAGTGCCTGTCGCAAAAGCGGAAAATCGCCCTGTCCACAGCGGGGCGCGTCCCTTATCTACTACTACTAATTTGAATTAAAGAAATAAAGGAAGCGGTAAGCATGATCGTTTTGAAGGCCACACAAGACAAAGTCCTCGCCGCCCTGCAGTCGGTGGCAGGCATCGTGGAGCGACGCCACACCCTGCCGATCCTGGCCAACGTGCTGATCCGCAAGACCGGCTCTCGTCTGCAGCTCACCACCAGCGACCTGGAAATCCAGATTCGCACCCATGCCGAACTCGGCGGCGACGAAGGCAACTTCACGACGACCGTGGGCGCGCGCAAGCTCATCGACATCCTGCGCACCATGCCCGCCGACCAGACGGTCAGCCTGGAGTCCAGCGCGAGCAAGCTGGTGCTCAAGGGCGGCAAGAGCCGCTTCACCTTGCAGTCGCTGCCGGCTGAAGACTTTCCGCTCGTGCAGGAATCGGCCAACTTCGGACCGGTGTTCAGCGTGCCGCAAAAGACGCTGAAGGACCTGCTGAGCCAGGTGTCCTTTGCGATGGCGGTGCACGACATCCGCTATTACCTGAACGGCATCCTGTTCGTGGCCGAGGGCAAGCAACTCAGCCTGGTGGCCACCGACGGCCACCGCCTGGCCTTCGCCTCGGCTACGCTCGACGTCGAAGTGCCGCGGCAAGAAGTGATCCTGCCGCGCAAGACCGTGCTCGAGATGCAGCGCTTGCTGTCCGACGCCGAGGGCGCGATCGAGATGCAGTTCGCCAACAACCAGGCCAAGTTCGCGTTCGAGGGCATGGAGTTCGTCACCAAGCTGGTCGAGGGCAAGTTCCCCGACTACAACCGCGTGATCCCCAAGAACCACAAGAACAGCATCACGCTGGGCCGTGCGCCGCTCTTGGCGAGCCTGCAGCGCACCGCGATCCTCACCAGCGAGAAGTTCAAGGGCGTGCGCCTGAACATCGAGCCCGGCACGCTGCGCATCGCGTCGAACAATGCCGAGCAGGAAGAAGCCCAGGACGAACTCGACATCGACTACGGCGGCGATACCATCGAGATCGGTTTCAACGTCAGCTACCTCATCGACGCGCTGGCCAACATGAGCCAGGACATGGTGAAGCTCGATCTGGCCGACTCCAACAGCTCGGTGCTGATGACCATCCCCGAGAACGCCTCCTTCAAGTACGTCGTCATGCCGATGCGCATCTGACGCCAGCGCCAGCGTCCGCCAGGGAGAAGCCAGACCGCCCGCGGTATTCCGCGGGCTTGGTCTTTACAGAGACGAAGAAAACACGGTCCCCGAGAGAGAGAACATCCTGATGAGCGAAGCCAACAAGCCGGAAACGCCGCACACCGAGCCGGTCTACACGCCCGAGATCGAGAACGCGATCCCCATCGAAGTCACGCCGCCTGTCGACAGCTACGGCGAGGGGTCGATCACGATCCTCGAAGGCCTGGAGGCGGTGCGCAAGCGCCCCGGCATGTACATCGGGGACACCTCCGACGGCACCGGCCTGCATCACCTGGTGTTCGAGGTGGTCGACAACTCCATCGACGAGGCGCTCGCAGGCCACTGCGACGACATCGTCGTCACCATCCACACCGACAACTCGATCTCGGTGGTCGACAACGGCCGCGGCATTCCCACCGGCGTCAAGATGGATGACAAGCACGAGCCCAAGCGCTCGGCCGCCGAGATCGCGCTGACCGAGCTGCACGCCGGCGGCAAGTTCAACCAGAACAGCTACAAGGTCTCGGGCGGCCTGCACGGCGTGGGTGTGAGCTGCGTCAACGCGCTGTCGAAGATGCTGCGCCTCACGGTGCGGCGCGAGGGCAAAGTGCACGTGCTCGAGTTCAGCAAGGGTTTCGTGCAGAACCGCCTCGTCGAGACGGTCGGCGGCGTCGAGGTCTCGCCGATGAAGGTGACGGGCGACACCGAGAAGCGCGGCACCGAAGTGCACTTCCTGCCCGACACCGAAATCTTCAAGGAGAACGCCGACTTCCACTACGAGATCCTGAGCAAGCGCCTGCGCGAACTCAGCTTCCTCAACAACGGCGTTCGCATCCGTCTGCTGGACGAGCGCACCGGCAAGGAAGACGACTTCTCCGGTGCCGGTGGCGTCAAGGGCTTCGTCGAGTTCATCAACAAGGGCAAGACGGTCCTGCATCCCAACGTGTTCTACGCCATGGGCGAGCGGCCGGCCGACACTTACGGCGGCATTCCCGGCACGCACATCGGCGTCGAGGTCGCGATGCAGTGGAACAGCGGCTACAACGAGCAGGTGCTGTGTTTCACCAACAACATCCCGCAGCGCGACGGCGGCACCCATCTGACGGGTCTGCGTGCGGCGATGACGCGGGTGATCAACAAGTACATCGAAGAGAACGAACTGGCCAAGAAGGCCAAGGTCGAAGTCACCGGCGACGACATGCGCGAAGGCCTGTGCTGCGTGCTGAGCGTGAAGGTGCCCGAGCCCAAGTTCTCGAGCCAGACCAAGGACAAGCTGGTGTCCAGCGAGGTTCGTGCGCCGGTGGAGGACATCGTGGGCCGCCTGCTCGGCGACTACCTGCAGGAGCGTCCGAACGACGCCAAGATCATCTGCGGCAAGATCGTCGAGGCCGCGCGTGCCCGCGAGGCGGCGCGCAAGGCTCGCGAGATGACGCGCCGCAAGGGCGTGCTCGACGGCATGGGCCTGCCGGGCAAGCTGGCCGACTGCCAGGAGAAGGACCCGGCCCTGTGCGAGGTCTACCTGGTGGAGGGCGACTCCGCCGGCGGCTCTGCCAAGCAGGGCCGCGACCGGAAGTTCCAGGCCATCCTGCCGCTGCGCGGCAAGATCCTGAACGTCGAGAAGGCGCGCTACGAAAAGCTGCTGACCAGCAACGAAATCCTGACCATGATCACCGCGCTGGGCACCGGCATCGGCCGCGCCGGTGCGACCACGGCCGGTGGCGGCGCCGACGACTTCAACGTCGCGAAGCTGCGCTACCACCGCATCATCATCATGACCGACGCGGACGTCGACGGCGCCCACATCCGCACCCTGCTGCTCACCTTCTTCTATCGCCAGATGCCCGAGCTGGTGGAGCGCGGCCACATCTACATCGCGCAGCCGCCGCTCTACAAGGTCAAGGTCGGCAAGGAAGAGCAGTACCTCAAGGACGGCCCCGCGCTCGACGCCTTCCTGCTTCGCGTGGCGCTCAAGGACGCGAGCATCCAGACCGGTGGCACGAGCCCCACCACGCTCGGCGGCGACACCCTTGCCGAACTGGCGCGCAAGCATCAGCTGGCCGAGGCCGTGATCGCCCGCCTGGGCAATTTCCTCGATGCCGAGGCGCTGCGCGCCATCGCCGACGGCGTGTCGCTGGACCTGGACACCACGGCCAGCGCCGAGGCCTCTGCCGTGGCATTGCAGGCTAGGCTGCGCGAACTCACCACGACCGGCGTGCCGGCCGAGGTGGCCAGCGAATTCGATGTGCGCACCGACAAGCCGCTGCTGCGCATCAGCCGCCGCCACCACGGCAACATCAAGAGCAGCGTGATCACGCAGGACTTCGTGCATGGCGCCGACTACGCCGCGCTGGCCGAAGCTGCCAAGACCTTCCGTGGCCTGCTGGGCGATGGCGCCGTGGTGCGCCGTGGCGAAGGCGAGAAGGGCAAGGAAGAGAAGGTCGGCGACTTCCGCGAGGCCATGCGCTGGCTGATCGGCCAGGCCGAGCACGCCACTTCGCGCCAGCGCTACAAGGGATTGGGCGAGATGAACCCCGAGCAGCTGTGGGAAACGACCATGGACCCGAACGTGCGGCGCCTGCTCAGGGTGCAGATCGACGACGCGATCGAGGCCGACCGGGTGTTCACCATGCTCATGGGCGACGAGGTCGAGCCGCGGCGGGAGTTCATCGAGCAGAACGCGCTGCGGGCCGCGAACATCGACGTTTGAGAGAGAGAAGAAGAGAGGTGTGCCGGGGGTGCGCCGCGCCCTCGGCGAATCGCTGAATTCGCTTGCTGCAGCGCCCGGGTTGCCGGCGCATTGGGTGAAACGCTATAGCTAGCCCGACTCTTGCTAAGCAAAATTCCGGCGGATTGACGCCGTTTTTTTGGAGCGAGGACAGCAGCGATGAAACCGATCCGTTTCGCGTGGAGCAATGCGGCCATGGCCGCCGCCGTGGCGATGGTCTGGGCGGCTGGCACGTCGGCGCATGCACTGACCAACCCGACCATCCAGGTTGCGCAGGGCATCGAGTACATGTGCGGCGGCAACAGCAGCGCCGAGGCCGACTTCATGCGAATGGTGGCGCCGCGCTGGGCGGCCACGCTGGAGTTCTCGGTCAACCGTGCCAAGGTGGGTCAGATGCCTTCCGACATCCAGGTGACGGTGCGTGAGCGCTACACCGGTCGGCCGGTGATGGAAGCCGTCGCCGCAGCGCCCTACATGCTGGCGCGCCTGGACCCGGGCTCCTACGAGGTGGAGGCGACGCTCGCGGGCGTCAGCTTGCGCCAGCCGCTGGTCGTGTTCAATGGCGTGGGCGCACGGGTCGCCTTCGTTTGGCCTTCCAATGTCGATTTCGCCCATGCCGGCGGATCGCGCCGCGCCGAGCAGCAAGCGGCAGCGCGCACCAACGACTGAGCCGACGACGCTCGGCCCGCTCGAGCGTGAATGTGTTCTGGCCGAAGCGGCGCTGGGGGTTGTCGCCTTCAAAAAAGCCTGATGCGGCTTTTTGCTGGCACGCGCCTTGAATGCGATGCTCGGCGCATCCACATGCGAACTTCGCATCCCTGCTACCGTGCAAGGCTTCGATGCCGCTCCGACCCCTCACCCTCCTCACCACACTGCTGCATGTCTACATCGGCCTGCGGCTGCTGCCTGCGCTGAGCGGGCTCGGCGCGGCATGGCTGCTGGTGCTCGGTGCGCTGGCGGTGTCGGCGCTCACCATGCCGCTGCCCTTCGCCGGTGCACGCGCACTCCGAGGCCGTGCGCTGCACGACGGCTGGCGGTGGCTCGGCCTGCTGAGCATGGGCTGGTTTTCTTCCATGTTCGTGCTCACGGTGGTGCGCGATGCAGGCCTGCTTTCGGGCTGGCTGCTGGCGCTTGCGGGTTCCTGGCCCGTCGATTGGCCGCGCGTGATGTCCTGGAGCGCGGCGGCGGTGCCCTTGATTGCGACGGCCGTGACCTTGGTGGGCTTCTTCAATGCGCGCCGTGTCGCGGCAGTGGTGCACGTCGACGTGCCCATCCGCGACCTGCCGCCGGGCCTCGACGGCTTCACCATCGCCCAACTCAGCGACATCCACGTCGGGCCGACCATCCGGCGCGGCTACATCCAGCGCATCGTCGATTCGGTCAACCGGCTGGGCGCGGACATGGTCGCGATCACCGGCGACCTGGTCGATGGCACCGTGGCCGAACTGCGCGAGCACATCGCGCCGCTGGCCGGGCTGCGCGCACGCCACGGCACCTTCGTGGTCACCGGAAACCACGAGTACTACGCGGGTGCCCATGCCTGGATCGACGAGTTGCGGCGCCTGGGCTTGCGCGTGCTGCTCAACGAGCACGTGGTGCTGCAGGCGCGGAGCGTGAAAGGCGCGCAGACCGATGAAGAGGTGCTCGACAGCGCCCTGGTGGTGGCCGGCGTGACCGACTACACCGCGGTGCATTTCGATGCGGCCCATGCCAGCGACCCGAAGCGCGCCCTGCGCGGCGCGCCACCCCTGGTGCGCACGCGCCTGTTGCTGGCGCATCAACCGCGCAGCGCACCTGCCGCGGCCGAGGCGGGCTATCAGCTGCAGATCTCCGGCCACACGCACGGCGGCCAGTTCTTTCCGTGGAACCTGTTCGTGCCGCTGCAGCAGCCCTTCACCGCCGGACTTCACCGCTTGCAGCAGATGTGGGTCTACACGAGCCGCGGCACCGGCTACTGGGGGCCGCCCAAGCGCTTCGGCGCCCCGTCCGAAATCACGCTGCTGCGGCTGGTGCCCGAGCGCAGCTGAGCGCGCGAACTCAAGACGGCCGCTGGCGCGCCAGGCGCCGCGCATTCGCACTGGTCTTGGCGTGAATCGGCTTGAGGCCCCGTTGGGCGATGCGTGCCCCGGCGCTCGACAGTTGACTCATGGTGGCGGCCGACCGGGTGGTGGCACCCGCGAGCGCGCGGCCGTGCGTCGCGATCTGCGTGGGGGTGACGCTGGTGGCCAGCGAACTCAACGCGACCGCGCTGCCCAGCCATTCGCGCACCGCGCGATTGACCAGGCCGAACTGGGTGCTGTGCATCTGGTTGGCGATGGCCGCGCCGGATTCGGTGGCGGCGGCCAGCTTCTCGTGGCCCATCAGCTGCATCTCGGCCAGGTCTTCGGCCGTGGGCGTCAGCCCGGCACGAGCCATGCGTTCGGTGCGCAGATGAATCACCGAGCCCGCCTGCAGCAAGGTTTCGTGCGTCTTGAAGGCCACGTCGGCCCATAAGGCAAGGGGATTGAAGAAGCGCGAGGCGGGGGGAGGAAGGGCCGGCATGGGGAGAGTGCGTGGAGCGTCGTGGGGTGTGTCCGCAAACTATAGGCTCATCGCCCGGCTTGCGCTGCGTCGCTGCGTGTTTTGAGCGAAGATTTCCTACCCTCCGTGACGGCAAAACACCTGAGCAGGCTTCGGCCGCAGCGGTGATGATTCTTGCCGCTCCATTTGCCGAAGGTCAACCAGGAATGCCCAACAACAAAAAGATCGAATCACGCGCCACCTTGCTGCTCGCCGCAGCGCTGATGTCGCTTTCCTTCCCGGCCCGCGCGCTCGAGGACCACGTCACTTCGCTCTACGTCGATGGCGGACGTGCTCCCCACAACGACACCAGCACCAATTCGGTCACGCTCGGCGTGGTGCTCCCCTGGGGCTCGCCGCACCGTTTCTGGGGCACCGCGGTCACCTCCTATGCGGATCTGTTCCTGAGCCAGTGGCGAGCGCCCACGGTCGACCGCAGCGAGCACCGCAGCTTCACCCAGATCGGTGCGATCGCGCTGTGGCGCTTTCGCTTCGACGAAGGCGCATCGCCCTGGTTCATCGATGCAGGCCTCGGCGTCACGTCGATGAACGACCGCTACGAGACGCCCGATCGCAGCTTCAGCACGCGCTTCCAGTTCACCGAACAACTCGGCATCGGCCGCAACTTCGGCGAGCAGGGGCGGCATGAGCTGTCGCTGCGTGTGCAGCATTTCTCCAATGCGGGCATCAGGCGGCCCAACCCGGGCGAGAACTTCTACAAGCTGCGCTACGCCTATCGTTTTTGACCCGCTTCGCGGGCGGCACCCATCCGGTCGCTCGCAAGGGCCAGGTCGTCGAGCCACGCTGCGTACGCCGATTCGCGCTCGGCCGGATCACCGCGCAGCAACGCCGAGGGATGCAGCGTGACGAGCACCGGCAGACCGCGCGCGTCGGTGTGCCACTGACCGCGCTCGCGCATCACGGCAACAGGCCGACCGAGCAATGCGCGCGCCGCAGTCGCGCCCAATGCGATGAAGGCTTGCGGCCGGACCTGCTCGATCTCGCTGTCGAGCCAATGCAGGCACGCCGCCACTTCGCGCTGCCCCGGCGTCTTGTGCATGCGCCGCTTGCCGCGCAGCTCGAACTTGAAATGCTTCACCGCATTGGTCACGTAGAGCTGTTCGCGTGACCAGCCCAGGTCGGCCACGGCCTGGTCGAACAGGCGACCCGATGGCCCGACGAATGGCTTGCCCTGCAGGTCTTCCTGATCGCCCGGCTGCTCGCCGACCACCATCACGGTCGCGCCGACCGGCCCTTCGCCAAAGACCGATTGCGTGGCATGCGCGCCGATCGGGCATTCGCGGCAATGGTCGGTAGCCTCGCGCAGGATCGCCAAGGCACGCTCGGGATCGTCGGGCAAGGCAATGGTCTCGGCGTTGGTGGCCATGGCGAACTCCCTGGACCGAACGTCGTTCACGGCGATCGGAATGCGGCGTGAGGGCACGCTCGGCGCGGCCTCGATCATGTCGGCGCTGCGCACCGGCGCATCGTGTGCCAAGGTGTCGATGAGCGGCGATTCGGGCAGGTTGTGCCAGTAGCGCCGCGGCATCTCCTTGCGCATCTGCGCGAGGTTCAGGCGTGCCGGGTTGAAGGTGTGGGCGTAGTAGGTGAGCCAGAGTGCCTCGCCTGCATCGGCCGGCGGTGCGTCGTCGCGCGCCGCGCCGGGTCCAAGTTCGAGAAGCTCTCCATTCCAGCGGATGCTGCGCCGCGGCGTGAGGATGGCCCAGCGCATCTGCGCGAAGCGGCGCATGAAGAAGGGCGCGACGGCTTCCACCACGTGATGCGTGGGCTCGAACCACGCGACGTGCAAAGGTCCACCTCCATCGTGCGCATCGACTTCGCGAAAGCGCACGAAGGCCTTCATCTTGTGCATGTCGGTCTTGACGGCCTGCGCCATGCGGCGGGCGCGGATCCGGTCCGGGTCGAGCGGATCACCGCGCAGGCCGGGCTCGTGCATCAGGCGCCAGAGCAATCGGTACAAGAGGGCGAAGCGTTCCGGATCGGCATGCAGGATCACCGCCTCGCACAACGCCACGAAGGAAGCAGGCACCACGAGTTGGGCGGTGCGATTCGTCGGCGTGCGCGCAGGCGGCGGGGTCGACGTCTCGGCGAACAGGCCAGCAGTCGAATCGTCTCGCGTGCACCAGTCCACTTGCTCCGGCGGCACCAGCGCAGCGATCAGCGCGCGCGCCTCGCGCCGGAAGCCGGGCCAATCGGTTTCGCCGTCGAGTGTGACGAGGTGCTGCACCATGACGCAAGGTACGAAGCCGGCGCGTTGCGCCGGTGTAGGTCGTCAGGCGGAAAACAGAGAGGCTTGCACCGGTGCCGGCTGGAAGCGTGCGGCGAAGTCGGCTGCTTCGAGCGCACGGCCGGGCCGGTGGTCGGCCGTCATCACGAAGGGCAGCACCTTCGATACCGGCACGCGGAGCCGCCGCAGGTCGTCGCTGCGGAGCTGCCGAACGCGGCGGGCGGCCACGAGCCGGTCGACCGCCTTCACGCCCAACCCCGGCACGCGAAGCAGCATCTCGCGTGGTGCCCGGTTGAGGTCCACCGGAAAGCGCTCTCGATGCGCGAGCGCCCAGGCCAGCTTCGGATCGACGTCCAGGCTCAGCATGCCGCCCGGTGCAGCCGCAGGCACGATCTCGTCGTGCGAGAAGCCATAGAAGCGCATCAGCCAGTCTGCCTGGTAAAGCCGATGCTCGCGCATCAACGGCGGCGCTTTCAGCGGCAGGGTGGATGCCGCATCGGGGATGGGACTGAAGGCCGAGTAATAGACGCGGCGCAGGCCATAGGAGCCGTACAGCGTGGCACTGGTCGTGAGAATGGCGCGGTCGTCCGCCGCATCGGCGCCGACGATCATCTGCGTGCTTTGGCCGGCCGGTGCAAAGGGTTCCGGCTTCGCGCGTCGCGGCTGAGAGCGCGGCATCGACACCACCTTCGGCGCAGAGGCCTCCTTCGCCGCGCTGCGAGCGTCGTCGATGTGCACGCGCATGCGCGCCATCGACCGCCGGATGGCCGGCCCGTTCTTCTCGGGCGCCAGCGAGGCGAGGCCGAGCTCGGTCGGCAACTCGACGTTGATGCTGAGCCGGTCGGCATAGCGCCCGGCGCGAGCGAGCAATTCGGGTGCGGCATCCGGGATGGTCTTGAGATGGATGTAGCCGCGGAAGTCGTGTTCCTCGCGCAGCACCCGCGCCACTTCGACCACCTGCTCCATCGTGTAGTCGGGGCTCTGGATGATGCCCGAGCTCAGGAACAGGCCCTCGATGCAGTTGCGGCGATAGAAGTCCAGCGTGAGCGCCACCACTTCGTCGACCGTGAAGCGGGCCCGCGGGACATTGCTGGTGACGCGGTTGACGCAGTAGAGGCAGTCGTAGGTGCAGAAGTTGGTCAGCAGGATCTTGAGCAGCGATACGCAGCGTCCGTCGGGCGTGAAGCTGTGGCAGATGCCGTTGCCGTCGACCGAGCCGATGCCTCGGCCCTTGGTCGAGTCGCGCTTCGTGCCACCGCTCGACGCGCACGACGCGTCGTACTTGGCCGCGTCGGCGAGGATGGCGAGCTTGTCCTGAACATTCACTGTACGAATATACAGCTTCAGGCCGACCCTGTCGCCGTCAAGGTTGGCTGCCCAGCCCTGCTTTTGAACTCAGCCCCAACCTGCGCCGCCGCCGCGCTCGCAACTCCATGGCCAGGTATGCCGCCGTCGCGATGGCCAATGGCAGCAGGTAGTAGATGGCGCGGTAGGCCAATAGCGCACCGAGCAGGCGATCGGTCGCGATCTCGTGCGACAGCAGTGCGACGAAGACGGCCTCGAGCACGCCCAGGCCGGCTGGCACATGGGTGATGACGCCGGCCACCGCCGCCACCAGCAGCACGGCCAGCACCTGGGGATAGGGCAGTTGCTGCTCCAGCAGCAGCCAGATGACCCCGCCGATCACCGACCAGTTGGCGCACGAGAGCAGCAATTGCAGCAGCGCCATGCCGAGCGCCGGCGTCTGCAGTTCGTGGCCGCGGATATGCCAGGTGTGCTCACGCGCCACCGCGCACATCACGAGATAGCCCGCGGCCACCACCAGCAGTGCGCCGCCGAGCAGGCGCAGGCCGTCGCCCTCGATCTTCCATTCAGGCGGCAGGCCCAGCGGCCAGAAGAAGAAGGCGAAGCCGGCGACGACCAGGTAGCCGAGCCAGTTGGTCAGCATGCTGAAGCCGAGGATGCGCGTGATGGTGACGTTGTCCAGCCCCAGCCGCGAATACAGCCGGTAGCGAAAAGCCACGCCGCCGACGAGCGCTCCCAGGTTCAGGTTGAAGGCATAGCTGATGAAGGTCACGCCCATCACCGTGGGCGCCTTGAGCGAATGGCCGGTCATGTGCCGGCCCAGCACGTCGTAGGTGCTGTAAAGGGTGAAGCTGCAGGCCGCCAGCAGCAGCCCGCCGAGCAACGCCGGAAGCGGAATCTCGCCTACCGCCGTGAGCACCTCGCTCCAGTCGATCGTGCGGGCCTGCTGCACCAGCAGCCAGGCCACCAGGGCGAAGAAGGTCCAGGCGCCGATCCGCTTGACCCAGGGCCACCAGGCGCGTCCCTCCCGCGCAGGCGCTGCGGCGCCGGCGTGCAGGGTGGGCCGCGATGCACCGCTCATGCGTTTTCCGTCTGCGTCGCACCCGTGGCGGGAGGCAAATGCGCCGGATGGAGCCGAGGTGCGTGGCGCGGCAGCCAGCCTGCCCACGAGGGATACCAGCGCAGCAAGTGAAAGACGAAGAAGCTGCGCACCAGGCGCCAGCCGCTCCACTCGTCGAGGTCGGCGGCCTTGACGCGCTTGCAATGGTTCTGCATCAGCATGTTCAGCTTGCCGCGCAGCTGGTCGGCAAAGGCCGCATCGCGCACGATCACGTTGGCTTCGAGGTTCAGCGACAGGCTCAGCGGATCGAGGTTGCTCGAGCCGACCGTGCTCCATTGCTCGTCTACCACAGCGACCTTGCCGTGCAGCGGCCGTTGGCAATACTCGTAGATGTGCACGCCCGCGTGCAGCAGGTGGTGGTAAAGCATGCTCGCGGCCACCTTCACGATCGGCATGTCGGGCTCGCCCTGCAAAATCAGGTTGACCTCCACGCCGCGCCGCGCCGCGCGGCGCAGTGCCTTGATCATCCGGTAGCCCGGGAAGAAATAGGCATTCGCGATCACGATGCTGTGTCGCGCACTGCGAATGGCAGCCAGGTAGTGCCGCTCGATGTCGTTGGTGTGGCGCCGGTTGTCGCGCGTCACGAACTGAAGCTCGGCCTTGCCGGTCGGGCCCACCTCGGCGTTAGGCGGCGCGGCCTTGAGGCGGCGGCGGAACCAACTCGCCCCCTTGCCGCCCACCGCGATCGCGTGCAGCACGAATCGATGGATCTCGGTCACGATCGGCCCCGTGAGCAACACCGCGTAGTCCTGCTTGGCCTTCGGCCCGAAGTCCATCACATGGTCGGCCGAATAGTTGATGCCGCCGACGAAAGCAATGCAGCCGTCGATCACCACGATCTTGCGGTGCATGCGGCGGAACACGTTGAGCCGCTGGCCGAAGAGCTGACGGCCCGGATCGAACACGCGCATGCGCACGCCGGCGCCAGTGAGCTTCTGGATGAAGGCATCCGACAAGTCCGGCGAGCCGAAGCCGTCGACCATCAGATCGACCTTGACGCCGCGTTGCGCGGCTTCGCACACCGCCTCGGCGAGCGCGTGGCCGATCTTGTCCTCGAACAGGATGAAGGTTTCGATGATGACTTCGTGCTCTGCACGCTTGATCTCGTCGTAGACGCGCGGAAAGAACTCCTCGCCGTTCTCGAGCAGTTCGACCTTGTTTCCGCCGATCCACCGCTGGCCCATGATGTGCGTCCTCAGAGTTCGATGTCCGCCACCAGCGGCGCGTGGTCCGACAGGTGCGACCAGGGGCGGCGCGGCAGCACCACTGGCGCGTGCACGCCGGCATTGCGCACGTAGATCCGGTCCAGCGACAGCACCGGCATGCGGGCCGGAAAGGTCTTGGCCGCGCGGCCGTTGGCATGCAGGAACACTTCGCGCAACTGCGCGCCGTCTTCCAGGATGCGGTGGGCGCGACCGCGCCAGTCGTTGAAGTCGCCCGCCACGATCAGCGGGGCGTCGGCCGGGACCTCGTCGCGCACGATGTGGCACAACAGCTCGAGCTGCTGCTGGCGGTGGTTCTCGGCCAAGCCCAGGTGCGCGCAGATGGCATGCACGTCGACGACGCGACCCGGCAGGCGCAGCACGCAGTGCAGGAGTCCACGCTTCTCGGGGCCCACGATCGATACATCGTGGTTCTTGTGATGGACGATCGGAAACTTCGACAGCACCGCATTGCCGTGGTGTCCGCGCGGATACACGGCGTTGCGGCCGTACGCGAACTGCGGCCACATGGTGTCGGCCAGGAATTCGTAGTGCGGTGCCTCTGGCCAGTTGTCGACGCGGCTCGAATGCCGCGTGTGCACGCCCAGCACCTCCTGCAAGAACACGACGTCCGCACCCACCGTGCGCACCGCTTCGCGCAGCTCCGGAAGGATGAACTTGCGGTTCATCATCGTGAAGCCCTTGTGGGTGTTCACGGTCATGACCTTGAGCGATTTCGGCGGGGCTGCGGTGCCGACAGCGGGCGAGGAAGGTTTCACGATGAACGAGTTGTACGGCGCACTGCGCGCCTCGCTTGTAGGAGCCCGCCAACTTCTCGCTTCCCCTTCGCAGAGCGTTGGCACGCTCCTACAGGTGCCCCGGCCTCCTCCCCACAACTGCCGGACGGGGCGGCGCCTACGTTGAACTCAGAGTCTTTCGGGAAGGGCTCAATTTTTTGAACTTCAAGACAAGGACATCACCATGAAGAGACATTCGATCGCTGCTACCGCCCTGGTAGGCCTGATGAGCCTGGCGGGCGCCACCTACGCGCAGACCACCTCGACGCCCGCGGCACCGGATCCCGCCAAGGGCGGCCAAGCCAGCACGAAGAGCGTGCCTGGCGGCGTTGCCAACGCGACGCAGCGACCTGACGGCAGCGACCCGGCATCCCGCGACGCGGTACGGGCCGAAGCACGCGCGCACAACCGCAACAACATGAACAATGCCACGCCGAAGGGTGAAGCCACCACCACCGTGAACGGGCAGCCCAACGCGATGCCGCGTCCCACTGGCGAGATGACGCGCACCGAGGTCAGCATGGAAACGCGCAAGCAGCGTCCGCGCTTTGGCAACCCGGGTGAGCGCCCGGACGTTCCGACCAACCCGAAGGACCGCACCGGCACGCCGCAGTAAGCGCTGCAGCAGACGCACCTACCAATGAAAAAGCCCGCATCGTCGCCGATGCGGGCTTTTTCGTGGGCAGTGCGGTCGTGGGACGAAGCTCAGCTCTTCGTCGTCTCACCCTTGCCGTGCGGATGGTGCGGGCCATGGCCGCGGGGACCGAAGCGCAGCGTCTCGGCATCGAAGGTTTTCTGCTGCTCCGGGGTCAGCGTCGCGTACAGGTTGCGCGTCGAATCCATGAGCTGCGTGAATCGGGCGGTGCGCTCGGCATGGCGGGCCTGCATACGCTCCAGGCGCTGCGGCGTGCTCAGCTTCGCAAAGTCTTCGCGCTCGGCACGCGCCTGGCCTGCTGGCCTGGCAGGCCGCTGTTGCGCGGTCGCGAAGTTGTTCCATGCGCCTTCCTGGCTGGACTCGAGCCGCAGCTTCTGCTTCAGGTCGGCCAGGCGCTGGGCGCGATGGGCCTGCATGCGCTCCATGCGTTGAGCATGGTCCATGCGCTGGCCCTTCTGCTTCGGTGCCGCCTGGGTGGCGGTTTGCGGTTGCGCGACAGGTGCGGCGCTCGAGGGTTGCGGCGCTTGCGCGAACGCAGCGCAGGCAAAGGCGGCCGAGGCGATCAGGCCGGCCATGCGGATCTTGTGACGGGACGGGATCATGAAGGTGCTTCCTTTCGAAGAAGCCTGACGGCGGGGCCGGCAGGTGAGACGAAGTGTGGAAGCGCGGTGTATCCCGGCCTTCACCGCTCTGTGAGGCTTCGGTAAAGAAAAATGTCGTCCCGTGTCGGCGCGGGTTCGGCGCCGGCTTGCCTACTTCGGCCGCGGCGGCTCGAGCCCGGCGTCCGCGGTAGTGAGCCGGCCGGCGCGCAGCGCATTGACTGCACGGGTCATCGCGCGCGCGACGTTGCGCACCTCTTCCTGCAAGGCGGTGTCGCGGTCCAGCGCGTCGTGGCTGGTGGCATAAGGCTCGTAGTAGCCGATGTAGCGATCCAGGCGCGCCTTTGCTCCGGCGTCGATCAGGCCCATCCAGTCGAGCCAGTCGGTGAGGTTGCGCCGCAGGCTCTCGATGCCGGCGACGTCGCCGTGCACGATCACGCCGTAGGCGCGGCCGGACAGGTGCTTGGGAAAGTCCCAGCCTTTCAGCTCGATGGCCTTGGCCTCATCGGCTTTCTTGCCGTGCGTCGAGGTCGGGTCCGGGTTGCCGCCGTCGGCGCAGACCAGCCGATCGATCATCGCCTTCAGCGGAGTTGGCGACTGATACCAGTGCGTCGGCGTGAAGATGATGACGCCGTGCGCGGCGACCCAGCGCTCGTAGATTTCGTTCATCCAGTCGCCGGTCTGGCGCAGCGAATGGTTGGGGTAGCAGCTGCACGGCCAGTGGCACAGCGGCATGGCGGTCGACACGCAGCCCTTGCAGGGGTGGATGTGCCGGCCGTAGTCCGAGGTGAGGCGGCTCAGGTCCAGCACGTCGCACTCGAGCTCCGGATCGAGCACCTCCTTCGCCAATTGCAGCATCCGGTGCGTCTTGGACATTTCACCGGGACACGTGCCGTCGTTGCGGGGCGAGCCGTCGATCAACAGCACGCGCGACTTCGTTTCGGATTTGGACCAGGCCGCCTGCGCGCGCTCGATGCGCTCCTTGGCGTCGAGCCAGTCGACCGACAGGTCGTAGTCGGGGTCCGCATAGCCGGGGCCGGCCTTGCGCGTCACGGGCGATTTGCGGCCTTCGTCATAGGCCTCCCATGCGATGACTTCGATGCGGGCCAACGCATCCGACTCAGCTTGGTAGGCCGGGTCGTGGAAGCTCTGCATGAAACGTTCGTGGAATTCGGCGCGTTCGATCTTGGGGAGCGCCTGGCCCTTTCGGACTTCGGTCATGCGCTCGAATCTAGACAGCGCGCGGCGGCGCTTCGCAGGTGGATGGACGCGAGCGCTCGTAGGTGAAACGCTAGAGTTTCTTGCGCTGGAAATCGCGCACGGCCTTCATGGGGTGTTCGCGTGTGTGCGTCACGCAGCTGAGGCTGCGCTAGGAGTCGGACTGCCGGCCGGCCAGCGCTTCCAGTTCCCATGACAGGCCCTGCCAGCTTCCATCGAGCGTGTCCGCACGCGGCCCCGCATCCATGCGCCCGCCTTCGATGGCCCAGCGGGCGCCGGCGACGACGCTGTCGACCAGCGGCACCGGCAACCCGGGCGCGATGCCGGCAGCCAGGCCCGCGAGCCCGGCCCCGCCGAGGATGATTGCCTGCGCCTTGAAGCGGCTCACCGCCTCATGGCAGGCCTCTGCCAGCAGCGCCTGCGCACCGATCGGGTCGGCGGCCAGCTCGGCGCCGCTGGGCGCGACCGTGTGGATGCCGGCGAGCGCGTCGCCATGGCCGAGCGCCAGTGCCAGGCGTTCGAGCATGGGACGCCAACGCTCGCCGCCGGTCACCACCGCAAAGCGCCCGTGCTGCGCCGCCGCCGCGAAGGCCGCCTCGGCCAGGCCGCCGACCGGCACACCCGCGGCCTCGCGCAGCGCGAACAGGCCGGGGTCGCCGAAGCAGCCGATCAGCACGGCGTCGGGCCGTCCGTCGCGCGCCAGCGTCGCGGCCCAGGCGTCGAGCACCGCGTGCTGCGCCACGGCGTAGCTGGCTTCGCTGGCGATGTAGGTCGCGCCGAAGCGCGCGGTGACGGTGTGGACTTTCAGCGCGGGGCTCAGCTCGGCCTGCACGTGCTGCTGCAGCAGCGCACTCACCGTGGTGGTGGTGTTGGGGTTGATGACGAGCAGGTGGCCCACTGGGGTGGCTTCGCCTTTTGCCGCGGCCCCGTGGCCCGTCAGCGCCGGCGTGCGGCGCGATGCCGCAGCCAGGCCGCGGCGCCCAGGGCGATCGCCATCACCGCGAACGAGACGATGGTGGTCACCGTGCCCAGCGCGTAGATGGCCGGCGTGGTGACGGTCGAGGTCAGCCCCTGCAGTTCGAGCGGCAGCGTGTTCACGTCGCCGATGGCCTGCGAGGTGCGTGCGATCTCGTCCCACGACAGCGTGAAGCCGAACATGCCGATGCCAACGATCGACGGCCCGATCAGCGGCAGCACCACGTGCCGGAAGCTCTGCCACGGCGTGGCCCCGAGGTCGCGCGCGGCTTCCTCGTAGGCCGGGTTGAAGCGGTTGAACACGGCGAACATGATCAGGAGGCCGAAGGGCAGCGTCCACGTCAGGTGGGCGCCGAGCGCTGAACTCAGCAGGCCCAGCGCGGTGCCGTAGTTCTCGAGCGTGCTGCTGGCGTCGACGGCCGCGAGCGCGCCCTTGATGCCGCTGTCGAGCAGCCTGAACTGCAGGCCGATGCCCAGCGACACGATGATCGACGGCATGATCAGGCTGGCCACCGTGACGAAGAAGAGCGTGTTGCCGCCGGCCAGCTTCTTGCGGAAGGCCAGGCCCGCCAGCACCGAGAGCACCACTGTCAGCAGCATCACCACCGCGCCCAGCATCAGCGAGCGGCGGAAGGCAGCGCCGATGTCTACCGTGCCCAGGCCCTCGGCGAGCTTGTGGAACCAGTGCAGCGACACCCCGCGCAGCGGAAAGGTCAGCCCGCCCTCGGGCCCCTGGAAGCTCAGCACGAAGATCGTGATCATCGGCCCGTAGAGAAAGAGCACGAAGAGCGCGAACACGATCGCCAGCGGCCAGAAGCCGGGGCTGCGCTGTTCGCCGATGGGGCTGCGTCCCATGTCAGAGCTCTTTCCGGATGTCGACGAGGCGCGTCAGGCCCCAGATGATCATGAGCACCACGGCCAGCAGGATCATCGCGTTGGCCGCGGCCAGCGGAAACTGCAGGTACGAGGTCTGCACCTGGATGATCTTGCCCACCGACGCGATCTGTTGCCCGCCCATCACGCCGATGGTGACGAAGTCGCCCATGACGATGGTGATGACGAAGATCGACCCGATCAGGATGCCCGTGCGCGAGAGCGGCACGATCACGTTCCACAGCGTCTGCCAGCCCGAGGCGCCGGCGTCGCTGGCGGCCTCGAGCAGCGAGCGGTCGATGCGCATCATCGAGTTGAAGATGGGCACGATCATGAACATGGTGTAGAGGTGCACGAAGGCCAGCACCACCGAGAAGTCGGAGAACAGCAGCCACTCCACCGGCTGCTCGACCAGGCCCATGCCCATCAGCCCCTGGTTGACCAGCCCGTTGCGGCCCAGCAGCGGCACCCACGAGATCATGCGGATCACGTTCGAGGTCCAGAAGGGCACGGTGCACAGCACGAACAGCAGCGTCTGGATGCCGGGCGAGCGCACGTGGAAGGCCAGGAAGTAGGCCACCGCGAAGCCGATCAGCAGCGTGATGGCCCACACCAGCAGGCAGAACTTGAGCGTGCTGATGTAGGTGGACAGCGTGACGCAGAAGTCGCCGTTGTCCGTGAGCCCCGAGCAGCCTTCGAAGATGCTCGCGTAGTTGCGCAGCGTGAGCGCGGGGATCAACTCGTATTCGTTGAAGTTCCATAGGCTGACCATCGCGATCAGGCCGAGGGGGATCAGGAAGAAGAGCAGGAAGACGAGCGCGAAGGGGCCGGCTTGCCACCAGGGTTTGATGGCGTGCATGGGCTGCCCGCCCTTCGCTCGGGCTGCAGGTGCGCTGGAGTTTGCAGTTGCCGTAGTGGTCATGGTCTTGTTCCCTCTCCCTCTGGGAGAGGGCTAGGGTGAGGGCACCGGGCGGTGGAGATGAAGTGCCGGTCGCACAGGCCCGGTGCCCTCACCCCTATCCTCTCCCAGAGGGAGAGGGAGAAACTCCATCAGGCTGCGACGAACTCGTTCCATTTGCGGACCATGTACTCGTTCTCATCCATCACCGCGTTCCAGCACGCGATGCCGCCCATGCGCGCTTCGTAGCTGCCGCCGTCGCGCACCGCGCCGGTCTTGGCCAGCACGTCGCCGTTCGGGCTCTTGATGTCTTGCGAGGCGGGTTTGCCTTCCATCCAGTAGGCCCACTCGTAGGCTTCCATCTTGGCCTTGGCCGTTTCGAGCACCGCGCTGTAGTAGCCCTGGCGATTGAGGTACGCGCCGGCCCAGCCGTCGAGGAACCAGTTGATGAATTCGTACGCGCCGTCGAGCTTGCGGCCCGACAGCGTGGCCGGCAGGCCGAAGCCGGCGGCCCAGGCGCGGTAGCCTTCCTTCAGCGGCTGGAAGTTGCAGGCGATGCCCTTGGTGCGCACGGCCGTCACGGCCGGCGACCACATCGACTGGATCACCACCTCGCCCGAGGCCATGAGGTTGACGCTCTCGTTGAAGTCCTTCCACAGCGCGCGGAACTGGCCGGCCTTCTTGGCCTCGATCAGGGTCTTGATCGTGAGGTCGATCTCGGCCTTGGTCATGTTCCCCTTGTCGGCGTACTTGTGGACGCCCTTGGCCTCGACCACCATCGCCGCGTCCATGATGCCGATGGACGGAATGTTGAGGATGGCCGACTTGCCCTTGAACTCGGGGTTGAGCAGCTCGGCCCAGCTCTCGATCGGCCGCTTGATCAGGTCGGGCCGGATGCCCAGCGTGTCGGCGTTGTAGACCGTCGGGATCAGCGACATGAACTGGGTCGGCGCCTTGGCGAACACCTTGCTCTTCTCGCCCTCGAGAAAGATCACCTTCTTCGGCGCGGTGCCCTGGTCGCCGACCTTCTTGCCGCCTACCTCGCCCTTGGTGAAGAGCGAGGTGATCTTGTCGGCGTTCTTGATCTTCTTGGTGTCGATGCCCTTGAGGTTGCCGGTGGGCACGATCTTCTTGAGCGAGAAGTACTCGGTGTCGATCAGGTCGAAGCTGTTGGGCGCGGTCACGGCGCGCTTGGTGACGTCGTCGGTCGTGACGGCCACGTACTGGATCTCGATGCCGGTGTCGGCCTTGAACTTCTCGGCGATGGCCTTGTCCTGGTTGACCGCGGTGCCGAGGTAGCGCAGCACGATCTTCTCCTGCGCATGGATGGCAGGGAACACGCCGGCCGCAAGGATGCCCGCAGTGCCTTGCAGCAGCGTGCGGCGGGCGAGGCCCTTGGCGGTCGGATCGTTGGCGTTGGACATGAAGAGGTCTCCTGGACGAAGAAAGAAGTAAGGAAGCAACTCAACGGCACGCGTACGCGCGTGCCTTGTTCGTGGAACACCGCGGAACCGGCTTTGCCGGGCCGCTGGTGTTGCCCCCGGTGAGGGGGTTGGCG
>NZ_LYVO01000081.1 GCF_001984055.1 Variovorax sp. KK3
GACGCCCATGCGTGCGTTGACGTCGTCTGCGACGAAGCCCACGTGCGCGTGGTTGGTCGAGTAGAGGCCGGCATCGGCCAGGACCGGGCCGCCCACTTGCCAGGTGCCGGCGTGGTAGCTCATGGTCTGGTCGCCGCGCTTGTACAGCGTCGGAATGCCGCTGTTGTTGACCGAGGGGGCGCTACCGTAGCGGTAGGTGATGCCCTCGGCCTTGGCCAGGCGGGGTGCCATGGCGCGGTACGCTGCTGCATCCACACGGCCGGAGCTGTCGACGACGTCACCGGAGATCGGAGCGGGCGCCGGTGCCGGCGAGGGAGCCGGAGCAGGCGACGGCGCCGGGGAAGGTGCAGGCGAGGGCGCCGGCGACGGAGCCGGGGACGGCGCCGGAGAAGGTGCCGGTGCGGGCGAGGGAGCCGGCGCAGGCGACGGAGCCGGCGCAGCGCTGACGGCGAAGCAGGCCTTGGCGACGAAAGGCGCCGGATCGTTGCCGAAGTAGGCGTTCGTGCACTGGGCCGTGCCGGTCACGGTCTTCGTGATCCACGAGTTGTTGACGCCGTAGCGAACCTGCGTCGCCGACGCGACGGTGAAGGACGCGCCTTCGCTGGCCAGCCTTGCGCCCGCTACCGGTGCGGGAGCAGGTGCCGGGCTCGGGGCAGGCGTGGGCGCAGGTGCGGGGGCCGGCGCGGGAGCGGGTACCGGCGCCGGGGCGGGCGCGCCGGCTTGCACGTAGCAGCCCTTGGCCGTGTACGGAAGGGGATCGCCGAAGGTGGCGTTGTTGCAGGTCTGGGTGCCCGACAACGTCTTGCTGGCGAAGGTGGTGTTGGCGCCGTATTGGACGACTGTGGACGCCGCCAGACTGAAGCGCTGGTCTTCGTTGGCGACCTTGGTCCAGCTCGCGTCGAGCGCCTTGTCGAGCGACACGGCCTCTTTGGCCGACGCGACGGTTTCGGTCGACGACGCAGCAGCGGTCGTCGTGGTGGAAGTGGCAGCTGCCGTGTCGACGCCAGCGGAAGTCGCGGCGAAACCGCCACCATTGCTTCCGCTACCGCCGCCGCAGCCGGCGAGTGCACCTGCTGCTACAAATAGCAGAAGCGCGCTTTTATCCATGACTTTCAAGAAAATCCCTCCAATTTAGTGAAGTTGGGGTTTGTACGGGCATGCCCCTTCAGGGGCAATCGAACTTGCACTTCTTTTCCTCTGTGTATCCGGCGTCCCCAGGGGCGTGTTACTAACGTTGTGATTCCTAACGAATGCAACGCAAATCGGCCCATGTTCCCGAGCGCGCTGCATCTTTCCGGGGAAGGCATCCCGGCTGGCAGCGTCAAGAAAAGGCCCGCCGCCGGCGGGCCCCGTCGTTCCTAGTTAACGAAAGATGGCAGCAGATCAGGGCACGTTGGCCGTCCTGATGTTGAAGGGCTTGCCTTCAACGGCATAGCTGCCGCCGAACTCGACGTTCACGCCGTTGGTGGCCTGTACCCCGCATCCCGAGGGAGGCTGGCAGGACCATTGCGCGCCGCGACTGGCGAACACCACCGCACCGTAGCGGTAGTTCGAGATCTTCTTGCCGTTGTAGTCGGCCACGCTCAGCGTCATGTTGTCGCTGGCGAAGTTGTCGGCGTCTTCCACGGCGATCGGGTCGGCCATGCGGGTATCGCGGAATTCGCGGACCACCGTGCCGGTGTCGCCATTGGAGGCGAAACGCACCCACTGGATCTTGCGGTCACCGCGCGACGCCACCAGAACCTGCTGGTTCAGCGGCTCGATCGAACGGTTGTCCGGGTCGATCTTCGAGATGGCCAGCGAGGTCGGGTTCTTGCCGATCACGACACGGCTCTTCTCGACGACGTCGCCGGCGGTCGTGCCGGCCGGCACGTTGCCCAGGCCGTAGATGCGCAGCGAGCCGCCTTCGGTCGCGATCCACGCACGGTGGTTCGGGCCGAAGATGGTGGTGCGCACGGCGGTCGGCCGGTCGTCCAGCGTCACCGTGGAAAGCACGGTGGGCGTCTGCTGCGGCTTGTTCGCAAAGGTGTAGGGCCACTGGTTGTCGGCCTGTCCCAGGTTGGTGAACTCGGTCGCGCCGCCGCCGAAGTAGACGCCGTTGACGTAGGTGAACAGCGGCTTCAGGTCGATGAAGGCAGCCTTCTTCTCGGACTTGGAGATCACGACAGCCACGCCGGCCTTGGCATAGCGGTTGGCGTTGGCGCCACCGGCGGCGAAGGTCGCACGCTTGGCGGCGTCGGTCAGCGGCGAACTGGTCTGGCCCATGAACTCGCCGGCACGTTCCGGCAGCGAGGTCTGGAACTGGTCGAAGCCGGTGGTGACCGCGATTTCCGTCGGTGCCGTGATGCCGGGCAGATCGACGTAGCCCAAGATCTTCATGAAGGCCGTGTTGCCCATGTTCGGCAGGCCCGGGTAGACGCCCATCCACTCATGCCACCAGTCGTACCAGCGGTCGTAGTTGGTGTTGCGGATGCCCGTGGCGTTGCCGCCGTTGGAATTGAAGGGATCGCAGTTGTTGCACAGGCCGGCCAGCGAAATCACCGCCACCTGGCCCTTGAGCGTCGAGGTGTCCCACACCGTCACCAGCGCGTATTCGCTGGTGTTGGTGATGGCGATGCCGGTCGGCACCTTGTTGGCAGGCAGCTTGACCGTGGCGCGGTTGTTCGCCGTGTTCGAGCCGGCCGTGCCGATCAGGCCGTTGGAGAACGCCACCAGCGAGGTCGCGCAGAAGCCGGTGCGGCCGCCGCAGCGGGCCACCGCCACCGGGTCGCCGCTGGCCAGCCCGGCCGCCTTGTACGTGGTGACGTTGTAGTTGTTGCGACCGGCGCTGCCGTCCCACGCTGCTGCGTTCTGCCAGGGCAGTTGCGGCTTCTGGGCGAAAGTGTTGTGGTCGATGGCCGTGATCTGCAAGTCGCCCACGCCCACGCGGGCGTTCGGATCGTCGGCGACGAAGCCGATGTGCGCCTGGTTGGTCGAGTACAGGCCAGCGTCGGCCGTGACCGGACCACCCACTTGCCAGGTGCCGGCGTGGTAGCTCATGGTCTGGTCCGCGCGCTCGGCCAGCGTCGGAACGCCGGAATCGCTGGCGGTGCCCGCGGTGCCGTAGCGGTATTCGATGCCTGCCGGCTTCGCGTATTGGGAAGCGATCGCGCGGTAGTTCGCGGCGGCCGGCGTACCGGCGCTGTCGACGACGTCGGGGGTGGGGGTCGAAGGTGCCTGGGTGCCGGATCCGGTGCCGGTACCCGTGCCTGTTCCCGTACCGGTCGCGGTGCCGGTGCCTGTGCCTGTGCCCGTTCCGGTACCCGTCGCTGCAGCGCCCAGCGCGGCGAAACCGCCGCCGCCACCACCACCACCGCCTCCTCCTCCGCAACCCGCGACAAGCGCGCTCGCCACGACAGTCAGCAGAAGCGCACCTTTATATGAAAAATTCACAAAAAAGCCTCCAATTTTGACAAGATGCGCATTTGTACGGGGTGTTCTCCTACAGGGCAATCCTTCTTGCAAATCTTTTCCTGGTGTGTGTCCACTCTCCAGGGCAGGTGTTACAAACGTATTGCATAGTCACGATATGACCGCAAATCATCAAGCCCTACGCCGCAAGGCTCTGTCCTCGTATTTGGGCGACGACGCTGTCGCCATCATCCCGACGGCGCCGGAGCGCTCGCGCAATCGGGACAGCGATTTCCTCTTCCGCCACGACAGCTATTTCTATTACCTGACGGGCTTCACGGAGCCGAATGCCTGGCTGGTGCTGAGCAGCGAGGGCCGTGCCACGCTGTTCTGCGCGCCCAAGGATCGGGAGCGGGAAATCTGGGACGGCTACCGGCTGGGCCCGGAGGCCGCGCCGGCGGCGCTCGGCGTCGACGAGGCGTATTCGATCGAGGAACTCGACGCGCGCCTGCCGAAGCTGCTCGAGAACAGAAAGACGGTCTGGTACCCCTTCGCGACGCACAAGGGGCTGGAATCTCGTGTGGACGGTTGGTTGTCGGCGGTGCGGGCGCGGGTGCGGTACGGCGCGCTGTGCCCCGAAGAGCAGCGCGATCTCTGCGGTCCGCTGGACGAAATGCGGCTGGTCAAGGACGCCCACGAGCAGGACACCATGCGCCGGGCCGCGCAGATCAGTGCCCGTGCCCACGTCCGTGCCATGCAGCTGTCGGCCCGCATGCTGCGCGAGGGCCGGGACGTGCGCGAGTACCACCTCGACGCAGAGCTGCTGCACGAATTCCGCATGGGCGGCTCCCAGTACCCGGCTTACAACTCGATCGTGGCGGCGGGCGCCAACGCCTGCGTGCTGCACTACCGCGCCGACGTGGCGCCGGTGCGGGGCGGCGACCTGGTGCTGATCGATGCCGGTTGCGAGCTCGACGGCTACGCCAGCGACATCACGCGCACCTTTCCGGCCAACGGCGCGTTCACCGGCCCACAGCGCGCGCTGTACGACCTGGTTCTCGCGAGTCAAGACGCGGCGGTGGCTGCGACGCGAGCAGGCGCTCGCTTCAACGACCCACACGAGGCCACGGTGAAGGTGCTGTCGCAAGGCATGCTCGACCTGGGCCTGCTCGACGCCGACAAGGTCGGCACCCTGGACGACGTGATCGAGAAGCGCGCTTACTTCCCTTTCTATATGCATCGCACCGGCCACTGGCTGGGAATGGATGTCCACGATTGCGGCAGTTACGTCGAGCCGAGCCAGGCCGACGAGGTGAGCGAGCGGCGCGATCCGCTGTCCAACGAACTGATCAAGAACCGACCGAGCCGCATCCTGAAGCCCGGCATGGTGCTGACCATCGAGCCCGGCATCTACGTGCGGGCGGCCGAGGGCGTGCCAGCCGAGTTCCATGACATCGGCATCCGCATCGAGGACGACGCGATCGTCACCGAGGCGGGTTGCGAGCTGATTTCACGCGGCGTGCCGGTCAAGGCCGACGAAATCGAAGCGCTGATGCGAGGCTGAGCGGCGCGCCGGCGGCGCCCGGCCCGCCTCTAAACGGCGACCGGCGAGCCCAGCACCTTGTGCACCCAGGCCGGCATCCAGGCGCCATGCGGCCGTATCTGGCCCGCGACGACGGAGGCCACCAGGTGCGGCCCGCCGGCTTCGACCTCGGCCGCGTCGAACAGCATGGCGAGCTGCACCTCGCGCACGGCCAGGCGCAGGTTGTCGAGCGTGCGCGGGTAGCGCGCCAAGATCTTGTCGGCCGGCACGTCATGGCCGCCTTCGTGCACGCGCTGCTGCACGCGGTCGAGCAGGCGGCGCGCATCGTCGAGGCACACGACGTACAGCGCCACCTCGAAGCCCCGCGCCCGCGCGTCGGCGAGAAGCGTCAGCTTGGAAGGGTGTGAAAACACTGTTTCGCTCACGAAAGAGCGGCCGGCCTCGAGGTGCTCGCGGCGTTCGGCGTCGGCCCAGGCCCGTGCCGCCTCGGAGCGGCGGACGGCATGGCGCACATGGCCGAGCTGGTCACGCTCGTGCAAGTCGGCGTTGACGAAAGGCAGCTGCGGGTAGCGCGGTTGGATCAGGTAGCGGTAGAGCGTCGACTTGCCGGCGCCGTTGGGGCCTGCGATCAGGTGCAGGACCGGCATCAGGCCGCGCGGCGGCTACGCGGACGGGCGGGCGCCTGGGCTCGGTTTTCGGCGACGGCCGCCTTGGCGCGCTCGGCCAGCGCGCCGGACTGGGCCAGAGCGAGCACGTGGCCGTGCAGGGCATCGAGTTCGGGGGAGAGGGGTGGCTGCACTGCGGCGCCGACGGTGTGGCGTCCGCCTTCCTCGCGGGCGATCAGGGCTTGGCTGTCCTGCGCGGAAAGGCCGGTCTGTTCGAGGGCGCGGCCGAGCGTGGCCCAGTATTCGATCTGGCTGGCCACCGAGCGTCGCATGGACTGAGCGGCATCTCGCGCCTTGTCGACCAAAGCAGCGGGCAGCTTGACGGAGGCAAAAGGAGAAGGGGTGGACATGCGGAGGCTCCTGATTGGCGCATTTTGCGCCAGTCTGCAAAACCCGGTCAATGGCACGGGCGCGGGCAGCACCCCCAGGCTGATCATGTTGCTGCCAAATGGCCGCGCGTGAACGCTTCCTCGAAGATCGAATAGCCCGACCAGTCGGCATGCGCGAACGCCAGGCGGCCGGCAGTGATGCGCTCGCGTGCACCGAGGCGAGCGAGCACGCCCGGCGCCGGGATGGCCATCGCATGACCGTAACGGGTGATGTCGATGCGCGTGGCGAGCGCCGGCAGATCGGGGTGGGGCAGCGATAGCTCCGCCAGCAAGTCGTCGCGCCAAGCGCTCCACGGACGTTCGAGCAACCGGCGCCTTTCGTCCGGGCCGTCGTAGGCACTGGGGCCCAGCGGGCGATACCAGCTCAGCACCGTCGCGCGCGGCGTGGGGTCCAGCGCCTGATGGCGGGCGTCCACATAACCGAGCCCGCGCGTGCCGTAGACCACGTTGTCCCAACTCGGCGCCGCGCCGGACCGGTCGGCGAGCGGCTCTCGCACGTGCACGTTGGCCACCAGCCAGGGCGCATGGCGCAGGCCGGCAGCCGCATCGACCAGCCATGTGGGCGGGCCGTCGACCACCCGTGCGGCCAGGAACACCGGCAGGGCAACGATGCAGCGTTCGGCCTGCCAGCGCACGCGCGTCCGGGCGCCGACGTCGAGGGCGTCGACCTCGACGCCGGCGCGGGTCTCGGCGATGCGCAGCACGGCATGGCCGGTCTTGAGCCGCTCGCCCAACGGCGCCGCCAGGCGCTGCGTGAGCCATCCGTTGCCTTCTGGCCAGGTCAACACCGCATCGCGCTCGGCGTTGTCGTCGCCGGGCGCGTGAAAGCCGTGCCGGCTTGCGAAGTAATGAAGGCCGGCCCAGGCCGATACCTGGCTCGGGCCGGCGCCGTAGTCGTCACGGCAACAGTAGCCAAGGTACCAGCGCAGATGCGGGTCGTCGAAGCCTTCGCGATCGAGCCAGGTCGCGAAGGGAAGGGCGTCGAGCGCCAGCAACTGCGGCGAGAGTGCGGCGCGCAGGGTGGGGATCGCGAAGCGCGCTTCTGCGCGCAAGGCATCCACCCGATGCGAGAAGCGCCGGTACTGCGCCAGCGTGCGCTCGGGCACGCCTTGCACGGGCAGCAGGCCGTCCTGCCAGGCGCCCTGAAAGAACAGCCGCTCCTGCGGGCTGTGGCAAAGATGTTGCTCATCGTATTGCCATCGGCCCGCCACGCGGCGCCGCAGGCCGAGTTCCTCGAGCAGATCCTGTACCTCGCGCGCCTCATCGCCGGGCACCGGCAGATAGTGCGCGCCGAGCGGGCAGGCAATGCCGGCCACCTGGCCGCCACGGCTGTTTCCACCGGCCTGGTCCTCGAGCTCGAGCAGCACGAAGTCGTCGATGCCGGCGAGCCTCAATGCGCGGGCTGCGGCCAGCCCGGCCACGCCGCCGCCCGCGATGACGACGCGGGCGCGGCGCACGACGGCAGGGGACTGGGCGCGATTCGAGGTCGAGTCGCGCATCGCATGGCCGCGCGCCACGTCGACGCCCGAGAAGCCGCCCTCGATCGGGTTCCTGGCGTCGCAGCCCGGCAGCGTCATGGCGGCACCGGCCGCGGCGCCCAAAAATTCGCGGCGCTTCATCGGTCAGTGCCCTGCGACCTTGCCCCACTCCTGCTCGTAGGTGGTGACCAGGGTTTGATTGGAGAGGCGATTCACCTCCGCCGGCACACGCGCCATGTCGCGCGGAAACTCGAAGAGCTGCGGGACGGCCGGCAGCGACAGGAAGCGCAAGCCCTCGGGCAGGGCGTCCGGCAGCCGATAGGGCCGGCGCCCGGCAATGATGAAGCCCCACTCGCCGAAGCTCGGCACGTGCGCGTGATACGGCGCCGCGCGCAGGCCGACCGATTCGACGGTTTCGACCACGGTCCAGAAGCTCTTGCGGGCGATCAACGGCGAGGTGGTCTGGATCACAGCGTAGCCGCCGGCCGCAAGCCGCTTGTCGAGCAAAGCGTAGAACGAGTTGGTATAGAGCTTGCCGATCGCGAAGTTGGTGGGATCGGGAAAGTCGACCACGATGACGTCGAACATCTCGCCCGGCTCCTGCAGCCAGCGAAACGCATCGGTGTTGACGACGTGCACCTTCGGCGACTTGAGCGCGCCGCCGTTGAGTGCCGCGAGCGTCTCGTGCGTGCTGAAGAGCCGTGTCATGTTCGGGTCGAGCTCGACCAGCGTGATGCTGTCGACCGACGGATATTTCAGGACTTCGCGCACCGCCATGCCGTCGCCTCCGCCGAGCACGGCCACCTTCTTCGGCGCGCCCTGCGCCGCCATGGCCGGATGCACCAGGGCTTCGTGGTAGCGGTACTCGTCGCGCTCCGCGAACTGCAGGTTGCCGTTGAGGAAGAGGCGGTGCCCGGCGCCACCGCGCGTGACCACGATGCGCTGGTAGGGCGAGCTCTCGCTGAAGACGATGCGGTCTTGGTAGAACTTGTCTTCGGCCAGGGTGGTGATGTGCTCGGAGAAGGCGAAGGCGGCGCCCAGCACGCCGAGTGTCAACAGGCAGGCCAGGGCGTGCGCGCCGACTCGCCGCAGTTCGTGCCGGAACAGCCACAGCGCCCAGAGCGCGACCGCCGCGTTCATGAACCCGAACAGCAGGCCGGTTCGGATCATGCCGAGCTGCGGCACCAGGAGCAGCGGAAAAGCGATCGACACCGCGAGCGCGCCCAGGTAGTCGAATGTCAGCACCTGCGAAACGAGGTCCTTGAGCAGCACGTCCCGACGCAGGATGCGCATGACCAGCGGGATCTCCAGGCCCACCAGAGTGCCGACCACCAGCACCAGCCCGTAGAGCAACAGCCGGAACGCGCCGGGAACATAAGCGTTGGCGATGAAGAGCACCGCCGGCAGCGCACCACCGACCAGCGCCACCAGCAGCTCGATGCGCAGGAAGTGCGCCGGCAGTTGGCGATCGAAGTAGCGCGAGAGCCAGGAGCCCACGCCCATCGCGAACAGGTAGGTGCCGATGATGGTGCTGAACTGCAGCACCGAGTCACCCAGCAGATAGGAGCTGAGCGCCGCCGCGCTGAGTTCGTACACGAGTCCACAGGCCGCGACAACGAACACGCTGGCCAGCAGCGCGATCTCGACCGGCTGCGGGCCGCGCGGCGCCGTCGTGGGCGGATGGCCCGAGGCTGCCTCGCTCATCGGCTCTGGCGCAGGGTCAATGGATCGCTGCGGCGACGATGATGCTGATGCCCAGGCTCATCGCCGCCACCACCACGCCGAGCGCCACGTTCTGCTTCTCGACGATCTCTTGCCATAGGTCGTAGGGCGTGAGCTTGTCGATGATCAGGAAGGTGATCCAGAACACCAGCACGCCGATGATCGCGTACAGGATCGAGCCCAGGAAAGCCGCGGGCCTCAGCCATTCAATTCCCAACATGAGAACCTCCGGATAAAAACGTCATTTGTGGCCGCCACCGCTGGAGTAGCCGCCATACGACCCGCTGGAGCCGCGCGAGCCACTGCCCGAGCTGCTGGTACAGGTGCTCAGGATGATCAGCAGGATGATGATGATCACCACGATCAGGATGATGGTGCCGCAGCCAAGCTTGCCGGCTGCGCTCACCGGCATCGCGTCGCTGCGCTTGAACATGTCCTTCTTGCGGTCGAGCTTGAAGGCCGCCGCCACCGCGGCGCTGTCGATCCTGCTGCCTGACGACCAGGTGAGTTCGCGTGCCGAGCGCTCCATCGACAGCAACGAAGTCCCGCTCGCGAAGTCGCGGTTGAAGGTCTTCTGGCCGCGCTCGACCTGCCAGTAGAACTCGCCGGCCACGTAGGTGGTCTCGGCGTTGTACGCGTACTGCTGCTGGTAAGTCTTGCCCAGGTACTTGGCGGTACTCCCGCTTTCGGCCATGGTCGGCGCGCCGGTGGTGGGCTTGACCAGGCTCCAGCCATCTTCGGCATCGACCAGGAAGTTGAAGCCGCGCTTCTTGTTGTAGAGCAGGTACTCGTTCCAGCCGAAATGCTCGTCGTCGCCCGGCGCCACGCCCATGCGGTGCTGGAAGCCGACCACCTGCCAATCGGCGCCCTGCAACTGCCCGGTGGTGCCGATCGGAATCAGCGGCTGCACCGGCTCGTCCTGCTCGGCATGGCGCAGCTCGCCGCCGATGCCCTGCGTCAGGTCGATGATGCTGTTGCAGGCGCGGCAGGTGACGCTCTTGCTTTCGGCGAAGTTGACCGTGACCGGCGCGCCGCAGTTGGGGCAGTTGAAGCTGCGGCCCTTTTCTTCCTTGGCCGATTCGTCGCGCAGGCCGGTCAGCTGCAGGTCTTCGAGCTGCACCGCGCGGCCAAGGTAGGCGCCGGGCGGGTGCGTGTCGTAGTCCAGGCTGAGCACCAGCCCGGTATCGCTGCGCAGTTCGACCACCGCGAACGGCGCGCCGAGTTCGGGCAGCCGCGGCAGTTCGCCCTGCGCCGAGACCAGCCGGACCTGCTCGTTCGAGGCGACCGTGTAGTTCTGGCCGTTGAAGGCCGTGGTGGCGCCGACGCGCAGCTCCGAAGGATGCGGCACCTCGCGCTGCAGCGTGTGCGGCACCGCAAAGACGAAGGCCCCGTTGTCCTCGCTCAGGACGCCGGTGCGTTCGCCGTCGAGCGCGGCGATCCACTCGGTCCAGCGGCCGCCGTCGTAGCTGTACTGGAGACGGCCGACGAGCGTGAAGGGCTGGTCCCGGATGCGCCCGCTGGCGAAGAGCTGCAGCGGGCTGAAGTCGTCGAACAGCTCCGCCATCTTGCCGATGCGCGCGAGCGCGTCGCCCTGGCGCACGACGGTGCTCTGGCAATAAGCGCAGACGGCGTGGGTGGACTGCGCGGAGCGAAATTCGACCGGCGCGCCGCAGCCGGGGCAGGGGGCGCGGTAACTGCGCTGCTGGGAAGTGTCGGTGGCCACGAAGGGGACGGCAGAGGTTCGCTCGCCCCGAGCTTGTCGACCGGGCGCCGACAGGCTCAGGCAAAGCGAATGGCGCTCAGACCAGCTTCTTCAGCAGTTCCGCCTTCTTGGCGTCGAATTCCTCTAGCGTGAGGATGCCCTTGGCCTTGAGCTCGCCGAGCTTTTCGAGCGTGGTCATCACGTCGGCCGGGTTGACCACGGCCACGGCCGGCGACTGCTGCGCGCTGGCAGCGGCCGATGCGGCAGGGTTGTTCGGATTGAGGCCCTGCTGGAGGTTTTGCGCGAGCACCTGGCCGAGCGCCACGCCTGCGCCCAGGCCCATCGCGTCGCCGGCGATGCCACCGCCCTGGCCCGATCCTTCGGCGAACTTCGGGATCGCCTGCGCCGTCTGGTATTGCATGAACTTGCCCATGTCGTTGCCGACCATGCCCATGCCGATCTTCTGGTCGAGGATCTTCTGCAGCTCTTCGGGCAGCGAGACGTTCTGGACGGTGATGGTCTCGAGCTGGATGCCGATCTTGGCGAACTCCGGCACCAGCTGCGCGGCGAGGGCCTGCGCGAACTGGATCTGGTTGGCCGCGAGGTCCAGGAAGGGCACGCCGCTCGAAGCGATGGCGTTGCTGATGTTCTGCAGCACCAGGCCGCGCAGCTGACCGTCGAGATCGGCCACGGAATAGATGTCGCGCGTGCCCGAGATTTCAGTGTGGAACAGCTTGGCGTCGCCGATGCGGAAGCTGTAGTTGCCGAAGGCGCGCAGGCGAACGGCGCCGAAGTCCTTGTCGCGGATCGTGATCGGCTGGGGCGTGCCCCATTTCTGGTCGACCTGCTGCCGCGTACTGAAGAAGTAGACGTCGCTCTTGAAGGGGGACTCGAAGAGCTTGTCCCAGTTCTTCAGGTAGGTGAGTACGGGCAGCGTCTGCGTGGTGAGCTTGTACATGCCCGGGCCGAACACGTCGGCCACCTTGCCCTCGTTGACGAAGACCGCGACCTGCGACTCGCGCACCGTGAGCGAGGCGCCGTTCTGGATTTCCATCTCGGCCATCGGGAAGCGCCAGGCCAGGGTGCCATCCCCGGTCTCTGTCCACTGAATGATGTCGATGAACTGCTTCTTGATGAAATCCATGAGCGCCACGATCACTCCTCGTCCGTTTTTGGGTCGGCCATATTGCCACATCGACCCACGGACCGGCATGCAATTTGGGCGCGTGACAAGCCGCCGTCACAGAAAGCGAGAAAGCGCGAGGTCTACAATCGGCGCCCCCTACAAGAAGCGTTGCACGGAGCCAAGGCACATGTCCGATCTGACTTCCCCGATCCCCACGCCCGAAGACAAGCGCGCCGAACTGCGCCGGGCGGCACTCGAGTACCACGAGCTTCCGATCCCGGGCAAGATCGCCATCGCGGCCACGAAGCAGATGCTCAACCAGCGCGACCTGGCGCTGGCTTATTCGCCAGGGGTCGCCGCGCCGTGCGAAGAAATCGTCAAGGACCCGGTCAACGCCTTCAAGTACACCGCACGCGGCAATCTGGTGGCCGTGATCAGCAACGGAACCGCCGTGCTGGGGCTCGGCGACATCGGCCCATTGGCGTCCAAGCCGGTGATGGAAGGCAAGGGCGTCCTGTTCAAGAAATTCGCCGGCGTCGACGTCTTCGACATCGAGATCGACGAGAAGGACCCGGCCAGGCTGGTCGAAGTCATCGCTGCGCTCGAGCCCACCTTCGGCGCGATCAATCTCGAAGACATCAAGGCGCCGGACTGCTTCTACGTCGAGCGCGAGTTGCGCAAGCGCATGAAGATCCCCGTCTTCCACGACGACCAGCACGGCACCGCGATCACGGTGGCTGCGGCCATGCTCAATGGGTTGAAGGTGGTGGGCAAGAACATCGCCGAGGTCAAGCTGGTCACGTCGGGCGCCGGCGCCGCGGCACTGGCCTGTCTGAACCTGCTGCTCAAGGTGGGGCTGAAGCGCGAGAACGTGTTCGTGACCGACCTGGCCGGCGTGGTCTACGAAGGCCGGACCGAGTTGATGGACGACGACAAGCGCCAATTCATGCAGAAGACCGAGGCGCGCTCCCTCGGCGAGGTGATCGAGGGCGCCGACGTGTTCCTGGGTCTTTCGGCCGGCGGCGTGCTCAAGCCCGCGATGGTGGCCAAGATGGCGGCCAGGCCGGTGATCTTCGCACTGGCGAACCCCAATCCTGAAATCACGCCCGAGGACGCGAAGGCGGTGCGCGACGATGTCGTCATGGCCACCGGCCGCACGGACTATCCGAACCAGGTCAACAACGTCCTGTGCTTCCCGTACATCTTCCGCGGCGCGCTCGACTGCGGCGCGACCACCATCACCGATGAGATGGAAGTCGCGGCCGTGCATGCGATCGCCGAGCTGGCGCAAGCCGAGCAGAGCGAGCGGGTGGCCGCCGCCTACGTGGGCGAGCAGCTCAGCTTCGGGCCCGAGTACCTGATTCCGAAGCCATTCGACCCGCGGCTCATGATGAAGATCGCGCCCGCGGTCGCCAAGGCGGCCGCCGAGAGCGGCGTCGCGGTGCGCCCCATCGCCGATCTGGACGCCTACCGCGACAAGCTGCAGAGCTTCGTCTATGCGTCGGGCACCACCATGAAGCCGATCTTCGACGCGGCCAAGCGTGCGCCGAAGAAGCGGGTCGCCTACAGCGAAGGCGAAGAAGAGCGCGTGCTCCGCGCGGCGCAGATCGTGGTCGACGAAGGTGTCGCCAGGCCGACGCTGATCGGACGGCCTGCCGTCATTGCGCAGCGCATCGAGAAGTTCGGGCTCAGGCTCCGGGAAGAAGTCGACTACGACGTGGTCAACACCGAGTTCGATCATCGCTACCGCGACTTCTGGCAGACCTACCACCGCATGACCGAGCGCAAGGGCATCACGGTGCAGGTCGCCAAGATCGAGATGCGGCGGCGCCTGACCCTCATCGGCGCGATGCTGCTGCACAAGGGCGACGTCGACGGGCTGATCTGCGGCACCTGGGGGACGACGGCGCTGCACCTGCGCTATATCGACCAGGTGATCGGCAAGCGCGCCGGCGGTTGCGCGAGCACGCCGCAAGACGTGCCGATCTACGCCTGCATGAACGGACTCCTGCTGCCCGATCGGCAGGTGTTCCTGGTCGACACCCACGTGAACTACGACCCCACCGCCGAGGAGCTGACCGAGATCACCACCATGGCCGCCGAGGAGATGATGCGCTTCGGCATCAAGCCGAAGGCGGCGCTGCTGTCCCATTCGAATTTCGGCACCAGCGAGCATCCCAGCGCCCTCAAGATGCGCCAAGTCCTTTGCCTGCTGCGCGAACAAGCGCCCTGGCTCGAAGTCGACGGTGAAATGCACGGGGACGTTGCTTTGGACGGCAAGCAGCGGGCTGCCGTCATGCCCCACAGCGCGCTCGCCGGCAATGCCAATCTGCTGGTATTCCCGAACATCGACGCGGCCAACATTTCCTACAACCTGCTGAAGACCGCGGCAGGCGGCAACATCGCAATCGGTCCGGTGCTGCTCGGCGCGGCCAAACCGGTGCACATCCTCACGGCGAGCGCCACCGTCCGCCGCATCGTGAACATGACAGCCTTAACCGTGGCTGACGCCAACGCCGAACGCTGAGGCTTCAGGCGACAGTAGTCGCTAACTTTTCTTTGTCCTCCCGAGGCCCGGCGCCTGCCCAAAGATTGAGCAGGCGCTTGCTATTTGTGCGCCCGTCAGGCACACTTGCGGCCTTGAATTTGCGGGTTAACCCGGAGGTTGACCCCCAATTCGGCCCTCGCTCCTTTCCTTCTGGTGCCCCATGGCGGCTTACGCCTCGATCATTTCCTCGGCCTCCAAGTTTGCGCTCACTAGCATGTTGCTTGTGGGTCTTTCCTCCGGAGTCGAAGCTCGTGAATGGTTCGGCAGCCGCCCCGGGAAACCGGCGGAGGAATCGATTACGTTGACCGAATTGCCGATACAGGGCCAGCGAACGTACGGGGCCATTTTGAAGGGTGGCCCATTTCGGTACGAAAAGGACGGCTCGGTGTTCGGCAACCGCGAACGCCTGCTGCCGCAAGAGCGCCGAGGCCATTACCGAGAGTACACGGTCGAGACACCCGGATCGCGCGACCGGGGCGCTCGGCGCATCGTCTGCGGAGGCGAGCGCATAACGCCCTCGGCCTGCTGGTATACGGCAGACCACTACGCGAGTTTCAGGCGAATCGTGCCATGACCGATGAACTGGATTGGAACGGCGCACCCAGGCGCCCTGAGCTAATGATGACGACGACAACCATGGAAAGACCAGCGGAGATGACCCCCACACTTCGGGGCGTGCGACCCAACATCGTGCAGTCGATTCGCGCGTTTCGCGTGAACGATCTGCAGGAAGCGGCGCATGCGACCAACCAGCATTTTCTCTACGCCAATCTCGGCAATGCGCAGACCAAGCAAGACGTGCTGGACCTGATCGCCCAGCAATTCATGTTCCCGCAGCACTTCGGCAAGAACTTCGATGCGCTGTACGACTGCATGACCGATCCCTTGCATAAATCGGGCCCGCAGCCTGGTTTCGTCATCGTGCTGGAGCAGATTCCGGCCAATGCCAAATTCGACAAGGAAGCGCGCGAGCAGTTGCTCGACATCTTCCGCGACGCCGCCGACTACTGGGGCGACCGGAAAATTCCGTTCAGGTGCTTCTATTCTTTTCTGTAGCCCGTTCTGCATCCACCAGCCAAGCAGAACGGGCGAACGAGGCTAACGGTTCAGAGCCGGTCTCGGGCATCGAACTTCAAACCAGCGATCCTTCGGCAGAGAAGATGCCGACCGACAAGTTGACGGACGTGTCGCCCCTGGCGTTGCGCATGAGCAGCCCCTTCAACGCGGGCTACTGGCTCGCTGCGGCATAACTGCTTATCACAAAAAAAGCCCGTCCACTGACGGGCTTTTTTACGCCCGCGCTGCCTGGGCGAGCGCGACATATTCGGCGACCGGCACTTCCTCGGCCCGCCGCTGGATGTCGAACTGTCCGCCAAAGCCTTGCTGCTCCAACCACCGGCCGAGCGTATGGCGCAGCAGCTTGCGGCGCTGGCTGAAGGCAACCTGGACGATTTCTCCGAGCCGCGCCGCGTCGACGGCCGGCGGCTCGGCCAGCGGCACCATGCGCACCACGGCGCTGTCCACCCGTGGCGGCGGATCGAAGCTTTCGGGCGGTACGAACAGCACGTTCTCCATCGTGTAGCGCCATTGCAGCATTACGCTCAGCCGGCCGTAGGCCGAGCTGGCCGGCGGGGCGACCATCCGGTCGATGACTTCCTTCTGCAGCATGAAGTGCTGATCCGCCACCAGGTGGGCGAAGTCGAGCAGGTGAAACAGGATCGGCGTGGAGATGTTGTAGGGCAGGTTGCCCACGACGCGCAGCGCCGTGGCAGGCGGCACCACCAACTGGCCGGCGAGCGCAGCGAAATCGACCTTCAACACATCGGACTCGATCACGTCCAGCTGCCCATGCCCACGCAGGTGTTGCGCAAGGTCGCGGTCCAGCTCGATCACGGTGAGCCGACCCAGCCGTTCGACCAGTGGCTGGGTAAGCGCGGCAAGACCTGGGCCGATCTCGACCATCGCATCACCCGGCCGCGGCGCGATCTCGCGCACGATCGAATCGATGATTCCGGCGTCGGACAGGAAGTGCTGGCCGAAGCGCTTGCGGGCAACGTGCTTCACCGACCGCCGCCGCAGCGCCTCGACATCGCCATCAGGACTGCGGTGCTTCGCGATATTCGACGTAGGCCCGTGCGCGCAGCTCCTGCGCCCAGGTTTCGTACGCCTCCTCGAGCTTCTTCTCGCGCAGCGCGCCGCGTGCCGCCTCGCGCTGCTCGGCCTGGCTCAGCTTGTTGTCGCGCCGCTCCAGCACCTGGATGAGGTGGACGCCGAAACGGGACACGATCGGGTCGCTGACCTGTCCGGGCGCCAGCCGATTCATCGCCTCTTCGAACTCGGGCACGAATTGGCCTGGTCGCGACCAGCCGAGCTCGCCGCCATCCTTCGCGCTGGCATCCTGGGAGTTGTCGCGCGCCAGCACGGCGAAATCGGCGGCGCCCTTCTGGACGCGGTCCTTGAAGTCGGCCAGTTGCGCCACGGACTGGGCCGTCGTGCGCTTCGAATCGTTGCGCAGCAGGATGTGCCGCACGTGCGTCTGCGTGACAACCGCGTCGGACGCGCCCGGCTGGCTCTTGGCCAGCACCTTCAACACGTGAAAGCCCGCGCCCGATCGGATCGGCCCGGCGATGCCGTTGACCGCGGTCGACTGCGTGGCCTCGACGAACAGGCTGGGATAGCGGTCGGCGCTGCGCATGCCCAGGACACCGCCGTTGCCACGATCGGGCGAGTCGGACAGCTCCTGTGCGAGCTTGGCGAAATCTTCGCCTGCACGGGCGCGCTGGGCCACGCCCTGGGCGCGCTGCTGCAGCGTGGCGATCTGGGCCTCGGTGGCGCTTTCCGGCACCGCCACGAGCACCTGGGCGAGGTTGATGTCGGGCGACACCGCGGTGGTCGCGCCGCTGCGCTGCTCGCGCATGAACTGGTCGACCTCGACGTCGCTGATCTTGACCTTGTTCTCGACCTCGCGGTCGCGCACCCGCGTCATCAGGAGCTGGTCGCGCAGGTCGTTGCGGAATGCCTGCGCAGAGATGCCCTCTGCCGCGACGCGGCTTCGCAGCTCGGTCAGGCTGATCTGGTTCTGCCGTGCCACGGTCTGCTCAGCCTGGTCGATCGCGACGTCGTCGACCTTGATGCCGACTTCCTTGGCTGCCTGCAGTTGCGTGCGCTCGGCGATGAGCCGCTCGAGCACCAGGCGCGTGAGTTCCGCGCGCGGCACGCGCTGCGCATCGGGGTTCTCCTTGAGCAGGCGGTCGACCCGCGACTGCACCTCGGTGTTGGTGATGGGCTCCGAGTTGACGAGGGCCACGATGAACTCGGCCGCGCGCTGCACCGGCGGTGCGCTCTGCGCCGGGGCGGCACGCGGCGCGGCCGGCGGCGCGAGGCGCGGGCCGGCGCGCATGATGTCCGTGATGCCCGTGCCGGGACGCGTGCCGAGGCCCTGAGCACCGGCCGCCGCGGCCAGCGTTGCAAGGCACGCCAGAGTGAGGATGGAGCGGATGTGGTTCATGGCAGGAAGCTCTGTCAGTCGTAGTTGGTGAAGCGGCTGGGTGCAGGGAAAGGTTGCCGCAGAGGCTGGTAGCGCTGGATGTTCTGAGTCAGTGTGCGCATGGGGCTGGACCCGATCGCGGCGAAGCCCACGAATTCGATCTGGAACATGATGCGCGTGTTCGGGGTGGCTTGGCCAGTGGTGAGGCGTTCGAGAACCACGCGGCCGATCCAGCAGCAGCCGTCGTATTCGAAGCCCACCACGCCATCGGTGAGCTTGCGGTCCTGCAGGCTGTAGTTGAGCCGGCCGACGGCGTACCACCGCCCGCCCCCCTGTCCGCGGCCGGGGCCGAGGTCCTTGCCTTTGTCGCCCCACAGGTCGTTGAGCGGCCATTGCCAGCTCACGTCGATCGACTTGTTGCCGTCGGCGACGGTCGGCGAGCTGTTGGCCTGGAAGCGGTAGGCCGCGGAGATGTTGCGGTACGAGCCCGGGTTGTAGCGCGCGCTCAGCGCGGTACGCGTCGACCGGTGGTCGTCGGGGTTGTATTGCACGGTGCCGTCGAAGCTCCACTTGGGCGTCCAGTTGATCTGGGCACCGAGCAGCAGGTCACTCACGCGGTCCGTGATGGGCGCGACGCCCGGCAGCGTGACGCGCTGGTCCTTGAAACGCAGGCGTTGCGCAATGCCGAAGCGCGCCGCCTCGGCACCGCTCTCGGGGTCGATCAGCCGCGAGGTCACGCCCACCGTCAGCGTGTTGGTGTCGGAAATGCGGTCGTTTCCGGAGAAGGCGTTCTCGGTATAGACGGTCGCGAAGTTGAAGTCGTTGGCAGCCGAGTCGTAGTTCGGCAGCAGGCTCTGGTCGCGGTAGGGCGTGTAGACGTAGAAGGCACGCGGCTCCAGCGTCTGGCGGAAGGCGCGGCCGAACAGGTTGGCATCACGCTCGAAGATCATGCCGCTGTCGAGGCTGAAGGTCGGCACCGTGCGGCTGGCAGAACTGGCGCCGTTGGCCAGCGGTGCCTCGAACTGGTAGCTGCTCGCATGCAGCTGCAGCTTGGGAATCACGTAGGTGCCGGGCGTCAAGAAAGGCCGGCTGATCGACGCCTGTGCGAAAGCGCGCTCGCCATTGGGCTGTCGTTGCTGCACCGGGTCGGCGCGGAAGCGCGAGTAGTCGGTCTTGAGCGAGAAGTCGAAGCCGTTCCAGTCGTACTTGTCGTAGTTCGCGGTGATCTGGGGCAGCCGGTCGTAAGGCGGAAGAATCGTCGCCAGGTCGTACTGCAAGGTCTGGTACTTGAGCGCGCGAACGATGCCGGTCCAGTCGCCCTTGCTCCAATTGAGCGATGCATCGTTCGACAACAGGCGCTGCGTCAGCGACGGCGTGCGCGTGAAGTCGCGCCAGTAGTCGTTGTCGCTCACTCGGTTGATGGCGATGTTGGCCGTCAGCGAATCGAGCCCGAACGCCTTGGCATCGAAGTCCTGCCGGTGGTTGGCCCACAGGCCCCAGCGTCTCGATTTCGGACGCCCCAGGTCGAGATCGCCCACACCGATCTCGCCCCTTGCCAACTGGTCCATCTGCGTGGCGAGCTTCTCGTTGTAGCGATCGCCCACCAGGCGGTCGCTGCCCATGAAGTCGAGCCGGACGGTGCCGTTGTATTCCTTCTCGAGATACCTGAACTCGGTGCCCAGATTGAGGCCCCGCTTGGTCATCAGCTCGGGATAGAAGGTCGCATCGCGGTTGGGCGCGATATTCCAGTAGTACGGCACCGTCATGTCGATGCCGTTGAGGTTGCCCACGCCGATCGTCGGCGGCAGGAAGCCGCTCTTGCGGTCGTTGCCCAGCGGAAAGCTCAGCGACGGAAACGCCGGCGTGCTGATGCCCATGAAGGTCACGCGCGCATCGGTCGCGACGCCGATGTTTTCCTCGGTGTCGGTGGTCAACGTCGCGGCGCTGAGCATCCAGGCCGGCATCCAGCCGGGGTAGTCTTCGCGCCGGCAGGTGGTGTAGGTGCCGCGTCGCGCGACCGAGACGTTGCTGTCGACGAAGTCGATGCGCTCTGCTTCGCCATGGCCGCCCGTCGACAGGAAGCGGTAGCGCACGTTGTTGAAGAAGCCCTCGAAGGTTTCGAGCTTGAGCTCGAGCTGCGGGCCTTCGTAGACGTTGCCGGCCTGGTTGACGCGCACGTTGCCGTTGGCCTTGGCAAGATCCTCGGGCTGGTAGTACTCGAGGCGATCGGCATGGATCACCGTGTCGCCGCGGCGCAGCGAGGCATTGCCCTCGATCACGGTCTCGAGATCGGGACGGCCGGAGATCCGGTCGCCATCGACGAAGCTCGGCAGTTCGCCGCGTTGCGCCTTCGGAATGATTTCCAGAAGTTGCGGCGTGCGCTTGAGCGTGATGGGCGCGTCGAGGCCGGCGTCCTGCGCCGACGCGCCCTGTGCTTGCAACAAAGCCAAGGTCAACACCGCCAAAGGCAGGGGCGGGCGACACCGGCGCCAGTCAGCTCGGATCAGGTCAGGCATCGGTACGCAATGGATTCTCTGGGGGGAAGGTCGCCGAATGGCCGGTAGTTGCAAGTTGCGGAAGCCTGCACCAGGCGATTTGTAGAATTGGATTATCCATGACAGCCTCCCCGCCCCCGGACAGCGACGCAGCGACGCCGTCTCCCTCGATCAGCTGGACCGACCCGGGGCGAGCCGAAGCCTTCGCGCAATGGCTGGCCACCATCGGCCCGCAACACCATCTGCTGCCCGCGACCGCACGGGCCGCCTCGGCCGACGCCAGCTTCCGACGCTACTTCCGCATCGACTCGGATGACGCCGCCGGAACGCGCATCATCATGGATGCGCCGCCCGCCAAGGAAGACAGCAAGCCCTTCGTGCACGTCGCCCGTCTGATGCACGAGGCCGGGCTGACCGTGCCGCAGGTGCTCGAATGGGACGAAGCCAGCGGTTTTCTGCTGCTCGACGACCTCGGGCGCCAGACCATGCTCGAGGTGATCGACCCGGCCGACCCCGTCGCGGCGCGCCCGCTCTACGACCAGGCCGTCGATGCGTTGATCCGCTGGCAACTCGCATCCCGACCGGCCGTGCTGCCGGCCTACGACCGCGCACTGCTCGAGCGCGAGCTGGCCCTCTTTCCGGATTGGTACGTCGAGAAGCACCGTGGGCTGCCGGTCGAAGGACAACTCGCCGAACGCCTGCAACGCAGCTTCAGGCTGATCGTCGAGAACAACCTCGCCGCAGCCAGCGTCTACGTGCATCGCGACTTCATGCCGCGCAACCTGATGATCACGGGCGGCCCGTCGCTGGGCGTGCTCGACTTCCAGGACGCGGTGTACGGCCCCATCACCTACGACATCGCGAGCCTCATGCGCGATGCCTTCCTGAGCTGGGAAGAAGACACGGTGATCGACGTGACGGTGCGCTACTGGGAAAAGGCCCGCAAGGCTGGGCTGCCGGTCGACGAGGATTTCGGCGCCTTCTATCGATCGGTCGAGTGGATGGGCCTCCAGCGCCATCTGAAGGTGGCCGGCATCTTCGCGCGGCTCACGCTGCGCGACGGCAAGCCGCGCTACCTCGCCGACACGCCGCGCTTCATCGCCTACATCCGCGCCACGGCGGGCCGCTACCGCGAGCTGACGCCCTTGCTGCGCGCCATCGACGAGATCGAAGGCACGCAGCCGGTCAGCGGCTTCGCGTACGGGCGGGTGTGAAGCCGCGCTTTCACTGCAGCACCACGCTCGCGGGGCAGACACTGCTGGTCCTGCCGCCCGGCGCGGCGCGCCACGTGCAGGTGCTGCGCATGCAGCCGGGCGATGCGCTCACCCTGTTCGACGGCTGTGGGGGCGAGTACGCTGCCACCATCGAGCGCATGGGCCGCAGCGATGTGACGGTGCAGCTCGGCGCGCATTCATCGATCGAGCGTGAAGCGGCGCGCCCCGTGCACGTCGCGGTCGGCATGCCCGCCAACGAGCGCATGGACTGGCTCGTCGAAAAAGCCACCGAACTCGGCGTCGCCAGCATCCAACCGCTGATGACCGCGCACGGCGTGCTGAGGCTGGCCGGCGAGCGCGCCGACAAGAAGCGCACGCATTGGCAGGCGATCGCGATCGCGGCCTGCGAGCAGTGCGGTCGCAACCGTGTGCCGCTGGTGCATCCCGTGCGCGCTTTCGCGGCCTGGATCGACTCACCCCCCATCGACGATGCCGAGCGCTTCGTGCTGAGCCTGGCCGAAGGCGCGCACCAGATTCGAAGCCTGCGCGACGACCCGGCGTCCGCCAGCCTGCGCGGCGCCTGCGTGCTCAGCGGACCCGAAGGAGGGCTGAGCGCGGTCGAGGAGCAGGACGCGATCGCACGCGGCTTCGCGCCCCTCACGCTCGGCCCGCGCGTGCTGCGCGCCGAGACGGCCGCGCTGGCTGCGCTTGCGCTGCTGGCGTCGACGTGACCAGAATCGCCTTCGTTTCCTTTCCTGCCTCTCGAGGCCCCTTTCCATGACCCCGCTCCTTCCCGCTTTCCTGCGCCCCGCGCCCGTTCTGCTTGCAGCACTGTGCGCCATCGGTGCCGCCCACGCCCAAGGCTCTGCCGTGGCGCCGACCCCGACCCAGGTCCGGCCGGCCGTCGACCAGGCCTTCACCCAACTGCTGGCCGCGCCTGCCGTGAAGCAGTTGCTCGACGCGGTCAAGGCCGACCACGACCGCTCCGTCGACGACTTGCGGATGCTCACCGAGATCGAAGCGCCTCCCTTCAAGGAACAGAAGCGCGCCGAGGCCTTCCTCGCCCGCATGAAGGCGCTGGGCTTGGCCGACGCGCGCATCGATGCCGAAGGTAACGTGGTGGGCTTGCGCAAGGGCACGGGCAACGGGCCGAAGCTGCTGATCTCGGCGCATCTCGACACGGTCTTTCCCGCCGGCACCGACGTCAAGGTGAAAGAGCGCGACGGCAAGCTGTACGCACCGGGCATCTCTGACGACACGCGCGGCCTGGCCGTGCTGCTGTCCTGGCTCAAGGTGCTCAACGACCAGAAGATCCAGACCGTGGGCGACCTGCTCATCGTCGGCAACGTGGGCGAGGAAGAGCTCGGCAACCTGCGGGGCATGAAGGCCCTGTTCCGAGAGCACCTCGACATCGACGGCATGGTGGGCGTGGAGCCGGCAGCGGACGGCACGGTGCTGGTGCTCGGCACCGCGAGCCACCGCTACGAGGTGAGCTTCAAAGGCCCCGGCGGCCACAGCTACGCGGCATTCGGCCAGGTGCCTAGCGCGATTCACGGCATGGGCCGTGCGATCGCCAAGATCGCCGAGATCAAGACGCCGAGCTTCCCCAAGACCACCTTCACCGTCGGCACGGTCGGCGGCGGCACTTCGGTCAACACCATCGCGCCGGATGCACGCATGGCGGTGGACATCCGCTCCGACGACATGGGCGCGTTGCTCGAAACCGAGAAGAAGGTGCTGGCCGCGATCGACGAAGCCGTGGCCGAAGAGAACAAGCGCTGGAACGTCAACACGCTGAGCGTCAGCAACAAGCTGATCGGCGACCGGCCCGGTGGCCGCACGGCTTCGGACTCGGTGATTGTCGAAGCCGCCGTACGCGCCAACACCGCCTTCGGCCACAAGACCCTGCTGACCGGCGCCAGCACCGATGCCAACGTGCCGATGTCGCTCGGCATCCCGGCCATCATCGTCGGCGGCGGCGGCAAGACCGGTGGCTTCCATGCGCTCAGCGAGTGGATCGACGTGACAGACGGCTGGAAGGGCGCGCAGAATGGCCTGGTGACCGTGCTCGGCCTGGTCGGCGTGCAAGGCGTGACCGAGCCTCTGCTGGCCAAGCGCCCGCCGCGAGCCAAGCAATAGCAGCCGCTGCACCGTCGTTCCACATCTGACCTCCCACCTTCATCTTTCACTTCAGGAGCCCACCATGGGATTGCTCGATTCGGTTCTCGGACAAGTGCTCGGCGGCGTGCAGTCGCAGCAGCAACCCCAGCCGGGCGGCTTCGGCGGGCTGGGAGACCTCGGCGGGCTATCCGACGCGTTGGGCGGTTTGCTGGCCAACAACGGCCAGGCAGGCGGGCTCGGTGGCCTGGTCTCGAAGTTCGAGCAGGCCGGCATGGGCGACGTGATCCATTCCTGGATCGGCTCGGGCCAGAACGCACCGATCTCGGGTGGGCAATTGCAGGACGCGCTGGGCGGCGACCTGATCGCCGGCCTGTCGCAAAGGCTCGGCATCAACGCGAGCACGCTGCTGCCGATGCTGGCCGCGCTGCTGCCCACGCTGATCGACCGGCTCACACCGCGCGGCCAGGCCCCGGCCGAGGGCCTCGGCAATCAGGACGACCTGATGTCCTCGCTCTCGAGCCTGCTGCAGCAGAAGGGCTGAGCACCGCTCGATGAACCGGCACCTCTGGCTGCTGGCCGCCTGCCAGGGCCTGTTCCTGACCAACAACGTCGCGTTCATCGCGATCAACGGCCTGGTCGGCCTGGCGCTCGCGCCGCGCGGCTGGATGGCCACGCTGCCCGTGATGGGCTACGTGGTCGGCGGCGCGCTCGCCACCGGCCTGGTGGCACGCACGCAGAAGCGATTCGGACGCCGGCGCTCGTTCCAGATCGGCCTGGCGGTCGCGTTCGGTTCGGCCCTGCTGTGCGCGCAGGCCGCCTTGTGGCAAGACTTCTGGCTGCTGTGCGCCGCCACCGTCGTGGCCGGCTACTACAACGCCAATGCCAGCCTCTACCGCTTCGCCGCTGCCGAGCTGGCCGCACCTGCATGGCGCGAGAAGGCCGTGTCGCTGGTGATGGCCGGCGGATTGATCGGCGCGGTGGCCGGCCCGAACCTGGCGGCATTCACGCGCAACTGGTTCGCCGTGCCCTTTGCCGGCGTGTACCTGGCCTTGGCCGGCGTGGCGCTGCTGGCCATGGTGCTGATGCGATTCATCGAGTTTCCGGCGGCGCCGGCACGCGCCTCGGCGGCGGGCGGCAGGCCGCTCGGCGAAATCATGCGCCAGCCCGTCTTCATCGTGGCGGCCCTGGCCGGCGCGCTCGGTTTCGGCGTGATGAATCTGCTGATGGCAGCGACGCCGATCGCCATGCAGGTGTGCAGGCTGCCCTTCGACGACGTCGCACTGGTGCTGGAATGGCACGTGATCGGCATGTTCGCGCCGGGCTTTTTCACCGGTCACCTGATCCGCCGCTTCGGCACGCTGCCGGTGATGGGCGTCGGCCTGCTGTTGAACCTGGCCTGCATCGCGGTGGCGCTGGCGGGTGTGGACCTGCATCATTTCCTGATCGCGCTGTTCATGCTCGGCGTCGGATGGAATTTCCTCTTCACGGGCAGCACCACCCTGTCTCTCTCGGCCTACGCACCCGAAGAAAAAGACCGGGCCCAGGGTGCGCTCAACTTCTGCGTGTTCGCCACGCTGGCACTGAGCTCCTTCGCATCAGGCGTGCTGGTCACGACGCAGGGCTGGCAGTTGCTGAACATCGGGTCGCTGGTGCCAGTGCTGCTGACGGGCGCAGGTCTGTTGTGGCTGGCGCGTCGCTCCCGCGCTGCGGCGGCTGTCGCCTAAGCACCCGGGAAGCGCGCGTCGAGCCAACGCGCCAGCGTGTGGAACACCGGCTTTGCATCGCTCTCGTTAAAGATCTCGTGGTAGAGCGCGGGGAAGCAGGTGGCGCTCACGACTGCGGTCGGCGCCGCATCGGCGAAGCGGCGGCTTCCTTCGGGTTTGACCAAGCGATCGTCGCCCGCGTAGATCAGCAAAGTCGGCACCACCCAGCTCGAAGCCGCGGCCTGCACCGCAGCGCCCTCGTCGGCCAGGAAGCGCGCCAGGCGTGCGCCGATGCGGTCATGGCATAGCGGGTCTTCCCCGTAGGCGCGCACGACTTCCGCGTCATGCGACAGGTATCGGACGTCGAGGCCGTTGCCCACGCGCACGGTGGGCGCCACGCGCGACAACAATGCGATCAAGCCCTTTTGGAACACGCTGAGGCCGGGGTCCAGTCCGGGCGAGGACAAGACCAGTGCGTCGACCGGGCGGACGGCCCGTGCCACGAAGCTCGCGGCAACCAACCCGCCGAGGCTGTGGCCCAGCAGCACCATCGGAAGACCGGCATGCAGCCGGCGCGCATCGTCGACCACGAGCGCGAGATCCTCGACCAGCCGCATCACACTGGGCAGACCGCCACGCGGACCAGTGGACGCGCCATGGCCGTGGTGATCGGCGGCACGCACCGCGAAGCCCCAGTCGTTGAGGCGCGCTGCCACGTGGGCATAACGCCCCGCGTGTTCACCGATGCCGTGCACCAGCACCACGACGGCCCTTGCGGTGCGCCCTGGCGCCAGCGGCCACTCGTGGATGGCCAGCGTCTCGCCGTCCGGCGTGCGCAAGGGCACGTCGGCGCGGGGCATCGTCAGCTGCCTGCGGCTCGGGCGGCGGGCAGCGCTGCGATCACTTCGGCCACGGCCGCGGTCAGCTTCTTCGCATAGGGCACATGCAGGAACTCGTTGGGGCCGTGCGCGTTACTCTTAGGGCCCAGCACGCCGCAAACCATCATCTGCGCCTTCGGGAAGCCCTGGCTCAGCATGTTCATGAGCGGGATGGTGCCGCCTTGGCCGATGTAGCCGCAGCCCGCGCCGAAGTGGGCCCGCGAGGCGGCGTCGAGCGCCTGCTCGAACCAATCGGCCGTGGATGGCGCATTCCATCCGGTCGCGCCGCCGTGGCTGTCGAAGGTGACCTTGGCCTGATACGGCGCGTTGTCCTCGAGCAGCGTCTTGAGTTCCTGCACAGCCTGGCCGGCATCGACCAGCGGAGGCAGGCGCAACGAAAGCTTGAAGGCGGTGTAGGGGCGCAGCACGTTGCCCGCGTCCTTCAACGCGGGGAAGCCTTCTGCGCCGGTGACAGAGAGCGTCGGCCGCCAGGTGCGGTTGATCAGCGCCTCCACCGGGTCGGTGGTGGTCGGCAGCGCAAAGGTGGTCGCGCCGCCGCAGTCGAAGTGCGCCCATGGGAAGCGCTTGTAGACCTCGTCGCCCAGGATGGCCGCAGTGGCCTGCGCCTGCGCCAGGCGGTCGGCTGGCACTTCGCAATGAAAGCTGGCAGGCAGCAGCCGCCCCGTCTTCGAGTCTTCGAGCCGGTCCAGCACCTGGCGCATGATGCGGAAGCTCGAGGGAACCAGGCCCGAGGCATCGCCGGAATGCACACCCTCGGTGAGGATCTCCACCTTGAGTGTTCCGCTCGCCATGCCGCGCAGCGAGGAGGTGAGCCACAACTGGTCATAGTTGCCGGCACCCGAATCGAGACAGATCACGAGCCCGACATCGCCGAGCCGCGGCCGCAGTGCCTCGACATAGGGCAGCAGGTCGTAGGAGCCCGACTCTTCGCAGGTCTCGATCAGGCCGACCACGCGCGGATGCGAGCCGCCCTGGGCCTTGAGCGCCTGCAATGCGGCAATGCTGGCGTACACCGCGTAGCCGTCGTCGGCACCACCGCGGCCGTACAGAAGCCCTTCTTCGTACTTCGGCGTCCAGGGGCCGAGGTCGCTGCGCCAGCCGGTGAACTCGGGCTGCTTGTCCAGGTGCCCGTACATGAGCACGGTTTCCTTCATGTCGGTGCCGGTGGCCGGCACCTCGAAGAAGAGCACCGGCGTGCGGCCTTCGAGGCGCACGATCTCGAGCTTAAGGCCCTCGACCTTCTGCGCTTCGACCCAGCTCGCCGCGTTGCGCAGCACCGTGTCGAGATAGCCGTGCGTCGCCCAGTCCTGGTCGAAGCCGGGGGACTTGGCGGGGATCGCGATGTAGTCGGTGAGCTGCCGGACGATGTCCTGGTCCCATTTGTCGGTGACGTCGGACAGGACGCGTGCCGGGTCGAGCAGGCCGGCGGGCATTTCGCGGTGGAGGGGAGCGTTCATGGGGTTCTCCGCGTATCGGAATGGGCTGCAGGCAACAGCCGGAAAGGGCGGGTTCGCTGGGGCCTCGTGAATTATGGGCGCATGCCGCGCGGCCCGCAGGCCTTTGGGCTAATCTCTGCCAGCTCCGCGGTGCAAGCGGATCGGAGGCATATCTTGAGCAGCAACGGCAAGAACGCGCGCATTCGCGTCGGCATCGGTGGCTGGACCTACGAGCCCTGGCGCAACAATTTCTATCCGGAAGGGCTGCCGCACAGCCAGGAGCTGCACTACGCGAGCCGCCAGCTCACAGCCATCGAAGTCAACGGCACTTACTACAGCAGCTTCAAGCCTCCGACGTTCAAGAAGTGGCATGACGAAACACCCGAGGACTTTGTGTTCTCGCTCAAGGCCTCGCGCTTCGCGACCAACCGAAAACAACTGTCGGCCGGGGGCGAATCGGTCCGGCGCTTCGTCGAGAGCGGCATCACCGAGCTGGGCGACAAACTGGGCCCGATCGTCTGGCAGTTTATGCCGACCAAGGCCTTCGACCCAGAGGACTTCGAGGCTTTCCTCGCGCTGCTGCCGAAGAAGGAGGGCAGCCGCTCGTTGCGACACGTGATGGACGTTCGGCATCCGAGCTTCATGACGCCGGACTACCTGGCACTGGCACGCAAGTACCAGGCGGCCACCGTCTTCACCGACGCGGACAAGTTTCCGTCGTTCGCCGATCTGACCAGCGATTTCGTCTATGCGCGTTTGATGATGAGCGACGCCGGCCTGAAGAACGGCTACGCGCCCAAGGCGTTGGACAGCTGGGCTGCAACGGCGAAGACCTGGACCGCGGGCGGCCTGCCGGAAGCGCTCCCCTATGTCGAGCCGTCCGGCAAGGAACCGAAGGCGGCGCGCGACGTCTTCATCTACTTCATCAACGGCGCAAAAGAAAAGGCACCGGCCGCAGCCGGTGCCTTGATTCAGCGACTGGGCTGAAGAAACTCAGGCCGCAGCTTGCAGCGCGGGCTTGCTCGCACTGCTGCCGGTCGATGCGCCGAAGCTGATCTCGCCGGAGAGCTGGCCGCCTTCCTCGATCACGATCTTGCCGTAGCGGATCTTGCCCGTGACCTTGCCGGTGGAATGGATGACGAGCTTTTCGCGCACGGTGAGGCTGCCGTCGAATAGGCCACGGATCTCGGCGATGTCGATCTCGGCAGACCCCTTGAATGCACCCTGCTCGGCGATCTGCATCACACGCGAGTCCATGGTCGCCTCGACCAGGCCTTCGACCACCAGCGTGTCGCAATCCGTGATCTCGACACCCTTGAGCTTGATGTTGGGGCCGACGGTGAGCTTGCTGCCGCCTTCCTTGACCGCCGCTGCGCTGGCCGGTTGTTGTGCGGTCAAAGCCGACGGCGTCACCGGCGAGCCCGAGAGATTGGTGCCGGAGCCCACCAGCGGCGCAGGACGGGAGACGGGAGAGTCGGCTTCGCGATCGCGCTTACCGAAGAAGGGGGACTGTGTGGCCAAAGGGAAGCTCCTCAAAAGGGTGCATCGTAAGAACGCCGTTCCGGGTCTCGGCACTTCATTGCGCAAGAAGCGTAACGAGTTACGTCTCTTTCGCAGATCATTTGTACTTTCGACTTCCGTTCGCTGAAGGACGGCAGCATGGGTGCGGGGGTCAGCGCTCCCGCTCGAACTTGAAGACCGCGGTGGCGGCGCGCGCGTTCGGCAGCCATCGTACCTCCGCGCCTTGTTGCAGTCCGAAAGCATCGAGAACACGAAGGTGATTCTTGCGTGCGAGCACCTCGAAGTCCTTGAACGTGCCCACGCGGATGTTGGGCGTGTCGTACCACTGGTAAGGCAGGCGCCGCGTGACGGGCATGCGGCCGCGGGCGATGCTGATGCGATTCGGCCAATGCGCGAAGTTGGGGAACGCGACGATGCCGATGCGGCCGACGCGCGCCGTCTCGCGCAGCATCACCTCTGCATTGCGCAGGTGCTGCAGCGTGTCGATCTGGAGGACCACGTCGAAGGACGCGTCGTCGAACATCGCCAGGCCTTCGTCGAGGTTGAGCTGGATCACGTCCACCCCATGGCGTATGCATTGCAGCACGTTGCCATCGGCAATTTCCACACCGTAGCCGCTGCAGCCGCGCTCGCGCTGCAGCAGGTCGAGCAGCGCACCGTCGCCGCAGCCGAGGTCGAGCACGCGCGAGCCCTTGGGCACGAGGCTCGCGATCAGGCGCTGCGTGTTCACGTCGCTCACGCCACTGCCTCCTCGTTGGCGATGCGCTCGAAGTAGGAACGCACCACGCTCATGTAGCGCACGTCGTCGAGCAGGAAGGCGTCGTGGCCGTGCGGCGCGTCGATTTCGGCGTAGCTCACGCTGCGGCGGTTGTCCAGCAGCGCCTTCACGATCTCGCGGCTGCGCGCCGGTGCGAAGCGCCAGTCGGTGGTGAAGCTCACGAGCAGGAAGCGCGCCGTGGCACGTGCCAGCGCGGCACGCAGGTCGCCGCCGTGCGCACGGGCAGGATCGAAATAGTCGAGTGCGCGCGTGATCAGCAGGTAGGTGTTGGCGTCGAAGTACTCGCTGAACTTGTCGCCGTTGTAGCGCAGGTAGCTTTCGATCTGGAACTCGACCTCCTGCGTGGAGTAGAGGAAGTCGGTGCCTGCGCGGTCGCCTTCGACGGCGCTGCGCAGCGCGCGGCCGAACTTCTCGTTCATCAGGTCGTCGCTCTGGTAGGTGATGTGGCCGATCATGCGAGCGATGCGCAAGCCGCGCTTGGGCACCACGCCATGCTCGTAGAAGTGGCCGCCGTTGAAGTCGGGGTCGGTCACGATGGCGCGCCGCGCCACTTCGTTGAACGCGATGTTCTGCGCCGTCAGGCTGGGTGCGCTGGCGATCACCACCGCATGGCGCACGCGTTCGGGGTACTGCAGCGTCCACGACAGCGCCTGCATGCCGCCCAGGCTGCCGCCCATCACCGCGGCGAGCGTCTCGATGCCGAGTCGGTCGAGCAGCGCGGCCTGGGCGCGCACCCAGTCTTCGACCGTCACCACCGGGAAGTCGGCGCCGTAGATGCGCCCGGTCGCGGGGTTGCCGTGCATGGGGCCGGTGGAGCCGAAGCAGGAGCCGAGGTTGTTGACGCCGATGACGAAGAAGCGGTCGGTGTCCACCGGCTTTCCCGGGCCGATCATGTTGTCCCACCAACCTTCGGAACGCTCTTGGTCTGCGTACACGCCGGCCACGTGGTGCGACGCGTTGAGCGCGTGGCACACCAGCACTGCGTTGTTGCGCTGTGCGTTGAGGGTGCCGTAGGTTTCGTAGGCGAGGTCGTAGTCGGAAATGCTCGCACCGCTGCTCAGCGGCAACGGTCCGGCGAAGGACATGGACTGCGGAGTGACAACCAGAGACATGGAAAAGAAAAACCCGGCCTCGCCAAAAACGAGCCGGGTCGGGCATCCGTCTTTAGCAGCATTTGTTAAGCGCCCGCAAGCTGGAGCAAATCGGCGCGTCGGGCGAGTATATGCCGCTCAGGGCCAGCCGATCAACGCGGCGATGCCCAGCAGCATGAAGAGCGCAGCGGAGATGCCATGCACGAGCTTGATCGGCACGAGCTTCACGATGCGCTCGCCCAGCCACACCACGGGTGCATTGGCCAGCATCATGCCCAACGTGGTTCCGAGCACCACCCAGACATAGGCGTCCACGTAGCGCGCGGCCAGCATGACGGTGGCGATCTGGGTCTTGTCGCCCATCTCGGCCAGGAAGAAGGCGATCAGGGTGGTGCCGAAAACACCGAAGCGGGAGGCTTTCGGCACTTCGTCTTCGTCGAGCTTGTCGGGAATCAGCATCCACAGCGCCATCGCGATGAAGGAGCCGCCGAGGATCCAACGAAGCACGTCGGCCCCGAGCGTGTGAGTGACCCAATTGCCCACCGCGCCTGCCAACGCATGGTTGACGATGGTGGCGGCGAAGATGCCCAAGACGATGGGCCAGGGTCGGCGAAAACGTGCGGCGAGCACGAGGGAGAGCAGTTGGGTCTTGTCGCCCATTTCTGCCAAGGCGACAACGCCGGTCGCTACGAGAAAAGCTTCCATGAAAAGTGGGGTCCTTGGGCCGAAGAACGCAATTGACCGCGCAACCCTTCGGCCACATCCGAAGTTGCACGGTCAAAGGTCTGGCCAGGTGAATCCACTGCATGCGCCATGTCCCGCGTGGGGCAGGACAAGTCTGTTGACGCAAACCCTTCTCGCGATGGAAGGCGGCTACTCCCCAATGACCGGGCGATTGTAGCCCTGCGAAGCCTCAATTAGTGAGCGTGCGCAAACTTCCTGTTTATTTGTAGCGGCCCGATCCTTCCGGGCAAATTCCTACTTGCGCTCGAGGCATTTCACCCATAATGCACGAGCCTCGCTTCAAATCTAGGGGGAGTGGCAATTGGGTGATCGGTCAGTTTCGCGCGGCCCAGCGAGCTTTTCGCGGGTGGTGCTCTCGGGACTCCATCGCTTTTTCCATGTGTTTATAGGAGTCCCTTCATGGGCAACAAACTGTACGTCGGCAACCTGCCTTACTCGGCACGCGACGGCGATCTCGAACATGCGTTCAGCCAGTTCGGCACGGTGACCAGTGCAAAGGTCATGATGGAGCGGGACTCCAGCCCGCCCCGTTCCAAGGGCTTCGGCTTCGTGGAAATGGGCAGCGACGCGGAAGCGCAAGCCGCCATCAAGGGCATGAATGGTCAGGACATGGGCGGCCGCAGTGTCGTCGTGAACGAAGCCCGTCCGATGGAAGCTCGCCCTCCGCGTAGCGGTGGCTACGGTGGTGGTGGCGGCGGTGGCTACGGCGGCGGTGGTGGCG
>NZ_LYVO01000082.1 GCF_001984055.1 Variovorax sp. KK3
GTTGGGGCGCTACGGGGCGAGCTGATGGGCGACGCCTCCTGAGCGCCGCGCAGGCGGCCTGGGTTCAGCGCCAGTTGCCTCTTTCGCGCAGCACCGTCTTCTTTCCGCTCGTGACGATCAACCAGCCGTCCTGCCCGACGAAGTAGCTGGTCGCATTGCCGTCGTAGAACTGCCAGCCCAGCGGGTCGCAGGGTGCGTTGCCGGGCGGGCAGGGGCGCTGGCCCGGCTTGCCGGTGAGGTTGATGCGGCTGCCGTTGCGGTTGTGGGTGCCGGCATAGGCGAACTGCTCGCAGTCCGTGACGCGTTCGCCGCACAGTGGCGTGATCTCTACCGTGTAGCTGCGGGTCTCGAGCGTCGCGGCATGCGACGGGGCGAGGAGGGCGAGGCAGAGCAGGGCGGAGGCTGGCGCGAGTCGGTTCATGGGCAGGTCCGTGCAGGGTTGCGAAGCCGCGCGCCGGAAGACCCGGCGTGCGTGTCGTGCCCGGCATTGTGTCGCGTGCAACGCCGCCGTGGGGCGCTCGTTGCGATGGAAATCAGGACGGCGCGGACCCCGTCGCGCCGCGATGTGTGCGGCTTGGCGCTGCGCGGCCTACGACCCGCCCACCGGCTCCAGCCCGCTCTTCACGATGGCCGGCGCGGCCGTCGACGACGTGAAGTAGCGGATCAACTGCTTGGCCGCCTCGGGCTGCTTCGCCGTGGTGGAGATGCCGGCCGAGAACACCGTGACGCGCTGCACCTCCGCCGGCAGCGGCCCGACGTACTCGATGCCCTGGATCGGCAGCAGCTCGCTGACCTGCTGCAGGCCCAGCGCCGCATCGCCGCGCGCGACCACCGAGCCCACGCGCTCGCTGAGGATCTTGCGGCTCTTGGGCTTGACCTGGTCCTCGATGCCCAGCTTCTTGAGCAGTTCGGTCTCGTAGTAGGTGCCGCTGGCGCTGGCCGAGTAGGCGATGGAAGGCGCCGCGATCAGCGTGCGCTTGAGCGCATCGACCGTGCCGATGTCCGGCTTGGGCGTGCCGCTGCGCACCGCGAAGCCGATGGCCGAGCGCACCAGGTCGACCTGGCTGCCCGGCACCACCTGGCCCTGCGCCACCAGCGCATCGAGGGCAGGGCGCGCGAGGATGACGATGTCGACCGGCTCGTTGCGCGCGAGGCGGCTCGGAATCGAGTCGCTGGCCGCGCCCATCGACGCGCCATAGGCCGTCAGCACTTTGTGCCCGGTGGACTTTTCGTAGAGGGGTGTTAGCTCGTTGTAGGCGGCCGTGAAGCCGCCCGAGGTCATCACACGGATCTCGGTGCCGGCGGGCGCCCGCGGGCCGGGGCCGGCGCAGGCGGCGAGAACGAGGGCGGCGCCCAGCAGGGCGGCGCGGCGGGTGAGTCGGGTCGCGAAAGCGATGGTCATGGTGTCTCCGATATGGCTTGTCCCCCGGTGGAGACGCGAAGCCCATCGTAGGCAGCGGAGCTGTCATTCCGCCTTCATCTAACTCAGGGTTAACGCGCCGACCCGATGTGAAACCAAGTGAAAAACAAGGGTAAACCCTTAATACAAGGGTCGACTTCAGGATTATTCTTCGCCTGTCCGTTCCATTAATAAATCGTTGTTTTATTAGTGGAACAAACAAACACCGAAGCAGCCCCTCGAACCGAAAGCATGATGATGAAGCCCACCCGTCGCCAAGCGCTCGCACTGGCCCTGTCCCTCGCCGCCACCGGCGCCGTCGCCCCCGTCTGGGCCCAAGGTTATCCAAGCAAGCCCGTCACCATCGTCGTCGCCTACCCGGCCGGAGGCGACACCGACGCGCTCGCACGCCTCTTCGCCGAAAAGCTTTCCACCCGCCTCGGCCAGCCCGTGGTGGTGGACAACCGTCCCGGCGCCAGCGGCGTCATCGGCAGCAGCTTCGTGGCCAAGGCGCCCGCCGACGGCTACACGCTGCTGCTGGCACCCAGCACCTTCTCGATCGCGCAGCTGGTGCTCAAGACCGGCAGCAGCACCGGCTACGACGTGCTCAACGGCTTCACGCCGATCGTGGAGACGGGCACGCTGCCGCTGTTCCTGGTCGCGGGCGCGGCCTCGAACTTCAAGAGCTTCAAGGACGTGCAGGCCGCCAAGGGCCAGACGCTGTCGTACGCCAGCCCCGGCAGCGGCTCGCCGATGCACATCCTGGGCGAGATGGTCAACAAGTCCGCCGGCCTGGGCCTCGGCCACGTGCCCTACAAGGGCGTGGCACCCGCGGTGAACGACGTGCTGGGCGGCCACGTGCCGCTGACCTACATCACCTACGGCCCGATCGCGCCGCACCTGGCCGGCGGCAAGATGCTGCCCCTGGCCGTGGCCGACCGCGCGCGCTCGCCGCTCGCGCCCAACGTGCCGACCTTCGCCGAGCTGGGCTACAAGAACGTCGAGGTCACGGCCTGGCACGGACTCTTCGGCCCGAAGAACATGCCGGCCGACGTCGTGAAGACGCTCAACGGCCACATCAACGAGATCCTCAAGATGCCCGACGTGGTGTCGAAGATGGCCGTGCTCGGCGCCTTGCCGCTGGGCGGCGCGCCGGACGTGCTGGCCAAGACCAACGCCGCCGACTTCGAGCGCTTCGGCAAGATCATCAAGGAGCTCGGCATTCAAGCCGATTGACATGGCTCTCCCCCAGGCTTGCTCACTTCGTGTAGCCGCCAACCCCCTCACCGGGGGCAACACCAGCGGCCCGGCAAAGCCGGTTCCGCGGTGTTCCCCGAACGGGCCGCGCTTCGCGGGCCATGGGCGCACAGGAGACTTTTCTTATGACTGCTGAAAACATCAAGGCCATCCCCGATCCCGAGAGCCTGCAGGCGCTGCTGGCCGAGCTGCCCAACGACCTGCTGGCCGGCCGCCGCGTGCTGGTCACCGGCGCCGCGCGCGGCCTGGGCCTCGCCTTCGCGAAGTGCATCGCCGCCGCGGGGGCCTCGGTGGTGCTGGCCGACATCCTGGCCGACCTGGCAGCGACGGAGGCCCAAGGCATGCGAGATGCCGGCCACGATGCCCACGCCATTCCGCTCGACCTGTGCGACCCGGCCTCCATCGACGCCTGCGCGTCGGAAGCCACCCGCCTGCTGGGCCGGATCGACGGCCTGGTCAACAACGCCGCCATCACCAACTCCGGCGGCCGTGACGCCCATGCGCTGGACATCGACACCTGGGACCGCGTGATGGACGTCAACGTGCGCGGCACCTGGCTCATGAGCCGGGCCTGCCAGCCGGCGCTGGCGAAGAGCGGCCGCGGCGCCATCGTCAACCTGGCCTCCGACACCGCCTTGTGGGGCGCACCCAACCTGCTGGCCTATGCCGCCAGCAAGGGCGCCGTGATCTCGATGACCCGTTCGCTGTCGCGCGAGTGGGGCGGCGACGGCATCACCGTCAACGCCGTGGCCCCCGGCCTCACGCTGGTGGAGGCGACCGAATACGTGCCGATGGCGCGCCACCAGAAGTACCTCGAAGGCCGCGCCATCCAGCGCGAGCAGCAGGCGGTGGACGTCTGCGGCGCGGTGCTGTTTTCCCTGTCGGGCCTGTCGCGCTTCGTGACCGGCCAGCTGCTCGCCGTCAACGGCGGCTTCGTCATGAACTAAGGAGTGACCCCATGAGCGATTTGTCCGAACACAAGAAATTCGACGACAGCCAGGTCGGCGAAACCCTGCGCCGCCCCGCAGGCGCGAGCCTCGAAGACTGGATGAACACGCGCGTCGCGCGTTATTCCACCCGCAAGTACGACTGGAATGCCCTCAAGTTCCAGGCCGACTACGACCCGAAATTCCGTCGCGCGCAGATGCGCTACCTGGGCACCGGCGGCACCGGCGTGACGGCCGACGTCAACACCATTCCTTCGGAGCACTTCACCTTCTCGACCATGGTGATCCCGGCCGGCCATGAAGGCCCGCCGCACCTGCACGTCGACGTGGAAGAGGTGTTCTTCGTGATGCGCGGCAAGCTCAAGGTGGTGCTGACCACCGCCGAAGGCGAACGCTACGAGACCGTGCTGACCGACCGCGACCTGATCTCGGTGCCGCCCGGCGTGTACCGCGAAGAGATCAACATCGGTGACGAGGATGCGCTGATGTGCGTGATGCTGGGCGCGAAGAAGCCTGTCACGCCGACCTATCCGGCCGACCATCCGCTCGCAAAAATCAAGCGCTGAAACTGGCTCTCCCCCAGGCTTACTCACTTCGCGTAGACGCCAACCCCCTCACCGGGGGCAACACCAGCGGCCCGGCAAAGCCGGTTCCGCGGTGTTCCCCCGAAAGAACCGCCCAATGACCAACGCCGTCGACATTCACCAGCCCCTGCCGGCCGCCGAAGCGGCGCGCCTCGATGCGCGCTTCGCGGCGCGCAACGTGCCGGTGGCCGGTGGCGCCCACGTGTCGGTGCGCGAATGCGGCACCGGCCCGGCGCTGGTCTGCCTGCATGGCATCGGCTCGGGTTCGGCATCGTGGCTCGACACCGCGCTGCTGCTGGCCGATGAAGTTCGCGTCATCGCGTGGGATGCACCGGGCTATGGCGAATCGACGCCGCTCGTTCCGGCGTCGCCGAAGGCCGTCCACTACGCCGAACGCCTGGGCGCCTTGCTCGACGCGCTGGGCATCGACCGCTGCGTGCTGGTCGGCCATTCGCTCGGCGCGCTGACTGCCGTTGCCGCGGCGCGCCCTGGGCCGCCGCTGGCGTCGCGGATCGCGAAGCTGGTGCTGATCAGCCCGGCCGCCGGCTACGGCGCACCGGGCCGCGAAGAGGCGCAGGCCCGCGCGCGCGCCGAACGGCTCGAATCGCTGGAGCAACTCGGCATCGCCGGCATGGCCGCCAAGCGCTCGGCCCGGCTGGTGTCGGAGCACGCGAGCGACACGGCCCGCCAATGGGTGCGCTGGAACATGGCCCGGTTGAACGAAGGCGGCTACCGCCAGGCCATCGAGCTGCTGTGCAACGGCGACCTGCTCGCCGACCTGCCGCCTGCCATGCCGGTGCGCGTGGCCTGCGGTGCGCTCGACGTGGTGACCACGCCCGAGCAATGCGGCGAGGTGGCCAGGCAGTGCGGCGTACCGCTCGAACTGCTGCCGCGAGCCGGTCATGCAAGCTACGTGGAGCAGCCGGCCGCCGTGGCCGCGCTGCTGCGCCAGGCCCTCGCGGCCTGATCCGCATCGATCGATCAAGACAACGTGAAAGACCTCATGAGCAAGGACAAGGATTCGATGACGAACGTGCTGGACGACGGTGCCGACCGCTACAACGTGCCCGCGCTCGAACGCGGCCTGCGCATGCTGTGCGAATTCAGCCGCGAGAACCGAACCCTCTCCGCGCCCGAGCTGGCCCGCCGCTTCGACCTGCCGCGCTCCACCGTGTTCCGCCTGCTCACCACGCTGGAGAACATGGGCTTCCTCGAGCGCGCCGAGGGCGGCCGCGACTACCGCCTGGGCCTGGCCGTGCTGCGCCTGGGCTTCGAGTACCTGGCTTCGCTGGAGCTCACCCAGCTCGGCACGCCGCTGATCAACCGCCTGTGCGAAGAGCTGCGCGTGCCCTGCAACCTGGTGGTGCGCGATGGCCGCTCCATCGTCTACGTCGCCAAGGTGGCGCCGCCCACGCCATTCGCCAGCTCGGTCAGCGTCGGCACGCGGCTGCCGGCCCATGCGACGGTGCTCGGCCGCGTGCTGCTCGAAGACCTGACCCTGCCGCAACTGCGCGCGCTCTATCCCGAAGAGCGGCTGGAAACCTTCTCGCCGTCGACCCCCAAGACCGTCAACGAACTGTTCGACATGGTCCAGGCCGACCGCCAGCGCGGCTACGTGCTCAGCGAAGGCTTCTTCGAATCGAACATCTCCACCATCGCGGCGCCGGTGCGCGACCACAGCGCCCACATCGTGGCCGCGCTCGGCGTGACCATCACCTCGGGCCACATCGACGCGAACCGCATGGACGAGATGGTGCGCCGCGTGCGCGACACGGCCGACGAGATCTCGGGCCTGCTCAATTACTCGCCTGCCACGAGCGCCAAGGTGGTGCCGCTGCGCAGCGCCTGAGGACCGGACATGACGACCCACGCTTCTTCCTCTTCCTCGCTGTTCGCCGCCGATGCGCTGGCCGGCCGCGTGGCCGTGGTCACCGGCGGTTCGTCGGGCATCGGCCTGGCGACCGTCGAGGCGCTGCTCGAGGCCGGCGCCGCGGTCGCGCTGTGCGGCCGCACTGCCGAACGGCTCGATCGTGCCGTGGCCGGCCTGCGCGAATCGCGGCCCGAGGCGCGGCTCTTCGCCCAGACCTGCGACGTGCTCGATGCCGCATCGGTCAAGGCCTTCGCCGCCGCCAGCGAGGCCGCGCTCGGCCCGGCCTCGATGCTGATCAACAACGCGGGGCAGGGCCGCGTGTCGACCTTCGCCGACACCGACGACAGCGCCTGGACCGAGGAATTGCACCTGAAGTTCTTCTCCGTCATTCACCCGACCCGAGCCTTCCTGCCGCAGCTCGCTGCGCAGCGCGCGGTGCAGGGGGATGCCGCCATCGTCTGCGCCAACTCGCTGCTGGCGCGCCAGCCCGAGCCGCACATGGTCGCCACCTCGGCCGCGCGCGCCGGCCTGCTGAACCTGGTGCGCTCCATGGCCTCCGAGTTCGCGCCGCAGGGCGTGCGCGTCAACGGCATCCTGATCGGCCTGGTCGAGTCGGGCCAATGGCGCCGCCGCTTCGAACAGCGCGAAGACACATCGCAGGACTGGTCCGCATGGAGCGGCCAGCTTGCCAAGAACAAACACATTCCCTTGGGTCGCCTGGGACTTCCGACGGAAGCCGCGCGCGCCATTCTTTTCCTGGCATCGCCGTTCGCGTCGTACACGACCGGCTCCCACATCGATATTTCCGGAGGCTTGTCCCGCCATGCATAACCCATCCACCCCCACGCAGGTCACCGGCGGCGCCGTCGTGGCCGCCTTCCTCGAACAGTGCGGCGTCAAGGCTGCCTTCGGCGTGATCTCGATCCACAACATGCCGATCCTCGATGCATTCGCGCAGCGCGGCGCGGTGCGCTTCGTCTCGGCGCGCGGCGAGGCCGGCGCGGGCAACATGGCCGATGCCTATGCCCGCTCCACGGCCAGCCTGGGCGTGTGCATCACCAGCACCGGCCCGGCCGCCGGCAACATCGCCGGCAGCATGGTCGAGGCGCTGACCGCCGGTGCGCCCGTGCTGCACCTCACGGGCCAGATCGAGACGCCCTACATCGACAAGGGCATGTCGTACATCCACGAGGCGCCCGACCAGCTGACCATGCTCAAGGCCGTGTCGAAGGCCGCCTTCCGCGTGCGCAGCATCGACAACCTGCTCGGCACGCTGAAGCGCGCGGTGCAGGTGGCGCTGACGGCCCCGACCGGCCCGGTCAGCGTGGAGATTCCGATCGACATCCAGTCGGCGCTGATGGCCATGCCGGCCGACCTGTCGCCGCTGCCCATCGAAGCCGCCGTGCCGTCGAAGGCCGGGCTCGATGCGCTGGCCGCCAGCCTGGCCCAGGCCAAGCGTCCGCTGCTGTGGATCGGCGGCGGCGCACGCCACGCACGCGCGGCCATCCAGCGCCTGCAGAAGCTCGGCTTCGGCGTGGTCACCACCACGCAGGGCCGCGGCACGGTGCCCGAAGACGATGCCGGCTCGCTCGGCGCGTACAACATCCAGAAGCCGGTCGAGGCCTTCTACCAGACCTGCGATGCGATGCTGGTGGTCGGCTCGCGCCTGCGCGGCAACGAGACGCTCAAGTACGAACTGAAGCTGCCGCGCCCGCTCTACCGCGTCGACGCCGATGCGGCCGCCGAAGGCCGCTGCTATGCCACCGAGGCCTTCGTCTGCGGCGACGCCGCGCTGGCCCTCGAAGGCCTGGCCGATCGGCTCGAAGCCGCGAAGTACAAGGCCGACCCGGCGCTGCTCGCCGACCTGCGGGCCGCGCACGAGCAAGCCGTCGCCACGCTGCGCGACGGCCTCGGCCCCTACGCCGAGCTCGTGCGCCAGATCCAGTCGGTGGCCGGCCGCAACTTCAACTGGGTTCGCGACGTCACGGTGTCCAACAGCACCTGGGGCAATCGCGAACTGCGTGTCTTCGAGCCCAGCGCGGGCGTTCACGCCACCGGCGGCGGCATCGGCCAGGGCATGCCCATGGCGATCGGCGCGGCCATCGGCGCGGCGGTCACGGGCTCGGGCCGCAAGACCTTCTGCCTGGCCGGCGACGGCGGCTTCATCCTGAACCTGGGCGAGCTGGCCTGCATGGTGCAGGAAGAGGCGCCGATGGTCATCGTGCTGATGAACGACAAGAGCTACGGCGTCATCAAGAACATCCAGGACGTGCAGTACGGCGGCCGCCGCTGCTACGCCGACCTGCACACGCCCGACTACGCGCTGCTGTGCAAGTCGATCGCGCTGCCGCACGCACGCGTGTCGAAGCTCGAAGACATCAAGGGCCAGCTCGACGAGGCACTGGCCGCCAATGGCCCCTTCCTGCTGGAGATCGACATGCTGTCGATCGGCGGCTTCAAGAGCACCTTCGCAGGCCCGCCGACCAACACCATCACGCAGATCCCTGCGCTCAACAAGTAAGGACGCGGACATGTTGCGCGTGGCACTCATCGGTTGCGGCGCCATCGGCAGCTCGGTCATCGAGCTGCTGAAGGGCGACGCCTCGCTCGCAGTCGTGGCCGTGGTGGTCCCGGCCGAGGGCGTGGCGGCGGCACAGGCACAGCTGCAGAAGCTCGCCCCGGGCGTGCAGGCCGTGGCGAACGTGCCGGCGAGCGGCGTCGACCTGGTCGTCGAAACCGCCGGCCACGCCGCGATCGAAGAGCACGTGCTGGCCGCGTTGCGCCGCGGCACGCCCTGCGTGGTCGCCTCGGTGGGTGCGCTGTCGGCGCAAGGCCTGGCCGAGAGCCTGGAGGTCGCTGCCATCACCGGCAAGACGCAGGTGCAGCTGATCGCCGGTGCCATCGGCGCGATCGACGCGCTGGCCGCGGCACGCATCGGCGGCCTCGACAACGTGCGCTACACCGGCCGCAAGCCGCCGCGCGCCTGGAAGGGCACGCCGGCCGAGCAGGGCCGCGACCTCGACGCGCTGCGCGGCGAATGCGTGATTTTCGAAGGCAGCGCCCGCGAGGCCGCCACGCTGTACCCCAAGAACGCCAACGTCGCCGCCACCGTCTCGATCGCCGGCCTGGGCCTGGACCGCACGCAGGTGCGCCTGATCGCCGATCCGTCCATCGACGAGAACGTGCACACGGTCGAGGCCGAGGGCGCCTTCGGCTCCTTCGAGCTGAGCATGCGCAACAAGCCGCTGGCGGCCAATCCGAAGACATCGGCGCTGACCGTTTACAGCGCAGTGCGCGCGCTGCGCAACCGCGCCGCGGCGCTGGCCATCTGAGAAGCCGTCGACGCGCGAACAACAAGAGACCCACCATGATCTCCACCGAACTCCTTCCCCTCAACATCGGCGGCGAATGGCGCCTGGGCGGCGGCGACGCCTACGAGAGCCTGTACCCGGCCACCGGCGAACCCATCGCGCGCCTGAAGGCCGCGAGCACGGCCGACGTCGACGAGGCCATCGTGCGCGCCGACCTCGCCTTTCGCACCAGCGGCTGGGCGCAGAAGCTGCCGCACGAGCGCGCTGCCGTGCTGCATCGCGTGGCGCAGATCATCCGCGACGAAGCCGAGCCGCTGGCGCAGAAGCAGCGCCTGGACAACGGCAAGCCCATCAACGAAACGCGCGCCCTGGTGGCCAGCGCGGCCGGCACCTTTCAGTTCTTCGCCGCGGCTTTGGAGACGCTCGAAGAAACCATCACGCCTTCGCGCGGCCCCTTCGTCACGATGAGCGTGCACGAGCCCATGGGCGTGGTCGCCGCCATCACGCCGTGGAACTCGCCGATCGCCAGCGAAGCGCAGAAGCTCGCGCCGGCGCTGGCCGCGGGCAACGCGGTGATCGTCAAGCCCGCCGAGGTCACGCCGCTGATGGCGCTGGAACTGGCCCGCATCTGCGAGAAGGCCGGCGTGCCGAAGGGCATCGTCAGCGTGCTGCCGGGCCGTGGCTCGGTCATCGGCGATGCCATCACCAAGCACCCGCTGGTCAAGCGCGTGTCCTTCACCGGCGGCACGGCCACCGGCAAGCACATCGCCCACATCGCGGCCGACAAGATGATGCCGGTGTCCCTGGAGCTGGGCGGCAAGTCGCCAACCATGGTGCTTGAGGACGCGGACCTGGACCATGCCGTCAACGGCGTGCTCTACGGCATCTTCAGCTCTTCGGGCGAATCGTGCATCGCCGGCTCGCGCCTGTTCGTCGCGCGCAGCATCTACGACGAGTTCGTGACCCGCGTGGCCGAGGCCGCCAAGGCCCTGCGCGTGGGTGACCCGGCCTCGGAGCGCACGCAGATGGGCCCGCTCATCACGGCCAAGCACCGCGAGAGCATCGAGCGCTACGTCGAACTCGGCGTGTCCGAAGGCGCGCACATCCGCACCGGTGGCGTGCGCCCGCACGGCGCCGGCATGGACAACGGCTACTTCTACACGCCGACCATCCTCGAAGGCCTGACGAACAACGCCCGCACGACGCAGGAAGAGATCTTCGGCCCGGTGCTCGTGGCCATGCCCTTCGACAGCGAAGAGCAGTTGATCGAGCAGGCCAACGACAGCATCTACGCACTGGCCGCCGGCGTGTGGAGCCGCGACTTCAAGCGCGCCTGGCGCCTCGGCCGCGCGGTGCAGGCCGGCACCGTGTGGATCAACACCTACAAGCAGTTCTCGGTGTCGACCCCGTTCGGCGGCTGGCGCGACAGCGGCCTGGGCCGCGAGAAGGGCCGCGAAGGCATCTTCCAGTACATGGAGCAGAAGAGCATGTACTGGGGCACGAACGACCAACCCCTGCCGTGGGCCAACCAATAAAGAAAGCGATGCCATGAGCGTTCTCGGAATCGATCAGATCACCTACGGCTCGGACGACCTGGCCACGAGCCGCCGCTTCTTCGCGGACTGGGGCCTGTCGCTGAAGTCCGATGCGGACGACCAACTCGTCTTCGAATGCCTGAACGGCTGCCGCGTGGTGGTCGCCGCACTGGGCAAGGCCGGCCTGCCTGCCGCGATGGAAGAGGGCCCGACGCTGCTCGAAGTGGTGTGGGGCGTGGAAAGCGATGCCGACCTGTCGCGCTACGCCGCCGCCATCGCGAAGGACAAGGACTTCGTCGACGGGGAAGTGGAGGGCGCCCGCCGCATCGGCTGCACCGACCCGAACGGCCTGGCCGTGCGCCTGCAGGTGAGCCGCAAGCACCCGGTGCAGGTCGACTGCGGTGCGATGAACACCTGGAACGTCAAGCCGCGCATCAACCAGGCGGCGCCGGTATACGAGCGCGCCACGCCGATCGAGGTGGGCCACGTGGTCTTCTTCGTGGCCGACGTGCAGGGCACGAGCGCCTTCTACGCCGACCGCTTCGGCTTCGTCGCGTCCGACAGCTACCCGAACCGCGGCGCCTTCATGCGTTGCGCGCAGGAGGGCGGGCACCACGACCTGTTCCTGCTGCAATTGCCTTCGGGCAAGCGCGGGCTCAACCACGTCGCCTTCACGGTGCGCGACATCCACGAGGTGTTCGGCGGCGGCCTGCACTTCTCGCGCTGCGGCTGGGAAACGCAGTTGGGCCCGGGCCGTCATCCCGTGTCGTCCGCGTACTTCTGGTACTTCAAGAACCCGGCCGGCGGCCTGATCGAGTACTACGCCGACGAGGACCAGCTCACGGCCGACTGGCAGCCGCGCGAGTTCGAGCCGGGCCCGACGGTGTTCGCCGAGTGGGCCGTCGATGGCGGCCTGGACGGCAACACGCGCCGGCAACGGAACGCCGACGGCCCCCAAGGCAAGTTCCTCACCGAAAAGAAATGATGACCACCCCCGTTTCTTGCTCACTTCGTGTAGCCGAATCCCCCCTCAAGGGGGCGACACCAGCGGCCCGGCAAAGCCGGTTCCGCGGTGTCTCCCGAACATGCTGCATCGCTGCGCTCGCAGCCCTGGGCCTCGTCGGTGCCCACGCGCAAAGCCCGGCCGAGAAGCAACTGGCCAGCGACCGCTTCACCATCGTCTCGCCCTTCCCGCCGGGCGGCCCGGTCGACACGCTGGCCCGCGTACTCGCCGACGGCCTGGCCAAGCGCTACGGCCAGGCGGCCGTGGTCGAGAACATGCCCGGCGCGGCCGGCAACATCGGCATCGACAAAGTCAAGCGCGCCAAGCCCGACGGCCACACGCTGCTCGTGGTGCCGGCCGGCAACCTCACGATCAACCCGACGCTGATGCCGAACTTCCCGTTCGTGATCGAAAAGGACTTCGCGCCCGTCACCATGCTCGCGAAGGCACCCAACGTGCTCGTGGCCTCGCCGACGGCCGGCATCAAGAACGCGAAGGATCTGGTGGCGCAGGCCAAGGCCAAGCCGGGCACGCTGTCGTATGCCTCGCCGGGCGTGGGCAGCGGCCTGCACCTGGCGGGCGAGCTGTTCAAGCAGCAGGCCGGTATCGACCTGCTGCACGTGCCCTACAAGGGCACGGCACCGGCGCTCAACGACGTGCTGGGCGGCGTGGTGCCGCTGATGTTCAGCAACCTGCCGGCCACGCTGCCGTTCATCCAGAACGGCAAGCTGGTGGTGCTGGGCGTGACCGAGGCCAAGCGCAGCCCGGCCGCGCCCGAGATTCCGACGCTGGCGGAGCAGGGCATACAGGGCGTGGCCGTCACCTCGTGGTACGGCCTGCTCGCGCCGGCCGGCACGCCCGCGGCCGTGGTCGAGCAGCTCGCCAAGGACGCGGCCCAGATGCTCGCGCAGCCCGAGGTGCATCAGCGCCTCAAGGCCCAGGGCATGACCGAGGCCACCATGAAGCCGGGCGAATTCGCCATCCACATGCGCGACGAAACCGCCATGTGGGCCAAGATCATCAAGGCCCGGAACATCGTGGCCGAGTAAGAACACAGGGCAGGAGACACACACCCATGAAGCAGACACACGCATCCACCATCGGCATCGTCGGTGCCGGCATCGGCGGCCTGGCCGCCGCCATCGCGCTGACCCGCGCCGGGCACGACGTGATCGTGTTCGAGCAAGCCAAGCAGTTCGCCCGCGTCGGTGCCGACATCAACCTCACGCCCAACGCGGTGCGTGCGCTCGACGGCCTGGGCGCCGGCGATGCAGCACGCGTGACCGCCGCGCGGCCCACGCATCGCATCAGCCGCAGCTACGACACCGGCGAAGAAACCTCGCGCCTGGAGATGGCCGACACCGCCGAGCGCCAGTACGGCGCGCCGCAGCTCACCATCCACCGCGCCGACCTGCTGGCCGCGCTGACCGACATGTTTCCGGCCGAACGCGTGCTGCTCGGCAAGCGCGCCACCTCGATCACACCGGACGACGACGGCGTGAGCATCGCCTTCGAAGACGGCACGAGCGCCCGCGTCGGCGCGCTGATCGGCGCCGACGGCATCCACTCGGTGGTGCGCACCGCGATGTTCGGCGCCGAGAGCCCGCGTTTCACCGGCATCGTCGCCTACCGCGCCGTGGTGCCGGCCGATCGCCTGCAGGGCGTGCCCAACCTGGGCGCCTTCACCAAGTGGTGGGGCCCGAATCCGCAGAGCCAGATCGTCACCTTTCCGCTCAACCGCGGCCGCGACATCTTCATCTTCGCGACCACGCCGCAAGACACCTGGCACCTCGAATCGTGGACGGCACCGGGCAGCGTCGACGAGCTGCGTGAGCAATACGTGGCCTACCACCCCGAGGCGCGTGCGCTGCTCGATGCCTGCGACACCGTGCTGAAGACCGCGCTGTACGAACGCGACCCGATGCCGGCCTGGACGGCAGGGCGCATGTCGCTGCTGGGCGATGCGGCCCATCCGATGCTGCCCTTCATGGCGCAGGGCGCCGGCATGGCGATCGAAGACGCCGTGGTGCTGGCCCGGCATCTCGAAGGCGTGCCGGCCGCCGACATCCCCGCCGCGCTGCGCCGCTACGAACGCGCCCGCATCGAGCGCACCAGCCAGATCCAGCTCGGCTCGCGCGGCAACAACTGGCTGCGCGAAGGCGGCAATGCGGACTGGGTCTACGGCTACGACGCCTGGGCCGTTCCGCTGGCTGCCGCCGAAGAACCCGTCACCGCCTGAACCCACCCCTCGTCCCCACGGAGGCCAACCATGCAACAAGACCGCTACCTGCAACCGCACCAGGCGCGCCAGCGCCCCGCCACCACCTACGAAGACCTGCTGGGCGACGCCATCGAGCGCGCCTTCGCCGATGGCGTGCAGGACCTCGCCACCCTCGTCGAGCGCCTGAACGACAGCGGCCTGTCCGCGCCGAGCGGCCGCGCCTGGACCGAGGACAACTACCGCGAAGAAATGGGCAAGCTGGCCCAGGCCAACTGAGCCGAGGAGACACGAACATGACCACGACGATCGCCATTCATCCCGTCGCGCAAGACCCGGTGGACCAGCTGCTCGAGATCGGGCTGAAGGACCTCTGGTACCCGATCTGCCCCTCGGGCTTCATCAAGGAGAACCCGGTCTCGCTGCGCCGCCTGGGCCGCAAGATCGCGCTGTGGCGCGACGGCAGCGGCAAGCTGCACGCGCTCGAAGACCGCTGCCCGCACCGCGGCGCGCCGCTGTCGCAAGGCGTGATCCTTGGTGACCGCCTGTCCTGCCCCTACCACGGCGTGGAAGTGCGCTGCGACGGCGTGGTGACCCGCGTGCCGGGCAGCCCCGGCTGCAAGCTCGAAGGCTCGCAGGCCACGCGCTTCTTCCACGTCGAAGAGCGCGCCGGCGCCGTGTTTCTCTACAACGGCCGCGAGTCGGTGGAAACGCCGCCCCCGCTGGTGCTGCCCGACGAGCTGACCGACGAGGCGCAGTATTCCAACTTCCTCTGCTACACCGAGTGGAAGGGCGACTACCGCTACGTGCTTGACAACGTGATGGACCCGATGCACGGCACCTTCCTGCACAAGCAGTCGCATTCGATGGCCGAGGGCGATTCGCAGGCCAAGTTCGGCATCCGCCAGACCGACCACGGCTTCGTGTTCGAGAAGGAAGGCCAGCGCAACGTCAACTTCGACTGGACCGAATGGGCCGACACCGGCATCCACTGGATGCGCCTGGAAATCCCGTACCCGAAGAGCGGCGGCCCCGGCGGCAACTTCATCATCGTCGGCGCCTTCGCGCCCATGCCCAACGGCATGACCGCCACCTTCTTCTGGCGCGTGCGCAAGCTGGCGCCGGGCTGGGAGCGCGACACCTGGCGTTTCCTGTACCGCAACCGTTTGGAGGCGCGCCACTGGCACGTGCTCGAGCAAGACCGCGTGATGCTGGAAGACATGGAGCCCGATGCCAACCAGCACGAGAACCTGTACCAGCACGACCTGGGCATCGTGCGGCTGCGCCGGCACATGCGCAACCTGGCCACCGCCCAACTGGAGCAGGCCGCCGCCTGATCCTTCTGCCGCACTTTCCTGAGGTTCATCGCCATGTCTTCCCCCACGCTGACAGCACTGGTGCACACCATGCGCTACGAGGCCGACGGCATCATCAGCGTCGAGTTCCGGCCGGCATCGCCCGAGGTGGATTTCCCCGCCTTCGAGGCCGGCTCGCACATCGACCTGCACCTGCCCAACGGCCTGGTGCGCAGCTATTCGCTGTGCAACCCCAGCAGCGACCGCCAGCGCTACGTGGTCGGCGTGGCCAACGACCGCAAGAGCCGCGGCGGCTCGCGCTACGTGCACCAGCAGCTGCGCGTGGGCATGACGCTGCCGATCTCGCCGCCACGCAACAACTTCAAGCTGGAAGAGGGCGCCGCGCGCTCCGTGCTGGTGGCCGGCGGCATCGGCGTCACGCCCATCTGGTGCATGCTGCAGCGGCTGGTCGCGCTCGGCAAGCCGGTCGAGATGATCTACTGCGCGCGCAACCGCAAGGAGGCGGCCTTCTGCGACGCCATCGAAGCGCTCGCGAAGCAGAACGACGTGGCGCTCACCTGGCACTTCGACGCCGACAAGGGCGTGCCGCCCGACCTGCCCACGCTGCTGGCCGGCAAGGGCGCGGACAGCCACCTTTATTGCTGCGGCCCGGGGCCGATGCTCGACGGCTTCGAGAAGACCTGCGAGCAACTCGGCTACGCGAACGCGCACATCGAGCGCTTCGCCGCCGCGCATGTCGAGGCGCCCAGCGCCACCGAAACCTACGTGGTCGAGTGTGCGAAGAGCGGCAAGAGCGTGGAGGTGCCGCCCGGCAAGTCCATCCTAGACAGCCTGATCGATGCCGGCCTCAACCCCGACCACAGCTGCAAGGAAGGCGTGTGCGGTGCCTGCGAGACCAAGATCATCTCGGTCGGCGAAGTCGATCACCGCGACGGCATCCTGAGCAAGGCGGAACGCGCCGCCAACAAGACCATGATGATCTGCGTGTCGCAATGCAAGCGCGGCCCGCTGGTGCTGGACATCTAGCCGCTCGACGAGCGGCATCCCGTTTCCCAACTCCCTCTTCGACAGAAAATGAAGACAACCCTTGTGGCCGCGGCCGCATGCCTGGCTGCGGCCGGCGCCTGCGCGCAAACCTCCGTGCAGGTGTTCGGCGTGCTCGACACCGCCGTCACCTACACCACCGGCTCGGGCTTCGGCTCGACCCACAAATGGCAGCTGACCAACAGCGGCAACAGCTTCAGCCGCCTCGGCTTCCGCGGCACCGAAGACCTGGGCGGCGGCCTGGCCGCGAGCTTCTGGCTAGAAGCCGGGCTGCAGAGCGACAACGGCACCGGCTTCGCGACCAACAGCAACAACCAGTCCACGGGCACGGCGGGTGCCGGCACGATCACCTTCAACCGTCGCTCGACGGTCAGCTTTTCGGGGCCTTTCGGTGAACTGCGCCTGGGCCGCGACTACACGCCGACCTTCTGGAACACGGCGCTGTACGACCCCTTCGGCACCGGCGGCGGCATCGGCGCGAACCAGCTCTACTTCTCGGGCCTGGGCGGCCTGCTGGCGCCCACCGGCACCCGCGCGTCGAACAGCGTCGGCTACTTCCTGCCACCGAACCTGGGCGGCTTCTACGGCCAGGCGATGTTCGCGATGGGCGAGAACGACAACCGCTCGCTGCTGCCCAACACGCTGATCTCGAATCGCGACGACGGCAACTACGCCGGCGTGCGCCTGGGCTGGACCAACGGCACCTTCAACGTCACCGGGGCCACCGGCAAGACCAAGTACGCCACCGGCGACCTGCGCGTGTCGAACATCGGTGCCTCCTACATCTTCGAATCGCTGTGGGGCATGCGGCTGATGGGCGAGTACTACACCGAGTCGCTCGGCCCGGTCGACGGCAAGGGCGCGCTGGTGGGCATCAACCTGCCTGTGGGCGCGGGCGAGATCAAGGCCTCGTACGCGCGCTACAAGCGCGAGCCGGTGGGCAACGTGCCGGAGCCGACCAGCGACAAGCTGGCCGTGGGCTACGTCTACAACCTGTCGAAGCGCACCGCGCTGTATGGCACGCTGGCCTATCTGCGCAACAAGAACGGCGCGACGCAATCGCTGGCCGGCTCGATCACCGCGCCGAACCGGGCCTCGCGCGGCACCGAGTTCGGGATTCGCCACAACTTCTGAGCGAGGGCGCGGCGGCGGGGCGCCATCGTCGGCCGGTCGGCCTTCAGATTCGCTTCATCCCACGCCACATATAGTGCGCCGATGCGCATTCTGTTGGCCGAAGACGATCCCTCGCTCGGCGAGTCCATCGCCTCCTGGCTCGAACTCGACGGCTATGCCGTGGACCGCGTGCTGCGCGGCGACCTGGCCGAGACGGCGCTCGCGACGCACGACTACCAGTGCCTGCTGATCGACCGGGGCCTGCCCGGCTTGTCCGGCGACCGCCTGCTGGCCCGCTTGCGCGAACGGCGGCTGACGGTGCCCGCCATCTTCATCACGGCGCGTGATGCGGTGCGCGATCGGATCGAAGGGCTGGACCTGGGGGCAGACGACTACCTGGTCAAACCCTTCGACCTGGAAGAACTGTCGGCCCGCATCCGCGCCGCCATCCGCCGCCACGACCAACGACCCGCGACCGCGCTGCAGCACGGCGCATTGGTGCTCGATGCCGCGGGCAAGCAGGTCATGCTGCACGGGCAGGCGCTCGCGCTCACGGCACGCGAGTTCGCCATTCTTCACGCGCTGATGCGAAGGCCCGGCCACGTGGTCTCGCGCGCGCAACTCGAAGACGGCTTGTACGGCTGGGGCGACGAAGTCGACAGCAATGCCGTCGAAGTACACGTCTACAAGCTCCGTCGCAAGCTGGGCCCCGGTTGGATCGAGACCGTTCGACGCATGGGCTACAGGCTCGCCGATCGGCCCACCGAATCGGCATGAGCGCAAAGAGCTATTCGCTGCGCCGCCGCCTGATCGCGACCACGGTGGGGTCGAGCGTGGCGGTAGGCCTGGTCAGCACGGTCATCGTGCTGGTCATTGCCTGGAAGGAAGTGGGCGACGCATACGACGACACGCTCGAAGAGGGTTCGCGCATCGTGCTGGCGTTGGGTGAAGCTGCGCTGCGCGGCCCGGCGGGCCCTTCGGGCGCCGACGACCGCGGCCGCCAGGAACTACGGCTCAACTACCAGATGGTGGCCGGCGACGGCACGGTGCTGTTGCGCGGCAACGATGCGCCGAAGCAGCCCTTCGTCGCGCCCGCCGACCTGCGGGGCAAGAGCAGCCGCTTTCACGACGTGCAGCAGGACGATCGCTGGTGGCGCGTGCATGTGCGCAGGCATCCGACGCAGGATCTGTCGGTGCAGGTCGGCCAGAAGTGGAAGGAACGCAGCGAACTGATCGGCGACGTGCTCGAGTCGCTGGCCTGGCCTTTGGCGGCGCTCTGGGCGATGCTGGGCGGGGTGAACTGGTGGCTGATCCGGCGCCAGCTGGCGCCGCTGGAGCGCATGGCGCAGGGCATGGAGGCGAAGTCGCCCGACGATCTTTCGCCCGTGGCAGACGCGTCGCGCGCGCACGAAGTGCATTCGGTGGTGGGTGCGCTCAACCGACTGCTCGAACGCCTGTCGCGTGCGCTGGAAGGCGAGCGCCGCTTCACTGCCGATGCTGCGCACGAACTGCGCACGCCGCTCGCGGCCCTGGCCTCGCGCATCCAGCTCATGCAACGCAGCCATGCGGCCCAGTCGCCGCAGCTCGCCGCCGACCTGCAGCGCCTGCGCGACGACGTGGCGCGGAGCACGTCGATGGTGGAGAACCTGCTGCAACTGGCACGGCTCGATCCGCAGTCGTCCGATGCTGTGGATATGCGATCGATCGACCTGCGAGCGCTGCTGGACGAGGCCGTGCATGCCTGCGCTGCCGCTGCGGCGATGCGGCGCGTCAACGTGTCCGTCGAATGCCATGTGGATGCGGTCATGGGCCATCGCGAATGGCTGTTCAGCGCGCTGCGCAATCTGGTGGACAACGCGATCCGCTACGGTGCGGAAGGTGGGCGGGTGCAGGTGTCCGCCGACCGTCGCGGCGCGGCCGTCGAAGTCGCCGTGCGCGACGATGGGCCGGGCGTCTCCGGCGAATCGCTGGCGCTGCTCACCCAGCGCTTCTACCGCGTGTTGGGCACCGGCACGCAGGGCTCCGGCCTGGGTCTTTCCATCGTCGCCCGTGTCGCCGAGCTGCACGGCGCTGCCTTGCGTCTGGGCGAGGGGCTCGATGGGCGGGGCCTCGGCGTGGTGCTGGAACTGCGTCCTGCGCGATCAGATTCTCTTCATGTTCGAGCGATGCAATAGGGCTTCTTCACACCAACAAGGAGTTCTTACATGGCATCCCATTCGGCCCGCAACACAGCCCTGTGCATCGTCGTCGCGGCTTTCGCCGCGCTCTCGTCCGCCCATGCCGTGGCCCAAGGCCAGGCGGCGCCGGTCGCCAGCTACACCGGCCCCACCAGCATTCCCGTGACGAGCGTCAACGATCTGTTGAGCAAGGGCCAGGACGACCAGTATGCGGTGCTGCGCGGCCGCATCGTCTCGCACGACGGCGGCAAGGACTACACCTTCGACGACGGCTCGGGCCGCATCAACGTCGAGATCAAGCAGAAGCATTTCCCGACCCAGCAGACCATCGACGACAAGACCGAGGTGGAACTGGTCGGCAAGCTGGACAAGGATTTCCGCAAGAAGGAATTCGAGGTCGATCAGCTTCGCGTTCGTTGAGAGCGATCTGCTGGTCGATCGGTCGGCCGTGGCGTCAGTCCAGGTAGTCGAGGAACAGTGGCACCACGCTCTTGAGAAAGACCACCTCGCCCTCGGCGATGGAGCGCGGCTCCAGGTCGAAGTGGATCAAGGTGCCCCAGGGCGTGCCGTCGCCGCGCCGCAGCACGTGGCCGCAATAAGACTCGACCATGCCCGCCAGCGGCCGCCGGTGCGTCAGCCTCGGGTCGGCCGAGGCATGGCGGGTGACGAACTCGCCCTCGCGCATGGCCAGCGCGCAGAAGCTGCTGTCGAGCGGCACGGCCTTGAGCCAGGTGCGGTACTCGGACTGCCGGTCGAAGACGTGAACCGCGTGCATGGTCACGCCGATGAGCTTGTAGAGCCCCGTGTAGCGGAAGGGCGTGCGGTCGTTGAGCAGGGCCAGCGCGGGTCGAATCCCGTGCCTGGCGAGGATGTTGCGAATGGCCTCGGTCTGGACGGCCAAATCGATTTCGAGCATGCGGGGGAAACAGAGGGCTTATCGGAGTGCGGAGCGGCCCTGCGATTCTAGGGAGCCAATTTGTCGAGCGCTGCCGTCGAGGCGCTTAACTCCCGGCCTGCGTGGGGCGATCTGGCCACGCGACGTGCGAGCGTCATCCTGCGAGCAGGCGCTCGTCCAGCATTGATTGAACGATGTCGGCCTGCAATTGGTCGCGGCGCCTTTTCGGCGCCCCGCGGTGTGGTGCCTCGGTCGCCAGCCAACGCTTGAACTCGACGAAGCTGGTCGGTGCAATGGTGCGCATCATGGCCATTTTCCCGGTCGATGAAATGATGGCGTGCTCGAAGCGCGGTGCGCTGGTCAGCACCGATGCGCGCAATGCCTGCACTGGCCACAGATCATCCTCGTCGGTCGAGAAGCGGAACGGATGCGGGTCGCCTTCAACAGCTTGACGGCGCAGGAAGTCGACCTGAAAGCCGCGCGCATTGATCGCGGTTTCATTCTGGCCCTCCTTGCGCTCGAAGCTCGGGTCGGCGCGCTGAAGTACGCCCAGCACTGACGAGTCGACTTGCTTCAGGTCGGTGACGAACTGCACGCGCCGTCTTGCATCCCGCAGCAAGTCGACGTCCTGCGTCGCGAGCGCGCCCGGTGTGATCCGGATGCCGGCAGCGGTTTCGTAGGCATACAGTGCGTAGGTTCCCACGACCACGAAGTGATCAGCAAGGCCGGCGTCGTCGAGCACCTGAAGCAGCCGCACCACAAGGTCGGGTGTGCGACCGGCCTTCAATGCCTTGTTCAAACGCTCTGCTTCGGTCAGTGCTTCGCGCAGCGAATGCAGACGCAATTCGACCGCCGCCTTCTTGGCGGTGTATTCGTCGAAGATGGTTTCGGTCTGGAGAGAGCGTGCGCCGAGCCGCTCTTGCGAGCGCCGTCGTGGCCGGGTTTTGGTCAGGTACTCGTACCCGCCTTCCTGCTTCCAGTACATGGTGCCGCCGTAGCTTTGGGCTTGTGCCCGCACGCGGCGAAATTCGGTGAAGACGGTCGTGGAATCGATGACCTGGCGAGTGACGTTGTCGGCGAGCGCGATATGGTGCATTCACCGCAATTTATCAAAAATGCAAAATTTACGGTGAATTGTTTTAAATCAAAGGGTTATGAAGACTTTCTTCGATACAACATCAACGTCGCAGCCAGCCCACATGCCGCCGCGAAGCTCATCCAGAATGCCGGCGCCGCCTTGTCCGCAGTGGCGTCGATCAGCCAGGTCGACACCGCCGGCGTGAAGCCGCCGAAGATCGCCGTGGCCAGGCTGTAGGCGAGCGAGAAGCCGACCACGCGCACCTGCACGGGCATCACCTCGGTGAGTGCGACGACCATCGCGCCGTTGTACATGCCGAAGAGGAACGAGAACCACAGCAGCACGTCCAGCAGCCGGCCGAAGCTCGGCGAGGCGGCCAGCCACGACATCGCGGGGTAGGCCGTCAGGATGGCCAGCACGGTCATACCCACCAACAAAGGCTTGCGGCCGATGCGGTCGGAGATCGCGCCGCCCACCGGCAGCCAGAAGAAGTTGGACAGGGCCACGAGCAGGGTGACCTCCAGGCTGTCCCGCGCGCTCAGGTGCAGCACGGTGCGGCCGAAGGTCGGCGTGTAGACGGTGATCAGGTAGAAGGTGGCGGTCGTCATCGCCACCAGCAGCATGCCGGCCAGCACGATGCGCCAGTTCTGCCGCATCGAGGCCGCGACCTCGCGCGTGGTCGGGTGGTGCGTGCGGGCCTGGAAAGCTTCCGTCTCCTGGAGCGAGCGGCGCAACACGAAGATGCACGGGATGATCATGCAGCCGACGAAGAAGGGAATGCGCCAGCCCCAGGCTTCGAGCGCGGCCGCCGGCATGAGCTCGTTGAGCGCGAAGCCCAGCGCCGCGGCCAGCACGATCGCCACCTGCTGGCTGGCCGACTGCCAGGCCGTGTAGAAGCCTTTGTGGCCCGGCGTGGCCATTTCCGACAGGTACACCGACACGCCACCCAGTTCGGCGCCGGCCGAGAAGCCCTGCAGCAGGCGGCCGATGAGCACCAGCAGCGGCGCGACGAAGCCGATGGTGGCGTAGCCCGGCACGAAGGCGATCAGCACCGTGCCGCTGGCCATGATGGCGAGCGTGACGATCAGCCCCTTGCGGCGGCCGACCTCGTCGATGTAGGCCCCCAGCACGATCGCGCCCAGCGGCCGCATGAGGAAGCCGGCGCCGAAGACGGCGAAGGTCAGCATCAGCGAGGCGAAGTCGCTGCTGGTCGGGAAGAAGGCCTTGGCGATGGAGGTGGCGTAGAAGCCGAACAGGAAGAAGTCGAACTGCTCGAGGAAGTTGCCGCTGGTCACGCGCAGCACCGCGCCGAGCTTGGAGCTCGGCGCAGGCGTGGGTGTGCCTTCGGCCAGGATGGCTGAACTCATGGGGATCTCCAGTGGTGTATGAGGTTTTGGCGGAGAAAGGCGATCGGAATGGCCAGGGTCCGAAGACCCTATCTCAGGCGTGCTTGCGGCACCCTGACCGGCAGCTGAATTCGTGCGCCCGGAGGGCTAGGCGACGAACTTGCAGAGCGATGCGGCGGTGCGCGTGTCCATGTTGCGTCCCCGGTTCAGGTGGTCGTCGACCTCGGCGGCGCAGCCCAGCATGCGGGGGTACAGGAAGATCGTGAAAGCGGCCGTCTCCAGCTCGCGTTCGCCGATCTGGCCCGACTGCAACGGCTGCCACAGCATCTTGAGAAGCAGGGCCGCGATCACCGCGTCGACGTTCACGCAGTAGACGTTGCGCGAAACGCCCGCGTCGAAGAGCTGCTGCACCAGCGCGCGGTAGAAGTCGTGGAACACGTTGTGATCGCCGCGCGATTCACGCAGCTTGGCGATGAAGACCTCGCGCGGGTCGAAGTTGACCGGCTTGTCCTTGAAGACCGGGTGGTTCACGCCTGGCAGCTTGGCGATGTCGAGGCTGCCGGCGCTCTTCTTCTGCGTCTTGTATTGCGCGTACTGCGCGACTGCCTTCTCGGCCAGGGCCTTCAGGTCCACGCCTGGCGTCGCGGCGCCCGGATCGTCGAGGCCGCTGCCCTTGAACTGCTCGATCAGGTAGGCGATGCCTTCGTAGCCGTTGCCGCCGTGCGCGTATCCGGTGTGCGTGAGGAAGCCCACCAGCGCCTTGTTGAGCTGCACGCGCTCGGGCTGCTCAGGTCCGTCGGCCGACACCGCGCCCTTCGCGCCCTGGGCCGAGATGGCGCCGGGGCCGTTGGTCAGCAGCAGGCCGACGAGGGTCTGGAAGGCGAACAGGTCGGCCTCGCCGGGCGTGTGGCCGAGCAGGGCGGCGAAGGCGATCTCGCCGAGGCTCAGTTCTTCCAGCAGGCGTTGCTGCGTGAGGCCGCAGAAGCGGTCTTCCTCGTGCCGCGACGCATCGGCCGAGGCGCCGATCAGCGTGCCGAAGAGCTGCAGCCACCACGGGAAGCCTTGCGCCGTGAGCAGCGAGATGCGCTTGCGCGAGAGCGGGCCCCAGGCCAGCGTGGCCGAGATCGCGGCGAGCACCGCGGCCTCGGTCGGATGGCCCGGCTGGGCCTGCAGCCAGCGCAGGAACACCGAGCGCCCGCCGCGCGCCTGCACGCCGGCCAGTAGAGCTTGGGCGCGTGCATCGTGTGCCTCGGTCGTCATCGCCGGCATGCCGGCGGTGTCGATCTGCGCGATGTCGAAGCTGTCGCTGAGCGAAGCGCCGAACTCGTTGCCCAGCCCCGCCGCGTGAAAGCGTTCGAGCATGAACTTCAGCGCATCGCGAGCGTCCTGCTGGCGCTTCGGCCCGACGATGGCGGCGGCCGCGGCCAGCACCGCATTGGGCGCGTTGCCGGCCTCGCGGCTGGCCTGCGCGGCGGCCAGCTCGGGCCGGCCGTGCAGGTTGACGTAGGCCGCGATGGCGGGCGCGATCAGCTTGCGGTCGTTGTCGCCGCCGGCGTCGTGCACCAGGGCCAGCGCGACGTTCGATTCGAGCGGCAGCGTGGCGGCATCGAGCATGCTGGTGCCGTGCAGGCTGCTGACCTGGGTCTTCGCATCCATCTGCGAGGCGCCCGAGGCGTCCTTCATCGCCTGGCGCGGCACCACGCCGCCGACCTGCGTGTTGAGCAGTGCCACCTGCTCGTTGTAGGGCGCGAGTGCCTCCACCACCGGCAGGCGCAGCTCGTCGGGCAGGTCCAGCCCTTCGTCGGAACCGAACCAGGGCTTGAGCGCGAGCGAGCCCTCGGGTGCGAAGTCGGGCAGGGTGGCATTGGCGCGCATCACCGCAGTGAGCGCGGCCGGGATGTGGGCGATGTTGGTCACCAGCGCGCCCTTGGCGGAGAACACGGGGTTGTCGGGCGTGAAGACGCCGTCGACGCCGAACTTCTCCATGAACCAGCGCTCCTTGGCGGTGGCGTCGTCGGAGCCGCCGGCCATGGCGCCGGCATGGCCCACCGCGCGGGTGAGCTTGCTCTTCCAGCGGCCGACCACGCAGGCCACGACCGGCTTGGTGAACTTGGCGTCGAGTTCGTAGTAGCCACCGGGCTCGCAGTAGAGCACCGCGGCCTTGCTGCGCGCATCGTTGGCCAGCGCGAAGGCGAACTCTGGCGCGGCGTAGTGGATGAACACGTCCTTGCCCGACGAGATGACGGTGGTCGTCCCCCAGCCCGCCATGCGCAGGTATTGCGCGATGGTGGTCGAAAAGCCGCCCGAGTTCGAGAAGATGGCGATCGACCCGGGCCGCAGCGAGTCACCGGGCTTGTCGCCGCCCAAGGCGCCACCGATGCGCACCTGGTTCCACGCATCGGCCACGCCCAGGCCGTTGGCACCGAAGATGTCGATGCCGTTCTGCTGGCCCATGGCGCGGATCTCCCGCGCGTCGTGCACGGCGATCTTCTCGGTGATGATGAAGATCTTGCGCAGGTCGGGGTTGACGCGGATCAACTCCGCCACGCCGTCGCGCGCGGCCGAGGGCGGCAGGTACACCACGCCGCAGTTGAAGCGGTGGCCCGCGGCCAGGCCGTCGCGCACGTTGTTGAACACCGGGATGTCGCCGGCAGGCGTTTCCAGCACCGAGCCGCCCTTGCCGGGTGCGGTGCCGAAGACCACGTTGCCGCCCGAGTAGGCATGGCTCACGGGCGTGACCTCGCTCGATTCGCCGCCCAGGATGTTGAGCACGCAGACGCGGTCTTCTCGCGACGCGACCTGCGTCAGGGAACTGATGCCGACGTGGTACTTGAAATCGCCCACGCCCGTTTTCTGCCAGTTGGCTTGCATGTCCTGTTCCCCCCTTTCAAGCGGCTGCCGAGACGGCAGGGCCCTGGATGCCAAGGCGTGCCGCGATCTGCTCGCGTCCGCCGTCCTTCATCCACGTGTTGATCTTGCGTGCGAACTGGATCACCTCGCTCATGTCGGAGTCGAACCCGAAGAGCCGGTAGGGCAAGCCCAGCGCATCGCAGGTGTCGCGCAGCGCGCCCATGCCGCGCACGAGGTTCGGCCCGCCGCGGCCCAGCACCACGTAGAGCGGCGTCGGCCCGTGCTGGCTGAAGTGCTCGCGCAGCGCGTCGGCCATGGCGCGCAGCGTTTCGAAGATGTCGGTGTTGTTGCTCTTGCCGCCGATGATGAAGAGCACGTTGGCCTGCTTGAGCCAGTGCTTGAAGCAGATGCGCGCGACCTCCTTCATCTTTTCGTAGGGCGGGTTGCCGCCGAAGTCGGAGCTGATGATGGCGTCGTCGCCGAGCATCTCGGTCACCAGCGAGTTGGCGCCGCCGCCGAAGGTGGGCGCGAGCACGGTGCCCTTGTCGTTGATGACGTAGACGTCGCTCTGGCCCTGGTGGGTGCGCAGCGTGTTGATCTCCTGCTCGAAGTCGGAGTAGTCGGCCGCGAACAGGTGCGGCGGCAGGCCCAGGCGCAGCCAGCGCGGGTCGTCGCGGTCGAAGCCGCACTTGAAGTCGCAGGCCACGGGCGTGAGCCGGCCCTTCTTGTCCTCGCGCATGCGGATCGGGTTGAGCTCCAGCGTGGTCATGCCGAAGTCGTGGAACAGTTCCCACAGCTTGGGCAGTTGCTGCACCAGCGGCGAGATGATTTCCTTGGGCGCGCCGATCTCGGCCAGCGCGTTCGCCACCACGAAGGCCTTGAGCCCGGTGAGCGGGTCGAAGGGCACGGTGGCCACCTGGCTCTTGTCGAGCTCTTCGATGTCCATGCCGCCCATGTGCGTGAGGGTCATGGTCGGGGCGCGGTAGCGGGTGGAATCGCTGATCGAGAAATACACCTCGTGCTTGGCCGGCACGCCGGCCTCGAAGGTGACGCCGTTGGCCTTGGCCTTGACGTGGCCGACCTGGTGCTCGGCGAAGTAGAGGCGTTCCTTCTCGGCGAGCGCTGTCTTCAGGTCGCTGGCCCGGCCCAGCAGGCCGGCCTTGCCCTTCTTGCCGATGCCGCCCTTGAACACGGGCTTGATGAAGACCAGGCCGTACTTGTCGATGAGCGCCTTGATCTCTTCCTCGCTGGCCGCGGGGCCCAGCACTTCGGTGGCTGGGAAGCCCGCGAATTGCAACAGCCGCGCGCCGTGCAACATGCCGGTAATCTGCATGGTCGATGTCTCCAGTTGGTGCGCGAACTGCGCCGTAGGCGGCCCGCGTACCGGGTGGCCTTGGAGAGATCGTAGGAATGGAAGCTGTCGATTCGCCGTCAGTGCAGTGAGGGTTAGTACGGGGTCGTCCCAAGGCCCCGCCGGGCGTGATCAGGTCTTGTAGTTTTCGTCGATGCGATCGAGCTTGCGGATGAGCGAAGGCCACACGAAGGCACCGCCGAGTCCGCCGGTCTGCACCTTCATCGCTTGCCCCACGCCCTCGACGATGCGCGGGTCGACGTGCGTCAGCTCGCTGCCGCCGGCCTGCGCGGCGATCTGGATCTGGCAGGTGTTTTCGAAGGTGTACATCGACAGGAAGGCATCGGCCACGCTCTTGCCCACGGTCAGCAGGCCGTGGTTGCGCAGCATCAGGAAGTTGGCCTCGCCCAGGTCGGCCTGCAGGCGCGGCTTCTCGTCGTCGCGGAAGGCCACGCCCTCGTAGTCGTGGTAGGCCAGCGAGGCCAGCACGAAGGTCGATTGCTGGCTGATGGGCAGCACGCCGTTCTTCTGCGCACTCACGGCGATGCCGGCGCGCGTGTGGGTGTGCAGCACGCATTGCACGTCGGGCCGCGCCGCGTGCACCGCGCTGTGGATCACGAAGCCCGCGGGGTTGACGGGGTAGGGCGAGGTGATCACTTTGTTGCAGTCCTGGTCGACCTTGATCAGGCTCGAGGCGGTGATCTCGTCGAACATCAGGCCGTAGGGGTTGATCAGGAAATGGTGCTCCGGCCCCGGCACGCGCGCGCTGATGTGGGTGAAGACCAGGTCGCTCCAGCCGTACAGCGCCACCAGGCGGTAGCAGGCGGCCAGGTCCACGCGCAGCTGCCATTCCTCGGCGGAGACGAGCTTCTGGATTTCGGAGGAAGAGGTGGCGTTCATGGGGTTCCTTCAGTCGTCGCGTGGGTCACGGTGAGGGCGTCACTGTAGACCCGCGCCGCCTGCGACGGTGTCAGGAACCGGACAACCTGGCGCCCAGGAAAACCCGGGGCACCGCTGTCTTCAGCGCAGCACGCGCCCGTCGGCCGTGATGCTGATCAGGTCGATGCTGCGATGCGGATCGCGCAGGCCCGGCCGCAGGTTGATGCGGAAGCCGCCGACGTCGTAGTCGGTCATGCCGGCCATCACGCGCTGCAACGTGGCGGGCGTGAAGCCGCGGCCCGCGCGCTTGATGGCCTCGGCGGCCGCCTTGGTGGCGATGAAGCCTTCGAGGCCTTCGTAGGAAGCGGTCTGGTCGGAGTTTTCGACGGCGCCCAGGTACTCCTTGACGATCGGCGTGGCCGATGGCCGCGGCGACGGCACGACCTGCGAGATCACGATGCCGCGGATGTCCTTGCCCAGCGCGGCGTAGAGCGGATCGATGCCGACGATCGAGAAGGCCATGAAGCTGCCGGCGTAGCCGCTCTTGCGCAGTTTGCGGATGGCCTCGGCCGTGGTGCCCGAGAGCGACACCAGCACGATCGCCTGGGGCGATGCCTTCTGCACGTCGGCGAGCGCGGCGTCGAGCTTGTTGCCGGCCGGCGGCACCAGGGCCTTGGCGACCAGGGCGCCCAGCTTCTGGTCGGCCATGGCCTGCTCGACTGCGGCCAGGCCGGCGCGTCCCATCGCGTCGTCGTCGCCCACCAGCGCGATGCGCGTCTGCCCCACGGTGGCGCATTGGCGCACGATCTTGATGGCTTCGTCGGCCATGCTGGGCCGGACGTGGAAGACGTTTTGATGCGCTGGGCTCCGCAGGCTGTCGGCCGCGGCGAAGGGGGCGAACAGCACGGTGCCTTGCTGAGCCGCGGCAGTGGCACCGGCCTCGCTGCTGGCCGTGCCGACGAAGCCGAAGAGCAGGTCGGCCTTGTCCTTGCCGAGGAGGTTGCGCGCATTGGCGGCGGCACGCTGTGCGTCGTAGCCGTCGTCGAGCTGCAGCAGCTTGAGCTGAAGGCCGCTGTCGGCATTGCTGTCGTTGAACTGCGTGGCGTAAAGCCGGCATCCGGCCGCGAAAGCCAGGCCGATTTCGCTGGCCGCGCCGGTCAGCGGCACCGATTGGCCGAGCACGACCGTGCGCGCGCCCACACCCGGCGCACGTGTGGTCTGGGCGAAGCCGAGCCCAGGAAAGCCGAGGCTGCCGCCCACCAGCAAGGTGGCGCCGGCGCGGCGCAGCAGATGCCTGCGAGTGGGATGCATGGTGGACGCCTTTGGTTACGCAAAGGCAAACAATGTAGCAATTTGGGTGCCCGCCTTCGAGGGACTAAGTCACGCGCCGACGCGTTGGAGTTGTCGCCGTGCGGCGTCGTAAGTTGTTAACTTTTGTTTAAACCCTGTGGCATTCTGCACAGGGGAAAAACCGTGTCCGATGGCAACATTCCGGCTGGACTCTGGCTCGCCTTGCGGCGATCGACATGAAAAAAAAGCTCTCTGATCACGCGCTTCTCGAAAGCGCCCTCGCGACCATCGAACAAGTGCTGGCGCGCGCCGACAACGACATGCAGGGCGCGCCATACTTGGGCCCGACGCTCAACCTGCCGCTCGATGCGCTTCAGCTCGCCGCGAGCGCCAACGACAACCGCTTTCGCTCGAGCGCCGCGCAATCGGCCATCAACCTCTGCCTGGGCTCGGCCGCTGCGCTGATCGACGTCAGCCAGGCCTTGATGAACCGGAGCGTGGACCGTTCGCCCGAAACGCTGGAACGCGAGTGGCAGGCCGTGGTCGCGCACACCAAGATCGCGAGCCGCTCCGCCTACCGTGCGGCCCTCATCATGGCGGCGCAGAAGCACGTGCTGGCCGCGCAGGGCGAGACGCAATCGGAGAACGTCTACAGCGGGCTCGCGCACTGAGCCCTGCGCCGCATCAGGCGCGTTGGAACACCAGGTCCCAGACGCCGTGGCCCAGCTTGAGGCCGCGGTTCTCGAACTTGGTGAGTGGCCGGTAGTCCGGCTTGGGCGCGTAGTCGGCAGCGGTGTTGCGCAGCAGCGGCTCGCCTTGCAGCACTTCGAGCATCTGTTCGGCATACGGCTGCCAGTCGGTGGCGCAATGCAGATAACCACCGGGCGCGAGCCGCTGCGCCAACTTGCGCACGAAGCCCGGCTGGATGAGCCGGCGCTTGTTGTGCCGCTTCTTGTGCCACGGGTCCGGAAAGAACACATGCACACCGGCCAGCTGGCCCGGCTGCAGCATGTGGTCGATGACGTCGACCGCATCGTGCGCGCAGATGCGGATGTTGGCGATCTGCTGCTCGCCGATGCGCTTGAGCAGGGCGCCGACGCCGGGCTCGTGCACCTCGCAGCACAGGAAATTCTTCTCGGGCAGTAGCGCGGCGATGTGCGCCGTGGCCTCGCCCATGCCGAAGCCGATTTCGAGCACGGTGGGTGCGGCGCGGCCGAAAGCGGCTTCGATGTCAAGCGGCGCCTCTTGATAGGGCAGCAGGAACAGCGGCCCCAGCTCCGAAAAGGCGCGCGCCTGCCCGTCGGTGGTGCGGCCGGCGCGGCGCACGAAGCTCTTCAGCCGGCGGTGCAGGGGATGGGGGGACGGGTCGTCGGAGGG
>NZ_LYVO01000083.1 GCF_001984055.1 Variovorax sp. KK3
GGGGAGGGGGCCGGTTGCATCGCGGCCGATTATCTGCTGATGGACCGACAGGCGTGTGCGCGGCGTCCGACGCACGGGCGTGTGGCTTGCTGCCACACTCCCGCCATGCAGCCGCGCGCACTCTTCGATCTCCTCAAGCAGGCCGTCATGTCTTGGAAGGCCGACTACGCACCCAGCATGGGCGCCGCCTTGGCCTACTACACGGTGTTCTCGGTGGCCCCTTTGTTGCTCATCGTGATCTCGGTCGCCGGCCTGGTCTTCGGGCAAGACGCCGCGCGCGGCGAGATCATGACGCAGCTCTCGGGCCTGATGGGCGAGCAGGGCGCCAGGGCCGTGCAGGGCATGCTGGAAGCCGTCAACAAGCCCAAGGAGGGCATCGTGGCCACGGTGATCGGCATCGCACTGCTGTTGCTCGGCGCCAGCACCGTGTTCGGTGAACTGCAGGACGCGCTCGACCGCATCTGGCGCGTGCCGCAGCGCCAGGCCAGCCCTGGCCTGCTCAACCTGCTGCGGGTGCGGCTGCTGTCCTTCAGCATGATCATGGGCATCGGCTTCCTGCTGATGGTGTCGCTGGTGGCTAGCGCGGCGCTGTCGGCCCTGAGCAAGTGGTGGGCGCCCGTCTTCGGCGGCTGGGCCGCGCTGGCGCAAGGCGTGAACTTCGCGTTCAGCTTCGCCATGGTGACCGTGGGCTTCGCGATGATCTACAAGATCATGCCGCGCGCGAAGGTGCAGTGGCGCGACGTGTGGGTCGGCGCGGCGGTGACGGCGCTGCTCTTCACCGTCGGCAAGCACCTGATCGGCCTCTACATCGGCAAGAGCAGCGTGGCCTCGGGCTACGGAGCGGCGGGCTCGCTGGTGGTGGTGCTGGTGTGGGTGTATTACTCGGCGCAGATCTTCCTGCTGGGCGCCGAGTTCACCTGGGTCTATGCGCGGCGCTACGGCTCGTTGCGCAACGTGGACCTGCCGCCGCGACAGGAAGTGCCCAACGCGGGCACCGCCTGAACCGGCGCCGCCGCTTCTACTTCAGGCCTTCCCACCAGAGCGCATTGGTGCGGGGCTTGCCGATGGTCAATACCTCGCCGATGACCGGCGTCGCCAGCTCGATCTTCTTCGCCTCGGCCAGCTTCGCGACGCGTGCCAGCGGGTCTTGCCAGGTGTGGAAGGCCAGGTCGAAGGTGCTGTTGTGCACCACGTACATCACCTTGCCGCGAACGTCCTCGAAGGCGCGCACGCTTTCTTCGGGCGTCATGTGCACCGCGGGCCAGTAGGCGTCGTACGCGCCGTTTTCGATCAACGCGAGGTCGAAGCCGCCGAAGCGTTCGCCGATCTGCCGGAAGCCGCCGAAGTAGCCGGAGTCGCCGCTGTAGAAGATGCGCTGCGATCCGCTTTCGACGATCCAGGAAGCCCATAGCGTGCGATTGCGGTCGGTCAGCGATCGGCCCGAGAAGTGTTGCGACGGCGCGGCGGTCAGGCGCACGCCGTCGTGCTCGGCGGCCTGCCACCAGTCGAACTCGGCCACGCGCTCCGGCGCCACGCCCATGTCGACCAGCCGGGCGCCCACGCCCAGCGGCACGAAGTAGCGATTCACCCGCTTCGCCAGGTACTCGATGGTCGGCACGTCGAGGTGGTCGTAGTGGTCGTGCGAGAGGATCAGGCCCTCGATGGGCGGCAGGTCTTCGAGCTTGAGCGGGGGCTGGTGGAAGCGCTTCGGCCCCACGAAGGAAAAGGGCGAGACGCGTTCGCCGAAGACGGGGTCGATCAGCCAGTACTTGCCGCGCAGCTTGAGCAGGTGGGAGGAATGGCCGAGGCGGATGATGTGGTTGCCCTCGCGGTCGAGTGCTTCCAGCTGCGCGGGGGTGACGGGGCGCACGGGGATCGGGTCGACCGGCACCGTGCCGGTCTTGGTGCCGGTCAGGAAGCGCGACCAGATCTTCCACGAACTGGCGGAGGGCAACGCCTCGGGGTTGGGCGGGTTCTCGAACAGGCAGTTCTTGAACTGCGGCGATTGGCCGTACGGTGCATCGCAGGCACCGCTGGCGGGGCTGGCGCAACCGGCGACGAGCCCGAAGAAGGCAGCCAGGAAGAGGCTTTTGCACATGGAGACGGCGTTCGTGGGTCGCATGAGAGGCGGCAGAAGAGTGAGCGGGGCGCCGAGGTTAGCCGTGGCATGCACGACTTTCGATCTGGCATACACCTTTTGCGACATTGTGGCTCGGGTCCGGCCATGAAATATTCCACGCCGAACCACAAGGAGCCTCAAGGAGCTGCATGGACGAAGCGATCCAGAAGCTGGTCACCGCTCGCCGCCAGGCGCTCTCTGGCGCCGACGACGGGCACCGGCCCTGGGGCCTGGCACTTTCGGGCGGCGGCATACGCAGCGCGACCTTCTGCCTCGGATTGATGAAGTCGCTGGCCGCGCGGCGGCAGTTGCTCGCGTTCGACCTGGTGTCCACGGTCTCGGGTGGCGGCTACATCGGCGCCACGCTGGGCCGGCTGTGCACCAACGCCTCGTCGGCCGACGAAGTGCGCGACATCGAGCGCGCCTTCGCCGACGTCGACCGCGCCCGCTTCGGGTGGTGGCTGCGCGGCAACGGCCGTTACCTGATTCCGGGCGGCCTGCGCGACACGCTGTTCGCCACCGCGCTCTACCTGCGCAACCTGCTGGGCACCCACATCGAGATCGCCATTGCCGCAGGCCTCATCGGCATGGTGCTGGCGGCCGTCAACCTACTGCTGTGGGATTCGGTGTTTCGCGCGGTCGACCTCAACAGCGTGCCGCCCGATGCGGTGACCGGCGTGAGCGACCTGGCGAGCGTGCATTCGCTGCGGCTGCTGGTGCAGTGGGCCACGCAGTGGCCGACCTTGTGGTTCACGCTGGTCGGGCCCTTCATCGCCTCGGTGGTGCTGGCCTGCGCCTACTGGTCGGTGCGTGACCGCAAGTCCACCGCGTCGATGCTGCTGCAGCTGGCGATGTGGTGCGCGCTGGGCGCGGCTGCCTGCTGGGTCGGGCCTCAACTGGTGCGGCACTACAGCGGGCCGCTGTGGCTGGCGCCGGCCTTCGTGGGCTTCACGCTGTGCTGGGTGGTGGCGCTGCTGTGGGTGCTGTGGCGCTGCCGCAAGCGCTCTCCGGCCGAACTGCGCAACGACCTGACGGACGGGCTCGCCTCGGTGCTCAACACCTCGCTGCTGATCGTGATGCTGGGACTGGTCGACCGCGCCGGCTGGTGGATCGCGGCCGAAAGCCAGCAGCTGCGCGCCTTCTACGGCGCCGCGCTGCTGGTGGTGGCGGCGGGGCTGCGCGGCGTGCTGCCGATGATGCTGTCGCAGAAGCGCGAGGTGCCGGGTGTCGGGCGAAGCGTGATGCTGTCGCTCGGCAGCCTGCTGGGCCTGCTGCTCGCCTTCTGCCTGGCAGCCTGGTGGGTGGGCGTGGTGTATTCGGCGGTGCTGCTGCCCGTGTTCACGCCGGCCGGGCTGGACTTCACGCGCGGCTGGGTCTGGCTGGGCACCATCTTCGTCATCGTGTTCAGCTATGCGCTGGTGACGGGGCGCAACTTCGCCTTCCTCAACGTCTCGTCGCTGCATATGTTCTACAAGGCGCGCATCGTGCGCGGCTACCTCGGCGCGGCCAATGCCAAGCGGCTGGGCGCCAGCCCGACAGAGCAGGTGTCGGGGCTCGAACCGCCGCAGGTGCCGGTGGGGGAAGTAGATGCACGCGACGACATCTCGCAGCTGCGCTACGCGCCGCACAAGTTCGGCGGGCCGGTGCACCTGGCCAACGTGTGCATCAACCAGACGCACGACACCAAGCAGCGCCTGTTCAACCGCGACCGGCGCAGCCAGCCGCTGACCATCGGCCCGCTGGGCTTGATGCAGGCCGGCGGCGCGGCCTGGGCGCAGGCGCGCGGCGAAGCGGCATTGACGCTGGGCGCGTGGACGGCCATCTCGGGCGCCGCCTTCGCACCGGGCCTGGGCCGCCTCACCAAGCGCGGCCTGGCGGCGCTGTCGGTGTTCGCCGGTCTTCGCCTGGGCTACTGGTGGAACAGCGCCGATGCGGGCATCGTGCAGCGCGGCGCGGCCTTGCACAGCAGCCCGTGGCTGATGAAGACGCGCTTCATGCTGCTCGAATGCTTCGGCGTGTTCCCGGGCAGCAGCTCGGCCAACTGGTACCTCAGCGACGGCGGCCACTTCGAAAACACCGGCGCCTACGCGCTGCTGCGGCAGGAGGCCGCACTGGTCGTGATCGCCGATTGCGGCGCCGACCCCGACTACCGCTTCTGCGACCTCGAGAACCTGATCCGGCGCGCGCGCATCGACCTCAATGCCGAGATCACCTTCATGAAGCCGCGCCCCGGCGTCGACTGGGAACACCGAGGCTCCTTCGGATCGCTCAACGACCTGGCATCGCCCAACAGCCAGGCCTGCCTCGCGCTGGCCCAGGTGCGCTACGCGAGCGGTGCCACCGGGCAGATCGTGCTGGTCAAGCCCAATGTGTCGGCCGCGCTGCCGGTGGACCTGGTCAACTTCAAGGCTGCCAACCCGCTCTTCCCGCAGCAGCCGACCACCGACCAGTTTTTCGACGAGGCGCAGTGGGAGAGCTACTTCCGCCTCGGAGCCGAGATCGGCTCGCGACTCGAAGGCGAGCTGCTGGCGCAGGTCGCAGCCGGTGCGCCCGGCCTCTTCATGCCCGACGATGGCCAGCCCCAGGCCGTCGCCAAGGCCACCGCCCCCGGCACGGACGACGACAAGGACAGCGCCGCCGCGGCTGCCGTGGGCTCGATGAGCCGGCTGCAGGCGCGCGTCATCAAGGCCGGCGCCGTCACCGCCTCGGTCGGCATCGGCACCGCCGCCACCTTCGCCGTCGCGGCCTGGCAGGGCATCGACAGCTGGCGTGCCGAGCGGGCCGATGCCGAGCGTGCCGAGAACAGCTCGTTCAAGGAACTGACGGAGCGCTGGGCCAAGCTCCACGCGGGCAGCCCCAGCGGCGATGCGCCGGCGCTGCTGGCCGCCGAGTTGCTGCGCACGGGCGATCTGCTGTGCCGCAACGGCCGCGACAACTTCATGGCCAAGTTCCGGCTGTCGGTGCGCATCGTCGACGACGCCAAGCAGGCCTGCACCGACGAGCCGCCCGCCCAGCGCGCACCGGCCTGCGTGCGCCTGCTCGATGCGGGCAACGGCATCGACTGCCTGCAGCCCGCGCAGGCGCCGCCGTGTGCGCCGCGCTACTGGGCGCGCGACTACACCGGCCAGGTCGGCTCGAAGCAGAACTGCAGCGGCACCTTGCCGACGCCATGGCCGGCCGTGGTGTGGCTGCGCGACCGCGTGCTGGACTGGAGCGGCCCGGGCGAAGTGAACGTCGCCACCGCGCCGCCCTCGGCCGTGCCTGCGCCGCCGACCTATCCCGCGCCCCCGCCCGAGTCGGGCGACACGCCCGCTGCGCCGCCGAAGCCCGCGGCCGACGTCTGCGAGGGCTCGGTGGTCTACATCCAGCTCTACGGCCCCGCGTTGCGAGACAAGGCACGCAGCTGGCGCGGGCCCTGGCGCAGCCTGGGCGCTTCGGTGCCTCCGATCGAGGACGTGCTGAGCACATCGCGCCGCGCCGGCCGCTCGCCGCCGGTGGGGCACCCCGAGCCCACCGTGATCATCCGCGACGAGAAGACGCGGGCCTGTGCACAAGCCCTTGTGCAGACGGCGGCTTCGCCCACCGGCCAGCCTTGGGCCATCAAGCTGCGGCCGCAGGGCGGCAACGAGACGAAGAGCAACATCGAGGTGTGGTTGCCGCGCACGGGCGGGCCGATGGCGAACTGAGCTGGCGCAGGCGCACGGCGTGTCATTCGGCTCGAACCGGGCATCGATCGGCACAATCGCGCCATGCCTGCATCCTCAGATTCCTTCGTCCGGCGGGTTCGCGCCAACCTCGACGCACTGCCCGACACCGAGCGCAAGCTGGCCGACTTCGTGCTCGAATTTCCAGGCGAGCTCGCCGGCTACGCGGGCAACGAACTGGCCGAGCTCGCAGGCGTGTCGCCATCGACCGTCAGCCGCTTCATCCGCCGCATCGGCTACGAGAACTACGAAGAAGCGCGGCGCCACGTCCGCGAAGAAAAGCAATCCGGGTCGCCGCTGTTCCAGTCGTCGGTGGCCGAGCGCAAGCGCGGCGACCGGGTCGCCATGCACGCGGGCGCCTCCGCGGCCAACCTGGCAAGCACCTTCGAGCGGCTGGCCGACCCGCAGATGGCGGCGATCGTCAAGGCCATCATCGCGGCCGATCAGGTGCTCATCTTCGGCAGCCGAAGCAGCCATGGCTTCGCGGTCTACCTGCGCTGGCAGATCATCCAGGTCGTGCCGCGCGTCACGGCCATTCCGGGCGCGGGTGAGACGCTCGGCGAGCACCTGGCCGGCATCGGCGAGCGCGACTGCGTGATCGTCTTCGGCATGCGCCGCCAGACCCGTCAGTTGGGCGCCGTGCTCGAAGCAGCGAGCAAGGCGCGGGCGAAGATCGTCTTCGTCAGCGACCACAGCTCGCCCGACTACGCGAGCGCGACGTGGTCGCTGCAATGCGACTGCCGCGGCACCGGGCCGCTCGACAACCACGTCGCGGTGATGGCCCTGTGCGACCTGCTCGCCACGATGGTGATCGACGCCTCGGGCGCGGCAGGGCACAAGCGCCTTGCCGAGATCGAGCAGCTGCACGAAGACCTCGACGAACTCTGAGCGGCGGCACGGGGCATGCTCTGCCCGCGAGTGGGGCGGGCTGCCTGGCCATCAGGGTTTGTACTTGCAATAATAATTTCACTGTTACAGACGCAGTGAAATTTCGATGCCAGAATCCACCCATCCGAGTTGGTGTCCTTTCTTCAAGGAGCTTCGAATGGCCGGTGGACCTGCTCTCTCAACGCCAGCATCGCCCCGCGTGGCCGAGCTGGACCGCGCGCTCGACCAGATCGGCGTGACGCGCTCGCATCACACGATCATCTTTCTGATCCTCATCGGCTGCCTGTTCGATGCCTTCGAGCAGAACGCCGTCGGCATCGTGGGCCCCATGCTCAAGGAGCAATGGGGGTTGGGCGCGTCCGACATCGGCCTGCTGAACACGGTCACCTTCGGCGCCGCTGCCATCGGGCGGATCGTCTCGGGCTTCGTCGCCGACCGCTATGGCCGCCGCGTCATGTTGAGCATCGACCTGCTGCTGTTCACGCTCGGTGCCGGCATCTGCGCCGCGGCACCCAACCTGACGGTGATGGCCATCGGCCGCGCCGTGGTCGGTTTCGGCCTCGGTGGCGAGATCGCGATCGCCGTCACCATGCTGTCCGAGTTCTGCTCGACGAAGTTCCGCGGCACGGCCGTGGGCCTCGTCAACGTCGGCGCCGGCGGCTTGGGCAACTTCCTGGCGCCCGCGTTCGGGCTGCTCGTGTTCACGATCTTCCCCGGCGAAAGCAGCTGGCGCTGGCTGTTCGTCTGCCTGATGGTGCCGGCCCTGCTCGGTGCGTTCTACCGCCGCTACATCCCGGAAACGCCGAGATTCCTGCTGTCGCAGGACCGCGTCAAGGACGTCAACGTCGTGTTGTCGAAGCTGGCCTCGGGCCGCCTGAGCGGCAAGGTCGCCGACCCGCATCCGTACCTGAAGGACGAAGGCAGCACGGCCACCGCCGCCAAGGTGAAGGTGCGCGTCACCGAGATCTTCCGCGGTGCGCTGGCCCGCCGCACCGTCCCGCTGTGCATCACGATCTGGATGGCCTACGGCGCGCAGCTGTCGGTGCTCACGCTGATGCCGACCATTCTCGTCGGCCTGGGCTACACGGTGTCGAAGAGCCTGCTCTTCACGATGATCATGCAGAGCGGCAGCCTGCTGGGTGCCATCGCGGCATCGGCGCTGGGCTTCAAGTTTCCGCGCAAGCGCGTGCTGACCATCGGCGCGGTCTGCGCGGGTGCGGCCGCGCTGACCATCGGCTTTCTTGCCAACAGCATCGTCCTGGTGCTGGCGGCCGGTGCGATCTTCCAGTTCTTCGTGCTGCTGCTGAACACCACCATCTGGATCTTCGCGCCCGAGCTCTACCCGACCAAGGTGCGCGCCTTCGGCACCGCCTTCATTCTCGCCACCGGCACGGCCGCGGGTGCGTTCATGCCGCTGGTGGCGGGACGGCTGCTCGACGGCTTCGGTATCGCCGGCGTGTTCGGCATGGTCGCGGCGATGTACGCGATCTTCACCGTCAGCGTGCAGAGCGTGCCCGAAACCTACGGCCAGTCGCCGGACGCCATCGCGCTGCCTTCGGAGGAAGAAGCGGTGGCGCGTGCGGCCGTGACCCCGTCGCGGGCCTGACACAACACCGGGTTCACCGAATGCGCAACATCCTTCTCATCAATCCCAATTCGTCGGAAGCCACCACCTCCATGATGGTCGGCATCGCGGCGAATGAACTTCCCGACGGCCTCGGCGTCACCGGCGTGACCGCGCGGCGCGGACCCTCGATGATCGTCAACGAAGCCGAGCTGAGCGCTGCGGCGCCCGAAGTCGAGCACGCGTGGGAGAACGCCGGCCCCGGTTGGCAAGGCATCATCGTCAGTGCTTTCGGCGACCCGGGCATCGAGCGGCTGCGCCGGGCGAGCGAGGTTCCGGTGGTCGGCATCTGCGAGGCCTCGATGCGCGAGGCCGCGCAGGACGGGCGCCGCTTCGGCGTCGCGACGGTCACGCCAGACCTGGCAGCCGCCATCCAGGGACGCGCCGACGCGCTGGGCCTGTCGAAGCTCTACACCGGCATTCGCCTCACCGAAGGCGACCCGCGCGCACTGGCGGCCGACCCGGCAGCGCTGGAAGAGGCCCTTGCGCGTGCCGTCTCCCGATGCATCGAAGAAGACGGCGCGCAGGCCGTCATCATCGGCGGCGGCCCCTTGGGGCAGGCCGCGATCGGCCTGGCCGGCCGATTCCGTGTGCCGGTGATCGCGCCGATTCCCGCAGCCGTGCGGCGGCTTCTGCTGCAGATGGACGAGATGCGAGCGGTTCTCTAGGCGCTGGAGAAGCCTCGACGATCGGCTCAGGGCAGCCTGGCCTCGTAGGCCTCCGCCGGCCGATCGTTGGGCGACTGGAATGCCGCCTTCAGCGAATCGCTCAACGGAATGTTGATGATCGCGTTGCGAGGCGGAATGGGCGCCATGAACCACTTGGCGTAGAGCTTCTCCAGCTCGCCCGATGCCATCACACCCGCCAGGTACGTGTCGACCGCGCGCTTGAACGAAGCGTCGTCCTTGCGGATCATGATCGCGATCGGCTCGATGCCGAGCGGCTTGCCGACGATCCTGAAGTCCGACGGGTTGCGCGCATTCGAGATGTTGCCGGCCAGCGTGTTGTCGTCCATCGCGAAGGCGTCGGCGCGGCCGGTTTCCAGCAGCAGGAAGCTCTCGGCGTGGTCCTTGGCCAGGACGATGCCCAGGCCCAAGCCCTTGTTGTCCGCTTCGATCCTGCGCAGCCGTTGCACGAGCGTGGTGCCTGTGGTGGTGACCACGGTCTTGCCCTTCAGTTGCTCCAGCGACTCGATGCCGCTGGTGGCGCGCACGGCGAAGCGCGCTTCGGTGATGTAGGTCGTGTTGGCGAACGCAGCCTGCTGCTGGCGCGAGGCGTTGTTCGTGGTCGAGCCGCACTCGATGTCGATGGTGCCGTTCTGCAGCAGCGGCAGCCGGTTCTGTGGCGTGACGACCATCGGACGGATCGCGACGCCCGGCAGCAGCTTGCCGAGCATCTGTTCGCACAGCTCCACGTGGTAGCCGACATGGCTGCTGCCCACCGAGTACGACAGCGGCGGCGACGCTTCGCGCACGCCCATGGTGATGGCGCCGGCGGCTTTCGCCTTGGCCAGCGTGCCGGCTTCCTGCGCGCTCGCGGCCACGACGGTGCAGGCCAGCGCGGCGGCGCTCCAGAGGATCGATCGCTTCATGATGTGCGAGCTCCGGTGTCGATCAGGCGGCGAGTGCCACGGGCGCCGGCTGCGCGATCTCGTCGAGGCTTTCGCGCAGCGCGCGGTCGAGGATCGCGATCGCGCTGTCGACCTGCGCATGGGTCACGTTGAGCGGCGGCGCGATGCGCCACACCGAGCCGCGCTCGGGCCGGCGGCGGATGTTCATACTCAAGCCGAGCTCGAAGCATTTCTTGGTGGTGCGCGCGCCGAGCTCGTGATACGGCAGGCGCGATTCACGGTCCTGCACCAGCTCGACACCCAGCAGCAGGCCTTCGCCGCGCACGTCGCCGATGGCTTCGTAGCGCTGCTGCAGTTCGAGCAGCTGGCCGCGCAGGTAGGCGCCGGTGCTGCGTGCGCGCTCGATGAGGCCTTCGCGGCGAATGGTGTCGAGCACGGCCAGGCCAACGGTGGCAGGCAGCGGGTCGGATACGTGGCTGGTGTAGAAGGTGAAGCCCTTCTCGTGCACGTCCTGCTCGATCTTCGGGCTGGTGGCCACGGCCGCGAGCGGCAGGCCGCCACCCATGGTCTTCGAGACCGACATGATGTCCGGCACCACGCCGTAGAAGTCCGATGCCGTGCGGTGGCCGATGCGGCCGAAGGCGGTCTGCGCCTCGTCGAAGATCAGCAGCATGCCGCGCTCGTCGGCCGCCTTGCGCAGGGCCTGCATGTACGACCGGGGCGGCACCAGCACGCCGCCCGCGCTGATGATCGGTTCGATGATGATCGCGGCGCGCCGGCCGGTCGAGGCCATGTCGTACATCTTGAGCCCGAGCTCGAGGCAGGCCAGCGCCGAAGCCTCCCCCGACAGGCCCTGGATGTACGGACGGTAGGCGTTCGGCTCGGGCATCAAGTAGACGCCCGGCACGTGCACGCCGTACCCCTTGCGGTCGCTCGCGAACGACACCGCGCTGGTGCCGCCCGTGACGCCGTGCCACGAGCCGCCGACAGCCAGGAGCTCGAAGCCGCCGGTGTACATCTTCGCCATGCGCAGCGCGACCTCGTTGCTCTCGGAGCCGGTGTTCACGAAGATCGATTTCGTCAGCGGCGCGGGCATCCATTCGGTGGCCATCTTCTGCGCGAGTTCGGCGACGACTTCGGGAATCATGCCGCTGAACAGGTGGAAGGCCTTCTCTCCGGCCTCGTGCACCGCGCGCACGATGGCCGGGTGGTTGTGGCCGATGGTGGCGCACATCTGTCCCGAGGTGAAGTCGAGGATCTCGCGCCCGGTGTCGTCGATGACCACCGCGCCGCGGGCGCTGCGAAACAGGTTGGGGAAGGTGTCGCCGCCGTAGCGCACCATGTATTCCTTGGCCGCCGCGCGGAGTTGCTCGCTCATGTCCGGATCCTTTGCTGAAGTGGTGAGTGGATGCAGCGATGTTCGCGAGCGCGGCGTGCGAGGTCCAATGTCGAGTTTGCATCCGGGGCCGATGCGCGCCGAGCATCGCCGATGCGTGAAACGAATCGCGCGCGGCTTGCATTTCCGCGCGGCTCGGGCGTCAATCGCGGCATGGACATCCGCTGGTTTCAGGACTTCGTCACCTTGGCCGAGGTGCAGAACTTCACGCGCGCGGCCGACATGCGCAACGTGTCGCAGGCTGCGTTCAGCCGCCGCATCCAGGCACTCGAGCAGTGGCTCGGTGCCAAACTCATCGACCGCGCGACCTACCCGACGCGGCTCACGCCGGCAGGGGAGCACTTCCGAAAGGTCGCCACCGGGCTGCTCAACCAGATCGCCGATGCCCGAGCCGAGATCGGTGATGCGCCTTCGCGCAACCATGTGCGCATCGCCTCCACCTACGCGCTGGCGAGCACACGCCTGCCGGCCTGGTGGGCGCGCTGGTCGGGCGCGGGCGACCTGAGCTGCAGCCTGGAGGTCGGCAACGTGCACGACACGGTGTCGGCCTTCAGCGCGGGCTCGGCCGACATCCTGATCGGCTTTCATCAGGCGGCGCATCCGATCCAGCTCGACCTGGCGCGCTTCGAGTGCCATGAACTCGGCGTGGAGAAAGTGCGGCCTTACGCGTCGCGCGAACTCGCCGCATCGGGCCGTCTCGCGCTGCCCGGCAGCGCCTCGGCGCCCGTCCCGCTGCTGATGTATTCGCGCAGCGGCTACTTCGCGCGAGTGGTCGACACGGCCCTGGAGCAGTCCGCCCAGCCGCTGGTCGGCTACCGCGCGTTCGAGGCCGAGATGACCGACGTGCTCGGCGACCTCGCGCTGCAGGGCATGGGCATCGCGTGGCTGCCCGACAGCTCCTTCGTCTCGGGCCGCCTGACGGAACTGGTGCCGGTGGGCGAAGGCGCGTGGGACGTCGAGGTCGCCATCGTGGCTTGGCGCGCACGCGCCAACACGCGCGCCGCCGTCGGGCGGCTGTGGGGACGCATCTGTGCGGGAGGGGGATTTGGCTGAGCGCTGCGATCGACGAGGCAACCCGGCTGCGTCAATCCGACCCCGGCTTCCAAACCCCAGCCAGCACCCCCAGCCGGCTCTTGAGCGTGTGCCGCTCATCCGACAACGCATCGATGAAGTCCGACAGCCGCTTCGACTTGATCATCGTGTAGAAGGTCAGCCAGGTGGTGAAGGCGCCGACCACACCGAACCACACGAGCTTTTTCCACAGGGGTGAATCGGCCTCGGCCAGCAGGTTCATGCCGAGGAAACCGGTGGTCACGGTGCCGATCAGGCCGAAGAGCGTCACCACCGTGAGACGCACCACCGTGTTGGCCTGGCGGCGCAGGCTGTCGGCGTCGAGGTAGGTGTTCATGTCGGCAATGCGTTCCTTGACCTCCTCGTAGAGCGGATCGAGCCCGAGATGGGTCGTGCACAGGCGCGACAGCGCGCGCACCTGCGCCTGCTCCGAGATCTCGTGGAACCAGTAGCGATGCGTGAAGCGCAGGAAGCCTTCGAAGCTCGCGCGAATGGCGCGCTTGAAGCGCTTGACGCTGACGACGTCGTGCACGTCCAGCCGGCGCAGTGCTTCCACCAGCCGGTCGGAGAACATCAACAGCGCGGCCTTTTGGAAGTGCGCGATCAGGAAGACGAGGAAGTGCTGATGCCGGAACTGCGCCAGCACGCCGCGGTCGCGGCAGCAGAAGAACTCGGAGTCGGCCGTGCCGACCACCACCAGCGAGCGGCCGCTGCACAGGTAGCGCGTGTTGGGCGCGCTGCCGGCGTCGACCCAGAAGCGGTCGTAGCAGTAGCGCTGCTCGAAGTCGTCCATCCGGTCTTCGGGAAAGGGCAGGGGGCCGCTGCCGCCCAGGGCCGGCTCTGCGGCGCCGGTGACCAGCGCGAGCCGCATGAAGTCGTGCCGCGATAGCTTTCGTGGGTCGTCGAGCGAGAGATAGGCCATCAGCGGCATGCGGTAGTACTCGAGTTGGCGGAAGCGCAGCGCGCCAGCCTCGCCCGAATGGTCGCTGACCAGCGGCTGCATGAGCCAAGCCCAGTGGGCGGAGATGCGCGGCGCGCGATGCTCGGCAACGTGTTCGAGGAAAAGATCGCTCTGCTGCGCATCGGAGCTGGCGAGTACGCCGCCCTTTGCGTCCAGCCATTCGACACTGCTCATGCAATGCAGCGCCGCGCCCGCGGCGTCCCACCCGCCCGGATAGGCGCGGCCGAAGCGGTAGAGGAGTTCCTGTGCCTGCGGCAGGCTCAGGTCGTCGACGCCGACTTCCATGTTGAGCATCACCACGTCGACGTCGAAGAAGAAATACAGGTCGGTGTGCACCACCTGCAGCGTGACCGGTGCGTCGCCGGCCTTCGCCACCACGCGCACGGCGGCGATGTCGCGGCGGCGGAACACGTGCATCGCCGACTCGCCGCCGGCACCTTCGGCACGCCCGCGCCGGCCTTCGCCGTAGAGGAAGCGCTGCACGTAAGGCAGGAAGCTCACGAACTCGTTGTAGTGCCGCTCGTGGAACGCGTCGCTGCTGCCGGTGTACTCGTCCACCTCTTCACGCCAGGGCGAGGCATCGCCGGCGTCCCTGAGCACCTGCCAGGGGTTGTGCCGGTCCCGCTGGTGCGCCGCCGCAGGCATCAGCCGAAGGGGCCACAGCAAGGTCGCGCGCAGGTGATGCACGTGGGGCAACACGCCCCTTGCAGGGACCGCAGCGTCGAGTGTGTAAGTGTTCTGCTGCATGGCGCGAGTGTAGGCATCGGTCGCTGTGGCGAGGCATCGCGCAATGGGTGATTAGGGGAATCCCTGATGTGGTGCTGAAACCGGTTTCAGTTAAACTGGCCGTGCACCTTCAGAAGCCTTGCGGGTGCTCTTCGCGCCCCGGCGCGCACCGTTTCGAAACGCACCCTTCCGTGAACTACCAATTCCAGTTCGACGCCGTCTTCGCCGCCTGGCCGCTGCTGCTGAAGGGCACGTGGATCACGATCCAGCTCTCGCTGATCGCCACGCTGCTGGGCCTGGTGGTCGCCATCTTCTGCGCCTGGGGCAAGACATCGGGCCCGGCCTGGTTGCGTTTCATCGTGAACGCGTACATCGAGGTGATCCGCAACACGCCCTTCCTGGTGCAGCTGTTCTTCTTTTTCTTCGCGCTGCCGGCCATCGGCCTGCGCTGGTCGCCCTACACGGCAGCGCTGACCGCCATGGTGGTGAACCTCGGCGCCTACGCCACCGAGATCATCCGCGCCGGCATCGAGTCGATTCCGAAGGGGCAGATCGAAGCGGGCAGGGCGCTCAATCTCAAGGGCTGGGAAATCTTCCGCTTCGTCATCATCAAGCCGGCGCTCAAGGCGATCTATCCCGCGCTCACCAGCCAGTTCATCCTGCTCATGCTGAGCTCGGCCGTGGTGTCGGTGATCTCGGCCGACGACCTGACCTCGGTGGCCGCCAACCTGCAGTCGCAGACTTTCCGCAGCTTCGAGATCTACATCGTCGTGGCCGGCATCTACCTGGCGCTGGCGCTCGCCTTCTCGGGCCTGTTCAAGCTGATCTACCGGCGCACCTTGAACTACCCGGACCGCCGCTAAGGGAACATCGAATCATGCGCACCTTCGGCTTTCCCGACTTCCTCTTCATCCTCGAAGCGGCCAAGTGGACGCTCGCGCTGTCCGCCATCGCCTTCATCGGCGGCGCCATCCTCGGCCTGCTGATCGCACTGGCGCGCACCTCCGACAATCGCCTGGCGCGCGTGCTGTCCACCGGCTTCATCCAGGTGTTCCAGGGCACGCCGCTGCTGCTGCAGCTGTTCCTGATCTTCTTCGGCGCGCCCGTGGTGGGCTTCGACATCAACCCGTGGATCGCTGCCGGCATCGCGCTGGTGCTCAACAGCGCGGCCTTCCTCGGCGAGATCTGGCGCGGCTGCATCGAGGCGATTCCGCGCGGCCAGACCGAGGCAGCGCACGCGCTCAACCTGGGCTATGCGAGCCGCATGCGCGACGTGGTGCTGCCGCAGGCCTTCAAGATCGCGCTGCCGCCGACCGTGGGCTACGTGGTGCAGATCATCAAGGGCACCTCGCTCGCCGCGATCATCGGCTTCACCGAGATCACGCGCGCCGGCCAGATCATCAACAACGCGACCTTCCAGCCGCTGCAGGTGTTCACCACCGTCGCGGCGCTGTACTTCGTCATCTGCTGGCCGCTGTCTCTGGTGGCCGGCCACATGGAGCGCAAACGCGCCCGCGCTTTGGCACGCTGATTTCGCTTTTTCAACTTTCACGCCCTCATCCAAGGAGACTCCGACATGACCCTCTTCACCACCCGCCGTGCCGCCATCGCCGCTCTCGGCCTGGGCGCCGCGCTGACCGCCTTCGCGCCGCTGGCTTCGGCCCAGAGCGTGGCCGACATCAAGAAGAAGGGCGAGATCACGATCGGCATGCTGGTCGACTTTCCGCCCTACGGCACCACCGACGCGAAGAACCAGCCCGACGGCTACGACGCCGACGTGGCCAAGCTGCTGGCGAAGGACTGGGGCGTCAAGGCCAACATCGTGCCCGTCACTGGCCCGAACCGCATTCCCTTCCTGCTGACCAACAAGGTCGACCTGCTGGTGGCCTCGCTCGCCGTCACGCCCGAGCGTGCCAAGCAGGTGCAGTTCTCGCAGCCCTATGCGGCCGCCACCATCGTGCTCTACGGCAAGACCGGCAGCAACATCAAGGCCGCCGCCGACCTCAAGGGCGTGCGCGTGGGCGTGGCCCGGGCCAGCACGCAGGACGTGGCCGTGACCAAGGCCGCGCCCGAAGGCACCGAGATCCGCCGCTTCGATGACGATGCCTCGGCCATGCAGGCGCTGATGTCGGGCCAGGTCGATGCCATCGGCTGCTCCGTCACCGTGGCCGCGCAGATCGCCAAGCGCGTGCCGGCCAATACCTTCGAGAACAAATTCACCCTGGTGCAGCAGGCCATGGCCATCGCCATGCGGCCGGGCCAGGACGACCTGCTCAAGAACGTCAACGACTTCGTCGCGAAGAACACGGCCAACGGCGAGCTGAACAAGCTCTACAACAAGTGGCTGCAGACGGATCTGCCGAAGTTGAACTAACCCCCAGGCTCGCTCCATGACCGACACGATCGCCACCCACGCCGGCGCCGACGCCATCATCCGGATGGAATCGGTGAACAAGTGGTACGGCACCTTCCAGGTGCTGACCGACATCGACCTCTCGGTGCGCACCGGCGAGCGCATCGTCATCTGCGGGCCTTCGGGCTCGGGCAAGTCGACGCTGATCCGCTGCATCAACCGGCTCGAGACGGTGCAGAAGGGCAAGATCGTGGTCGACGGCATCGAGCTCACGGCCGGCGGCAAGAACGTCGACGCCGTGCGGGCCGAGGTCGGCATGGTGTTCCAGCAGTTCAACCTGTTCCCGCACCTCACCATCCTGCAGAACTGCACGCTGGCGCCGATGCGCTCGCGCGGCATGTCCAAGGCGCAGGCCGAAGAGGTGGCGATGAAGTACCTGTCGCGCGTGCGCATTCCCGAGCAGGCCCACAAGTACCCGAGCCAGTTGTCCGGTGGCCAGCAGCAGCGCGTGGCGATCGCTCGCGCCCTGTGCATGAGCCCGAAGATCATGCTGTTCGACGAGCCGACGTCCGCGCTCGACCCCGAGATGGTCAAGGAAGTGCTCGACACCATGATCGGCCTGGCCGAAGACGGCATGACCATGCTGTGCGTCACGCACGAAATGGGCTTCGCCCGCAGCGTGGCCGACCGCGTGATCTTCATGGCCGACGGCAAGATCGTCGAGCAGGCCCCACCGGGCGAGTTCTTCGCGCAGCCCAAGCACGAGAAGACCCGCCAGTTCCTCGGCCAGATCCTCAGCTCGCACCAAGCCCACTGACATGCCGCCTGTCCTGATCTCTCTGTCGTCCTTCGGCGCGGCCGAGGTGGGCCGGCACGGCCAGCTGTGGTGCACGCGGCTTGCATTGGAAGCCGGCGCCGACAGCGTGGAGGTCCGCGGCGAACTGCTGCGCGAACCCGCTGCCGAATTGGGGGCATTGGCCGGCCTCGCCTCCGTGTATTCGAGCCCCGAAGGTCTCTGGGCCGCCGACGGCAGCCTGGACGAAGGCGCGCTCGCCCGCGGCCTGGCCGCAGCGACCGCGCTGCGTGCCCACCGGCTCAAGATGGCGATCGGTGGCTTCGCCGCAGCTTCGCAGTTCTCGCTGGCCAAGCTCAAAGCCCTGCTCGATGCCCAGCCGGTGGAACTGCTCATCGAGAACGACCAGACCGTGCAGGCCGGCAGCCTCGACGCGCTGCTGCGATTCTTCGACCAGCAGGCGCAGGCGGGGCTCGACCTCGGCATGACCTTCGACATGGGCAACTGGCACTGGCTCGGCGAATGCCCGCTGCGTGCCGCCGAAGCCCTGGCGCCGCGGGTGCGGTACGTGCATTGCAAGGGCGTGCAGCGCCTGCCCGCCAAGTGGGTGGCGGTGCCGCTGGCCGAGTCCGTCGCGCCCTGGCGCGCGGTGCTGCGGGCACTTCCGGTGGATGTGCCGCATGCCATCGAATATCCTCTGGTCGGCGATGACCTGCCGGCCGTCACGCGCGACCAGGTCGAACACATCCGCTCCTTGCGAGGCCTGTCATGACCGACACAACCTTCGACGTCGCGCTCTTCGGTGAAGCCATGATGCTGCTGGTCGGCGACCAGCCCGGCCCCATCGAGAACGCCACCGCCTTCCACAAGCGCACCGCCGGCGCCGAGACCAACGTGGCCATCGGCCTGTCGCGCCTGGGACTCAAGGTGGGCTGGGCCAGCCGGCTCGGCACCGATTCGATGGGCCGTGCGCTGCTGGCCACCATGCAGTCCGAGGGCATCGACTGCTCGCACGTCATCAGCGATGCATCGCAGCGCACGGGTTTCCAGTTCAAGGGCCGCGTCACCGACGGCAGCGACCCGCCGGTGGAATACCACCGCAAGGGCTCGGCGGCCAGCCACATGGGCCTGGCCGACGTGGACGAGGCCTGGCTGCGCTCGGCCCGCCACCTGCACGCCACCGGCGTGTTTGCCGCTATTTCCGACACCAGCATCCAGGCCGCGGTGAAGAGCATGGACGTCATGCGCGCCGCCGGCCGCACGATTTCGTTCGACCCGAACCTGCGCCCCACGCTGTGGTCGTCGAAAGAGACCATGCGCCACTGGATCAACGCGCTGGCTTCGCGCGCCGACTGGGTGCTGCCCGGCATGGAAGAAGGCCTGCTGCTCACCGGCGAGACCACGCCCGAAGGCGTGGCGCGTTTCTACCGTGGGCTCGGCGCGAAGCTGGTCGTGGTCAAGCTCGGTGCCGAGGGCGCCTACTACGACAGCGACACGGCCGGTACCGGCCGCGTCGACGGCTTCCCGGTCGAGAAGGTGATCGACACGGTCGGTGCCGGCGACGGCTTCGCGGTCGGTGTGGTGAGCGCGCTGCTCGAAGGCCGCAGCGTGCCCGAGGCCGTGCGCCGTGCCGCCTGGATCGGTGCCCGCGCCGTGCAGGTGCTGGGCGACACCGAAGGCCTGCCGACGCGGGCGCAGCTCGAAGAAGCGGGGCTGTGAGCACCATGCGCAAGAAGGTCCTGGTCTTCCGCGAGCTGCCCGAAGACCAGCTGGCACGCCTGCAGGCCGCACACGATGTCACGGTGGCCAACCCGCGCGTCGCGGCGCAGCGGCCGGCCTTCGATGCGGCGCTGGCCGAAGCGCAAGGCCTCATCGGCTCCAGTTTTCCGGTGGACGACGCGCTGCTGGCGCGCGCGCCGAAGCTCGAGGTGATCTCCAGCGTTTCGGTCGGCGTCGACAACTATGCCTTGGCCGCGTTGCACGAGCGCGGCATCCTGCTGTGCCACACGCCGGGCGTGCTCGACGAGACGGTGGCCGATACCGTCTTCGCATTGCTGATGGCCACGAGCCGCCGCGTGGTCGAGCTGTCGAACCTCGTGCGCGTGGGCCATTGGAACAAGAACATCGGCGAAGACCTGTTCGGCTTCGACGTGCACGGCAAGACATTGGGCCTGCTGGGCTTCGGCCGCATCGGCCAGGCCATCGCGCGGCGTGCGGCGCTGGGCTTCGGCATGCCGGTGCTCTACCACGCGCGGCGTCCGGTCGACCTGGCCGCGCAGGCGCCCGAATTGCAGGGCCATGCGGCGCATACGCCGCTCGACGAACTGCTGGCGCGTGCCGACATCGTGGTCGCGATGCTGCCACTGTCGGACAGCACCCGCGGCATGATCGACGCGAGCGTGTTCGCGCGCATGAAGCCGGGCGCAATCTTCATCAACGGTGGGCGCGGCGCCACCGTGCAGGAACCGGCGCTGCTGGCGGCGCTCGACCACGGCACGCTGCGTGCCGCCGGGCTCGACGTGTTCGCCACCGAGCCGCTGCCGAACGATTCGCCGCTGCGCACCCATGCGCGCGTGACCCCGCTGCCGCACATCGGCTCGGCCACGCACGAGACGCGCCACGCCATGGCCGAACTGGCCACCACCAATCTGCTGAAGGCGCTCGCCGGCGAGCGGCCGTCGGCCGTCTACGACACCGCGTTCGCATGAGCAGGAAGCCGGCCAAGGCCACCATCGGCGACGTGGCGCGCGAAGCCGGCGTCTCCAAGGCCACCGTCTCGCGTTTCCTCAACCACCGCGAGCGCCTCCTGAGCGACGACATCGCCGCGCGCGTCGAGGCGGCCGTGACCAAGCTCGCCTACACGCCCAGCCCGATGGCGCAGGCCCTGAGCCGAGGCCGCTCGCGGCTCATCGGCCTGATCGTGGCCGACATCACCAACCCCTATTCGGTGGCCGTGCTGCGCGGTGCCGAGAAGGCCTGCCAGGAGGCCGGCTACCTGGTGATGCTGTTCAACCTGGGCAACGACGCCGAGCGCGAGCACGAGGCCATCGACGCGCTGGCCGGCTACCAGGTCGACGGCTTCATCCTCAACACCCTCGGCCGCGGCGCCGGGCTGGTCGATGCCGATGCATTGCACGGCAAGCCGGCCGTGTTGGTCGACCGCCGCCATGCCGGCATGCACACCGACTTCGTCTCGCTGGACAACGCCGCCGCGATGAAGGCCGCCTGTGCGCATCTGGTGGAAGGCGGCCATCGCGAACTGCTCTACATCACCGAGCCGCTGAAGGGCGTGAGTTCGCGGCGCGAGCGCACCGCGGCTTTCGGCGAGTGCATCGCCGCGCACCAGCCGCGCGTAGCCGGCACGGTGTTCGAAAGCGCAAGCGACGACGTCGACGCACTCGACGATGCGCTGCGCTCGCTGCGCAAACGCGCGAAGCGGGGCCGGCGCGCGGCGGTGCTGGCCGGCAACGCGGTCGTCACCTTGCGCGTGGCTTCGGCCATGGCGCGCCTGGGCTGGCAGTTCGGCGTCGAACTGGGTTTCGTCGGCTTCGACGATCCCGAGTGGGCGCCGCTGATCGGGCCGGGCCTGAGCACCATCGCGCAGCCCACCGACGCGATCGGCCGCACGGCGGCCACTTGTCTCATCGAGCGGCTGCAAGGGCTGGAGGCGCCACCGAGGCAGTTGCTGCTGCCAGGGGCCTTGATGGTGCGGGGATCGTCGGTCGTGGCGTAGTCTTTTGCCGGGGAGGGAGCGCATGCCGCCCGGTGCCGGCAACTCCAAGCCGCGATTACGCCCTGGCGAATACCGACCTCCACCTGCAACGCGGCCTGACGATGGGCCTGTCGCATGGTCGCCGGTGTGCGCCGCCTTGCCTCTAGCGGCTGCAATCAGGAAAACATCCGGTCGTCGAACGTGAAGGGATTGCGTTCGACCGTCAGCATGATGGACGAGAACGACGGATGGTCCGGGTTGAGCACTAGATTGCTTTCGGAAGGCTCGACCGCCGAGGGAACCCACAGCCCCAATGAGCGGTTCGCGTTGCGCCACGCGCTCCCGATCGACTGCGTGAGCGACTCCCGGTCGATCCAGTCGGACGGCAGGTCGACGAGCGTCCGGACGTCCTCTAGAACCGCCAGGTCCGGAAGATCGAGTCGCAACAGGGCAATGTTCAGGGGCTTGACGCCATTGCAATGCACCCGCTTCTCGAGTTGGCAGATGGCCCGGCTCTGGCCTGCGTAGACGACGGGCCGCCCGATGGGTGGCATCGAATGCCAACGACCCGGCGCCAGCGTTGAGCCCCAGGCGAGCTGATCGAGCCGCAAGGCCTTGGTTGTTCCGATACGCCAGACCGATAGCGTCAAACAACGCCCCCGTGCTCGATCGCGTTGAGGATGGCGCGCACTTTCTCGCCGCCGAACTCGTTGGTCGCGTACTCGGCAGGCGATTTGCCGTCGAGCAGAGGGTGGGGCTTTGTCATCCAAAGCGGCCCCTCGTCACCGAAAACCTCGGCGGCGCGAACCAGCAGGTCCGCTTGCCGAAACATTCGCTCCGTGACCACAGGTTCGAGGTTCTTCTCCGAATGGGCGCGTGACAACATCGAGGCATTGAGGCAAAGGGCGATCTGTAGGTCCTTCTTGCGTGGCAGCTTTGAAGCCTTGAACCATTCGTCCACGGCGCCCGCCGGCATGCTCGCGGAAGCGTAGTGCGATGCCTTGTCCCGATCGAGCCGGCAGGAGTCGGCAATGCGATCGAAGAAGTGATCCTGGGCGCGCGACCTGCTCCCCGATGTGTCGAGGAACTGCAGGAAAACGCGGTCGAATGCACGTGCCATCTTGCATGCGGGCGTAGGAGGGGGGCGTGCGGGTGTCATGCAGAGAACTTAACATACTTGCAAATGCAACATATGGGCATTGCAAATGAGATGAGGCGAACTTGATCCAAGACTTTGCGCATGAGGTTCCTCGTTCTGCATTGTTAGCGCCACGGAAACCCACAACTTCCCCGCGCCGTCTTGGACGCAGCCGGCGCCGCGCTCAGACTCGGACCCTGTCGCAACGAGCCCGGGCAAGCCGCTTGGCCGGGCTCTTCTGTTTTCCGGAAGAACCAGTTCATGAACGCTCCCTGCACCACCTGCGAAGCCACCGCAGAGACCGCGCTCGCGGCGCCGCCCGGGCTCGCGTCTGCGCCTGGTCGCAATGCCGAGGCCTCGCGTGCCACCTGGCTCGGCGTGGGCTCGATCGCCGTCGGCACCTTCGCCATGGTCACGACGGAGTTCCTGCCCATCGGGCTCCTGACCGACATCGCAACCGGCCTGAAGGTGTCCGACGGCACGGCCGGGTTGATGGTCACCATCCCCGGCGTGCTGGCCGCTTTTGCCGGCCCGGCCTTGATCGTGGCCGCCGGCCGGCTCGACCGGCGCACGGTGATGATCGCGCTCAGCGCGTTGCTGGTCGCATCCAATCTGCTGGCCGCCCTGGCGCCCGACTTCGCGACGATGCTGGTGGCACGTGTGCTGCTGGGCCTGTGCATCGGCGGCTTCTGGACCTTCGCGCCCGGCGCCGGCACGCAGCTGGTGCCGCCGGCCCAGCAGGCGCGCGCCATGTCGATCGTGCTGGCCGGCATCTCGGGCGCCACCGTGTTCGGCGTGCCGCTGAGCGCCTTCCTCGGCACCCTGGCCGGTTGGCGAGCCGCCTTCGCCGTCACCGGCGTGCTGGCTGCCGTGGTGCTGATCATGCAGCTCTGGCTGCTGCCGCCGATGCCGCCGGCACGCGCGATCAAGCCGCGCGACCTGTTGACGCCGCTCACGCGCCGCATGGCGCAGGTCGGCCTGCTGGCGGTGCTGTTCCTGATCGCGGGGCACTTCGCGGCCTACACCTACCTCAAGCCGCTGCTGCAGCAGAACTTCGGCCTCGGGCCCGATGCGGTGACCACGCTGCTGCTGGTCTACGGCGCGACCGGCTTCGTCGGCACCTTCTTCGGCGGCAGCCTGGTCGCGCGCAGCGTGCGGCTTGCGGCGCTGACGGCCGCGCTGATGCTGGCCGGCGCGCTCGTGCTCGCCACGCTGATCGGCGGTGGCATCGCGGGCGGCGCTGCGGTGGTCGTGGTGTGGGGCGTGGCCTTCGGCCTGATCCCCGTGGCGTTGACCGGCTGGATGATGCAGGCCGTGCCCGATGCGCAGGAAGCGGGGCAGGCGCTGCTGGTGAGCGGCTTCCAGGTCGCCATCGCGAGCGGCTCGCTGATCGGCGGACTCGTGGTGGATGGCTCCGGCATCTCCAGCACCATGCTCGTCAGCGCGGCACTGGTGATGGTGGCCGCGGCGGTGATCGGCACGCTGGGCCGGCCGCGGCGTGTGGCCACTGCCCTCGAAGCGGCGCCCGAGGGCTCGCGCCCCTGAGCCGGCGCTGAGGCGTCCCCGAGCCGTCCCTGCGATCGCGCGGCGCTTACTCGACTTCGGCGATCAGTTCGATCTCGACGCAGGCGCCGAACGGAATCTGCGCCACGCCGAAGGCGCTGCGTGCATGCGCACCCTTCTCAGGGCCGAACACCTCGGCGAAGAATTCGCTGGCGCCGTTGGTCACCAGGTGCTGCTCGGTGAAGGTGGGCGTGGAGTTGACGAGGCTCATCACCTTGACGATGCGCTTGACCTTGTTCAAGTCGCCCGTGGCGGCCTTCAGCGTGCCGAGCAGGTCGATGGCGATGGCGCGCGCGGCCTGCTTGCCTTCTTCGGTGCCGAGACCGGCGCCGAGCTGGCCGATCCAGGGCTTGCCGTCCTTCTTCGCGATGTGGCCGGACAGGAAGACCAGCTTGCCGGTCTGCACGAAGGGCACGTAGGCGGCGGCGGGAGTCGAGACGGGCGGCAGCGTGATGCCGAGGCTCTTGAGTTTGTCGTCGATGTTCATGATGGATCCTTGTCCGGGTCTTGGGATGGCGATTGTGGCTGCGTCTGCACCTGACCTTGTGTCTGCGTTTGCGTCTGAGTCTGTGCCTGGCCTTGCGCTTGGGTCTGCACCTGATCGCGGGCCGCCTGCGCCGCCTCGTCCCGCAGTTCTTCCAGCGGCTGCACGGTGACGCGCACGTCCAGCGTGTGGCGCGCGCCGCCGTGCAGCACGCCGCGCATCGGCGACACGTCGGCGTAGTCGCGGCCGATGGCGAGCGCCACGTAGTCCTCGCCGGGCTGGCGGCCGTTGGTCGGATCGAACTCGGCCCAGTCGCCCGGCCCGTCCTTGCCCGGGATGTAGACCGACACCCAGGCATGCGAGGCATCGGCGCCGATCAGCCTCGGCTGGCCGGGCGGCGGCTGCGTCAGCAGATAGCCGCTGACGTAGCGCGCCGGCAGGCCCAGCGTGCGTAGGCAGGCGATCATGATGTGCGCGAAGTCCTGGCACACGCCGTGGCGTTGTTCGAGCGCCTCGACGGCCGGCGTGCTGATGTCGGTGCTGCCGCTGTCGTAGCGAAAGTCGGCATGCATGCGCAGCGTGAGGTCCATGGCCGCATCGAAGAGCGCGCGTCCGGGCGTGAAGCTGGGCCGCGCATAGGCGGCGAACTCGTCGCGCCGGGGCACGTAGCGCGAAGGAAAGACGAACTCGGCCGCGGGGTCGAAGGCCACGTCCTTGGCATAGCGGAAGCGGTCGCGCACGGCTTCCCAGGGCAGTTCGCGCGATGCGGCCGCCGAAAGCACGGGCGGGCCGGTCTCGACCACGCTCTCGGCCGTGACCACCAGCTCGTCGTGCGTCGAGTCGAGCGCGAAGAAGGCGCGTCCGTTGCCGTAGATGTCGGGCGATTCGCTGCGCTGTGCGGGCGTGGGGCTGACCGTAATCGAGTGGCTCACCAGGCGCTGCGACTCGGTGCCCAGCGGCTTCAGATGCGCCAGGTGCTGGGCCGTCTCGACCGGCGGCGAGTAGGCGTAGCGCGTTTCGTGGGTGACGTGCAGCAGCATGATGATGAAACCGGTGAAGAGCGGATGACCAGCCGATGAAGAGCCCTCAGGCTCCAACCGAGCGCAGCGATTCGGAGGTCAGTGTGAAGTAGCGAATGCCGATCGCGTCCGACACATGGTAGGCCGCCGTTTCGCAAGTTTCGAGCAACTGCATCAACGCCGCATAGCCCGCGTCCGGGCCGGCGTCGCACAGGTGCTCCAGCGTCCAGGTGGCCGGGTCGGGCAGTTCGTGCGACAGCGCGGTCAGCTTGCCGGGCGCGCTGCCCGCCAGCCGCGCGATGCGCCCGCGCAGCGTCTGCGTGACCCAGGCCAGCGAGCGCGGGTTGTCGCCGTCGAGCACCAGCAGGTCGACCATGGTCGCGACGTCGCGGCGCTGCTGGTAGCGCGCGTGGAAGGTGATGGTGCTGTCGAACAGCGCGATCATGGCCTCGAAGCCGCTCACGTCGTGCACCGAGCCGATGCGGAAGCCGGCCGTCAGCGCGCCCGACAGGAAAGCCAGGCGCTCGATGTGCCGGCCGATCGACAGCAGCCGCCAGGCATCGTCGCGCGTCATGCGGTCGGTCTGCGCACCGGTCATGGCCGACAGCGCCGTGCTGGTCGATTCGAGCATGCGCAGCGCGGCGGCACTGGCGTAGCCGAAGGCGGCTACGCCAGTGCCGCCGCGCTCGGCGGCCTGCTCGGTGCTGCGGCGGATGAACTCGGCCTCGGCCCGGACGATCTGGTTCCAGTGGTCGGGCGACAGCCGCTCGCGCACCGCGGCAGCGGACTGGCGCACGCAGCGCAGGCTGTAGCCCACGCTGCCGCCGTCGTCGATGTCGGCCAGCTCCGCGATGAGCGCGCGCTCGAACACGCGCCGCGAACGCGGCAGGCTGGGCACTTCGCGCGGCACCAGCGCGTTGCGCAGCGCCATGTCGTGCAGCCAGGTCAGGAGGGCGGGCGAGGACAGGTCTTCGCCGCCCAGCAGGTCGAGCGTGAGACGCGCCAGGCGCACCGCGTTTTCGGCGCGCTCGGTGTAGCGGCCCAGCCAGTACATGTTCTCGGCCGCGCGGCTCGTCACCGGCGCGCGGTGCCGCGCCAGCGAGGCGGGCGTGGCATGCGACTGCAGCAGCGTGGTGCGGTCGACCTCGCCGTCGGTCTGCACCCACACGTCGGCGCTGCTGCCGCCGCGCTGCATCGACGCGATCTGCGCATCGGCGCCGGCGAGTCGCGCCAGGCCGCCGGGCAGCACACGCCAGGACTGCGGCCCGTCGCTGACCGCGAACACGCGCAGCAGTACCGAGCGCGGCGTGATGTGGCCGGGGCCGCGGTCTTGCGTCCAGGTCGGCATCTGCGAGATCGGCAGGTAGCCCTGCACCGTGTATTCGTCGCCCTCGCGCACGATGCGGCCGGCCCATTCGTCGAGCTCGCGCCGGCCCATGCGGCTGCCGAGCACGGTTTCGAAGGCGGCGTGGCCGTCGTCGCCGGTGTAGGTCGGCTTGATGGTGCAGCCGTTGAGCTGCGGCAGCACGGCTTCCATGGCGGCGCGCTCGCCGCACCACCAGGTGGGCAGCGCCGGCAGCAGCAGCTTTTCGCCGAGCAGGCGCCTCGACAGCGCCGGCATGAATCCCAGCAAGGCCGGCGATTCGAGCCAGGCCGAGCCCGGCATGTTGGCCACCAGCACGTTGCCTGCGCGCACCGCCTGCAGCAGGCCCGGCACGCCAAGGGTGGAGTCCGGGCGCAGTTCCAGCGGGTCGAGGAACTGGTCGTCGAGCCGCTTGATGAGCCCGTGCACCGGCCGCAGGCCCTGCAGCGTCTTGAGGTACAGGCGCTGGTCGCGCACGGTGAGGTCGTTGCCTTCGACCAGCGCGATGCCGAGGTAGCGCGCCAGGTAGGCGTGCTCGAAGTACGTTTCGTTGTAGGGGCCGGGCGTCAGCAGGACGATGTGCGGCGGCTGGCCGGCCGGGCACATCTGCTGCAGCCCTTCCATCATCGCGTGGTAGGTGGCGGCCAGGCGCTGCACGTGCAGCGCCTCGAAGGCCTGCGGGAACTGGCGCGCGATGGCCAGGCGGTTCTCGAGCAGGTAGCCCAGGCCCGAAGGTGCCTGCGTGCGCTGCGACAGCACCCACCAGTTGCCGTCGGGCCCGCGTGCGAGGTCCATCGCGGCGATGTGCAGCCAGGTGTCGCCCGGCGGCCGCACGCCGTGCATGGGGCGCAGGTAGCCCGGGTTGCCGCGCACCAGCGCCGGCGGCAAGAGGCCTTCTTCCACCATCTGCCGCGGGCCGTAGGCGTCGGCCATCATGCGGTTGAGCAGGCGCGCGCGCTGCAGCACGCCGGCCTCGATCTTGGCCCAGCTCTCGGGCGGCACGATCAGCGGAAACAGGTCGAGCGACCAGGGCCGTTGCGGCCCATCGTTGTCGGCGTAGACGTTGTAGGTGACGCCGTTGTCGCGGATCTGGCGCTGCAGGCTCACGGCGCGGCGCGGCAGGTCGGCGAAGCCCTCTGTGCCGAGATGCTCGAAGAAGTCAGCCCAGTGCGGCGCGGCCGGGGCGCGCTCGTCCGCAGGCGCTTCGGCGGGCGTGGGCGCCGGTGCGGAGGCGTCGTGCAGCGGCGCGGGCTGCGATGGCACGCCCAGGCGCGGCACGCCGGTCGGTGCCGGGGTGCCGATGCCGCGCAGCTCGTCGAAATGGCCGGGGGCCGCAGGCGGCGCCAGCGACGAGGCCACCTCGGCGGGCGACTCGAGCGACTGGGCGTCGAAAAGGGATTCGTTCAGGGGGTCCACGTTGCGCCCATTCTCACACCGTGCACCGCGTGCGCCGACGCCCGATCAGCGCCGCAGGTCCAGCGTGAACGGAAACTCCCGGCTGCCCGCGATCTCGATGCTGGCCGGCGGCGTGCGCAGCAGGCCCGGCGTGTGGCCCATGCGCGAGAAGCGCGCCATGCGCCGGCTCTCGGCCTCGTATGCGTTGACCGGGAAGGTGTCGTAGTTGCGGCCGCCCGGGTGCGACACGAAGTACTGGCAGCCGCCGAGCGAACGCTTCATCCAGGTGTCGACGATGTCGAAGGTCAGCGGCGCATGCACGCTGATGCTCGGGTGCAGCGCCGACGGCGGGTTCCAGGCCTTGTAGCGCACGCCGGCCACGAACTCGCCGGCCGTGCCGGTGGGCTGCAGCGGCAGTACCTGGCCGTTGACGGTGACGACGTAGCGGCTTTCGTTGAGGCCGGTCACCCGCACCTCGACGCGCTCCAGCGACGAATCGACGTAGCGCACGGTGCCGCCGGGCGCGCCTTCCTCGCCCATCACGTGCCAGGGCTCCAGCGCGTTGCGCAGCGACAGCTCCACGCCCATGGCCTGCACCTGCCCGACCAGCGGGAAGCGGAACTCGAAGTGCGGCGCGAACCAGGCCGCGTCGAAGGCGAAGCCGGCCTGCCGCATCTCTTCGATCACGTCGTCGAAGTCCATCTTCACGAACGTGGGTAGCAGGAAGCGGTCGTGCAGCTCGGTGCCCCAGCGGGTGACGGGCGCGCGGTAGGGCGCGTCCCAGAAGCGCGCGACCAGCGCACGCAGCAGCAGCTGCTGCACGATGCTCATGCGCGCATGCGGTGGCATCTCGAAGGCGCGCAGCTCCAGCAGGCCCAGGCGGCCCGTGGTGGAGTCGGGCGAGTAGAGCTTGTCGATGCAGAACTCGCTGCGGTGCGTGTTGCCGGTGACGTCGATCAGGATGTTGCGCAGCGTGCGGTCGACCAGCCAGGGCGGCATGTCCTCGCCATGGACTTCGCGGTTGCGTGCGATCTGGGCCAGCGCGATCTCCAGCTCGTAGACCTGGTCGTTGCGCGCCTCGTCCACGCGCGGCGCCTGGCTGGTCGGGCCGATGAACATGCCCGAGAACAGGTAGCTCAGCGACGGGTGGTTGTGCCAGTAGAGCAGCAGGCTGGCCAGCAGCTCGGGCCGGCGCAGGAAGGGGCTGTCGCCCGGCGTGGCGCCGCCCAGCACGAAGTGGTTGCCGCCGCCGGTGCCGGTGTGGCGGCCGTCGGTCATGAATTTCTCGGCCGACAGGCGCGTCAGGAAGGCCGCGTCGTAAAGGAACTCGGTGTGGTCAACCAGCTCGGCCCAGTTGTGGGCCGGGTGGATGTTGACCTCGATCACGCCGGGGTCGGGCGTGACCTGCAGCATCTTCAGGCGCGGGTCGCGCGGCGGCGGGTAGCCTTCGATCACGATCTTCAGGTCGAGCTCTTCGGCGCTCGCTTCGACGGCGGCGAGCAGGTCGATGTAGTCCTCCAGACGCGCCAGCGGCGGCATGAAGACATAGAGCACGCCCGAAGATTGGCCCAGCTTCTCGGCCGCCGGCCCGTTGGCGCGGCGCGGATCGCGCACCTCCACGCACAGCGCGGTGCGCGTGACCCAGTGGGCCGACTCGCCACGCTGCGGATGCTTGACGCTGACCGACTCGACGGCGGCATGGGCCCGCGCCGCAGCCGCATTGCCATGCACGGCCTGGAAGCGCAGCGCGGACGGCGACTGCTGCGGCACGCCGAATTCGTAAGGCACCTCGGCCAGGTCGGGGCGCCCGCCAGGGCCGCCC